>NZ_FZOQ01000024.1 GCF_900188175.1 Pontibacter ummariensis | reverse complement strand
CGGGTCCGTGGTATCCGGCTGCATACAGGCTGGCAAGGTAGTCTGCCGTTATCCCAGGACAAAAACTGAACAGGCAGTTAGCACAGCTAACAAAAGCATACCCTCCTTTCGACCCTAGCGCTTCGAGTTTAGAGCTGCCACAAACAGGGCAGGCGCCCCGAGCGGACTTACTATGTGCCTTTCCGGGGGAGGTGTTCAAAGCAGTTACTTTACCCATTTCTCTGTCGTCTTTACACCAAACGGTACGATGTGATTTTATAAAACCTGCATGACTTATACCTTATAAACTCTGGTTCGGTTTAAAGTACCCTGTTCCGTGTGGTTCTATCCCGCAGCGGAAGCAAGGTTCCTGTGCCACTCCTCCAAAGGGTGCAGCGAGGATCAGACACCGGGGGCAGGCCGCTGAGCGTGCCAACGGGTCATATGCGCGGCGTGTGTGCTGAGATAGGCACCGGGTTGGTAGAAAGCATCGTAAAACTCCAAGTCGAGGTGGTGCGCCTGCAGGTACATGAGAAGAAAAACAGAGGGCACTGTTGCCGGGAACTTGCCAAAGGTGTCATATACATACTGGGCCTGTAGGGCCACGCACTCCCGGAACCGCGCATCGTGCACCTGCGCTGCTTTCCGGACTTTAGGAGACTCTTTCCAATTGCCAGGTGTGTTTTCGTGGAAGGGACCTCCCTTGCCAAACTTGCGCTCGCAAACAGCATCCACCGCGGCACGCATGTCAGGATAGTGAGGCGGGCAGAAAGCTTCCATCACGCCTTTCAGCCCTGTGGGGTTGGGGTAAGGCCAGCGGGGGTCGGTGTCGTAGCGAAACCCCAGCCCCGGCACTTCCGGCCTGCCGCTCGCTCCTAAAACAGAGAACAGGTCCATGCCGTCGAACATCCACCCTCCCAGGCCCATGGCCTGCAGCATCAGGGCACCTGCGTAGCAGCTGGTGGAGAGTTCCGCCGTTACCTCAGCCATAGAGATCTGGTCCAAAAAGGTGATGTTCCAGTTGTTGTTTACGTCAACGATGTCCCTAAACTGCTCCATGCCGGGAATCGCTCTTTTGTTGATGTCGTCCGTTAGCACGAGGCCGTTCTGCAGCATATAGCAGAGGCCCAGCAGCACGTGCTGTGCCAGATCCGCTACAGGTATCACGACCAGGGTGCCCGGCTTGTTAGCTACCCACGTATTGTGCGCTTCCACAAAAGGAACCTCCGCAGGCAGGCGTAGGCGGCCCTCCTGTAGCTTCCTGACATCCTTTCTCAAGGCATCTACTACTTTGTTTAGGTCCAGCGATCCATCTTCCGTCCTGTCAGCAGCTGCAGGCGCGTTCCGGTTGTCCAGCACGTAAACGCCTTCGTCATCCGTGAAAAAGGTCATGCTGGTGTGGAAGCCGGCCGCCGAAGGAAAAGTACGGCCGCCTGCTGCCCCGGCATAGTTCGAGAGGTGCGGTGCGTAGCGCTGTGCCCGGTAAATCATGTTGTGCCAGCCGGTGTTCCCGCCACAGGCCGTTACCACCAGCAGCTTTTCCAGCTCACTCAGCGGTAGTGGTTCGTGTTTGGACTCATAGGCAAACACGCCGTCCGGTATCTCCGCTCCTAAAAAGAACCGGCGGGAGCGGCGGCCTAAAAGGGCCTCTACAAGACTGAAGTCCATCATATCATGGAAGCCGGGTGGAATAGATTGGTTTTTCATTTACAGGTGCGTTTTGTAAAGTAACCGCTAATCCGCTAGTCAATGAAGGCAACAAGTATGCAGCCCGCTTGGAGCAGCATCTTTCAGTTGAAGAGCGCCGTCCACAGCGGGTGTTCAAAGGAGAGCGTGGGGCAGTAAGGCAGCGGGTTTTTCTAATGATCTTCGCCAAGCAGGGGCTGACACAGGGTCAAACCAGGCGGGCAGCAGGTTAGGGGAGGAGGTAAAGAGCAGGTCTACTGCATGTCGCGTTTATGCGTGTACGGTATCCTGCTAATCAATGCCCGTAAGGGTGACGATACGTTTCGGGATAGCCTGGCTGGTCTTCCACCTAACCATATACTATAGCTTTACTAAAAAAAGTTGATTTGGTTCAAGTAGTCTTGGCGGCACTGCGTGTAACCCGTTGTATGTTCCGCGGCTGCGTATCTGGACTGCCTCAAGCCGCTCAGTAGCAACCCAGGCTTTTATGTAGCGCTAGGTAAACCTCAATGTATTGGCCGCCTATTTGCGTGCCACCCGTCTTTTCGAAGCTTCCCCTGTTGCCTCTGGCACAGATAGGGCGCATCATAAGTTTTTAATCCTAGGGTAGGATTCGGGGATTCTTGTCGCGGTTTCTCGGTGGCTCTTGGCTGACTTTCCCTCTCAGCCAGCCTGTATCTGTCCATCCTTTTTGTAACAGCAGGATCAATAGCTTGTGCATTGAGCAACTAATGGTAAATTTAATTTTAGGTAAACCTAAAATTAAATTTAATAGTAGCTAAATTAGGACCCTTGCTTCTACGCCATGAAACACCTGAAGATCCTATACCTCTTGCTAACATTCTTGCCTGTGCGTGCGTCGGCACAGGAGGGCAGCATCAGCGGCTACGTCCGATCCGAGGGAAAGCCGCTGGAGTTCGTGAACGTGGGGCTGCAACGCACCAGCCGGGGGACCTCGACAGACAGCGACGGTTACTTTTCTATCAAAGGAGTGCCCTACGGGACCTATGAGCTGACTACTTCCTTAATCGGCTTTGAGGCCCAGACAAAGCGGGTGACGGTAGACAGCCAAAGCCCCCAGGCAACGGTCAGCTTTAGCTTGGAGGAGGCTACCGCCCGAATTAACGAGGTAGTGATCTCGGGCACGATGAAGGAGGTAAGCAAACTGGAGAGCGCGGTGCCGGTGGAGGTGTACACCGCAGAGTTCTTCAAGGCCAACCCCACGCCCTCTGTTTTCGAGTCGATGCAGCACGTGAACGGGGTGCGCCCGCAGCTCAACTGCAACGTCTGCAACACTGGCGACATCCACATCAACGGCTTGGAGGGGCCTTACACCATGGTGCTGATCGACGGCATGCCGATCGTAAGCGGCCTTTCCACCGTGTACGGCCTGACAGGCATTCCGCAGGCGCTGGTGGAGCGGGTAGAGGTGGTGAAAGGGCCGGCCTCCACGCTCTACGGCTCCGAGGCGGTGGGCGGACTCATCAACATCATTACCAGAAAGCCTTTCTCGGCGCCGCGCACCGCTGTGGACGTCTTCGGCACGACCTGGGGCGAGGCGAACGCCGATGTGGGGCTGCGTTACGGGGCGGGGCAGCACACGCAGGGCCTGCTGGGCGTTAATTCCTTTAACTACCAAAACCCTATTGATAACAACGGCGACGGCTTTACCGACGTGACGCTGCAGAGCCGCATCTCCGTTTTCAATAAGCTGAGTTTTGGGCGCAAGAGCAACAAGCCTTTCTCGGTGGCGGGCCGCTACGTGTACGAAGACCGCTGGGGGGGCGAGATGCACTGGGACAGTGCGCACCGGGGCGGGGCGGAAGTGTACGGCGAGAGCATTTACACCAGCCGCTGGGAGGCCTTTGGACTTTACCAGTTGCCAGTGAAGGAGATCATTAACTTCCAGTTCAGTACAAACGGGCACCAGCAGAACTCCGTGTATGGCAACACCGCCTATATCGCGTCGCAGTACATCGGCTTTGGGCAGCTGACCTGGAACAAGCTGCTGGGCAACCGGCACGACCTGCTGGCGGGGCTGGCTTATCGCCACACCTACTACGACGACAACACACCTGCGACCGCCGGGGTAGACGGCACCACGAACCAACCATCCGTCATACACTTGCCGGGTGCCTTTGTGCAGGATGAGATCAAACTGAATGATTACAACAAGCTGCTGCTGGGCGCCCGCTACGACTACAACAGCCTGCACGGGAGCGTACTGACGCCCCGCCTGAACTATAAATGGACCTCTCGAAACAAGCAAAACGCAGTGCGCCTGAGCGTGGGCAACGGGTACCGGGTGGCCCACGTGTTTACCGAGGACCATGCCGCCCTGACCGGGGCCCGGGAGGTGGTGTTTGAGGGAGAGCTTGAGCCGGAGACCTCCTGGAACGCCAACCTGAACGTGGTAAAGCAGGTCTACAGCAGCAACAACGCCTTTTTCGGCCTGGACGGAAGCCTTTTCTATACCTACTTCCACAACCGCATTGTGCCAGACTATGACGCTGACCCGAACAGGATCATCTACAGCAACCTGGAAGGCTCTGCCGTGTCCAAGGGGGTATCGCTAAACCTGGATGTGGCCTGGACGAGCGGGCTGAAGTTGCTGGCCGGGGCCACGCTGATGGACGTGACCCTGGAGGAGCAGGGTGAGCGCAGGCGGCAGATGCTCACCGAGCGCTTCAGCGGCGTGTGGAGCATCGGCTATCCTTTCCCGGGCATCGGCCTGACGGTGGACTACACCGGAAACGTGTACGGGCCGATGCGCCTGCCACTACTGGGCCCCTTGGACGATCGCCCGGCTCACTCCCCCTGGTGGAGCCTGCAGAACATACAGCTCACCAAAGCCATCGGCAGCAAGTGGGAACTATACGGCGGGGTAAAAAACCTGCTCAACTTTACGCCGCCTGCCAACAGCATCGCCCGTGCCTTTGACCCCTTCGACAGGGGCGTGCTGTTTGATGAGCAGGGCCAGGTGATCCCGACGCCCGGCAACCCGCAGGGCCTGACTTTCGACCCGTCTTACGTCTATGCCCCCAACCAGGGCATCAGAGGGTTTTTGGGGGTGCGGTATACGTTGAACAAATGATACGCCTGGCCATACTTTTACTTCTAGTGTTCATCAGCCTACCGACCGGGGCACTGGGGCAGTCGGTCAAGTGGACTGCCTTTGAGCACCTGAGCGACAGCCTGCGCGTGGAGAGAAAGCCGCTGCTAATCTTTGTCCGAGCCGACTGGTGCAAGTACTGTAAAATGCAGGAGCACACTACCTTCCGGGACAGGGCACTGGTGCAGGCGCTGAACCGATGGTTTTACTGCCTTCGTTTGGACGCCGAAACCAAGAGGGACATTCGCTTCCTGGGCAGAACCTACCGCTACAGGCCTACAGGCGCCCAGGCAGGGTACCACGAGCTGGCGGAAGCCTTGGCCAGGGAGAACGGTGAGGTCTGCTTCCCAACCACTGTGGTTTTGTCAGAGGACCTGCGGCCCCTGCAAAGGTACAAGGGCTGCGTGAGGGCGGCGGAGCTGAGAGAGCTCCTGCCAGTCCGCAACCTTGAAAATGGCAAAGCTGAACGACCTGATGGAGGTAACCATTGACTTAGGAAAGCAGGATGGTGAGCATGCCGGGCATTCGCTCTTTGGGAAATTACCATACCCGTGCTAATAAGCTGCCCAGGGATTAATGATGCAGTGACAGCAAAGGGCTTCTTTTCCTTCTTTAACAGAGAGGCTGCACCGGGCACAGGGTGCTAACACAAGAGCTGAAGGTAAACTGGGCGATGAAAAAGTAACGCTAGGCGTTATACATCTTCTCATAATAGTCGTGTGCGAGCCGATTCGAGTCAAAGTAGGGGAGAACATCGCGCATGCTGTTCTTCACAACAGATAACCACTTGTCCCTTTGCGTGTAGTACATAGGTAAGATTTCATGCTGTAGGGTATGCAGGATATTTCTAGCGTCGGTCATGTTTTGCTCGTGGAGTGGGTGAGTGGGGGCAACGGGTGGAACTACAAAACCATTCATCCCGTGCTGTATGAACTCCGGTACCCAGCCATCGGCCGTGGAGAGAAGTACGGCACCGTTCATCGCGGCAGACATGCCACTTGTACCGGAGGCCTCATGGGTAACCAGGGGCGTGTTAAGCCAGAGGTCTGCCCCCTGCTTAAGGAGTTTGGAGAGCTTTAGCTCATAACCTACCAAAACCGAAAAGTTGGGGTGCTTTGTACTCAGGTGCGCCAGCTTGTTAAAAACGGATATGCCGCCATAGTCCATCGGGTAGGGCTTTCCGGCCCAAATAATCTGTACGGGTTGTGTCGTGTCATGAAGCAACTGAAGGAAGCGGCTCAAGTCCTCTAAAATCAAATCCGCCCGCTTGTAGCCTGCGAACCTCCTGGCCCATACGATGGTAAACACATCCTGATGCAGCATGTCCCCGGTCTGGTCGGCCACTTCCTCAAAAAGCTGTCTTTTTAGCTCCTTTTTACGGGCTACCAGCATCTCATCGTCTTCAGAGTAAAGGTAGTCGTACAGCGGTTTGTCGGCCCAGTAATAGTAGTTCTGTGCGTTGGTGATGTGGATGATGGGGCTAGTCCCCTCACAGGCGCTCCAGTTCTTCTCCACGGCCTCTCTATGCATGCGCGAGACTGCGTTGGAGATCTTTGCCAAGCGCAGGGCAGCCAATGAATGGTTAAAGGTGTCTCCTTCGGTTTTCGTGATCAGCCTGGCCTGGTCCAGGGACAAGGGGGAGAAGAAGCTCATGTCGTGAAGCAGGTGGATGTCAGTCTTTTCGTTGCCAGCTTCTTCGGGGGTGTGCGTCGTGAAAACGACCCTTTTTCGGACCTCTTCCACCGAGCCATGCTTGGCATACAGCGAAAAGACGAGGGGTAGCCCATGCGCTTCGTTCAGGTGATACACGTCAGGAGCAAGGTTTAGAAGCTCAAGCAACTTGAATCCTCCGGTTCCAAGCAAGACACTGGCAGCAATTCTAGCGTTCTTGTCTACGTCGTAAAGTTTGTGTGAGATCGTCTGTGCGAGGTAGTCATTCTCCGGTAAATCGGTTGTCAGCAGAAAAAGGGGAACAGTACCGAAAAGAAGGGGGGGGAGGTAGTATACCCCTACCTGCACCGGGGCCCGGTTCACGGTGATTTCAAAACGAATACTGGTTTTTTCCAGAAAAGTATAAATCTTTTCCTGAAACAGCACCCCCATGGTCTGGTCTGACTGCCGCACCTGGTCATAGTAGCCGTACTTCCACAGAATGCCGATGCCAACCACCTTCTGCCTTAAAATGTAGGCACTGCGCATATGGGAGCCAGCCAGAAAGCCAAGCCCGCCCGCATACAACTTCAGCGACTGTGCTATGGCGTACTCCATGCAGAAATAGGCAACGCACTTCTGGTAAGAAGGGGCAGCGGTGTAAGGGTGCAGGTACTTGTCAGACTGTTCCATCGTATGGTCTCTTAAATGTTTTCTTAGCGTTAAAGGGATACAACCTCTGCTGTGTTGGCTTCTTAACCGTCTGTGACCTCTGTTTTTGCAATGGTGCCCTTCCTTAGCATGTGCCGCTCCACCTCCAGTCAGGACGTTTGACTTTTAGAAGATTGTGAGCCTGCCCCGTAATAAGTAAGCACAAGAACAAGCCCTGAGAGGAACAGGTAAGCCAGAGCGGGGATATACTTGCCCGCGGCTTTTTGCCAGTGTTGTTGCCATGTGAGGGACTCGCTGCCATTCCAAGAAAATTAGGCCATCCTGTAGCTGCACGTGAATTTCGGGGTTTTTTCTTGCGTAAGTCAATGATTTGGATCATCGGAAAGCATGATGGAAATTACAGTCTTGCTTACACCATAGCGGCTCTTTATGCAAGACAAATTCTATCTTTCAGCAAGAATTGCGAGACTGAGGGTAAATAGAGTTCTTTTTATCTAACAAGGATACGGTTGATACGTAAAATAATATTTATAATTAGCATAGTAATAATAAAAAGTTTCTGTTTGCACATAGACAGTGTCGCCTCTCGAAGGAACGCGTCCCTCGCAGTGTTCAGCGGCCTTATGCTCGTTCATAAAGCAGAGGGATAAGTTCTTGTATCTGGTCGTTATGTTATTCTTGTTCACATAAGTCCGATGCACAACCATTAAAGCTTCCCAAGGCTAATAGTACAAGTTCTTACTTGTTGCAGGGTAACGCTTCAGCCAAAGATGCTCTTACTGTTCGAAAGCGGGTGCCGAACCCCATACTCCTTTCATCTAGTCACAATCCCTGGAAAATGAAAACAGTATTGCTAATTGAAGATAACGAACTTATAAGGGAAAACACGGCAGAGATCTTGGAGTTGGCAAACTTCCGGGTAGTGAAGGCCGAAAACGGTAAACAAGGTGTGGTGCTGGCCTTGCAGCAAAAGCCAGACATTGTAGTTTGTGACATCATGATGCCGAACATGGATGGATACGGCGTGCTGCACGTGTTTCATAAAAATCCTGTTCTGGAAGCTATCCCCTTTATTTTCCTGTCGGCCAGAACAGAACGGGCTGACATCCGGAAGGGAATGGAAAGCGGGGCAGATGACTACATTACAAAGCCGTTTCAGGAGAGCGAGCTGCTGAACGCCATTGAGGGCCGCCTGCGCAAGGTCGAATTGCTGAAAAAAACGCCTGTTCTTTCTTCAGCATCTGCGGGCCTAACACAGGAGCTAATGCCCAAGTCACCCACACACCAGGAATTGGAGCACCTGGCACATGACAAAAAAATTTATCTATATAAGAAGAAGCAAACCCTCTACACAGAGGGCAATGAACCCACCAAAATCTTCTTTCTCAAGAAGGGAAAGGTAAAGGTGTACAGTACAAACCAGGAAGGGAAAGAGTACATTACTGGGATAATCAATGAAAGCGAGTTCTTTGGCTACCTGCCCTTTATTGAAGAGACGGAGTACCAGGAAACGGCCGAGACCATGGAAGACTCAGAAGTTGTGCTTATTCCCAAAGAAGAGTTCCTCACCTTACTCTACCACGACCAACTCGTAGCCAACCGGTTGATCAGGACGCTTGCCACCAGCATAACTGAAAAAGAGAAAATGCTTTCAAGCCTGGCTTTTAACTCGTTGCGCAAGCGTACGGCCGAGTCGCTGCTTTTCTTGCTTGGGAGATACCAGACATCTGCCAACCAGCACCCGCCTATCCCAGTCAGCCGGCACGACATAGCTGGTTTGGTGGGCGCTTCCCCAGAGGCAGTGTCAAGGACCCTGAGTGAATTTAAGAATGAGCAGCTAATTGACATTGTAGGCAGCAAGATCCTTATTTTAAACAAGCAGAAACTGCTGTACTTGCGAGGCTAGGCTTATGAAGGGACAAGCTTTCTGTCTGGGCTTGTAAGCACAGTACGGGTCCTGCTTGCGCCGAAGCCGTTTAGCCTTACAGATTCATTGCCAGGTGTTTGGTGTATTTTACCTTTCATGATAACTGTCATGGCTGCCTGTGACGGTTATCATTCCGAGGTTCGCGGAAGTTTGATTCCTTTAACGAGAAAATCAACAGAAGGGAACTGAACTAATATTTCACCATAAACCAGTAAAGATGAGAACCGATGCGCAAATTCAGCAAGACGTAATGGCCCAGATCAAGTGGAACCCACTTCTTAACGCTACAGAGATTGGCGTTGCCGTTAAAGACGGGGTTGTCACCCTTTCGGGGCGGGTGGACACCTACGAAAAGAAGCTGCAGGCAGAGAAAGAGGCCACGAGGGTGGTTGGGGTAAAGGCACTTGCAGAGGACATACAGGTGGGCGTTTCCCCCGGCTCCAAGAAGACCGATGCCGAGATCGCAGCGGCAGTAGTGCACGCGCTCAAGTGGCACACCTCCATTCCCGACGAACAGATCAGGGTGAAAGTGGAGGAGGGAGTCGTGACACTGGAAGGAGAGGTGGAATGGGCGTTTGAGCGGGAGGCAGCGCGGAATGCCGTCATTCACCTTACAGGAGTAAAGACCCTGCTTAACTTCATAAGCCTGAAGCCAAAGACAAGGCCCGCTGATTTAAAGCAAAGGATCCACGAGGCTTTCCAACGCGCGGCCACGCTGGACGCGGAGCAAATACAGGTAGAGATATCGGGCACCAAGGCAGTCTTAAGGGGGTATGTGCGCTCCTTTGCAGAAAAAGAAGATGCAGAGAAAGCCGTCTGGAGAGCCCCGGGCATACTGTTCGTGGAGAATAAGCTCAGGTTAAGGGAAGAGCCAGAACTTTCTTTTTGGCCAAACTAAAGGAAAGCAATTATCTTTTTCTGTAAAAGACGCTCCCCGGTCCTTTTTATCCGAGGTGAAACAGTTCCACTCTTCTCCAGACGGTAATACGCTTCGTTACCCCTACAAAGCATCTTGCTGGTACGTGTTAGTGGCGTGGTGGGATCTACATACAGTTCCGTAGCAGGATGGCAGCAACAAATAAAATTACGGAGGCTCTTATTGCTTTTTTACAGAATCCTTCCTCGTATCCGCACCATCCCCCTACGGTGGTAATCCGGCAGACACATGCTTCTGTGTTAGCTATGGCGCCCCCGTTCGTATATAAGTTAAAAAAGCACGTAAACTTAGGGTTTCTGGACTTTACTCAGTTACAGGAACGGAAAAGGAACTGCGAAAGAGAGCTTGAGTTGAATAGCCGCTTCTGTGCAGATCTTTATGTTGCCATTCTGCCTATTGCCGTGAAGCACGAGCAGCTCCATTTCGGATCAGAGGGGGAGGTAGTAGACTATGCGCTTCAGATGAAACAACTGAAAGATGGTTATTTTCTGGACCAGCTACTTCAGGCCGGTAAAGTGACGCGCTCCCTGCTAGAGGCAGTTTTGAAAGTTTTAAAGGGTTTTTATGAAAAGCACCCTCCAGAACCCTTTGTAGCTCCATACGGCGATATGGAGGGAATCAGGAAGGCAGCCGAAGAAAACCTAGACGTTTTAGAACAGCATACCGGCAACGTGGTGCACCCGGCCGCTTTGCAAGCAATCCGGCACTATTTCCAGGGCTTTTTCGAAGAGAACCAGAGTTTATTGGCAAAGCGTGTACAGGAGCACAGGATTCGAGACTGCCATGGGGACCTTCACCTTGATCATATTCACATTCGGAAGGGTAAGGTTTGCATCTATGATTGCATTGAGTTTAATGACACTTTCCGATACATAGATGTGGCCTCCGACATTGCTTTCCTGGCCATGGACTTAGACCAGCACGAGCGGCCTGACTTGTCGTCATATGTAACCTCCCGAATGATTGAGCTGTTAGATGACCCGGACATCGATTCTCTGGTTGGCTTTTATAAGTGTTACAGGGCCTGCGTTAGAGCGAAGGTGGAATGCATCAAAGCCGGTGAGCCGGAAGTTCCTGCTACCGAGCAAGAGGCCGGCAGGGAAAGGGCCAAGAGGCACGTGCGTCTTGCCCTGCGCTACGTGCTTTTTGATTCAGTACCTGCTGTGCTTATTGTGTGCGGCAGAAGCGGTTGTGGCAAAACCACGCTAGCTGAAAGCTTCTCGAACTTATTGGGCTGGGAGCATCTGAGCAGTGATGTTGTGCGGAAAGGAATCGCAGGGTTGCCCCTCTATGATCGCAGCAGCCCAACAACACGGCAAGGCCTGTACTCTCTGCCGGTTACGGACAAAGTGTATCAGGCGCTTTTAGAAGAAACCCTGGAACACGTAAAGAAACTGCGTGGTGTAGTGGTAGATGCCACCTTCAGCTTGGCGAAACACCGGGCTCTTTTCGGGCAGGCGCTGGACAAGCGTCAGGTTCTGTATTACTTTTTAGAAATGCAAACCTCTGAAGGAGTTATCAGGAACAGACTGGCTGAAAGAGACAAGAGTCCGAAGGTGGTTTCGGATGCACGCCTTGAGGACGTTGATTCACTCAAGCGTATTTACCAGGCACCCGTTGAGGTACAGCCAGCGCACCTAGTGAGGGTCAACGCCGATTCTGATGCAGATGTAACGCTAGCCAATGCCCTCCACAAACTTTCAGGCCTGAAGAGAAGCAAGTCCGGAAGCGCGTCAAGGCGCTTTTTTCGAGGAAACGGAAATACCGCTCAACAAGAACGATGTCCTTGAAAGAGAGTGCTCATGTTTCACGGGTATGACAGCAAACAACAGGCTATTCACGCGGTTGCCTGTTCTTGGGCACACGTCCTTAGGCAGCCAGACCAGAGCGTAGATGTCCCTACGTGTTCGTATCATCCCCTGGTCATCGAACCAGTAGTCGGCAGAGTACCCAATTTTCCTCTACCGGTTGCCACGGCCATACCTTCCATCCGGCCCGCTTCTATTACTGTCACATTGGCCCCTCCAGCAGGTGGTGAACTCATCGCGGCGAGCGTGTTTGGCCAGACCCAGCTGTTGCTCTTCATATGGGGTTAGGGTGAATCTGCAATCAGCCCGTGACAGCCTCGCTTTCATGCTGTTGCAGGTCTTGCAGCCAATAGGGTTTCTCTGGTAAGCCCAATAAGGGAAAGTGTGCTCCCAGAGCAAGCCTTTTCGAGATACTCCTGTGAAACAGGTCCTGAAGAAAGCTCTTTTCATGGATGGCCAGAGCCAAGATGTCTATCTTGTTCTCACTTACAAAGTGTTTGATACCTGCAGCTACACTGTGAGCCTTTTCCTGTGCTACGCTGAAGTTTCTGTCTGTAAACCGGCTGGCAATGTCCTGAGGCACTAGATTACCTGCTACGGTAGGAACTTGGGGCTTTGTTATTATTTGCACCAGACAGACTTTTGCACCAAGGGATTCCGCAAGCTGAAACAGCTGCTGTAAGAAGATGTCGTTTTTGTCAGAGAAATCGGCGGCAAAGGCTATTGTCTTAAGTTCAGACAAACTTGCTGCTGCAGGTACAGCTAACACAGGGCACACAGCCTCTTTGATATAGGTAGCGGCCGTGGTGCCAAACGCCCTGTCCAGAAAATTGGTAGTACCCCTGGCTCCCATTACTACCAAATCGGCCTGCATGTTGGATGCCAGCTCGTTCAGAACATCATGGAAAGAGCCGTACTGGCATACATAACCAACCTCAAATTTGAAGGCGTTCTCTAGTTGAAGCTGATGTGCGATGGCCTTTAGTTTATCAGTGTGATATCTCTGTACACGGGGATCATACGAAGTGTAGGCTGTGCTCTCCGCAGTCGTCATTACCTGTATGGCCATGACATGGACTAGGACAAGCCTGCATGAGGTGATATTTGCCAAGGCCACAGCATAACGTATGGCGTTGGTGGCATTATCAGAAAAGTCGGTTGGGACAAGGAGTGTTTTCATAACGCTTACTCATATACTAGGATTGCTTCATGCTTTATGAAGCCAAAGCTATCAACATAGCCCATGCATTAAAATGATTCCGGTCTTCCCGTCAGATGATGCTTGTCACGATTAGGGTGGAAAAAACAGTGCTGCTGTAGGGAGTGGCGTTTGTGGCTAGGGTATTTGCAGTTAATGCGCTCTACTCGGAGTACCTCTGAGACCTACTAGAAGAACCAGGTTGATGCTGCAACCCGTCCTATAAAACCAGCTTACGTGAAGTCCCTGCCACCCGAAAGCGGCAGGGACTTCACGTAAGCTGGAATTCTAACGAAAGTTTGTTTTATCTCATATCATACAGAAGCTGCCCCTCAGCTCTGGAGCCAGCCTGTACCTCCCGGCGAGGCTCAATCTGTAGGGCACGCTGCAGCACGTCCTGCGGTGCCAGTAGTTCTTCCTCCTGCTTCACTAGCTCCTCAAAGCTTACTTCGCCCAGGTACAGGCTGTATTGGTCTGCGGTTACCGGCGTCACCAGGTCTATCGGTGCTACGTCCATGGAGCGTAGTGCGGGCGAGATGCGCTTATTGCTCTTCAGCTGCATGAGTTTAAACAGCGGTGAAATATTCTGCTGCGCCACCAGGTTCACGGATAGGCCTCGGAAAGCGTGTTGGTTATTCTGGAAAACTTCACTGGCCAAATCGATGTCGGCCACGTTAAAGTCGCTTGTTGCCACCAGCTCTGCCTTGCCGTTGCGGTGATTGGAGATGAGCAGGGTGCAGCGGTTGGCGTATACGGCCTCGGTCACTAGCACCCAGTCCTTATCCCAACGGCCCTCCTTGTACAGGCGGATCACCTCATGTTGGATATGGTTCAGGTCTTTGATGACAGGGGTATTGGCCTCGTTTACCTTAAAGATGATAGAGTTTTCTCTGTTAAAGTCGAAGATTACGCCTGCTTTGTCCTCTGGTATGCTGCTGCCGGGGATGCGGGGGGCTCCAGCCGCCTTGGTTGTGATCGAGAAGCCGTTCGGAGAGGTGTACTCCAGGTTCCCGGGCTCATGGTCGGTCTCTATTTCGAAACCAATGCCCAAGTCTTTTAGCTCCATTAGCTTGGTGAAGGCGTTTTTCTTAAATACCCCTACCGTACCCAATACAATTTTCTTGGTAGGTTCCCATGCCGGGAGATAGCCAAATTCTCTTCTTAATTCGCGCAGGTACGCTTTGTTTGGTGCTTTCATAGGATTAAAAGTTATGTAGAGGTAATCTATGGTGGTTAACCCTTAACTTTTACGAAAGCATCCATCCTTTTCCGTAACTTCTACTCAGTTTTTGTGACACCTTGCTTATTAAAAAGTTTATAAGTAAAATATGAAATATAATATTATAAAGAGAGAAGTCTCTAAGCTGATGTGGCTAAACCCAACCTTAAGCCCTTCGCGTTTTCTGTAACTGGTAACCGTGTGCAGGCGTGTAGTTCTCGGCGCCCGTACTTACACCGTTTATAACTTGCCCATCAACCTTTGACCATAGGCCTTCCCTTTAGAGAAATTGTAACCGCCGTTGGGGGACGAGAAAGCACAAAAAGTAAAAGGCCGCCAGAGGTAACTGGAGGCCTTTCATGTAGACCAAAGGATGGAATTATCGAATCACTTCCACAAGGATTGGGGAGCTTTTGTAGAGAGAAGTAAGGCTCAAATTCCCTTGAGCTTATTATAAAAGCTCTCGCTATAACTGTCGCTAATGGGTATCACCTGATCATAAATCCAGATCCTGTTCTTCTCGATGTGGTCTATTTTCTCGATGGCTACCATAAAGGACCTGTGCGTCCGGGCAAATTTTGAGGCGGGAAGTAATTCTTCCAGCTTTGCAAAGCTCATGAGGGTCATGATCTTTTCCTGTGGAGTATGAATGCGCAGGTAGTCCTTCATACCCTCTATAAAAAGGACTTCGCCTACTTCAACTTTCTGGATGCGATGGCCCACTTTCAGAAATATAAAATCCTGCTCTGGCTTTGGATTACTTTCAGCTTCTTTCGCAGTGGAGGGCTGCTTATCTCTCTGTTCCTGATACAGGCGCAGTACGCCCCTGTAGAACCGTTCGAAAGAAAAAGGCTTCACCAGATAGTCTTTTACCTCTAAGTCAAACGCCTTCAGAGCATACTGATCGTAGGCCGTCGTCAGGATGATCATGGGCTTGGGGTTCAGCATCGGAATGAAGCTGAGCCCGTCCAGGTCCGGCATGTTAATGTCCAGAAAAAGCAGGTCCGGCTTGTCTTGTTCTAATTGCGCTGCTGCTTCCAAAGGGCTCATAAAGCTGCCTTTCAGCTCCAGGAACGGAACTTTAGCCACATACTCTTCCAGGATTTCCTGGGCCAGGTGCTCGTCGTCAATTATATAGCAGGTGAGCTTCGCTTTCATGTGCTTGCGTGTGCAGACCGTGGACCTTTAACGTAACTACAAATATTTCACCCAGGTTATCTATCTCCAGATTATGCTTCTCGGGGTACAGTAAGGCCAGTCTTTTCCGAACATTCGGCAGCCCTATACCGCCCGGTTCTTCCAAAGTATTGCCAGGATTCTTACTGATCGGATTTTGTATATTGAAGGTAAGCGTATTTTCTTTTACTTCAATTTTAACCTTTATATCTCCGGGCTCCAATCGTGCAGGGCTGTGTTTGTAAGCGTTCTCCATCAGGTGTATGAACAGCAGCGGAGCAATGTGGCAGGATGTTATGTCTCCTTTTACTTCCAAGTCCACCACCGGGCTCTTTTTATACCGGAGTTGCTGCAAGCTCACATAATCCTGCAGGTAGTTCATTTCCAGTAATAGGGGCACGGTGGCCGAATTTGACTCATAGATCATGTAGCGCATCAGGGAGGACAGACGAAGTACAGCTTCGGGGGCCGCGGGAGCCTGCTTGTAAACCAAGGTATGGATATTATTGAGGGTGTTGAACAGAAAATGCGGGTTGATCTGTGACTTCAGGTAATGCAATTCAGCTTCTACGGCCTGTTTTTCCAGTTGCTCTTTTCTGATCGTATTAAGCACAAGGTTCTCCGTAATTCTTGCCAACCATCCCAGAAATGTAAAGAGAGGTACAATCGTGACTAAGGTCATCATGTAGTAGTCGGAGGAATTATCCCATGTCTCCAATCCTTTAGGATGTAAAATCACAAAGGGAAGTGGGCCGATCAGCATGATTGCTATAAGCCTGAGATAATAATCTCGCTTCTTTTTCTTACCCGAATAGCTGGTGAGCAAATAGAAATGGCCGTAAAAAACAAGCAGGCACGTCAGGATGAAACCCGTGGTTAAGGTAGGCCACTGGTCATCATCTTGGCTTAGCTGCAAGATTACCAGCAGAGTCCACAGCGTCCACAGCACGAGATGGACCAGCACAAAAATCTTTTTCACTCTCTCCACAAAACAAAGATATTTTATCCGGCCATTTTCTTACTACCTACTCGGCAGGAACCTGCTACCAATCTACGAAACCGCCTCTTGACCCTGCAAGCGCTTTGGCGGATGCAAACCAGCCATTGGTAGATTACTCTACAGCTTAAGCATATCGTTTTTTGATTTCCTGTGGTGTCCTTTTTCCTTTATTCTGAAAATGAGTGGGAAAGTGCTTTAAAGATGCTTTTGTAAACTGTCCCCTTGAGGGGACTATAGGGGTGTTTATTACAGTTGAAGGAGTATTCAATTTGCCTAAGTGGATTATCAGCAGACGATTACCCCCCTGTAGTCCCTCAAGGGGACAGTCTTTCTGACGCTTTATTTCTTTTATTCTGATCAAAAACACTAAAACATAAGAACTATGGAAAATCACCAGATCAGTTTGTCCATCCGCAATGTATCAAAGACCTACGCCAACGGGGTAAAAGCTCTGAGTAACGTCAATCTCACCATTCCAGCAGGCATGTATGGCCTGCTGGGGCCAAACGGTGCGGGAAAATCCACCCTCATGCGCACGCTGGCCACGCTCCAGGAGCCGGATGAAGGAAGTATACATCTGGGAGAAATAGACGTGCTGCGCCAGAAAGAAGAAGTGCGCCAGACGCTGGGTTACCTGCCCCAGGAGTTCGGGCTCTACCCGAAGGTGAACGCAGAAGACCTGCTGGATTACTTCGCTGTTCTTAAAGGCATTACCAGCCGCGCTGCCCGCAAAGAGGTGGTGGAGCGTTTACTTAAACAGACAAATCTCTGGGACAAGCGCAGGCAAAAGCTGGGTGGCTACTCCGGGGGGATGAAGCAGCGCTTCGGGGTGGCCGTGGCACTGCTGGGTAATCCAAAGCTGCTTATAGTGGACGAACCTACGGCAGGCCTGGACCCGGCTGAGCGCGTACGTTTCCTGAACCTGCTCAGTGAATTGGGGGAGAATAGTGTGGTAATCCTGTCCACCCACATTGTGGAAGATGTTTCGGAGCTGTGTACCAACATGGCGATCATCAACAAAGGGAAAATCCTATTGGAGGCTGAGCCGATACAGGCAGTAGATGCGCTGAAAGGCCGTATCTGGCGGAAACTGATTTCTAAGGACGAGTTGCATGCACTGGGCCAGGAGCAGCAGGTTATTTCTGCCAAACTGTTTAGCGGGCGTACCATCGTGCATGTGTACAGGGCGGAGAATCCTGGAAACGGTTTTGAGTTGGTGGAGCCGGACCTGGAAGATGTATACTTCAGTACCATGGCAGGCTTTAACAAAGTTTATCAGAAAGTAGAGGAGGTAAGCATATGAAGTTCCGGAAAATTTTTCAGCTGGAGTTTGCCTATCAGATTCGCAGCCTTTCTACCTGGCTGTACTTCTGTGTCGTGGCTGTGCTTGCTTTTTTATGGGTAATCGCCAATTATTTAAGTGATGCCCGGGAAGGTTATTTCTTACTGAATGCACCTATTGTGATAGCGGCTGTCACCGCGCTGTGCATTTTGTTCTGGCTTCCGTTAGGTGGATCTGTGGCTGGCGATGCCGCTGCCCGGGATGTGCAGACGCGCATGCATTCGCTCACTTACACCACGCCAACCAGTAAAGCCACTTACCTGGGAGGGCGGTTTCTTGCCGCATGCCTGCTTAATTTAGTTGTTCTGCTCTCCATTCCGCTGAGCATTCTGTTCTCCCTGTACTTTACTGGTGTAGAGCCTGAAGTGATGGGGCCGTTCCGGTTAACAGCTTATCTGACCAGCTTTTTCTACCTATTGCTGCCTAATATATTTATCGTTACGGCTATTCAGTTCTCGTTAGCGGCACTCACCCGACGACCCATGGCAAGTTACCTGGGTGGTGTGTTTCTCTTTGTGTGTGCATTTGTTTTAGAATTGGTTCTGCAAGATGCAAAAGCATGGGCGAATCTGATAGATCCCATTAATTTCAGCTTTGTTTTAAATCAACTGTCAGGGGAATGGAGTCCGCTGGAAGTGAATACGCGCCTGCTTACACTGGAGGGACCGCTGCTTTTAAACCGTATAATTTGGCTCAGTGTTGCGGTAGGGCTTCTGTTTTTCACGCATCGTCGTTTCAGGTTTGTTCAGTCAACAACAGGTGGTAACAAAAAGCATTCAATCGAATCAGTAACAAACATGCCAGCGCAGGAGTGGCTGAAATGGGAGCAGGGGAGCAGCTTAGCCCAGGTACAAGGTGTTTTTGGTTTTACAATGCACCTGCAGCAGCTTTGCGTTATCACCTGGAAAGCCTTTCTGCAACTCGCAAAAGGCCGCATCGGGCTTCTGTTGCTGGTTGCCCTTGCCCTGCTGGTAGGCTTTGCCATACCCGGAAATTTGGAAGCCAAAGACGTGCCTTTGCTGCCCAGAACGGATCATATGGTAAACTTTCTAACAGCACCACTGGTAGAAATTAAGTCCTTCTGGATCTTAATTACGCTGCTTACTGTCTTTTATGCCGGGGAACTGGTTTGGAAGGAAAGAGAAACAGGCATCAATGAGATTGCCAACACTGCCCCGGTGCCGGAATGGGTGCTGTTCGGGAGCAAGTTCCTGGCCTTAAGCTTCATGCTTATCGTTTGGTTAGCGTTCCTGATGATTGCAGGCATCGTTGCGCAAACAGTTATAGGCGGCGCCCCTGTTGAGGTAGGGCTGTACGTAATGGCACTATTTGGACTTCAGCTGGTTGAATGTCTGCTCTTTGCCCTGCTCGCGCTTGTGGTGCATGTGCTGGTCAATCAAAAATACCTGGGACATTTTTTTGCCCTGCTTGCCTACGGCTTTATCGCGTTTGCTCCGAGTCTTGGCATCGGGCATAAGCTACTTATCTATAGTGCCAGCCCGGCGTGGTCGTATACTACGATGGCCGGCTTTAACTTATCGCTGGAGCCGTGGCTGTGGTTCAAACTGTACTGGGTGTCGTGGGCGCTGTTGCTGGCTGTCGTGGCAAAACTGTTTTGGGTGCGGGGCAGGGAAGGAAAGCTAAGGTCACGTTTAAACCTGGCTAAACGTCGCATTACTCGCTCCACAGCTATAGTTGCTACGGTGGCAGTAGCGGGCATTCTGGTATTTGGTGGCTTCATCTACTACAATACCAATGTTCTGAACAATTACCTGTCTTCATCGGAGCTAGCAGAGCGGCAAGCGCAGTATGAGCAATTGTACGGTAAATACTATCTGATTCCGCAGCCCCGGCAGATCAGTGCAAACTTGCAGGTAGAGATATACCCGGAAGAACGAACAGCAACCGTTAAAGGCACTTACCTGCTCGTGAACCAGCACAAGATGCCCCTAGACGCTGTACATGTAGCCACAGCGCCAGGAGTTGAAACAAAGGCTATGGTTTTTAACCAACCTGCTGCCAATAAACTTGAAGATAAACAGCTGGGGTATCACATTTATGCGTTAGAAAAGCCACTCCAGCCCGGCGACTCCCTGCAACTTAGCTTTGAAGTGCAGGTGGGAGGGCGTAGCTTCTCTAACAACGGCGCTGATGTCTCGGTAACACCAAACAGCACCAACTTCCGAAACTATGAATGGCTGCCTGCTATTGGCTATCAATCCTATCGGGAACTGGATGATGCTGGTTCCCGCAAAAAGTATGGACTCGCTTCACGTCCCGCAACTCCTTCGCTTTATGATGAGAAAGCACGTATGGAGTCACCGTTTGCAGAGCGGATTACTTTTGAAGCAGTAGTGAGCACAGACATGGACCAGGTAGTGGTGGCGCCCGGCGTATTGCAGCGGACATGGACAGAAGGAAACCGGCGCTACTTCCATTACGCGACAGATGCTACTATCCGGAATGAGTATTATTTCTTCTCAGGTAACTATGCCGTGCGTGAAGGGATGTGGAAGAATCATGCAGCCGGTTCAGGGCAGGATGTAAGCATACAGATCTACTATGATCCGGGGCAGACACACAACCTGGAGCGCATGGTGCAAAGTGTGCAGGCTTCTTTAGAACATTACAGTAAAGAATTTGGCCCATACCCACACCGTACGATTCGGTTTGTAGCCTATCCGGGATATGGGTTTGGAAACCACGCCGCCCCCATCAATATCACAGCCGGTGAAGGTTTCTTTCTCATGAACCCGGATAAGGACAAGCGAAAGTTCGACCTGGTGACGGCGGTGGTGGCACACGAGGTGGCGCACCAGTGGTGGGGCAACCAGCTTGATCCGGCTCATGCAGAAGGGGCAGGTTTGCTTTCCGAGAGCATGGCGTGGTACTCCGCTATGGGTGTGCTGGAAGATAAGTATGGATCGGAGTATCTGCAGCGGCTGTTAAGCTTTTTGCGTGAAGAGTATAAGACTCCGAAAACACAGGCTGCCGTTCCGCTGCTGCAGGCAAATGACTGGTACCAAAATTACCGTAAAGGTCCTTTTGCATTATATGCAATGAGCCAGTATGTAGGAAGGGATAAGGTAAATGGTGCACTCCGGCAATTGCTGGAGAAGCATGGCTCCGGAAAGCCCCCGCTACCTACTTCGCTTGATCTGTACCACGAATTGCAGGCCGTAACGCCTGACTCGCTCCAACCCCTGCTTTATGATCTCTTTGAGAAGAACACTTTCTGGGAGCTGAGCACTGAGCAAGCCACAGCGAAACGAGTTGAAGCAGGGAAATGGCAGGTAACCCTTAACGTGCAGGCACGGAAGTTTGTCGTGGACAGTATTGGCGTAGAAACGAAGCTACCAATGAATGATTGGGTGGAGATCGGAGTTTTCGCCCCTGCGGAAAAAGGGCAGGACTCAGGCAAGTTGCTTTACCAGCGGAAGCATCGCATAAACTCCGCTAAGCAAAGAATTACGGTAACAGTGCCTGGCAAGCCAGCCTTTGCCGGCATAGACCCCAACAACCTGCTCATAGATTGGGAGATAAAGGATAATTCACAGGGTGTGAAGCTGTAGGCAAATTACTAGTGCTGGCAACCTTTTCGCCAACGTTACCTGCTGCTAGTGTCTATGACGGATAAGGCTGACTGCCAAAGGGAAAATTTATAGGACCAAAAAGCCGCTCATTTCAAGTGGAGCGGCTTTTTTACTGTGGTAGACTGATGGGAGGAATTATCGGAGCATACCCACCCAGATTTAGAGGCTGTGGATAAACGTATGGCTGTAGGAGCGTGGCAGTAAACAGCCTCTTCAGCAACTCCATTAATTGCTTGTTTATCATAAGATGTGTTAGAAGGCTTCATGAGTTTATCTTTTTATACAACTGTACCACTGGTACTGACATCGGCTAGTTTTAAGGAGCATCAATATGTACAAACATACCCTCTTTTAGTGCCTTGAGAAACATGTGCGGGCGGTACGTTTGGTTCAGCACAGCATCTCCTTGTGATAAATAGGTAATCGCCAACAGGATAAAGCTGGTTGGTAGGCTAATCAACTAGCTCTATCCTGTTGGGAAATAAGTTTTATGTTTAGCAAGCCAGCATATTTGGGTTTGCATCTGTCTCAACGCGGCTTAATCAGGCAGCGTTGTCTTCAACGTTTTCTATACGTAAGCAAAAACAAATAAACTACGTGCGATGAAGCCATGAAAATCAACAGAAGCCTTCTGCTGTACACGATCATCTACAATGTAGTCTATGGCCTTTTGTTCTTATATGTGCCAACGAATGTTGCTGGGGTAACGGGAGGAAAAGAGCTATTAGTTTTCCCCTTTTTCTGGTCAGTAGGTGTTAGTGGGTTCATTTTGGTTGGACTAAAGAACGTGGACGCCTTTCAGTACTGGATCAATTGGCTGCTTGCCCTATTCTGTACCCCTATACCGACTTTTGTACTGGTGAATGTTTTATTTAGCCCCTTTTGGTAAAATAGAGGAGGTCTTGGAACAGGCGTTCCTGATAACACCAATGGAGTTGGAGGTGTTGATAAACTACCTACCACTCAACACCTGCCATACGTTTTAGTATCAACAACCTCGGCGTTTATCAGAAGAACTGATATACCGCGAACAGCACCCGTCCGCTGGAACCGGGGTAGTGGCTTTGGTCCTATATAGGGAACCGAAAACGGCTTTTGCTATTGATTAAAAAGGAGTTATGGCTTCTGTTGCCTTATTCGCCTAACCTTCAGAGCTAAAAGAGCGCTTTGATTGTTTATCAGGTTTGGCTGAGGGGAGTGTCTTATTATTTTGCGTCCTTTAGCTTGCCAAATATTCTCTTCATTGTGTTCGGGTCTATTGCACACATACAGGAACATGCCGCCAAATACGGTGCTGACCCAACACGGATTGCGGTAACCGGAGACAGTGCCGGCGGACACTTGTCCGCGTCAGCGGCTGTGCTCAGCCCCTCTATTGGCGATGGAGGTTTTGGAGCGCGGGAGGGCGTGTATGAATTTATGCCAAGCTTTGTTCCTTCCGGCAAACCGGTAGACCAGGTCAAAGATGAAATCGTTCGCGCTATCAAGGTCGTTGCACCCAGCTATGGCCCCTCTGAAGCTTCCGTATTCAAAATGTTCCTGGAACAAACGGATCAGGTTAATCCTCCGATTAGACCAGTATTTAAAAGTTAATTGTCTTATGCAGCTATTTCCCGTTTTAACCGTTAACCCCTAAGCTACTGTTTTTTAGACTTATGGTAGACAAACCTATAGAAAAGAATGCGCACTCAGAAGGTAATCTCATTTTGTATTTCCCTCCTGCTGTTTGGTAGCGTTGGCAGCCTCGCCCAAACTAACCCGGAGGCGGACAGCATTACGGTGGCCATTGCCCCTGTCTATAATCAGGTAAGCGAAAGCCATAAGTTCTTTCTTGGGGACAACTACCGCAAGCTTTGGGCAACGCCTGTGAAGATGAAAGTCTTTCGGCTGAACGAAGAGAAAGGTGGCATGGTGATCTTACAGAAGGGGGGAGGGCAGCAAACCAAGTCGCTCCGCTTGCAGGATGCCGCAGGCAACGAATGGGTGCTGCGCACAATTCAGAAAGACCCGGGGCTGGCGTTACCGGAAAGTCTTCGGGAAACTGTGGCCAAGGCTATCGTGCAGGACCAAATCTCTGCCTCGCATCCTTTTGGCGCTCTAGTGGTGCCGCCCTTAGCAGCGGCTTTGGGTATCCCGCACGCCAATCCGGAGGTGGTCTACTTACCTGACGATCCCGCACTGGGCGAGTACCGCGAAGAGTTTGCGAACCAGGTATACCTTTTTGAAGAGCGGGAGCCTGTAGGGGTGAAAGACACCGATAACACGGAAAAAGTGCTGGAGAAGCTGGAAGAGGACAACGATAACCGTGTCCATCAACGGCTGGTGTTGCGGGCGCGGCTCCTGGACATGCTGATCGGGGACTGGGACCGTCACGAGGACCAGTGGCGTTGGATAGAGACCGAAGATGAGATAGGGGACTATTACCTGCCTGTTCCCCGCGACAGGGACCAGGTGTTTTTCACCAATCAAGGGCTAATCCCAAAGATTGGGTCGCGGAAGTGGATCATGCCTAAGTTCCAGGGCTTTGACAGGGCGATCAGGGACATTGAAGGCTTCAACTTCAACGCCCGCTATTTCGACCGCCGGTTCCTGACTGACTTGGGGGAGTCCGACTGGCGGGAGGAGGTTGCTTCTGTGCAGCAAACCCTGACCGACTCCCTTCTTGAGCAAGCCGTGCGTCGTATGCCCGCTGGTATTTATGCCCTTTCGGGAGAGGAAATCCTGCAAAAGTTAATGGCAAGGCGAAACAGCCTGGGGCAGGACGCTTTGGCATATTACCGTTTCCTGGCGAAGGCTGTAGACATACCGGGCTCGGATGAAGAGGAGTTCTTTGAGGTGCAGTATGCAGCGGATGGGAAAGTAAGGGTTACGGTATACAACCTGAAAAATGACAACATCAGGGGCAGGGTTCTGTACCAGCGTACCTTTGACCCGGAGACAACAGAAGAAGTCAGGCTGTACGGTAGAGACGGCGAGGACGTGTTTTCTGTTGCGGGCACGCATGTCTCCCCCATCCGGGTACGAATGATAGGGGGCGGGGAAGAAGACGTGTTTAACGTTCCGGAAGACTTTCAAAATTCAGCGAAGCTGTACATCTATGATCGGTCCGATAAGGACAACACTTTTCCGGACCGATCGCTTGCCAGGTTAAAAGTCTCCAGCGACAGTACGGTGAATGCCTATGAGCCCAGGGCCTTCGAATATGATGTGCTGATGCCTTTAGCCACAGCAGGCTATAACCTGGATGACGGGGTGCTATTGGGGGTGGGCTTTCAATACACGAAACATGGCTTTCGGAAAGCTCCTTTTGCTGCCCGGCACCGCCTGGTGGTGGGGCATGCGTTGGCGACGAAGGCATTCTTTGCCGAGTATGAAGCTTTTTTTACGAAGGTTTTTAGCAAGTATGATTTGAGCATCAACCTGGATGCGCGGGCACCGAACAACACCAGTAACTTCTTCGGGGTAGGGAATGAGACCGCGTTTATAGAAGAGGGGGATAAACCCATCCGCTATTACCGCACACGCTATGATTTTGTAAACGCACAGGTAAAACTACACCGCTCCCTGGGCCGGCATTGGTCGGCCAATGCGGGCCTTCTCGGCCAGTTTTATGATAACGACCAATCAAACAACAGGGGAAGGTTTATTGTCTCGTACGCAGAGCAGAACCCCGGCGAGGAGATTTTCGGCACAAAAGTGTATACCGGACTTGTGGCCGAGTTGGACCTGGATACCCGCGACGCGTTACAGTTGCCCACGCGAGGCTTACACTGGAACACCTCTCTTGTTGCTTCACAGCAGCTAAATGAGCAGCAAAATGCCTATGCGCAGGTTATCTCTGCTGTAAGCTTCTATGTGAGTCCGGGCAGCGGTGATGACTTTACCATTGCCAACCGCTTCGGCGGAGGAACTACTGTAGGTGACCCTGCTTTTTTTCAGCTGTTGTACCTGGGCGGGAACCGGAATTTGCGGGGCTTCCGCAACTTCCGGTTTGCGGGCGAAAGCATGGCATACCATAACCTGGAACTGCGCCTGAAGCTTTTTGACTTCACCTCCTACCTTTTCCCTGGCACACTCGGTTTGATTGGCTTCCATGATGTTGGCAGGGTATGGGCTGACCGTGCGTCATCGGATGTATGGCACAACGGCTATGGCGGAGGCTTTTATCTGGTGCCTGCTAAGCTGGTCCTGGTACAGGCGCTGCTGGGCTTTTCCGAGGAAGACACGCTCCCCTATGTTGCCATAGGCTTTAGGTTCTAAGCATCGGCCATTTAAATAGTGAGTTTTGATACTAAGCGAATCTGCGGTTGGGCTGGGTGTCAGTAAGTTAAGGATACTTTAAGCAGGGACCGGTCGGATGTTTTTCTCCCTTTAACTGCCTTTGCCCGGCGAACCATCGGAAGGATAGGGAATAGTGTTGCGTTGCTGCTGATGCGATCTGGACTAAAGTTTGGGATTTGCATCTCCTTGTTATCCCGCCATTGGTGTACTTGCGCTTCTGCCTCTGCCGTTTTCTCTTTTGACAGGCCCTGGTTCCGGGTCATGTAGAGCGTCTGCGATGGAAAGGCGAAGCCCGTGCCGCTGGCCTCTATCACGTCCATCATGCGCAGGTATAAGTCCTCCTGTACCTCCAGGAACTCGTTAAAGTCGGCCGCATTGATGTAGGCAAAAATGTCCTGGTTCAGGGAGCCTGCACGTGGGTTATCCTGAAACTTTGAGGATGAGCCTTTCTGTATCCGGCTGATGAAGATCATGTTTCCTGCTGATACGCATCAGTGTTTCTGCCCGGCTTCTTCCGTTACCTTTGGTTTAAAGTTCAGGCAGTTGTAAGCCAGCAAATACTCTTAAGGCTGGTCACTGCCCTTGAACAAAACAATCCTGTAGCCTTAGAACCATGAAAACTTTTCTTGTTGCAATCGATTATTCCGAAGAGTCCATCAAAGCGCTGGAACTCGCCTTACAGCTGGCCTCGCATACCGACGCCCAGCTTTTGTTGTGCCATGTATTCGAATCTTCTGTGCTAGTAGCTGGGGTAGATGAGCCGGTGTATGCGCTGCCAGCATACGCAACCAAAAAGGAAGCCCTGGGTAAGCTTAGAAAATTTACCACACTGGCCAAGAAGAACACCCCTTATGCGGTGCCTATCCGCTTTACGGTGAAAGCCGGAAACGTGGTTCAGGAGCTGTTAGAACTGGTTAGCGTGAGAGATGTGAGCATGGTTATTATAGGCACCAGGGGAGGGTACACCTCTTACCTGGATAAAATTCTCGGGACCATAGCAGAAACGCTTGTACAGCATGCGCCTTGTCCGGTACTGGCAGTTCCGAAGGACGCAGTGCTGGGACAGGTGCGAGAAATAGTTTTTGCGACGGCACTGGAGCCTGCCGAAAGCGATGCCTTACAGGTAATACACCAGGTGCAACGCCTTTTTGCTGCTAAGCTTACCTTGCTTTATGTAGATGTAGCAGGAGAGTTGGGGCAGGTAAACGTAGCGATTGAAAAGAATTACCTGCTACAGGCTTTTGCAGAGGAGGAGGTAGCCTTCGCCCAAATAAGCAGTGCCAGCGTAGCGGAGGGGATAGAGCAGTACTCTAAAGACCATGATGCTGACTTAGTCGCTTTTACAGTGGCCGATCATGGCATATGGGGAGACCTGTTGCATAGTAGCGTAGCCAGCAAAATGGTGCAGCGGCTAAGCGTGCCTATGTTAGCACTACCGAAATACGGAAAAGCAGTTGACCTGATAAAAACAGAGGAAAGACTTAAGCCGGCAAACTAGGGCGGTAACGGTCAAAAACACCAAGGCAGGTGCAACAGTGTTGTACCTGCCTTGGTGTTTGGCAAAGGCCGGCTCCCGGGTTGCAGGGAAAAGGGGGCTACGCGTTCAAAAGATTTATCAACAGGTGTTGGCTGCTGTGTGTGATGCGTTCATGCCCTGAAGAGCCTGACTTTCGCCCCTCCAGCCTGAAAGTACAGCTTTCACAAATTGGTAAAGATCGCAGCTCTTAGGCTATAGGTGAGGTTCGCTGGCTACTACATTGTCTAGCTGGTAGATGTCTCTTCTAAACTGCAGGATGCCTTTGTCGTCCACCCAACAGGTGTAATATCCCAACTTTACCGGAGTAGGCTCGGGCAAGCGCACAATTTTGTCTGGTGCCGTATTACGCCATAGTGCCTGTATGTCTGTTGGCTTTCCCCATAGGTCACTCAACAGGTAAGCTGCGAGCGAGTCAGGGTATTGCACCCGTATGCAGCCATGGCTGTAGGCTCTTTTGCCTTGCGAGAACAGGGCTTTGGCAGGAGTGTCGTGCAGGTAAATGGCATAAGGGTTCGGGAAGATAAACTTGACTCTACCCAACGCATTCCAGGAGCCCGGCTCCTGCACCACAAACAAGTTGTCGCGGGTCGGGTCTGCCGTCTGCCAATCCACTGCATGAGCAGGTATCTTTATCTTCTGATTGCCCTGCAGCTGGTAAAGGGACATATGGTTCCGTTCGAGGTAGCCTATGTCCTCTTTCAGGATGGGGATGATCTCTCTTCGGACGATGCTAGCGGGGACGTTCCAGCTCGGGTTAAGAACCAGGTAAGACAGCAACCCCTCCAGGGACACGGTTTGGTAGGCTTTGCCTACATGGCCGACCACCACCCGGGTGGTCCAAACGGTTTTCTGACTGTTGTCTAACAGGTGCAAGGTGTAATCCGGAATGTTTACAAACACCTTTGGCTGTACGGGATTAGCAGCGAAGTCTTGCCACCTTTTTAAGTTAAGCTCTATCTGCCGCACACGCAAGGAGAGGGGTACGTTCAGCTCCTGTACTGTTTCGTAGCCCACAATGCCATCAGCTCGCAAGCCGTGGCGTTGTTGAAACTTCTTGACCGCAGAGGTTAGGGTGTTGTCAAACACGGCGCTAAGGGGTGCCTCTGGCAAAGGCAGATCGCCTGTTAGGCGCAGGTTTTTACGCAGGTCCAGGACATAGGCATTGCTATCCCGCGCCTGCAGGCAGAGGTTGTCCGGAAAGTACGCCCAGTTTTCCTGTTCCGCTAATTGCTGGTACTGCTGTAAAGCCTGCTGGAGCCGTTCGTGCTGCGGCTGTACCCTTGCTTGTTTTTGCGCGCTCTTAAATGTTCTGTCGCTGTTTGTTAAAAACAGCATCCATATACTACACCAGTAAAGAAGTTTCATTTGCACGAGGGGTTCGGTCATGTATATCCCGGCAGGGCTTTGTTTCCGTTTCCGGAGTGAGGTGTTCAGAAAGAAAAGGGCAAGTGGGTGAAGAGAGGCCCGGTACAAATGGTGCGCCTGCTCTCACTACAAAAACACCATACTTCTCCTGGGTTGGCTGGCATAAGAAGAGTTTCCCAGTTTCGCTTCCTGTAGTTTCCGTGTTCTTTTAAGTGGCCAGGGTAGCTGTTTCGGCTGTCTCTGGAGCTGACTTTACATAAGGTGCCTGGGGTATGCTTAGTAAGGGCACTGTTGTTTCAAACACAAGTTCTTTCGAGATGCTTTTGTGGAACAGATCCTGCAACAGACCTCTTTCATGAATGGAAACTGCCAGTACATTTACCTGGTTCTCACTCACAAAGGCCTTGATACCTGCTGTTACAGTGTCAGCTTTCACCTGGGCAATACAGAACTTCCTTTCCGGAAACCTGTGGCTTAAGTTCTGTAGCATGGGCTGTTCTGCCCCTGTGTGGGCTTGTCCGTCAGTTTTGATGTTAATAATGTTGATCTCCGAATTAAAGGGATCTGTGAGCGCAAAGAGCTGCTGCAGGAATACCTGGTCATCGCCTGTAAAATCAGAGGCGTAGGCAATTTTCTTTAAGCTAATCCGATGCGCCTTGGCCGGTACAGCCAACACAGGACATTTGGCTACTTTCATAAAGGAAGTTGTGGTACTGCCAATCAGCCTGTCCAAAAAGTTACCGCCCCCTCTCGTACCCATGACCACGAGACTAACCTGCCTGCTTTGGATCAGCTCACCTACCAGGTCATGGAAGGCCCCTTGCCCGCAACACACCTCTACCTCAAAGCGGAAGTTGTTTTCCTGGGCTATCAGCCTGGCCAGGTCATTTAGTTTGTCTTTATAGAAGTCCCGCAGGGCAGGATCAAAAGACTCGTATATGGCCCCATCAGCAGCGGTTAGCACCTGCAGGGGCAGTACGTGCACGAGCAATAGCTTACCTCTTGTTTGCTCGGCTAAAGAAGTGGCAGCTCGTAAGGCGTTGGTCGCGCTATCAGAAAAGTCGGTGGGCACCAGAATTGTTTTCATAAGTTTTATGGTGTGAAGGTTGATTTTAGGGAAACCTTAGTAAGTAAATTTACAAAGTGGGGTGGCCTATCGAAATGACCGCCGTCGCTTTTGGCGCTGATGAATGTCATCCTTTGTGCAGTGGAGGAGGGCACACTCGGGAGAGGCAGCAGGGCTACAGCTAAAGCCCCTTGAGCAGATTGCCAGCAAAAAACGCAAGGGTGGCAGCAGCACCGCCCAATACGAGGGTTTCCAGGCCCGACAGGTACCAACTCTTGCTTATGAAGCGGCTCTTGATGGCACCAATGAAAAAGAAAGCGACAAGGGTGCAGAGGCAGCTCCAAAGAAAAGGATCCCGGAATTGGTTTGATACCAGGAAGTTCCAAACAAACGGGAAAACCGGCACCAGGCCCATCGTAATAAATGAGGTGAAGGTAGACAGTGCAGCTTTCCAGGGATTAGCCCGTTCGAGCGGATAAGCGTACTCTTCCTGCAGCATGGTATCGGCCCACTGCTTTTTGCTGGATGTGATGATCCGGACAATCTGCTCCAGCACCTCACCCGTAAAGCCCTTGTTGGCAAAAATCTGCCTGACTTCCTCTGCTTCTCCCTCCGGATATACTGCTATATGTAAAAGCTCCTCGGCCCTGGCTTTCTCTACCTGTTGTTTCTCGGCCCGAACGCCTAAGAAATTGCTGACAGCCATGCTAAAGCCATCGGCTAGCAGGTTGGCCAGGCCCATGACGAGAATTACTTTAGGAGCTAAGCCAGCCCCTGCGACGCCCGACACAACGGCAAAAGTGGTTACCGTTCCGTCTACTGCACCATACACAAAGTCTTTCAGGTAGCTGTGCGGTTTCCTTTGCGCTAAGCGTTTGCGTATTTGCTCCGGGCTGTGTGAGGCCTTGAGTTGCTGCCGTAAAGTGTCTGCATCGCTGCTACCGGTCATCATGTGCGATATGCTAAGTATGTGGAAAGTGAAAACGAAGGCACAGGAGTTCTGCCCAGTTCTTAAGAAGGGGGATAGGAAGTTTCAGGGGCGGGGGCCGGTCTATGAACCGGCCCCCGCCCCTGAAGGTAAAGAAGTTCACCTTTAGGAATGCACTTCCCAAGGAAAGACACTCTCTTTAGTTGGTCCAACAGCCTCCCTGCCGGCTTTACCCTGCTCTTTTTCGGCTGCCAGTATGTTCTCTACACCCTTTAGCAAGGCATCCGGATTAAAGGAGATGCTGTCAATCCCCTGCTCAACCAGGAACTGCGCAAAGGCGGGAAAGTCGCTGGGTGCCTGGCCGCACAGGCCTACTTTTACGCCGGTTTCGTGAGCTGCACGAATGACCTCGCTAATCATTTTCTGCACGGCTTCGTTTTGTTCATCAAACAACTCACTCACCGTAGAGGAGTCCCGGTCGATGCCAAGGGTTAGCTGGGTCAGGTCGTTAGAGCCGATGGAGAAGCCGTCAAATATCCTGGCGAACTCTTTTGCCAGAAGTACATTGCTTGGGATCTCTGCCATCACATACACCTCGAGTCCGTTCTCGCCTCTCACCAAGCCATACTTTGCCATTTGCTTTAGCACTTGCTGACCTTCTGCTATCGTCCGGCAGAATGGGATCATCAGCTTCACGTTGGTTAGCCCCATCTCGTCGCGCACTACTTTCATCGCCTTGCACTCCAGCCCGAAGCCTTCGCGGTAGCGGGGGTTATAGTAGCGGGAGGCGCCCCGGAAGCCAAGCATCGGGTTTTCCTCTTTCGGCTCAAACTGCCGGCCCCCGATCAGGTTGGCGTACTCGTTGGTTTTGAAGTCGCTCATGCGCACGACCACGTCTTTAGGGTAGAAAGCCGCTGCGATCGTGGCGACGGACTGGGCCAGTTTCTCTACAAAATAGTCCTCCTTGTTCTCGTGGTGGTGGGTCAGGGCATCAATCTGCGCTTTTACAGCCTCCTCCTGCAGTTCATGGTACTTCACCAGGGCCATTGGGTGAATCTGAATGCTGTTGTTGATAATGAACTCCAGGCGCATCAGCCCTACCCCGTCGTTGGGGTAGTAGGAGAGGTCGAAAGCCTGGTCCGGATCGCCCACGATGAGCATAGCGCGGGTGTTCGGCTTTGTCAGGTGCCCGAAGTCAAGCACTTCCTCCCTCCAGTTGAGTTTGCCGTCATACACCATCCCGTTCTGCCCGTCGGCACATGACACGGTGATCTCCTGCCCGTTCCGTATCAGCTCTGTGGCGTTACCGGTTCCCACCACGGCCAGGGCACCCAGTTCTCGGGCTACGATCGCTGCATGGCTGGTGCGGCCTCCCTTGTTGGTGATCACCGCCGACACCTTTTTCAGGATGGGGTCCCAGTCCGGGTTGGTGATATCGGTCACGAGGATTTCCCCTGCTTGCAGGAGGTGCGACTCCTGGGGCGAGTTCAGGAGTCGGGCAGTGCCGCTGATAATCCGCTGCCCAATCGCTTTGCCACTGGCCAGGGGCTTGGCCGCCTCCTGCAGGGTAAAGGTGGTGTGGGTAAGCTGCCTGTTTTTACGGCTGTGGATGGTTTCGGGCCGGGCCTGCACAATAAACAGTTCCCCCGTCTCCCCGTCTTTAGCCCACTCTATGTCCATCGGGCGCCCATAGTGCTCTTCAATCCGCACGGCCCATTCGGCCACCTGCCGTATTTCGTCGTCCGACAGGACGTAGGCCTCCTGTTTGGCGGCAGGGGTCGCTATGTTTACAGTGGGTTGATCGGAGTTTCCGTCTGCATACACCATGGTGATGGCCTTTGAGCCCACCTTCTTACTGATGATTGCCTTTTTACCCTGCTTCAGGGTGGGTTTGAAGACGTAAAACTCATCCGGGTTTACCGTGCCTTGTACTACGTTCTCGCCAAGCCCCCAGCTGCCTGTCAGAAAGACGACCTGGTCAAAGCCCGACTGCGGATCAAGGGTAAAGCACACGCCCGCGCTGGCCAGGTCGGAGCGGACCATTTTCTGTACACCCGCCGATAGGTACACCTTCATATGATCGAAGCCGTGGTCGTGTCGGTACTTGATGGCGCGGTCGGTAAACAAAGAGGCGTAGCAGCGCAGGCAGGCTTTCAGCACCTGCTCTTCCCCCGAAATGTTCAGGTAAGACTCGTGCTGCCCCGCAAAGCTGGCGTCCGGCAGGTCCTCGGCCGTAGCGCTGCTTCTGACCGCCACCTGCACTGGGGCCTTGTATGGCCGGCACATCTGTTGGTAAGCTTCCCGAATCGCCCCGGCCAGGCTGTCGGGCAGGTGGGCAGCCAGGATAAGTTTTCGTATCTGAGCCCCTGTCTCCTGCAGGTTGCTGAACTGCTGCGTGTCTAGCTTTGCGAGCTGCTGCTCGATTTTCGCAGTCAGGTTGTTGCTTTCCAGAAAATCCTGGTAGGCCCGGGCGGTCGTGGCAAAGCCATCGGGTACACGAATTTGGTCGGCAGCCAGGCTGCGCAGCATTTCGCCGAGTGAGGCGTTTTTACCTCCTACCTCGGAGACATGTTGTAGGGTTAGTTCTTTAAGTGGAATGATGTAAGTTGCCATAGCAGGAAAGGTTTCTGGTTGTTTGGTAAAGCATTGTTAGTATCGCCTGTGAGGGGGAGGAAGGAAAAGACGGGCACACATACCCGCCTTCCCGTTGATGAGCTAAGGCTTAGGCGATCTCTATTGCCTTCTTGTTGCTAACACTAGCTTCTTCTTTCTTCGGCAGCGTTAGTTTTAGAATGCCGTCTTTGTATGCTGCCTGAATTGCCTCGGCATTTACTGTGGCAGGCAGTTCAAAGGAACGGGTAAATGAGCTGTAGCTGAACTCCTGGCGGGTATACTGCTCTTTTTCTTCGCTCTTCTCTTCCTTGCGTTCTGCCGAAACAGTGAGGATGTCGTTATCGATCTCCACCTTAAAGTCCTGCTTGTCCATGCCGGGGGCGGCCAGCTCTACTTCAAAGCGGTCGTCCTTCTCCCGTATGTTTGTGAAGGGCACCTTCTTAAATCCTTTGAAAAAGGAGTCGTTGTCGAAAAAGCGATCCAGGTCCAGTACATCTGTCAGGAAGGAGGATGCAGGAATCAAACCATTCTTTTTTGATTTTACCAGTGACATAGTCTTTATTGTTTATAGTGGGTTAAGTGTAAGCTTTGCGATCAGGGCTCCTGCCTTTCGAAGTGAGCAAACAGCACCGGCAGATAGGTGTGGTATGCTTTATCCTGTGCCAGATTCCGTTGGCTCAAATGCTGCCAGGGGTTTTCTGCATGGTAACCTAGCACGAGCATGTCCGCTCTGTTGTCGCGGGTGAACTGGCTAATGCCTTCTTCTATGCTGTCATGAATCAGCACGTGGTAAGTAACATTCTTGTAGGCGTTCCAGGATGCCAAAGGATAGCTTTCTTCTTGTGCCGTCGCGTTAGCCTGGGCATTTTCTTTCGGGAGTACGTGGAGCAGATGTACCTCGGATCGAAACAGGAGAGCCAGGGCCAGCACGGCATCCAGGTCCTGGTAGGGCTCCCCTAATTGGCCTACAGCAACCACCATCTTTTGCAGCGGTTTAAAGGCAGCCTGCTCCGGAATCACGAGCACTGGGCAGGAGGCATTCTCAATAAGGCCAGCCGCCACGGTGCCAGTAAAGATTTCGGGTAGTGCGTCAGCTTCATCGTTCCCGATCACCACCAGGTCAACCTGCTCCTCCTCTATAAGGGCCGGGAGCATATCTTTGGCGAGCCCGTGTCGGATCAGAAACTCGCAACGCGCTTGGCTAGAGGGGTTGTTATAGGCAAGCCGCTGCCTGGTTTCTTCCAGCTTGTGCACGTACTCATTCCGTTCATCCAGTTGTTCTATCAGAGCGGCATGGCTACCGGCTTCGTAAGGGGCTGCCATGGCGGCGGCATGCTCCGGAACGTTATGGAAAAGCAGGAGGCGTGCCTTCAGAAGCGATGCTAGTTCATAGGCATAGTGGACTGCATTCTCAGAGGTTTGCGAAAAGTCAGATATACAGAGTATCGTTTTCATGATAATTAGGGGGCTGATTTGTTGATATAAAAGTCCGGTAAAAATCCTGAACTCCTCATGACGTAAGTCACCGGCAGGGATGATCGTTATCATCAGGCAGCACAGGTACACAGGCAGCGCAAGTAGAGATGTTTAACCGCCGTAATAGCAGAAAGGATAGGTGCTGTGTGCCCTGAAGAAGAGGGGCACCTGATGGCAGATAATGCAGCATGACAAACCTTGGGTAGTAGCTGCTCAAACAAGGGCAACAGCTTAGGGATAAGTGCTTTTGCAGTGGTAAGTAGGGCCGAAAGGGCAACGGAATGCCTGCTGCAGGGGTAGGGTAAGCTTACAATGGCAGGGCAATGCTTATGAGGGGAAGAGACAAGCTTACCAGTCGCCTTCTTTTTTCAGGCTAAACACGCGGGAGATGTTAAACCCGAAGTAAACATCGCCCTCCTCCCAAGCGCCTTGGGTTTGGGGAATAAAGAGCTTCTCCACCATGCCCTGTGCATTCGTGAAAATTAGTTGGAATACATGCCCTCCCGTTTCAATGTCGAAGCCCATGGCCAGGGCATTGCGGTATTGGTCTGCTGTTTCACCGGGAAGCAGGTAGTAGTACTCAGCGTTAAAGGAGGTGCGTTTGGTAAGTTTGTACCGGCCTCCCAGGCCCAGGGCATATACCTCGTTTTCATCCTGCCGGGTAGCCACCATGTTGCGGTGCACCCACGTGGGGCTCAACTGTAGCGATAGCCTTTCGGTAAATTTACGCGCGATGAGTAACTGATGGGTGTAGGTCAACCTGGAGGAAAAAGCAGTAGGCCTTTCCGGGAGCTGCTGCTCCAGTGTCTTGATCGCGAGGCTTGAAAAACCAGTAACCGTAACAGGCATCGCGCCCTGTAACTGGCGCAATATTCGGTATTTAGCAAAGCCATCGTAGGTTTTCTCGAGCGAGCTACGCCCCAGGCCGAGGGTAAGCCTGTCTGTAAGGCCATACTCCAGCGCCAGCCGGATGGTGGCCTGGTCCAGCCCAAATAAGTTATAGGCGCCACTGTTCAGGGTGCCAAAGCGGTGGGAGATGAGAAAGAGAAGCTCCTGGTCTCCGTTTGTTTCCACAGAGTGGCCGTTCACCAGGCGGGTGGCTTTAAAGGTGCCGGACACATAGCCGGCTTCTGTGCTATCCAGTGCCTCGGCAAGGTCCAGCAAATCATCCTGCGCCTGCATAAGATAGGGCGCTAGCAGCAGCAGGAGGGACAGTAGCAGATGCTTTGCCATCGTTTTCAGGGGGTATTACCCGTAAAAGGTTCATACAGCATATCCACATGCACGGCAACCTCTTTGGCAATGTGCTCCCGTACCAGCAACGGAATGGTGATGTCGTAGTCGTGTGGCGCTACGATAAACGTCGCTTTACCGCGCACCTTGCCGTTTCTTACTTCCAGTATGCCGTCTGTGCTGAGGGCCTTCTCCACGCCGTGTATCGTCAGTTGCCCTTCTACCTGTACCTTGTAGGTACCCTCTTTCGTGGGGTCGATAGCGCCTGGTTTGCTAAACGTGCCGCTGAATGTGGACTTGGGGTATTTGCCTGACTCTACAAAGTTTTCGTTGAAGTGGGTTTGCATCAGTGACTTCTTAAATTGGAAAGCTGTCATGGGCACTGAAAAAGCCAGTTCTCCTGTCTTGAAATCAATAAACGACACTACCTGCCTATTGCGGGCCATAATGTCCTCCAGCGGGGCTTCCGAGAAAAACCAGATATGCCCTGTCTTTGTGAAGTAGCGGCTTTGAGCCGCCACCTCAACAGAGAGCAAACAGGCAAAGCAAAAGAGTAGGACAAAGGATAATTTCATGCTATCGTTAATTGTCAGGCGCCCCGGCCTCTATCCACTTTTTGATGCGGGCAATGTTGCAGTCAGAAAGCTTGGCTGCTCCCTGGGGCATTGCCGGAAAACCGCTTGCATGGGTGATAACCCCTAACAGGGTGCCATTGTCAGCCTGTTTTTTCACGCCGGCGTGCGTGTCCAGTACTACGCCTCCTTCTGAAAAGGATGAGCTGTGGCACGTGTAGCAGTTAGCAGACAGAATAGGGGTAATGGTTTTAGAGAAAGTCACGTTGGAAACATCGCACTGCTGCGGTTGCGGGGTTGGTTGCGGCAGGCTGTCCTCCTCGTTGTCGCTGGTGCAAGCCGTAACAACAAGGAGGGCCAGAGCAGCCGCTGTAACTAGCGTAAAAAGAGGTCGTGCCATTGTTTTCAGTTTAATAGGCCAGGCATGGTTTACGGTTGGCTTATCCTGATGCTGCCCAGTGAGCATCGTGAAAGCGGTTAGGGCACGAGCTGCCCCCTTATCTCACCCCCCGGAAACTGGTTGCTGTGTACATTCACGTACCACAGGCCCGCCATCAGGTCAGCTTCCTGGGCCTCTGTCAGGGCGGGTGTTTGCCCCTGAACAGGCGAAGTGAAAGGCGCTGCGCCTATCCCGATCTCTACGTCCCCGTTTTGCCCCACTGCTGCTTTATGAAAGTGCATCATCGTAGGGGTAAGGCCGGCAAAGTCGATGGAGTAAGTCATGATCTTGGTATCACGGTTAAAGGTGCCGTTAAAAGTACCCGTAGCGGCAGAACTGTTAGCCGGCACTTCATTGTCCCCGGAAAGGGTAATGTTCTCGAACTGCACGATGTCCGGGTTGATGTTACCATCGTCCTCATCGTCGTCGTCGCAGCTGCTAAATACACAGAGGGGGCTCAGGAGTAAGAGCAACAGGATGTTGGTGTGAAATAAGCTTTTCATAGTCGTAGGTTTTATTTTTAAAAAATCAGGCAAACAAAGTCCCTCTAACACAGTCCAGGCGGTGTTAGCACATGAGGTGGAATCGGGTGACTATTTCAGGAAGGGGAGGGTGCAGGCGGCCTTAAAGAACAGCCCTGCACTCGTAAGCCGTACATGTCCCGCACCGATATCACCCAAGGGGATTTTAACAAAGGGCTCCACGCCGACCTGCAGTGCCGGGGTCAGTTGCCGGTAGTAACTAACGCTGATGTTCTGAACTTTAAACCAATGCCTGTTCTGGTTTTTCACCGCCCAGGTTTTCTCGTAGGTAGCATAGCCCCTGCCATAGGTGTAAGTGTACTCCTCGTTCAGCATGATATAGCTGGACAAGCCTGCCTGCACCGCCAAGCTGTTGCGGTCGCGCTGCCAAAGGTTGTACTCCAGGTTAAGCGGGATGTCTAAAACCTCACATCGTGCCTCAATGCTGTTGGGGAGTGTTTTCCCAACCCAGTAATCGGGTGTTGGGGCATAGTCTTCGGGAGCTGCCCCGTACACTTTGTCTGCCCATACCACCCCTGTTACCAGGCTAAGCCGGTTGGCAAGCGGTAGCCCAACCAATAACCCCACATTGGCACTTACAGCATCAGCAGATTTAAACTTAACTGCTGTTATGTCCGGGGCTACCGCTACGGCCAACCGCACATTTTGGGCGAAGGCCTGTTTCTTTTGTAGGCTGCTGTCCTCTGCCGTCCCCATATCTTCCTGTTGTGGGGGAGCGGTTGCCTGCAACAGAGGCACTGATAAAACTGTACCTCTTGTTATCACACCTTCTGTGGTGGGCATGGCGGCGACTTTGGTTTCTAACAGGCTTTGGGTTGCAGGGGGTGCCTGCGCCAAAACCTGCTCTTGCCCGGCTCTCGCAGGCAGCGCCTGTGCAAAGGGAGGTGCTGTTGCCTTTTCCCGGGCAGTCACTACGCCCCCAGGAGCCGCCTCTCTTTTAGTTGCCACCGTTACTGGTGCTACAGTAGTAGGTGCTGTGTCAGCCGTTCCGGTAGAGTTAGTCGCCTTGGCTAATCCTTTGGCTCTGGAGTCTCTCGGGGAAGCCCCGGTGAGGGTGGAAGCAACCGTGGTCGGAGCCGGGGCTCTTTCCACAGCTGCCGCGTCTTCCTTATTTGCTATGACATCGATTTGGTCGGAAGACTGCTTAAGCACCACTAACAGAGAGACCGCCACCAGCAGCAGGAAAGGCAACAGCCGTCTGAACCAGGGCCTGGGCACCTGCACTTCATCCAGTTTCTGCTCCAGGGCCAACCAGGCTTCCTCCTCAAAAGGAGGGTCCTGGTCTTGGGCAGCCTTCCGGAACAGCCGGTCGAGTTCTTCGTCAGACATATTGTTTGTGTTCATCTATCCTGCTTTTTTTTAAAGCCTCTCTTAAATTTGCCCGTGCCTTTGCCAGGTTCGACTTGGAGGTACCCACCGAAATGTGCAGCATAGCGGCGATTTCCTCGTGCGTGTACCCGTCGATGGCGTACAGGTTAAAGACAGCACGGTAGGCCGGCGAAAGCTTCCGGATCAGTAGGATCAGGTCATCGTAGCCCAGTTGTTGCTCTGCCCCAAAGTCTTCTGCCGCCGGTGAGTTGTCTTCCACATCCGACAGGTAGTAGTGCTTCAGGTTGTGCCGGTAGTTATCCAGCGCCGTGTTGATCATGATGCGCCGAAGCCAGCCTTTAAAGGGCTTCCGGTTGTCGTACTGGTCCAATCGGGTAAACACCTTCAGAAAGCCGTCGTTCAGCACCTCCCGTGCCTCCTCCGCGTCTTTTGAGTAGCGTACACAGATGCTCATAGCGTAGCCATAGAAGAGCTTGTACAGCTTTCTTTGTGCGTTGCGGTCTTCTTTGAGGCAACCACTCAGCAAGGACACCACTTGTTTGCTCTCTGTTTCGCTCACTTTTCCGGGTTTTGCGTCCCCATCACGGTTAAAAGGCAGCAACGGTTGCCTCCGTCTAAAAATATTTTCTGAGGGTGGGAGGGTGGTAGGGTGCTACACAAGCGTACAGGGGTATACGCATATGAGCCAGGCGCAGTAAAAGGACGGGGTGGCAGAAGGGGGCTGCTGCCGGGCTGCTTTACCAGGGTAAGATTTTGTTTAAAGCCGTGTAAGAGGGTTTAACTAAACATAGCTTAATTAAACCGGAGGATAAAAGCGGTGCCCTCGCCTTCAGCTGACTGTACCTGTATCGTGCCTTTGTGGAGGAGTACGATCTGCTTGCACAGGCTAAGGCCAATGCCGTTGCCGTTCTTTCTGGTGCTGAAAAAGGGGATAAAGATTTTTTCCTGCACCTCCCGGGACATGCCAATGCCGTTGTCTGCCACTTTAAGAAGGGTCTTACCCTGGGGGGAGGCATAGGCCGATAAGCTGATCTGCGGTTCTGGCCGGTCCTTCACCGCCTCCATCGCATTCACCATCAGGTTGATCAGGACCTGGTCGAGCAGGTTTTTGTCGGCCTGCAAGCGCAGGTCAGGTGAGGAGAGGCTGATCTCTAACTTAATGTGCTTCTGTGCCAGGGTGGGTGCCATGAGGTGCTTTAGGTTAAGGAACACTTCTTTAACCGATACCTCTGTCAGGCTGAGCTTTGTTATCCGGTTCAGGTTACGGTATGTTTCAGCAAAGCGCAGCAAGCCTAGGCTTCTGTTTTTGATGGTGCTAACACCTAGCTTAAAGTCTTCCAGGTCGTGGGCGGAAGGACCGGCAGGAGCTGTTTCCTGGAGGCGGTTTTTAAGGGTGTCGGCCAGGGAGGCAATTGGTGCCACGGAGTTCATGATCTCGTGGGTCATCACGTTCAAAAGCTTTTGCCAGGCCTGGGACTCTGTTTCGTCTAATGCTTCGTTCACGTTCTGGAAAGCTACCAGCTTATAGGTGTGTCCTTCGCTGCGGAAGGCCGTGGCCGACAGCAATACTTTAAAGGCGCTTTTCTCAAAATGCGCAGTGTTGGCCATTGCAATTCGGGAGCGGCCCGCTGCGAGTTCCTGCACAGCCTGATACAGCTCATAATCCCTTTTCTCCAGGAAGTGAATCGTTTTCATGAAGGGGATGTGCAGGAGCTTTTTCAGCGACTCATTCATTAACACCACTTCCCCGCTGTCGACCTCGTAAGACAAAATCCCGGTATCCACCAACTCCATGATCTTTTGCAGGTGTAGGTGCTGGCTTTCCTTTTCCCGGTTAATGCTTTTAAAGGTGGTGTTGATCTCGTTAAAGCCTTTCCGGAGTAACTGGAGCTGTGCACTGGGGTACTGCTCGTTATAGTACCGCGAAAAATCACGGTAGTGCACTGATTCAATAAACTGGTTCAACTCTTCCTGCGCCTTTCGTAAAAAGCGCGTGAGGTCTACGACCTGGTACAAGATGATGGGCAACAGAAACACAAGGGCCTCCGACCAGCCATGAAGGATGAGGACAGCGGGCAGGCTCAGGGTAAGCAGCAGCAGGGCTACCCGCAGCACCAGGTTTCGGTCAAAGCTCTTAAAGGCCATATTTGCCAATGCGACGGTATAAGGCAGTGCGGGTAATGCCCAGTTCTTTGGCGGTACGGGTTAAGTTGCCGTCGTGCTTCTGAAGTACGCGGTTGATGGTGATTTTCTCAAGCTCCTCCAAGTTACTTTCTTCGCTCGTGGCACTAACGGCCGGTGTAGCCTCTAGTGGGGAGAAGAGGATGTCGCTTGCATCCAGCACTTCCCCATCTGCCATAATCACAGCCCGCTCAATGGCATACTGTAACTCACGCACATTGCCAGGGTAGGAGTACTGCAGGAGCTTTTCCTGGGCCGGCTTACTCAGCTCCGGTATGGGCTTCATATACTTATCGGCATATACCCCTGCAAAATGCCGGGCAAGCAGCAAAATATCATTGCCCCTCTTGCGCAGGGGCGGTAGCACGAGCTCGACTGTGTTGATGCGGTAGATCAGGTCTTTTCGGAAGTGGGACTCATTGGCCAACTCGGCCAGCGGCACGTTGGTGGCGCACAGCAGGCGCACATTAATGCCCACCGGTTCATTTGTGCCCAAGCGTATTACTTGGCGGTTTTGCAGCACGCTAAGCAGTTTAGATTGCTGGTGCAGCGAAATATTACCGATCTCATCCAGAAAAATAGTGCCTCCGTTGGCTGCCTCGAACCGGCCGGCCCGGTCTTCCCGGGCATCAGTGAAGGCCCCTTTCTTATGCCCAAACAGCTCACTCTCAAACAACGATTCGGTCAGGGCGCCAACATCCACTTTTACAAAGGGCTTTTGAGCGCGCAAAGAATGCTCGTGTATGGCTTTGGCCACTAATTCTTTTCCGGTGCCGTTCTCGCCCAGGATCAGGATATTGGCATCGGTGGGGGCCACTTTTTTAACCTTTAGGAAGATATCCCGCATGGCCTCTGACTCGCCCAGCAACTCAGGACCGAATGCCCCGGCGGGCTTTGGAGCAGGACTTGGACTGCTGGCTTTGCTCTTATTACGCAAGGCATCGGTCAGGGTGACCAGTAGCTTTTCGTTATGCCAGGGCTTTACCACAAAGTCAAAGGCACCTTCCTTTAGCGAGCGGATTGCCAGGTCAATGTCGCCATAGGCGGTGATCATAACCACTGTAGCCTCCGATTTCAACTCTTTTATCTTTTGCAGCCAATAGAAGCCCTCATTGCCGGTATTGAGGGCGCTTTTGAAATTCATGTCCAGCAGGATCACATCGAAGGCCTGCTGCCGGAGCAAAGCGGGCAGGTTTTCAGGGTTCTTTTCCGTAATGATCTCCCTTACCTGTGGCCGCAGTAGCAGGCGTACAGCCGTCAGCACGTCGGTATCGTCATCAACTACCAGGATGGAGGCGTTCTTTAGTTGCATAGGACTATCATAATAGTGGGGCAAGAAACTATAATTATGCCATACCTACAACACCTTGATTACGAGAAGCTAGGGCTTCCTGCTCAGGAAAAAGAGCGTGCGAATTCGCACACCTGGCGAGCGGAAATGCACGCCATTGCATCAGTTTCATAAGCACTAGTATCTGTTTATCAATAAGTTATATAAAGTGGTACGGGTCTTGGGTAAAGTGCTTCACGTTCAGAGAGCTGACCGGAACAACTAATAACAAGGCGATGAAAAAGCTGCTTTTTATAGCAATGCCCCGCTGTGTCGGAGGAAGACGAAGGAACATCCAGAAGGGCTGCGCCGAAGCCTGTGAATCAGCACGAAGGATGACCATTAGTGGGCAGTGCTACAGTGCCCCGGTAGTACCAGCACGGATGACAGGACGCGAGTGCCGGGCCTGGACAGGGCCACCGACAAGCAAATCAGAAAGGCAGAATAGGTACCTGTACTAGCTTTCCTTTCTGCTACATTGACAAAGAGATTTTCTTAATTACTTCTACAGCACAAAACTATGTTCAGAAACTATTTTAAAACCGCCTATCGCAACCTGTTCCGGCATAAGGCCTTTACCTTTATCAACCTGTCTGGCCTTACCCTGGGCCTGACGGCCTGCTTGCTCATCGGCCTGTTCGTATACGACGAGCTGCAGTATGATAAGTTCCTGCCTGAGGGAGACAGGGTGTACCGCCTGTATAACGACATGTCGGCGAGAGAATCGGGGAAGGTCATTGCCCCTGTTCCGCCCATGTTTGGCACTACCCTGGAGCAGAATTTCCCCGAGGTGGAGAAAGTCGTACGCATCCTGATGCTGCAGTTTGAGGCAAATAACCTGGTAGAGGTAGGGGAGAAGAGCATTTATGAAAACGGACGCACCTATGCCGATCCGGGCTTTTTCGAGATGTTTCAGCTTCCGTTCAAATACGGGTCTCACCAAAAAGCCCTGGCCGATCCCTCTTCTATCGTGATCTCGGACAGGTTTGCGGAGCGTGTGTTCGGCGAGGTGGATCCTGTGGGCAGAAAGGTGACTGTAAATAAAGAGCCTTTTATTGTACGGGGCGTGTTTGAGCGCAATGATAAATTTCACCTGCCGGTAAACTTTGTGCTTCCGATGGAGGCTGCGCAACTCCCGGCCGAACGAATGAAGAAGTGGAGTTGGCAGCAGTTTTATACTTATGTTAAGTTGAAAGAGGGGGCCGACCCCGGATTTGTGCAGGAAAAGTTCCGAAAGATCGTGGCGCAGCAGATAGACCCCGACAAAAACCAGCCTTACGATTACCTGCCCGTCTTCCAGCCGCTGGAGGAGGTGTACCTCTATTCTGCCAGCTTTAGTTTTGACCAGGCTATCAGAGGAAACATTACCTATGTAAAGGCCCTAAGCATCATCGCTGTTTTCATCCTACTCATTGCCTGCTTCAATTTCGTGAACCTGTCCACGGCCAAGTCTAGCCAGCGGGCCAAAGAAGTGGGGGTGAGAAAAGCGGTAGGGGCCAGTAAAGGGCAGTTGGTCGCGCAGTTTTTGAGCGAAACCCTGCTGCTTACCCTGATCAGCGTCATCTTTTCGGCGGCCCTGGCCTCGCTGCTCTTGCCTACCCTGAATGCCTTCGCAGGCAAGCAAATGGAGTTCAACGTGTTCGGGAATCCTGCTATTCTGTTGCTGTTGCTTGTCCTGGCAGTGGTCGTGGGCGTGTTGGCCGGTTTTTACCCTGCTATGGTCCTCTCAGGTTTTAAACCTGTAAAAGTGCTGAAGAGTGCGGTGGTGGTCGATAGCAGGGTAGGGAAGATACAGTGGCTGCGGCACGGCCTGATTGTCCTGCAGTTTGCCCTGTCCATTTTTCTGATCATATGCGCCGGAATCGTATACCAGCAGGTGTCTTACCTGCACAACAAAGACCTGGGCTTTAACAAAGAGCAGATCATGTTTTTCCAGATGCGGGGGGACCAGATGTTCGAAAACTACGAGACCTTTAAGCAGGAGCTGTTAAAGTCGCCCAAAATTAAGAACGTGTCCATCGGCTATGGCTTTCCGGGCGATGCGACGGCAGGAGATAGGATCATCGTGCCCCGAAACGGCGAGCAAGTGCACCACGGGGTTACCCAGCTGATGATAGACTATAATTATCTCAATACCCTAGATGTAAAAGTGGTTGCAGGGCGGCCGTTCTCCAAAGAGTTTAAGACCGATACGGACCATGCCTTCATGATCAATGAGACGGCTGTGAGGGAACTGGGCTATAGGACGCCCGAGAAAGCACTGGGACAGCCTTTACAGTGGCAGGTATGGAGCGACGAGAACCCGGACTCACTGAAAGAAGGGAAGATCATCGGGGTAGTGAAAGATTTCCATTTTAAGAGCCTGTATGACAAAGTGGAGCCAACGGTGCTACAGATCTTTCCTGAGGCCTATCATAAGGTGGCGGTAAAGATCGACGCCCAGAACGTTGCCGGGGCCATCGACCACGTGAAGGACGTGTGGAGCACCTTTTCTCCGGATTACCCCATCGAGTACATTTTTATGGATGACAACTTCCAGAAGATGTACAAGGCAGAGGACAAGCTGAAAACCCTGCTCTGGATCTTTACCGGCATTGCCATTTTTGTGGCCTGTCTGGGGCTCTTTGGCCTTGCCGCTTACGCCGCCGAGCGCCGTAAAAAAGAGATCGGTATCCGGAAGGTGCTGGGTGCTGAAAACTCGATGATCGTGGCACTGCTGTCGAAGGAGTTTCTCTTACTGATCCTGGTATCGGCCCTGATTGCCTTTCCGCTGGCCTGGTACGCCATGCACACCTGGCTGCAGGACTTTGCCTATCGCATTGATATACCTGTGTGGGTGTTTTTAGTGGCGAGCCTGGTTGCGGCCCTGGTGGCCTTCTTAACGGTGAGCTACCAGGCCCTGAAAGCAGCCACTGCTAACCCGGTCACTAACCTGAGGTTTGAGTAAGGACAACTGACGCGGGAGCTGGTGATGCCGAAAGGTGACGCTGTCATTCTGGCAAGACCAGCTCCCGCCTCCCGTTAAACACCGTGTGTATGCTTAAGTAGTTATAAGTAAGTATATTAAGGTGGATGTGAGACGGGGTCGCTATGACTTTTCCTTTTCCTGTAAAAAATGTTCTGCTCTGTAAATCCTAATTAATTAGGAATCGTACTAATGTATTAGTATAATTACTAATTAATTAGTAGTATTGAACAAACCTTACCACAATGCAGAAACTAGGAAAAAGAGAAGAGCAGATCATGCAGGCTGTCTGGCACCTCGAAAAGGCTTTTATCAAAGACATCATCGATGAGTTGCCGGAGCCCAAGCCGCATTACAACACCGTGGCCACCATGGTGAAGATCCTCACCGAAAAGGGCTTCCTGAGCGCTGAGAAAATTGGGAACACGTACCAGTACACCCCCTTGGTTCCACTGGCCGAGTACAGGAAGCAGGATGTAGCCACCATCAAAAGCAAGTACTTTGGCAATTCCTTCACCCGTATGATCTCACATTTTGCCCGGGAAGAGAAACTCTCAGACGAAGAGATCGACGAGCTTGTGCGCATTATCAAGTCCCAACGAAACAGTTAAACCTATACCGCTATGATCGAGATACTGCTAAAAGCCTCCTTCGCCATTGGCATTGCCTTTCTGTTCTATAAGTTGCTGCTCCAGCAGGAGAGCTTCTTCACGGCAAACCGTATCTACCTGATTGGCTGTATCGCCCTGGCCTTTGTACTGCCTTTTGTGAGCTTGCCCAAACTCGTAGACCAGCAAGGCTACCTGCAAACCCTGTTTCAGGAGCATGCCGCTAGGGAGAAGGTTCAGGTAACAGAAGATGTAGCGAAAACAAGGGCTGTGCCGCCTTCACTCCCAATGCCCGAGGGAGATGAGCTTGTCCTGCCGCGCCAGCCCTATGAAGAGGTGGTACAGCAGCAGGTTGCCCAAGAGCAGAGCAGCGATACCAGTACCGGGTTTAGCTTAGGCTTTTGGGTGTTGCTGCTATACCTGTTTGGGGTAGCAGTCTTCTCCCTGAGCCTGCTCTTTCAGGTAGGGTGTATCCTGTTAAAGGCGACCACGGCGACAGACAAGGTCGAGGACGGTGAGTGCGTGATCGTGAACACGGCCAGCAGGCAAGCCCCCTGCTCGTTTTTCCACTATATCTTTATCTACCCCGACGACTACGATTTCGAGACCTACGAGCAGATCATTGCCCATGAGAAGATACACATCCGGCTGGGGCATAGCTTCGACCTGCTGCTGGCAGAACTGGCTGTGATCATCCTGTGGTTTAACCCGCTTGTCTGGCTACTGAAAAGGGAGATAGAGAAAAACAACGAGTACCAGACCGATGCGCAGCTGCTGGAGAAAGAGCAGGTTAAAAAAGACCAGTACCAGCTGAGCCTTCTGCAGATAGCCGTGCCGAACAAGCCGCTCTCCATTACCACCAACTATAACCAATCGCTTTTAAAACAAAGGATCATGATGATGAACGCCAAAAGATCGACGCCACATGCCTATTGGAAATATGCTTTTATGGCGCCCCTGTTTTTCGGGACGCTGCTGCTGATCAATGAGCCGGCTGCCAGCCAGCACAGTCTTTTCACAGCCCTTTCTACGGCAACTGGGGAAGTGTCAGTGGGCAAGTACATGAACCTCAATGCAGAGAACAGCAGTGCAGAGCCGCCCACCGCTGGTGTACCTGCACAACCTGGGGCGCCTTCAGCCTTACCAGGTGCGCCATTGCCACCTTCGCCAGAACTGGCAGGGCCGAAGAAAGGCTTTTCGCTTAACATGCAAGGGAAACAGGTAGACATGTCGAAGGGCTACTGGTACAGCAGTCAGGAAAACGGGGAATACTGTCTCCAGTTTAAAGGAAGCAAGCTAGCTTCGAGCTGGAACATGTCCCAGTGCTTCGACAAAGGCCTGTTCCAGAAGCAGGGGAACGACACCTTTGTGCTGACGAAAGAAACCGGGACACTACAACTGACGGGCAACCTGGACGCCGAAGTGGGGCAGGGGAAGTACACGTTTACAGAAGATGCCTCCTTTCGAAAATACCTGGCGGACAATGACATCAACAGCAACGAACAGAACCTGATGTTTCACCTATTTTTTGGGGACGTAAACCGGAAGTACGTTGACTTTCTGAAAAAGAACTACAAGCATATAGAGGGAGAACGGCTGCAGGAACTGGCTATCCATGGGATCGGTATGGCCGACTTTCAAAATTACCTGGCCTTGTTCCGGCAGCACAGTAACAGGAAACCTACCATAGAAGAGGTTGTGTCGGCCAGCATTCACGGTATCGACCAGGAGTATGTGCAGGAGCTGCAGGCTTTGGGCTTTAAGGACCTAAGCCTGGATAAAATGATGGAAGCCAGGATTCATGGCGTGAGTAAAGCTTTTATAGAAGACTTGCGAAAAGCCGGTTACGCCAATCTCTCCATGGACAAGATCATCGAAGCAAAAATTCACGGCATCACTCCGGTGAACATAAAAGAAATGCAGTCGCTGGGCTTTGGCGAACTGAGCCTCGAAAAGATGATGGAGCTGAAGATACACGGCGTAAACGAGGCCTACATCAAAAGCCTGCAGTCGGTGGGACTAAATGACCTGAGCCTGGATCAGTATATTGAGGCTAAAATTCATGGGTTGAACCCAGCATCCATCAAAAGGATCAAAGCACTGGGCTACGAAGGCCTCAGCTTTGAGGATATTATGTCTGCCCAGATCCACGGGGTGGACGCAGCTTACGTGGAGGACCTGCGAAAGGCCGGCTTCCAGAACCTGAGCATGGAAAAAACAGTGTCGGCCAGCATCCATGGCATAGACAGTGACTTTATTAAGAAGGCCAGAGAAGAAGGCTATAATTTTAACAGCATCGATAAGTACATCACTTTAAAGATTCATGGCATGGCCATCGAGTCTTTAAAGGACGATGAGTAAGTAAAAGGCCCGCCCGAACATAAGCTAAACACCAACGGTACTTAAGCCTACTGTTGGGCGAGCCCTCCTCTACAAATACCACGGCGTTAAAGGACCTTAACTCTCCTCAAAGCAGAGCCAGGAGAGCTACGCCTTTCTGTAAAGAGCAGACCTGAAAAGAAAAATATACTAGCGGGTGCAACCTCTGCACAGGTACTTTGTCTTTCTTTTGCGCCAGCTACTCTCACCCGATTTTATTCATCATCTTCTAATCTTTATACTATGAAAAAAGGACTCCTCTTTTTGATGGGGCAGCTATGCCTTTGCCTGAGCTTTTCTGTTACCACCAGTGGGCAGAATAAGCCCCAAGCCCCAGCAGCGACGGCCGCCCCGGTTAGCCAGGGAGCTATTTCCGGGGTGCTGACTGATTCGCTAAGCGGTTCGCCCATTGCCTTCGCGACAGTTGCTCTGCTGCCACAGGGGGGCACGCAGGCCCAGGACGGTACCCTGACCGATGAAAGCGGCCACTTCTCTTTTCCGAACGTCCCGCAAGGTACCTATTCCCTTACCTTCAGCTTTATCGGGTATAAGACGAAGACAGTGCAGCAGGTAACTCTCAGGGAAGGTGCCCTGACGGTATCGGTACCCCCTGTAGAACTGAGTCCGGTTGCCACGCAGCTGAAAGAAGTAAGTGTGGAAGCCTTGCGCCCTACCATTACACAGGAGGCGGACCGCATGGTGGTGAATATAGCAGGAACTGCGTTGGCAGCAGCCAGTACAGCTTATGAAGTGTTAGCCAAGTCGCCGGGGGTATACATAGACCAGGAAGGGAATATACAGCTCAACGGTAGGGCAGGGGTAACCGTAATGCTCGACGGCAAGCTCACCTATCTCTCCGCCCGGGACCTGCGCAACATGCTGGAGGGCATGTCAGCCGAAAACATCAGGAGCATCGAGATCATAACCAATCCCTCTGCCAAGTATGATGCCGAAGGTTCTTCCGGTATCCTGAACATCAACCTAAAAAAGAACGACCTGCGGGGTATGAACGGGAGTGTGTACGCTGGCGCTACCTATAACGGGAAGCAGTTTGGATACTCTACAGGAGGCAACATCAACTATAAAACAGGCAAGTGGAACTCCTTTCTGAGCCTGGACATGGCTCAACGGGTAGGAGGGCGCGAGGCCACTTTTACGCGGGTGTTCCAGGGAGAAAACAGCGCCATCTATTTTGATCAGGTAGCTACCGGTAATTACAAAGTGAAGGGACCTCCGATCGTGCGCTTCGGCACCGATTACAGCCTGAACGACCGCCATAGCGTTGGTTTTGTGGCAAACTACGGCACCAACTATCTGTGGGCAGATTTCCTGACGGACACTTACCTCGGGAACAACCGGAACCAGCCTGCCCTGTACATAGAGGCCAATAACTACAATGAAAACCGTTTCGCGAACTTCAACTCAAACCTGCACTACCTGGGCAAGTTCGACACCCTGGGCACCACTTTATCCGCAGACCTGGATTACGTGCGCATTACTAACGACGGGTTCGCCAATTTTTACAACTACTATGACTCCCTGGCAAGTGACAAGCCGGTGCTGCAGGACTTCCTGTATACCGACACGCCAAACGGCTTTGACATTTATTCAGCCAAACTAGACTTCACCAAACCTTTTGCTGAGGGGCATAAACTGGAGTTGGGAGCAAAAGCCAGCCGGGTGATATCAGACAGTGATTCCCGCTTTTACTTCAATAATAGCGAGGTGCCGATACTGGACATCAAGCGGACGAACCACTTTATATATAACGAAAACATCTTCGCTGCCTATGTTAACTGGAGCAGTAAACTGAGTGAGCGGTTTAGCCTGCAGGCGGGTTTGCGGGCAGAACAGACCGTATCGGAAGGAGAGTCTAAAACAACAGGGCAGGTAACGGAGCGCGATTATCTGAATCTGTTCCCCAGTGTGTTCCTACAGCAAAAGGTAAACGATAGCTACGAGATCAGTTACAGCTACAGCCGCCGTTTACAGCGGCCCAACTACGGGCAGTTGAACCCTTTTTTCGCTTACCGCGATCCCTACACCTACTGGCAAGGCAATCCCTACCTGCGTTCGCAGTATACCCATGCTTTTAGCGTCACGCAGGTTTACCAGAAGAACTACAGCCTGATCCTGAATTACCAGCGAAACCAGGACGTTATTGCGGAGTTACCGGCGATTGATACCGAGACGGCTACCACCATTTACTATATCGGGAACGTGGATGCGTCGCAGAGCTTCGGATTAACGGCTGTGGTGCCCCTCAAGATCATGAAGAACTGGGACACAAACAATACCCTGGTGGTGTCTTATCAAGAGTACAGCACTATCGTCAATCAGGAGCAGGTGATCAATGACCAGGTATACTACATGCTACAGTCGAACCACAATATTCTGCTGCCACTGGACCTGCGCCTGGAGGTGAACGCCGTATACAACGGCCCCGTCGCGTATGCCCTTTACCGTGTAGAGCCGCGCTGGTGGGTACACCTGGGGCTTAAGAAAAGCTTTTGGGATAAGAAGCTGGACCTGAGCCTGAACGTGAATGATGTGTTTAAGAGCCAGCGCCTCTTAATAGCTGCCGATGTAGGAGAGGGCAACATCAGCGACTTCGACCAGTACTTCCGCGCCCGGCATGTTGGTCTGTCTTTGCGCTATAACTTTAGCAAAGGGCAGAAAGTTGAAGAACGCCGCCGTAATACCCTGGAGGAGCTGAACCGTACAGGAAATTGAGTAGCGTGTTGCTGCTGCAGATCAGAAAAGCCCGCCTAAGATGAGGCGGGCTTTTTATTTAGTAATCTCCTGAAAAGCAGAACTATGCATAGAGTGCAAGAGGAGTTCTTTTGATTTCATAAATCTGTTCCTAAAGAAAGGCGAAGCTTTGGTTTGTAGCCCCGGATGAAGGAAGAAAAGCTCCAAAGAAGATATCTATTATCATCCGGAAAGCTTCCTGCTAGCCCTGTAGACGAACGCCCGGTAACATTCTGGCGTAATGGTTTAGTAAATTATTGCGTCATACGCGACAATCAGCACCTACATGTCCCAACCTGTTTCAGGTTAGACTTTACAGCACCATTTACTTAGCCGGGAAGAAGTATGATTACTGTGCATTTACCGTTTCTGTTTGCCGTCGCATTGGCAGGCGTTGCCTCTATGATAGGACAAAGACTGGTGCAGAGCATTGGTTTTCTGAAGCGGAACTTTATACCAGAACCACTTTTAGGAGGGCTGTTGTTTGCCTTTGTTATTTTTCTGCTGCGGATTTCCAACACCTTAACCATCACAATACCTACGCAAGGGCCCGCTGTTGACTTTCTGGTGGCGCTGCTAACCGCTAACATGGGAATGCACATCACACCCAGTATTCTTAAGCATGGGGCTAAACTGTTCCTGTTGTTTATCGGCGCAGGTTGTGTACTGGCTATCCTGCAGTTCTTGTTGGTTTTACCCCTTGCTTTTACGGGGAGCTATCCCATACACACAGCTGTTTTAACCGGCCCGCTTAGTTTTGTGGGGGCTCCCTATAACCTGAATCCTCCTTCACAAACAGCACCGGTTGCGGAGCTTTTTCGCGAAGCTTACCCTAATTTAAAACAACTGGCACAGGGAATAATGATGGTAGGCGTGGTAAGTAGTGTGATAGGGGCAAACTTTATTAGTCGTAATCTTTTTAAAATTGCAGAGCGACAGCCGCCAGCTCCTTCACCTGTTGACAATCACCCCCGTGAGCCCCTTGGGCGGTTCTCTATTGAGATTAGTCACCTTGTTATTCTGATCCTGGTGGTTATCTCCCTGGCTTTTGCCATACAACACATCCTGCTAGCGCAGTTATCCTGGTTGCGGGATGACTACTTGCCAGTAATTGTCGTGGCTTTTCTGCTGGGATCACTTATCCGCCTGAGCTTTTCCTTTGTGAAAGGGAAAGATAAGTTTCCGGAGAAGGCAATTACTGTACTGTTGCTGGGCCCTACGATGAACCTGGTGTTAGCCTATGCAGTGATGAGCATTCCCCTCCACTTGCTCGCCCTGCTTACCCCACGCCTACTAATAGGAGCCATTATAGCTGTTTCCTGTAGCGTGGGCTTTAGCTGGTTTGCTTTTCGCCTCTTTGCCAAGTATACGAACAAGTACTATGCAGCTGTCATTGCAACTGCTTTCCTGGCGATCACTACCGGTTGGGGGCCTATGGGCATGGGCTTTTTGCGTCGCTTTATTGACGAAGAGGGACCAGTGGAGCCCATGCCGGTTATCATGCCGCTGAATGCCTTCTACCTGTTTCCGTGGATGGTTGTCCTGCTGACAACCGTAATTCTGAAGCTGTTCGGGTAAAGGTAGAGGAGGTCGGGCCAGTTTTGCACGCTGAACCAAACAACAGGCATAACAAGCAAGGTACAGCTGATTAACCCTTTTTGCTTTGTGCTGGTATAAGTAATTCACCCATCCCGTAAGAGAATCAGAATTAAAAAAAAGGACTCTATGCGAATAATTACAGTAAAAGCTCCGGAAGGACAGGGGAAAAACGTGGCGAACCTGGCCTTTGCTGCCGGGGCCTCACAAGTGTCTGTGCGGCAGGAGATACGCTATACCACTGATCACCAGGAAAAAAAACTGGATGTAGTGCAGGTGGAGACGGCTACCCCGAAGGTTAAAACCCTTGTCGAACGCTTGATGACCGCTCCTTTTTATGATCCTGATTTGTTTGCCTTCACTACCCAGCACCCCGAGTCGCTGTTTGCCGCGGCGGCCCCTATTGAAGAAACAGATCCGACAGTGAGACCAACAACGGATGTTTATGAGGAGCTGTGGCAGTACACCAAAGTAACGGGGAGCCTGGTTAGCAGAGTGTTTTTGTCCTCCGTTTTACTTGCTTACGGCATGGTGGAGGACATGATCCCCCTGATCATTGCCGGGCTGCTGTTTCTACCCTATCACCACCACATGCTGGGCGTAGGCCTGGGCGCTGTGATCCGGGAGTGGCGTTTTCTGGGGCAGGGGCTTCTGGCCCTTTTTGTGTCTACGGCCCTGATTGTGTTGGCTGGGGTTTGCGTGGCTTATTTTACAAAGCCACCCATTGGGTGGCACGATCTGGGTTCGCCTCTATCCGGATTTATTATATCATGTGTGATAGGGGCTGCTGCCGGCTTGGGAGCTGTGGACGATGCCGGGCGTCGGGAATTGGTAGGACTTGCCGCTACCGCACATATTTCCGTTTACCCGGCTTGGTTTGGGCTTAAGCTTGTGTTTGGCTTTGATGAGCACGCTAAATGGCAGGACCATTTACTTGCCTTCGGTATTAACGTTACTACGTTAACAGTAGTGGCTGGCATTACCTTCGCCATCATGGGCATGCGGGGTGAGGGCATCCGGCGATTCCTGAAAGCAAAGACAGGGGAGAAGTAAGAACGATAGCACAGCCTTATCATACTGATTCTGCCATGCGTCTCATCCGTAAGCCTAGGAAACACAAGCCCTTTCTGCCTGTAAACGGTCAATATTTTTCAAGGTAAATGTGTTGTATTATGAAGAAGTTTTGCCTTAATAAAGTTGGATGCAGTTAAGGTGCCCTTTTTTACTTGCCTGGCTTACAAAGGAATAAAAGCCCGTTTCTGTCGAATAGGACGATATGCATGAATAGTGGTGTTGAACTGAAATATAAGGATCGGCGTATATTGGTCGTTTGAATACACGTACTAATTACTCATTCTTATGAAGAAACTATTTATTGCCTGTGCCCTGCTGTTAGGCACCATCTCTGCAGCTCAGGCGCAGGCGACTTTCGGGGTTCGGGGAGGTGCCAACCTGTCGAATCTGTCGGGCGACCTGCGTGACGAGGAAATGTTTGAAAACAAGCTGTCCTTCCATGCCGGCGTGCTGCTGAACTTTCCCGTGGTAGAAGACTTCTTCTCTATTCAGCCAGAGCTACTGTACTCCAGGAGAGGCTTTAAGAGCAGCGGGGAGGAGTATACGAATTTGCTCCTGCAAACCAGAAGGAGAGAGGGTAGCGTGAACTATGCCTACCTCGACCTGCCGGTATTAGCCAACATCAAGGCGGGCCCGCTGTACTTTGAGTTAGGGCCACAATTAAGCTACCTGCTGAGCGTGAACAACGAAACGGAGATTTACGATGGTAGCGGTAACCGCATCGCCAGCAGCAGAGATGAAAAGAGCAAGGATGGCTTATCTGAGTTTGAGATAGGCTACGCGGCCGGTTTAGGCGTTACTTCCCGTAACGGCATCAGCCTGGGCCTCCGCTATAATGGTGCCTTCTCTGATTTTGTGAAGGATGCGGATTACTTTGAGGGGGACCTCGCCAATGCCCGGCACTCTGTGTTCATGCTGACCCTGGGCATTAAGTTTTCAGCTACAGAATAATACCTGTTGCTTTGCATTAATTAAAAAGGCGGCTTCTGGGGCTGCCTTTTTTGCTTTACAGTAGCAGCACAGGGTTAAAAAAACAAGGCGCTCCGGTTAAGGAAGCGCCTTGTTTCACAGCCTTTATGCTTTAATTATCCGGCGTAAAGTCTTTGTACGTTTTAGAGATGTTATCATCCGTTGCCTTGCGTTTGTTTTGCCAGCCGGCGTCTAACTCCAATGCAACCAGTCCCTTCAGGTTCATTACGGCCACAAACTCATCTACGTCTTTCATGAAGTCCGGCTTTCTCCTGGATGATTTCAGCGCGTATTTACGGGCGAATATGTCTCCCTTGGTTTGCAGTTCGTTCCGCTTCTCCATAATATAGTTCAGGCGTTCCACCAGGTCTTTCGTAGAGCGGCCGATCACCTCAGTCGCTTCCAACGTGCCAATTGTCATCACGGCTGTACCCCCAATCGTCGTGATCTTTTTGGAGGTTTCCGGAACATCTACCACTACCGGGGCTACTCCTGTGGCTGCACCGAGGGAGGCATTGGTGAGGGACCTGGCTTTCTTGCCTTTCTTGGCGCGCTTATACTTTTTCTTCAAGTCTTTTTCAGCCTCTTTCAGCTGCTCCATCAGATCCCATGCCCTGACGAGCGAAGCCCGGTACTCACCATACAGCCTCTTGTCTTTCTCGATCTCGTTTACGGCGTTCAGCACGGAGAAACTCAACGTACGCTCTTCCTTCAGGTTCGACTTGTCTATTACAAAGAAGGTGATGTTAAAGGACAGGGAGTCTTGCGGGTCTTTCACAAAATCATAGCCCGGTGTCCAGATAAACTCATACTGCGAAGGGGCATTTTTCACCAATGCGCCGGCAGGAACGTTCTTGTTATCCGAGATAAAGTTGAAGGAGGCAATGTCGCTTTCCCCATTGGGGTCATACAACTGAAACTTCAGGTTTACGGTTGCATCCTCGTCATAAGAGAATCGCTTTTGGGAGGGAACCATCTGGATGCTGGGTGGCAAGTCCTGCTGGGTGGCTTTCAGCGTAAAGCTTCCTTTTGTACGGGCTTTTGTGGGCTGATCCTCTACATAAAACTCCAGTAAGACCGGGTTGTTGCGCAGGCGGTTAAACTGCGTCAGGGACGGGTGCCAAGTGAACTCACCCTGTGCCGTTAGTTTTGCCCCCTGCGGCATGCTGTCTGCAATCGGTATAATAACGATCGGGTCATTGTCTTCGTCCATGATGGCAGAAGACTCAATGGTATAGGTATTAGTTGTGTTAGGGCGAACATAAAAGGGCTTGAGCTCCCCGATAACCGGTGGGCGGTTTACGTGCTCAACCTTGAACTCAGCTACGTGGCTTACGCTTTCCCCTTTTTTGTTTTTTGCCTCGAAAAGCAACTGCACAAACCGGCTGCCACTCAGGCGGTCCACAAAGTCATAACTAGGGGCCCATGCGAAATTGCCAAGGGAGTCAAACGCTACCCCGTCTATTTTTCCCTGCGTGATGGCATAAGAAAAGGTGCTATCGGTGCCTCCGGAGGCATTCACTTTGAACGCTAGTTTTTGTCCTTCCTTTAACACGTTCCAACCTGGCTCGCTGGGGAAGGAAAGCATAAGGGGGAGGGCAGGCTTTTGCTCGCCGGTTCCCGACTTGTCTGGAGATGGAACCTCCCGAACAGAAGGAGCCTCTTTGATAGCTTCTGTCGGGGCATCTTGTGCGTAAGCTTTGGTTAGTAAAAGGGAGATTGCTGAAAAAAGTAAAACGGACTTTTTCATATAAGGAGTTTGGCGAAAAATCTAGGCTTTAAGAAGACCTTAAAGGTAATAAAGGGGAATGGACTGCGAAAGTGCTAAGGGGAGGAATAATTTGTTTAGAGCTAATAAAGTGTACTAATTCACCTTGCAAGGGCATGTACGGAGAGGGGGGAATGAGCTCCTGCAGATCCGCGGTGCCCGGTATAAAAGGTAAAGCCTTCTCTTGGTTTGCTAAATGTTCTGGGGAAAAGGTAACAGCTACTGCCTTTGGATTTGGTGGTTACTTTCTGGCAATGAGGGTGATACAAATCATTTTTCCTGTTGACGTATGTCATCTGCTACAGGGCAGGAGCAGTGTATTTTTATATGGCAGTTCAGGGAGTTTCTAAGCGGTATTTTCCAACTGTGTAACCTTTATCTTAAGAACATGAAAAAGATTTTAGTACCAATCGATTATTCCAGCGACTCGCAGAATGCACTGTTGTACGCACTGGACCTGGCCCATGTACTAAAGGCGAATATTGTGCTGGTGCATGCTTTTTACCAGCCGCTCTCCTTCCCATACTCTCAGGACTTTACCAGCGTAGTGAATGCGCTGGAGAAAGAGAAAGCCGCCGAACTAGAGGCTTATGCAGCTAAGGTAAAAGGTGCCTTGCTTGAAGACTTCTCGCTGCAATTCCACAGCACAGTGGGCGCTGAGAAAGAAGTGGTAAGCGGGCTGCCTGTTACAAAAGAGGGGTTTCATACGGTTGAGATTGAGAGGGCTCCGGCAGCAAGAGCGGAAGTAGAGGTCCGCTGCATTGCCAAGTACGGTTTTGCGGCAGATGAAATTGTGAAGGCGGTGGATGTTCAACAGGCAGACATGGTTGTGATGGGCATGAGAGGCATAGGGGGGATTCATTTAGCCTTACTTGGTCGTACTGCCTTAAGTGTGATACGGGACGTGCAGGTTCCTGTGTTCGCCATTCCAAAAGCAGCGCGTTATAAAGGCTTGAAATCAGTTGTCTTTGCTGCAGACCTCGCAAAGTCTCCAGCGGTTGCTGTGCTTGATTCTTTACGGGACTACCTGAAGGCTTTCCGAAGTACGCTGCAGGTGCTGTATCTTTATTCAAAAGACCAGCAGCAGGCAGAGCAGGAAAAGTCGCTTGCTGCGTTAGAGGACATGGGAAAAGCCTTCTCAGACCTGGACTACCGCGTAACCTTTCAGCAGAGAGAGGATACAGCGGAGGCTATCAAGCAGTTTATACAGGAGCAGCAAGCCGATTTATTAGTGCTGGCTCCTCAAAAGCGAGGTTTTCTCGAAGACCTTCTAAATAAAAGCGTTACGCAGCGCATGATGGCCAAGACGTTTATCCCGCTGCTGGCCTTGCCCCCTCTGCCAAGATAACGGCATCGTGGTGTGGCCTTAGCTGGAGGAGAACAGATAACTCAGCTTCTAAAGAGGTAGCAAGAGGCTTTGCAAAGCCTCTTGCTACCTCTTTAGAAGCTGAGTTGAAAGGAAAAGGACACCAGACAGATTTATACAAATAGTTTTTCTGCAACAGAGTTTAGACCATTGCATCAGATAAAAAGTATACCATAAGAAGCACCATAGCAATAGTAGTAAATTGGCAGGGTGCTGGTATGAAACATTTGATGCAATGAAGAAGGGTATTTTCATTTTTGTGGCCGCTGTGGTGGTACTGGCGGTTGTCTTCTATATTGACTCTCGTAACAGTTCAGACGAAAAATTAGTGGCACCAGCAGGCACAGAAAACGTACAGGGGGAACTCCCTTTGCTTCCACTGACGCGCCTGGACAGTACCAGGATAATTGCCAGTGACCTGGAGGGGAAGGTCGTGCTCGTGTTCTTTCAGCCTGATTGTGACCCTTGTAAAAGAGAAGCTGAACAGATACGGGCGCGTCTCCACGCTTTTGATGGATATACCCTTTATTTTGTGTCGGATGCCCCGCTGCCCGAACTAAAGCGGTTTGCCCTGGAGTCAAACTTGGCAAAGCAGCAAAATGTCTTTTTTGCGCAGGCCTCTTTAGAAGATATTACAAATACCGTAGGCTCGGTGAAGACTCCTTCCGTCTTCATCTTTTCTGAGGAAGGGAATTTGGTTAAGTCTTTTATAGGAGAAGCCCCGATTGAGGAAGTTGTGCAACACCTGTAAGCATTTCATTACACTAATCGCTTCAGAGGAATACTCCGAGTTACTGCCGTGCTCATAATACGTGCACCGTAAACTTAGATTATGTAGAAACTATTCTGATTAAGCAGCCGCCGGTTTGGGCTTAGGCAAGCAGCAAGCCTATTTTTAGGCAGCAAGCTTTCTTTGCGAGGTGGACCAGCTGTGCTGCCATCTGTTAAGGTAAGGGAATAAGTGGAAGCTGCTAGAAGGAAGCAAAAGCCCTGTAGGGGGGACTACAGAGCTCTTTGCCTACTCTAAACACAAACAACCAACAAATTATAACTAACCAATTAACTAAAAGAAAATACGGTTTACATGTATTTGGCACCTTAGTAACGCACAAAAGAGGAGTTGCTAATGGACTGGTAGCTATCAGCAATACCAACAAAATAGTCACCGATGAAGATGCCGGCTCCGTTGCTTACGGCACTGGCACCATCCAGGTGAGTAACTACGTGACCGTCAATAGTAGCGTACCCGACTGGCTCCTCTTCCTGTAGTAAGTGGGGAAGTAGAGCGGACACAATTGCACTGTTATAGCTGCTAGCTACTGCCTGGGGCGAATGTTTTGCAGTGATTCTCATGTGACAATAGGGTTTTAGGTTCTAATACATAACAAGAATACAGATATACTATATTTAATAACAGGAATATTAAGGTGCGTTAGTAACATTCTTATTGCTGCCCTTGTTAGACATGTAGTATATAATTAATATATTATGTACTGTATATAGTGCTGTAAATGGTGCTAAAACAGCTCAGTTGGTTTTAAGAATAGCGTTGAAAAGAGGTTAAAAGTAACATTTTAGTCTTTGTGCTGAGTAAAAGCAGAAGTGAGGTAATAACTGGTGGTGTACAGGGCCAGAACTGTAGCGGTAAGCATAGCACCCGGAAACAGGACAAGCCACCAGGCACTCGTGTTTGTTTTGATGCCTGCTATCAGGCGGCCCCAGCTTACAAAGGTGGTCGGAACGCCAATGTTTAGAAAAGAAAGGGTAGACTCCAACGTTAGCAGGCTTCCTAAGCCGAAGGTGAAAGAGACCAGGATGGGGCCAACTATGTTAGGCAAGGCCTGTCGGTACAGAAGTTGCCAGTTAGTTAAACCAAGGCTATGGGCGGCTTCAAAGTAGCTAAGCTGCCTGGTGCGTAACATCTCGGCACGGGCAAGCCGTGCCGTTTCTGTCCATAAGGTAAACACCAAAATGGCAGAAAGTAACACAACGGAAGGAGGGAAGAGGGCAGCCAAGAGTAGGATCAAAACGAACCTGGGAATGCTGGACAGCACCTCTATGACTTTCAAGACAAGTTCATCTACCGGAAACACGACTTTTTTCTTCAAGGTTCTGATCCTCCTAAACAAGCTGAAGAAAAGAGTGTAAAGTAACACAGTGAACAGGAGAAACGTGCCCAGGCTATAAAAGATAACGTCGTCACCTAACCCTAAGCGCCAGGCTTTAGCGGGAAGGTAAACGGCATAGAACGCAAACAAAAGAAAGCTCAGGCACAGGACAAGGAACTTCCCCCGGTTCAGGCTAACTCCTTTTCCAGCGAAGTAGCCGGCACTCATACCCACGAGCAAGCCAAGCAAGGTAGACAAAAGCATGACCGGCAGGCTAACAAAGAAAGCGGTGCGCGCGCCATAAAGCATGTTGGATAACACGTCACGACCCAAAGCATCAGTACCTAGTAAATGAAAGCCTTCCTCTGCACCAGCTGCATTGGCTGAAAAAGGCGGCTGGAGGGTGTGGCTTAGATCCAGGTAGTTTGGGGCGTACGGAAGTGGTAGCCAGGGCAAGATGGAAATAAGCACGAGCAAACAAAGTAAATATGCCATTGCTGCCGAAAAGGCAAGCTTACCGCGCCCTAGTACCTTTAGCTTCTGCCAGATCTGCCTCATGCCGTTCTGTGTTTAAGGCGTGGGTCAGCCCACCTATAAGTAACATCCGCCATGAAGTAGGCCACCAAACGAACCAGTACCGTAAGCAGGACAATGGCTAACAGGACTGGATAGTCGCGGGCCAGAACAGATTCTACCAGTAGCCGGCCAACCCCTGGGATGGCAAAGATCGTCTCGATAATGACAGAGCCGGCCACCAGGGCAGGCAATACATCCGAAACGAGGGTGATAACGGGTAACAGGGCATTTCGTAAGACATGTGTTCGTATGACGGCGCGCTCTGATAAGCCCTTGGCCCTGGCTGTGCGGGCATAGTCAGCCTGCCTGGCACTTTGCACGGCCGTGTACACTTGGTTGGTGATGTAAGGAAGGTTGGCTAGGACGAGGCACAGGAGCGGCAGGGCCATGTACTGCAGCCACTGTCCTGCGCGTGCGAAGGGAGGTAAATTTTCAGCGGCGTAGTACCCCATGCCAAATACCGGGAAAAGCTGTAGGAAGCTTGGGTTGGCAAAAAGAACAAGTAACAGGAGAGCCAGCACAAAAGCCGGGATGCTATCGAGAACAAAGAAAGAGGGGAAGAGGAACCGCCGCAAGTATTTTCCCTTGCCTTGCACCAGGCACATGCTTAACTCCAGCGCCAGAAAAAAAACGATAAGCATGCTACTGAGCAGGAGCCAGAAAGTGTTACTGATAGCCTCCCAGAGAAGCTCACCTACAGGTCTGCTGCTGCGATAAGAGACTCCAAGGTCTCCTTTAAGTGTTTGAAACAACCACTGGTGGTACTGATTCTGTGCCCCGTGCCAGGTAAAAGTGGGAAGCAAAAAGGAATACGCAGGTTGTGGTTGCATTGCCTGGAGCCCCAGCACTACCTGCTCCGCTGCCTTTTGAGCTTCCTTTGTCGTAGCCTCCCTGTAAATAGCTGTGGCAGCCAAAAGCATTTTCTCCTTATCAAGGCTCTTGTGCAGCGTTTCCAGGTGTTCCGCAGCATCGTCTTGGGGGGATAGTCGCAGTTCTTGCTCCAGGTGAGGCAAGCTTTCCAGGTAGGGGTGTACTGCCTCCTTGTCCCCGTATTTCCACAATAGCCTCTCAGCCTGTAACTTGTCTGCTTCCAAGAGCACGCCTTGGGGCAAGGCCGGGGAGAGGGAGAAGTAGAATAAGGGGAGGTCCTGCCTGGTTTTGTGCAGGTAATCCTGATAAACGGCCTGTCTGGTACTTTGAGACCCTTTGCTGTAGTAGCCCTGCTTTTCCTCTAAAATGCGGGCCTCCGCAAAGGAGCCGGGTAATAACCTGCTGAGCAAAAAGATCACGGAGGCGACGAGCCACAGAAAGGGTATTGCATACAGAATACGTTTGAGCAGGTAGGGAGGCATCAACAAGTTCTTACTCTTTTAGCCTGAAGGCACTCACATCATAATTCGGTTTTAAGCCTGAGATGTGCAGGTTCTCGAACCGGCGATGGGCAGCAAGACGCTCTTTTTGATAGTACATCGAGATGAATGCCGCCTCTTCATAAAGCACCTCCTGCAGCCGCTTTAACAGTTTTGCTTTTTCTGCCGGGTCGGCCGTTTCATTGATGGCAAGAAGAAGGCGATCACTTTCAGGGGTTCCAACGCCTGTATAGTTAGGTCCTCCTATGCCTGCAAAGGATGTATGAAACAAAGGCTGGAAGTTAAAGACAAAGGGGTTTCCTGACAGAGAACGGAAGAACAGATCGAAATCATGGGACTTTAACTTGTCGCTGAGCAGGCTGTTCTCCAAGCCCTGAACTTGCACAGGAATCCCTAATTCTGCCGCATGCTGTTGCAGGATGATAGCGGCATTTTCGTAAGTCGTGTTCCCCGCTCGGTAGTTGACTGTTAGCGTCAGCTGCACACGCTTGCCGTTTATATTCTTAAACCAACCCTGCGGCTCACGCTCCCAACCGGCAGCTTTAAGCAGCTCTGTTGCTTTGGCCGTGTTCAAAGGGTAAGGCTGGAGGTTATTGTTGTAATACGCCTTGACAGAAGGGGGAACTGGGCCAACCGTCGGAGTGGCATAGTTTTGTTGGGATACTTTTATAACGCTGTTGACATCAAGCAAGTGCGCAATGGCCTGGCGTGTGCGTTTGTCTGAAAACTTAGGCAGGCGCGTGTTGATGCCGGCGTACACAAACTCATATGCATCCGGGGTGTACAGAGCGTACTCCTGCAGAAAGCTTTTGTCTTTCCGGAGGTCCTCAAACTCGTCAGCGGAGATATTGTCAAGCACATCCAGTTGTCTGTTTTTTAAGGCCAGTAAAGCGGTCGTGTTTTCTGGGATGATCTGGAACGTGATTCGCTCCGGGTTGGCAGTAAGGTGCCCTGTGTTGGCCGTTGTGTTCCCCCACCAATCGTCTTTGCGCTTCAATGTCAGATACTGCCCATTGGCCCATTTTTCCAGCACGTAGCCACCACTGCCCTGCAGTAAAGCCGGATTACGCCCGAAGTCGGGTGTATTAAACTTAGCCGCGTATCTTTTAAGGTTGTCGTTGTTTTCCAGCTCGGAAAGATCGCCGTTCAAATCTTTTACCGCAACAGACTTCATGAGTCCGTCGGGATCGAACAGATAGGCTGGCAGAATGAAAAAGTCACCTGTCAGCAACTCCATCTCGGGCGTATACCCCTTAGCCACCAGCGTAAATCGCTTTGGGTTTTCAGGGCTAACGCTAATGTCCTGAATAAAGGCTACCTGGGGTCTCAGTTGCTCATTGTTCAGCAAGGGCGCCTTCAGTACCTTTAACGTAAAAGCTACATCTGCTGCCGTAACAGGTGAACCGTCTGCCCAACTTGCTTCTTCCCGCAACTCATAGGTAAAGAGCGTGACTGAGTCCTGCCGCTCCACTATGGGCATGCGGTTAGCCAAAAAGGGCTTCATCTGATCTGTAGCAAGATCAGCACTGAGCAAACTTTGAAACAGCAGGTTAATCACTTGTAACCCTCCGGCATCGCTGTAGCTTACTGGGCTAAGGGTTTCCGGTTCGGTGGCAAGCCGTATGCGCACCTCGTCCGGTGATCGCTCTGGCTGATTACAACAAGTGAAAAAAAGTAATAGCGCAACTAATACTAAGCTAATCTTCCGCATTTAATTCCCTCTGGCTATAGAATTCTATAGGCAAGTTAGGGAAAAGAGCGGAAAGTTTTAGAGAATATTAGCTGCCTGTCTCGCTCCAGCCAAGGGTTCCTCCTAGAGAGTTGACAGTTTGATCATTTGTTGTTCCAGAAGAAGTGTTCTTGTCTTTCTGTGTTTCAGTTGGTGTTGTGCCAGTAGCTAAGCTAATTAAGACAGCGATGATAATTGAAATCATAATTTGTAAGAGTTAGAATGAATAATTATGCAAATGTGGATTGCCTACAAACAAAATTAAAGGAATAATTGGATTCTAAAGTAACTTTTTATTTGCCTACTTTTGAATGATTTTTTTTAAGTATACTTGTGATAAAAGTATTTTTAAGTCAGTAATAAGTCAGTAAATTGTTTTTGAGGAAAGATTTAAATGACATTTAAAGTAACAAGAGAGAAAGTCCTTTGCTTCAAAGATATGAAGGTTCTTTTGTTAGTTAAGATGAAATAACTTGATTTAAAGTAACATTGAATATTTTAGTAAATAGTGCTATTGATCTGAGTATAATAAGAAAGAACATCAAGTAATCTAAAGAAGCTGACATGGATGAGCTTAAGACCTTAGCTAAATTAGTTACCTATACAAACAACATTAGAACTATGCTTCCCTTGCCAAGAATGGGCAAGGGTAAGGAAGAACTTTTTTATTCTAATTTACTCTGCGGGAAATATAGCAATGATAATGATGCCGCTCAAGATCTTTATGGATCAGATTCGGGAGATGTTAGGTACAAAATGCTTAAGCATAGATTAAGGAAAAAGCTTTTTAATCAGCTGTTGTTTGCTAATTATTCAAGATTCAGTACTAGTGACTTTTATCAGAAGGAGCATGAGTGTTTTGGGCTTATTTATAAAGCGAACGTTCTTTTGCGAAACAAGGAGCTAAATTTAGTCTTGCCAGTCTCCTCCAAGGCACTAAATATAGCTAGAGAATATGAGCTAACGAACCTAGCTATTGCTGCGTTGGAATTCGAAGCTTTTTATTATTCTGAGGCTGGATTACATAAAAAGTACTTAAAAACAGAGAAAGAGTTACGTCTTGTATTAAGACAAAAAGCCTTCGAGAGAGAAGCAGTTTCAATTCTTCAGAAGCTCAAGGTTACACTAAGCAAATCAATTAAAGTTAGAAGCGAGGTTTTACCAACGTTACAGGACGTAATTAAAAGATTGTTTAAGCTATGGCAGTTGTCCAAAACATTTGAAGCTTTTAATGCATACTATAAAGCTTCGATGCTGTTATATGAGATGAGTGGAGACTTTCCCAAGATAACTGAGCTTACACTTTTATCAGAAAGATGGGTCAAAGAAAAAAAGGTAAATAGTCGTAGGTTCGATGCAAATTTTAACAGGTACATTCTCGTCTATGCACATCTTCGGGCTAAAAAGCTACAGGAGGGATTAGACTATGCTCAAAAGTTTATTATTCATTTTAGCGAAGATTCCCTGAATTGGTTCGCTTTTATGGAGAACTACTATTTGTTAAGCGTATATCTGAAGAACTATGAACTTGCAGGTAACTTGCTTTTTAAAGTCAATCAAAATCCTGTTTTAAAAAAAATTTCAAATGCCGCAAAAGAAAGATGGTTGTTATATGAAACCTATCTCTCTTTGTTTTTAGGAAAAAATTATCAGCATTTTAAAGCTTCGAACCCTTTTGTTCTTTCACTTCCTGAATACAGTAAGGATAAGCAAGGCTATAATGTCGCCATCCTTATTTTACAGTTCATATACTTTCTACAGAAGGATGATACAGAATCCTTATTGTTTAGAATTGAGAGCTTAAAGAAGTACATACATACGCATCTGAAAGACTCCTTTAGTTCGAGGAGTAAACTCTTTCTTAAACTCTTGATCTTAGTAGTTACGGAAGATTTTGACCCAAATGCATGTCAGAAAAAAGGAGAAAAGCTATATAACAGGCTAATACAAGAGCCAACTCCTGGTGATGCTTATGCCGAAATAGAGATTGTTCCTTATGAGCATTTGTGGGATTTTATCATGAAGGTATTAGTCGGCCAAAAAGTGCTTAGTAAAGCATAATGGAAGAGTTAAGCAGGCTGATCCATTTAGTTGTTGAGCGGGGTAGTAAATCATCGATGTTTGTTAACCAACAAGACGAAGAGAGTTTAGAAACGAAGCTGTTTAATCTTGTAAAACAAAATCAGGTCACGACGGATCAAGACGCAGCAAGTTTGCTATACGGGAAGAATACGCTGCCTGCTAGTTATAGAATGTTAAAGTCAAGACTGCGCAAGAAACTCTTTAATCAACTACACTTTTTAAAGTTTCCTACAGGTAAATATAGGGGAAGTGTTATTCACCGGTACGAATGTGATGGCCTACTGCTGGAGGCACAAAGCCTAATGTTAGGCGGGGAATTAAAAATGGCTGGTAAAGTAATTGACCAAGCTTTGAACATTGCCAAGTCAAGTGAGCTTAACAGTATTATTGTAAGGGCTTTAGAATTAAAGCAATCTGTAAGCTTAATGGCAGCTGATCAGAAAGCATATGGGACGGCCGACGTAGAACTACAGAAATATTATGAGATTGAAAGTAGGGAGCGAAAGGCTACTAAGCTTTTTGGACGGGCGTCCATGGAGTTAAATCAGGGAGTCCTTGTACGTAGTCAGTTTTTATCTAAAGTACCAATGGTGCTGAAAGAACTTTACGCTCTGTGGCAGGAGACAAATTCGTCCCTTATTTTCGAAGCTTACCATATATTAAGCATTCACTTTTTAGAGCTCACAGGGGACTATGAAGCCATACACCAAACAATTGAGAGAGCTGAGTTACTTTTAAACGAAGGAAAAGTAAGTCCTGCCTGGTTTAACCATCGGTACAATAGTTTTATTAAGGTGTATGCCCTGCTTCAAACAAGGCAGTTTGAACAAGGGATAGAGCAAGCTGAGCAATACATAAAACATTTTACAGCATACTCCCTCAATTGGTATGCTTTCCAGGAAAATTATCTTTTGTTGGCTCTTCATAGCCAAAAGCTGGAATTAGCAACAGAGCTAATAGGGAGTTGTTTAAGTAATCTAGGAGTGAACAAACTTCAAAGCTCAGCCAAAGAAAGATGGGAGCTTTATAGACGGTACCTTCTTTTATCTGTAAAGCATCAACGGTTAAAGTCAACAGACCAAATTTCAAATATATTTCTAACGGAGCTTACTGCTCTTCCTAAGGACAAAGAAGGCTTTAACCTCTCGTTGCTGGTGTTAGATGCCATAGAACTGCTGTCTAATCCCAATTTAGACGACTACGAGCCCCTGGCCGAGCGGATTCGCAAGTACATCAGCAAGTACCTGCGGGGGGAGAAGGCCGAGCGGGGGAGGCTTTTCCTGCGAATGCTTTTGTTAGTTATTAAGGAAGGCCTGGACCCGGCGCAGAGCAGAGAGAAGGGAGAGCGCCTGTTGGAGAAGCTCTCTGTCGCCCTGCCCCCCGGCGATGCCTTTGCCGAGGTGGAGATCGTGCCTTACGAGCACCTGTGGGAACTCGTCTTAAATTTATTAGAAAGGAGAAGATAGCGTTAAATAAGATGGAGGATCTGCATAGACTTGTAAGATTAGTCACGCACTATAGTAGCAAGAGTCAGCCACTATTGAACCTGCAGGATGAAAGCAACTTGGATACGAAGTTTTTTAATTTGATAAAGTCTGGTGCGGTCAAGTCAGATGAGGATGCTGCTTTAGAACTTTATGGGCAGAGAGATCGTGCTGCAAACTACAGGATGCTTAAGTCCAGGTTAAGGAAAAAGCTTCTTAGTCATTTACATTTCCTGAAGCTTCCTGAAGGCAAATTTAGGGCTACTAGCATTAACAAGTACCAGTGTTCTTCCTTGCTGCTCGAGGCACAGAGTCTTATAGTGTTAAATGAAATAAGAATGGCTAATAAAGTACTTGATCAAGCCTTGGCACTAGCAAAGCAGAATGAACTTAATGATCAGGTAGTGAAGATACTGGAACAAAAGCAATGGGTAAACCTCATATTAGGGAATAAGAAAAAGCATGAAGAGACCAGGCTGGAGTTAGAAAAGTTTTACAAAATCGAGAAGGCAGAAAGAGAGGCAATCCATATCTTCCAGTCTGTTTCGGTTGTCTTAAAAGATAAGTTTACAGCACGTAGCACCTCTTTACAGAAATACCCTGCTATACTTGCACGGATGAAGGAGCTTTGGGAAATTTCAAACTCTTCGCTTGTTTTTAACTACTATCATATTCTTCTTATTCAATACCATGAGTTTACAGGTGATTATAATGCAGTAATAGGGAGTGTAACTGCCGCAGAATCTTTATTAACCGAAGGCAAAGTTCATACTTCTTGGTTTAATCATGCTTTCAATAGTTTTATTAAGGCTTATGCATTACTACAGACGAAACAATATGAGCAAGGCTTGAATTTTGTAGAACAGCGTCTAAAACATTTTGAGCCCTATTCTATGAGTTGGTTTCCTTTTATGGAAAACTATTTCCTTTTAGCAGTACATGCCAAGTCGTACCAATTAGCACTGAACATAATTGAAAAAAGCTTACAGGATAAGCATATACTGAAAATAGCTAATGGAGATAAGGAACGCTGGGAATTATACAGAAGGTATTTGCTCTTATTACAAAAGAGAGAGAGATTAGGCAACGACTTTAAGTATACTGAAACGGTAGTTAGTGAGTTAGTACTGCTCCCCAAGGACAAAGAGGGCTTTAACCTCTCGCTGCTGGTGTTAGATGCCATAGAACTGCTGTCTAATCCCAATTTAGACGACTACGAGCCCCTGGCCGAGCGGATTCGCAAGTACATCAGCAAGTACCTGCGGGGGGAGAAGGCCGAGCGGGGGAGGCTTTTCCTGCGAATGCTTTTGTTAGTTATTAAGGAAGGCCTGGACCCGGCGCAGAGCAGGGAGAAGGGAGAGCGCCTGTTGGAGAAGCTCTCTGTCGCCCTGCCCCCCGGCGATGCCTTTGCCGAGGTGGAGATCGTGCCCTACGAGCAACTGTGGGAACTCGTCTTATGGGTGTTATGCCAGCGGAAAGGAAGGAAATAAGCTACAGGTAACACATCTGCTGGCATTATAAATTTTGCTATTTTTCAGCATGCAAAAGAACAACGCTACCGTAACCAATGCCTGGTGTTTTTACGATTGGGCTAATTCGGTTTATTCCTTAGTCATTACGTCTACCATCTTCCCGATTTACTTCAGCGCTGTTGCGAAGAATGCGGACGGAAGCACCAGGGTGGACTTCCTGGGTTTTCACCTGGAAAGCGCTGTGTTGTTCTCGTATGCGATCTCCGGCGCTTTTTTAATCATAGCGGCGTTAAGCCCTTTTCTGACAGCGATTGCCGACTATAGTGGCCGAAAGAAAATGTTCATGCAGCTCTTTTGCTACCTGGGCGCTTTCTCCTGTGCCGGTCTCTACTTCTTTACCCGCGAGACCTTCACTCTGTCCGTCTTGCTTTTTGTACTGGCCTCCATCGGGTTTAGCGGAAGTATTGTTTTCTATAATTCTTATCTGCCAGAAATCGCCACAGAAGACGAGTACGACAGATTAAGCGCCAGAGGCTTTTCCATGGGGTATGTGGGAAGCGTGTTGCTGCTTGTCTTTAATTTGGCCATGATCATGAAGCCAGAGTGGTTTGGCATTGCCGCTGATAATACCTCACTGCCACCCCGCATTACCTTTCTCTCCACTGGTATCTGGTGGTTCGGTTTTGCCCAGTATACCTTTTACCACTTGCCCGCAAATGTTTATCACCGTAAGCCAAAGGGCAGCTGGATTCTGAATGGCTTTAAAGAACTGCAAGGCGTAGTGCAGCAGGTAAAGGACTTGCCTCTTTTAAAGCGTTTTCTGTTAGCCTACTTTTTCTATAACATGGGTGTGCAGACGGTCATGTATGTGGCTACCATCTTTGGGATTGAAGAACTACATCTGCCGGATGAAGCGTTGATCGTGACTATCCTCATTATACAGTTAGTGGCTGTGGCGGGTGCTTATGCTTTTGCGTTTTTATCGGGTAAGTTTGGTAACATCAGAGCGTTGATGCTTGCGGTAGTCATCTGGATAGGAATTTGTGTGGGCGCTTATTTTATAAGAGGTGAATTTGACTTTTATGTATTGGCTGCCATCGTTGGTTCTGTGATGGGAGGGATACAGTCCCTGTCACGTTCTACGTATTCCAAGCTGATCCCGGCTACTACCCAGGATCATGCCTCCTTCTTTAGTTTTTATGATGTAACGGAAAAAGTGTCAATCGTACTGGGCACGCTGGCCTATGGCGCTATTGCACAGTACACGGGCTCTATGCGAAACAGCATTTTGGCTTTGATTATCTTCTTTGGGCTGGGCTTAGTGTTTCTTTTCCTGGTGAAAGGTAAGAACACTGAGGAGTCAAAGCAGAAGGTGGCGGAGCGGGCTGTGCGATAAATTACGGAGGCTATCAAAAGGAAGGGGCGCTGCATTTAAATGCAGCGCCCCTTCCTTTTGGTAGTGCCGGTTTATTTCTTGTATACCTGCTTCCCGTTTACATACGTGCGCAGTACTTGTACGCCTCGCATCTCTTCAGGTGCAATCGACATCAGGTCTTTATCTACTAAAATAAAGTCGGCAAATTTGCCTGGCTCTAGGCTGCCTTTTTCGCTTTCCTCAAAGTTTGATTTTGCAGCCCAAATGGTCATCCCACGCAGGGCATCCTCACGCTTCAGCGCGTTCTCCATCTGGAAGCCGCCTGCCGGCCAGTTCTTAGCGTCCTGGCGTGCTACGGCGGCATGGAAAGTATAGAAGGGGTTGATGTCTTCTACCGGAAAGTCGCTGCCCAGCGGGATATAGCCGTTCTGCTCCATTAACTCTTTGAACGGATAGGCATGCTTTAGACGCTCTCCTCCTAAGCGGTCACCGGCCCAGTACATGTCAGAGGTAGCGTGGGTAGGCTGTACGGAAGGGATGATGCTGTACTGCCCAAACTTAGCCATATCGGCTGGGTTCACGATCTGAGAGTGCTCGATGCGCCAGCGCTTGTCGTTCTTGCCTCCCAGCACGTTTCCATAAATATCCAGCAATAGTCGGTTAGCAGAGTCGCCAATAGCGTGGGTGTTCATTTGGAAACCATGCTCGTTCATTAGCTTGGCAATGTCCCGGAACTCCTGCTCTGAGGCGAGTAAGAATCCGTAGTGCCCCGCTTTGTCGTGATAGGGCTCTAACAGGTTTGCTCCTCTGGAGCCCAGCGCCCCGTCAGCGTATACTTTAAAGGACCGTACATTCAGGCGGTCTGTTTTATAGGGACCGTTCTTAAAGTAGTAGTCCTGGTTCTCCTGGGTAGGGTTAAGCATGGCATATACCCGGATTTGTAGCTCCCCCTTTTGTTGCATGTCATCGATCAGATCGACTGTCGCCTTGTCCAGACCAGCATCGTCAACGGAGGTAAGGCCAACGGCAAAAACATTGGCTTCTGCATTTTTAAGTGCCTGCCGTTTTTCCGCTTCTGTTGCCTCGGGTATCTTGGCCGTTACCCTGTCCACGGCGTTATCGATTAGGATGCCGGTCATCTTGCCGTCTTTTACCTCTACCAGGCCTCCCACCATTTTCGTGTCTGCCGTAACCCCTGCCAAGTCAAGTGCTTTTTGGTTGGCAAGAGCCGCGTGGCCGTCCACACGCGTCAGGATGATGGGCGTGTCCGGGAAAAGCAGGTCCAGCGTGTCTTTACTCGGGAACTCCTTTACGGCCCAGTCGTTCTGGTCCCAACCGCGTCCTGTAAGCCAGGCAGTGTTAGGGTATTGCGCACGCTGCTCTGTTACTTTCTGCACAACCTCCTTAAAGGATTCAGTGCCGACCAGGTCGGCAGACTGCAACCCTAAACCATAGCGATAGAAGTGGGAGTGGGCATCAATCAGCCCAGGGTAGATGGCTTTGCCCTCGGCATCCAGTTCTTCTGTCGCCTTAAACTGGCTACGAATTTCCTCTGATGTGCCAACGGCAACTATCTTCCCGTCCTTTACGGCAAAAGCCTCGGCTGTATCAAAGTTGTCGTTAACGGTATACACCGTGCCGTTGTAAACGATCAGGTCAGCTGTCTGGGTGCTGGTACAGCCACTAAGAAGAGTGCCACCCAATAGCAGGGCGGCGGTAAGGGTGCGAAATGTTTTGGTCATGGGTGTTATTTATTCGAAGCGCATGTGTTTAACGGACTCACCGGAGTTGATTAGCTCCTGTAGCGAGTCAATGCCAATGCTCAAATGCTTTTCTGCAAAGTTCGCGGTCACGTTCTTATCACTCTCAGAGGTCTTCACGCCTTCCGGTACCATTGGGTTGTCAGACACGAGCAACAGCGCACCGTGCGGAATCTCATTGATGAATCCAACGGTAAAGATAGTCGCTGTTTCCATATCTACCCCCATGGCCCGTATCTGGCGGAGGTACTCTTTAAAGTCTTCGTCGTGCTCCCACACGCGGCGGTTGGTGGTGTACACCGTCCCCGTCCAGTAGTCCATCTCATGTTTTTTGATCATAGAAGACACCGCGCGCTGCAGGCGGAAGGAAGGCAGGGCTGGAATTTCAGGTGGAAGGTAGTCGTCTGAAGTACCCTCGCCACGAATGGCGGCTATGGGTAGGATCAGGTCGCCAATCTGCGTCTTTTTCTTCAGACCGCCGCATTTGCCCAGGAACAAGGCAGCTTTTGGCTTGATGGCAGAGAGGAGGTCCATCACGGTGGCCGCCATGGCGCTACCCATTCCGAAGTTAATGATGGTAATGTTATTGGCTGTAGCTGTTTGCATGGGCTTGTCGAAACCTACTACCTCGGTTTCAAAGCGGTCTGCAAACATTTTTACGTAGTTGATAAAGTTGGTGAGCAGGATGTACTCTCCAAACTCATTTAATGGCACCCCTGTGTAACGGGGAAGCCAATCATTTACAATTTCTTCTTTGGTCTTCATACGAAATAAAATTTGTTTTTGAGCGACTCCTAATGGGTTTGCTTACGCAATTTTAGCTGCATCAGGTATTAGCAGGTGTTGCATTGTGTACCCGGCAGATACAAAAAATCCGCCTTGGCAGCTCTTGCTACCCGGGCGGAGCACCGGAAAATTGGTTAAATTGCGGTATGGAAGCCCTCAATTTGCCACCATTTGAATACAAAGTTACGAAATCTGGCGCTAATTATCTGATTTTTGATATCCTACGCCGGAAACAGGTGGTCCTGACGCCAGAGGAGTGGGTACGGCAGCACTTCGTCCATTACCTTATCAACACACTGGCCTACCCTAAGAGTCTGATCAGTATTGAGCGTGGTACCAATTACAACAAGTTGCAGAAGCGCACAGATTTATGCGTGTATAACGCGGAGGGAAAGCCGCACTTATTAGTGGAATGCAAGGCCTCTTATGTGCCCATTACCCAGGAGGTGGTCCGGCAGGTATCTACTTACAATCAGACGCTGCGGGCGCCATACCTTGTCATCACGAATGGCTTACAGCATTACTGCTGGCAGGTAAATTTCGAGACCAGGCAGTTTCAGCCCTTGCAGGAGATACCGGTTTTTGCCTCACCGCTTTAGCCAGAAATATAGCTTGTTTCCGCTCATACCGTTCCGGAAGTACTGCACGTAAGCCTTTAGCTGTTGCTCTGCTGTTGGGGCAGGAGAGGCAGGAGCCATGTCAGCAAACGAATAGAATCGTACCTGCTCATCCGGTGTAAGTTCTGCCACTTTTCCCTGCTGTACCAAAAAGTAAGAACTGCCATTGTAGAGCAGCGCATGAGCGGCGTCTGTACTGTCCAGAAGGGAGTGCCCGAAAGGGAGCACTTTATCTGTCGGTATATTTAGGTAATCTACGACAGTGGGTAGTACATCCGTGTGCTGTGCGATCTGCTCTGGGTCTATCTCTGATATGTCTTTAGCCGGATGAAAAAGGAGCAGCGGAACGCGGTAGTGCCCCAACTCATTCTGGTACGCCGGAACATTGCTCATCTGCGTGTGGTCCGCTGTCAGGATGAACAGCGTGCTGTCGTACCAGGGCTGTTTGGAGGCTGTCTTGAAAAACTCTTTTAGGGCATAGTCGGCGTAGCCGATAGATTCATGAATCTCCAGGTCTCCTTTTGGGAAAAAGCCCTTGTACTGCGCTGGAACAGTGTACGGCTGATGGGAGCTTAGCGTGAAGACAGTGGCCATAAATGGCTGCTCCAACTCTGAAAGCTGGTGCGCCACGTACTGTAAGTAGGGCTCATCAAAAATACCCCACTGGCCATCAAAGTCTTTGCTTTTTAGCGCAGCAGGATACTCATCCAGCCCGTAGTACTCCTCAATTCCTGCCCTCGAGGCAAAATTGTTAAAGCCCATCGAGCCATTGGCGGCCCCATGAAACATCGCTGTATGGTAGCCTGCCTTTTCTAAAATGGTCCCCAGCCCATACAGCTCGTTTGCCTGAAAAGGGGAGGTGATAAAGGGATCCTGCATCAGGGAGGGAACACTTGCCAGAATAGAAGGAAGGGCCTCGATAGATTTACGCCCGTTAGCAAAGGCATTCCGGAACAGCACCCCTTCGCTTGCCAGCGAATCCAGGAAGGGGGTGTAGCCTTTACCTTCGTTCAGGGCACCTACGTACTCAGCAGAAAAGCTTTCCAGGATGATGATGACGACATTTTCTTTCTGGATCGGATTCTCCGGCTGCACAAACCTGTTTGGGTCGAAGGGAAGCGCGGCTAAAAGGGCTTCGTCTGTTCCGAAATAATGCTTTTCTTCGAGTTGCGTCTGACCAATGCCTTTAATAAAAGTAAAAGGGGTATTCAGGGTGAGGTGTCCCAGGGTGGAGGGCTGCAAGACAAAGGCATGGTTAGGGCGAAGCGGCTTCAACTGCAGTCCTCCCCGGATGCCGAGCACTACAAAGCCAGCTACCAGTAAAAGCCGGAGACAACGCAGCCACACTGGGGGGAGAGTCGACTTTTTAGGGGAAACATCCGGGTAAAATTTGACCAGTATCAGCAGCAGCAGTATAAAACCAAGCCCCAGGTACCAGTAATAACTCGCCAGCTGCCCGACCTGATCTGCAATGTCATCGGTAATGGTAAAAAGCTCGTTACTGGAGCGCCTGCCAATAAACTTAAAGAACTCGAGGTCCACCAGGGCCAGAGCCAGGAACGGGGCATTAAAGAGCACAAACACCCACTTCAGTATACGCTGGTAAGTAGGGGCCAGCGTGTTGCCTATAGGCAGGAGCGACAGTAAAATAAAAAGCCCATTGATGATCAGGACAGCTGCTATATCAAACCGAAGGCCGTGTACGAACGCCAACAGGGTAGTGGTAGGGCTAGCCTCTGCAAAAGTGCTTAGGTTAAAGAGGTAAAACACTATACGCAGCAGCATGTACAGGGCCAATAGCAGGCCCAGGCGGCGTAGCAGTAAAGTAAAAGACTGGTCGAACATTAAACAGAAGTCTAGGAGGACGGCACCGCTCTGCTTTAAAGTGCCTAAATCGCTTTGCCTGCCGTAGCAGGTGTGGCTGAGAACAACACAAAAATAAGGGCGCCTCTCCGAAGCTTATCAAAGAGGCGCCCTTATTTATCTACTAACAGTGTGCTTACAGCACGTTCTCAGCCGGAACGAACTCCAGGCCGAAAGCTTCCGCCACACCCTGGTAAACTACTTTGCCGTTTACGATGTTTAGGCCTTTTTTCAGTTCCTCGCTATCGGCACAGGCTTTCTTCCAGCCCTTGTTAGCCAATTGAATGGCATACGGCAGGGTAGCGTTGGTAAGGGCAAGCGTAGACGTATAAGGCACGGCGCCTGGCATGTTGGCCACGCAGTAGTGTACCACGTTGTCAATGATATAGGTAGGGTTCTCGTGGGTCGTAGGCGTGCAGGTCTCAATGCAACCTCCCTGGTCTACTGCCACGTCCACTACTACAGTGCCTGGGCGCATCTCCTTCAGCATGTCGCGCGTGATCAGGTGAGGCGCCTTTGCACCCGGGATCAACACGGCACCGATGATCAGGTCGTGCGTAGGAAGAAGTTCGCGGATGTTGTACTCGTTCGACATAAAGGTATTCACGTTAGCCGGCATGATATCATCCAGGTAGCGCAGGCGCTGCAGGTTATTGTCCATGATGGTCACATCAGCACCCATACCGGCAGCCATTTTTGCTGCGTTTGTTCCAACTACACCGCCCCCGATGATCAATACTTTCGCAGGACGCACACCCGGTACACCGCCCAGCAGAATACCACGACCCTGCATTGGCTTCTCCAGATACTTGGCACCTTCCTGTATCGACATGCGGCCAGCCACTTCTGACATTGGTACAAGCAAAGGAAGCGTTCTGTCGGCTTTCTCCACTGTTTCATAAGCCAGACACACGGCCTTCTGCTTGATCATGGCATGTGTAAGCGGCTCGTAAGAAGCAAAGTGGAAGTACGTAAACAGCAGCTGGTCCTCTTTGATCAGGCTGTATTCCGATTCGATCGGCTCTTTTACTTTAATGATCATCTCCGCAATGCCGTACACGTCCTCGATGCTCGGAAGTACGCTAGCACCCGCTTTGATATAGTCTTCGTCTAAAAAGCCGCTGCCTTCGCCGGCAGTAGACTGCACATACACTGTGTGGCCATGGCGCACCAGTTCAATAACCCCGGCTGGAGTTACACCTACACGGTTTTCGTTATTCTTGATTTCCTTTGGAACACCAATAATCATGTCGTTCTTATGTTATGTAGTATTATGTAGTTTGGAAAAGCTGCGCAAAGATACTATAACAATACTGAAATAAAAGGGGGTGAGCAGGAAGCTTCTGAACAGCATGATCAGGTGCCTGCAAAAGGCGAAAAGGAGTACTATTTTCGAGCTGGAGTTCTGGGAACCCGAAAGGCCTGAAATGAAAAAAGGCAGTGATAAGACCACTGCCATTAGTACAAAATAAAACTATGAAAAAAACTATCTGAAAGGTACCGGCTCTTTGCCCTCCCTTAACATATTTTTAGATGCCAGGCTCTCGACTACATTTGCCTTCAGCGTTAGCCGGAGGTTTGGCATGACAATATCGTTTGAAAGTATCGTTACTACCTCGTTTTGCTCATTCAACAGCATTGGCATGTAGCTTAGTTCCAAAACTGCTGTTTGCCCTGCTTTTATTTCTGGTACCGAAACCCGGTAATTTACGCAGTTGCAGGCAGACTTCACGCCTTGTATCATCAGGGGCTGTAAGCCTGTGTTTTTAATGGTAAACCTGGCAATGGCTTTTTGCCCTTTTTCAAGTTTTCCGAAGTTGTAGTTCGTACTACCGAAAGCCAAACGCGGTGACTTTGCCTTTTGTTCCGGAGTGTAACTAGTTTTTAAATCTTTTGGCCCAACCTCGCCTTTTATGTACAAAACCTGCGTAGGAGCTGTTGCATTGGAGCTTACCGTTATGGCCTTATGAAACGGGCCCGGCCGGCCTGTGCTGTTATAAACCGCCTTGATCACCCCGATCTTACCCGGCAAGATCGGCTCTTTCGTCCAGCTAGGCGTGGTGCATCCACACGAGGGTTGTACTGAGGCAATAATTATAGGTTGGTCGCCTACATTTTTTACTCTAAACTCGTAAGTAGCTAATGTACCCTCAGCAATAGTACCAAAATCATGGGTTTCTTTCTCAAACGAAAGTTCCCCCTGTGCCTTCACTGTACATACAGCAAATATAAGGCACAGCAGTGTTAAGACGTATTGCTTTCTTATCATAAGCTTAAAGGAAGCGAAAATTTATTAGGAAATATGTACTGCTACACTGAAAGCAAAACAAATATACAAAATTCACTTTTCAAAGATAAGGACCCAATATTGTGCCAAGCTAGGGTAAAAAGTGCTCTAATTTGAAATTAGGGCATTTATATGTACTTTTGACCCATAAAAAAGTAGTATAGGAGATATAACATGCAAACTGCTGAAGCAACTATTACTCATAAGCTGACAACTGAAGAGATCCTGAACGACTACCGCCTCGGTTGGGAAAGCCGCCAGGCAAGCCTTACCGGGCGTAAAGAAGTGTTTATGGGGAAGGCCAAGTTCGGCATCTTCGGGGACGGCAAGGAGGTGGCGCAGCTGGCGATGGCGAAGTTTTTTATGCCCGGTGATTTCCGGTCCGGCTATTACCGCGACCAGACCTTTATGTTTGCCATCGGCGAGCTAACCCTGCAGCAGTACTTCGCGCAATTATACGCCCACCCGGATGTGGAAGTGGAACCCTCCACGGCGGGCCGTTCTATGAACGGGCACTTCGGCACCCGTTTGCTGGATGAGGAGGGCAAGTGGAAAGACCTTGCCAGTTCAAAAAACTCCAGTGCTGATATTTCTCCTACTGCAGCGCAGATGCCGCGCCTGGTAGGTTTGGCCTATGCCTCCAAACTATACCGCGAGAACCCGGGCTTACAGCATCTGAAACAGTTTTCGGTAAATGGCAACGAAGTGGCCTTTGGTACCATTGGCAACGCCTCTACATCCGAGGGGATTTTCTTTGAAGCGATCAATGCCGGTGGTGTTCTCCAGATCCCGATGCTGGTCTCTGTTTGGGACGATGGCTACGGCATCTCGGTTCCGGCCGAGTACCAGACAACGAAAGGCAGTATTTCGGAGATACTGGCCGGCTTCCAACGCAACAGCGAAGGAGAGCAGGGCTATGAGATATTCCGGGTGAAAGGATGGGACTATGCTGCGCTTTGTGAAGTATATGAGGCTGCTACCCGTGTGTGCCGTGAGCAGCATGTGCCTGTGCTGGTGCATGTAGAGGAATTAACACAGCCGCAGGGGCACTCAACCTCAGGCTCACATGAACGCTATAAATCGAAAGAGCGCCTGGAGTGGGAGGCTGAACACGACTGCCTGAAGAAAATGCGCGAGTGGATACTGGACAGCGAACTGGCAACTGCGGAAGAGCTCGATGCTATAGAGGCAGAAGCCAAGGAAACAGTAAGACTGGCGCGTGGAAGTGCCTGGGGCGATTTCACCGCTTCTATCAAGGCCGATCAGGACGAAGCACTTCGTTTGCTGGATGCACTAGCCGCTGCCAGCGGGGAGCGTGCCACTGAACTGGCTTCCATTGCCGACGAGTTGCGCAAAACAGTGAATCCGATCCGGAGCGATGCGGTGAAGGCTGTAAGAAAGGCGCTGCGCTACGTGCGCAATGAACGGAGCCAGGCCAAGCGGGAGCTAATCGGGTGGCTGGAGCAGGAGATGGGCGAGAACGCCGAGCGCTACAACTCTTACCTGTACAGCCAATCCGATGAGTCGGCCTTGCTGGTAGAGGAAGTTAAGGCAGAATATGATGAGGCAAGTCCTGTTATGGTAGATGGGCGTGAGGTGCTGCAAGCCTGTTTTGATGCAATGCTTGCCCGTGACCCTCGTGTGTTTGCCATAGGCGAGGACGTGGGCTATATAGGAGACGTGAACCAGGCATTTGCCGGTTTACAGCAAAAGTACGGGGACTTGCGCGTAACAGACACCGGTATCCGGGAAGCAACCATCGTGGGGCAGGGAATAGGCGCTGCTCTTCGAGGCCTTCGCCCTATTGCCGAAGTGCAGTACCTGGACTACCTGCTGTATGCGATCCAAATATTGTCCGATGACCTGGCGAGCTTACAGTACCGGACGAAAGGAGGACAAAAAGCACCGCTGATCGTGCGTACCCGTGGCCATCGCCTGGAAGGGATCTGGCACTCTGGGTCTCCTATCGGCATGGTGCTGCACAGCATTCGCGGAATGCATCTACTCGTACCGCGCAACATGACGCAGGCAGCCGGTTTTTACAATACCTTGTTGAAGTCGGATGATCCTGCCCTGATTATCGAGTGCCTGAACGGATACCGTCTGAAGGAGCGGATACCATCTAACATTGCCGAATTTACGGTGCCACTTGGCAAGCCAGAGGTACTGAAAGAAGGAACGGACATCACGATCGTAACTTACGGCTCTATGTGCCGTGTGGTCATGGAAGCAGCCAAGCAGTTGGAGGAGTTCGGAGTTTCAGCCGAGGTGATAGACGTGCAAACCCTGTTACCGTTCGACATCGACCATGTAATAACCGACTCTATCCGTAAAACAAACCGTGTGCTCTTTACAGATGAAGACGTACCGGGTGGTGCAACGGGCTTCATGCTACAACAAGTAGTAGACGAGCAGGGCGCATGGCGCTACCTGGATTCCAAGCCACAGTGCCTTTCTGCCCATGCACACCGTCCGCCATACTCTTCTGATGGGGACTACTTCTCCAAGCCAAATGTAGAGGATGTGTTCGAGGCAGCTTATGAGATCATGCATGAGGCGGATCCGCAGGCTTACCCGGAGATCTACTAAGAGAAAGCAAAGATTGATTTCAAAAAAACCGGCTGCTTTAGGACAACCGGTTTTTTTTATGATGAGTGTATTCTCTTACACTGTACTTGCATGAGTTTATTGGCCCTGAAACAAGACCACATCATCCGTGTACACCACGTTACTTTTGTTCTGTGCCCGGTCATAGATAAAAATTTCAAAGCGGACGGTATCGTTACTGTCGAAGATGTCGTCTGAGAAATTGGTTAACGTATACTTTATCTCGCCTTCCAGCGCCTCGTTCTTTTCGTCAGAAGACAACCTCGGAAAGCGGCCGTTCAGGTTAAGGTATTGTCCTAAAGGATAGGGAACATACTGCCCGTCGCGCTTCACCTGTAGGTTCACGAAAAAGTTATTGAAATACGGTGAGCTCTGGTCGAAGGGCGGCAGAAAGTCAGGGTCTGATTCTCCGCTAGCCACTCTGGCTAGGCCCAGGTTCCCGTCGCCATCCTGAAAATCCACCACCAGAACGAGCGAGTCGAAGGTGATTCTGTTCTTGGTATATGTGTACTGCTCTACCCTGTCAAACTCTATGTGTGGTACGTCGCTATAACTGGGTTCCTTGCGGCAGGCAACGATGGTAAGGGCTAAGAGCAGCAGTACGCTGCCGTACTTAAACAAGTAGTTCATATGGGATATCAGGAAATTGAAGCTAAATTTACTAAACAAACGCAGAAAAAATAGGATTTGTTGTACGCCATGAGCTTTAAAGCCTTTCATATTAACCAACTGCACCAAAAAGACCCTTTTGACTTTGATTCGGTTGCATTAGCCCTGTTTCAGTACCAGGCACAGCACAACCCCGTTTACCGGGAATACCTGGCGCGTTTGGGCAAGGCCCCCCAGCAGGTGCAGGCACTTGAGCAAATTCCTTTTCTCCCGATCGAGTTCTTTAAAGAGCAGGAGGTAAAGACAGGGGAGTTCGAACCAGAGGTTGTCTTTTACAGCAGTGGCACTACGATGCAAACCCGCAGCAGGCACCTTGTAAACAGCCTTTCTTTCTACCATCAGGTAACTACGCGCATCTTCGAAGAGTTCTACGGCCCTTTGCAGGAGTTCGTCGTAGTGGCCCTGCTGCCCTCCTACTTAGAACAGGGAGGGTCCTCGCTGGTAGCCATGGTGGAGCATTTTATACAGCAGACAGGGCAGCGGGAGGAAGGCTTCTACCTGCGGGACCATGCGAAATTGATCGCAACGCTACGACAGGCAAAAGGGCGCGGGAAAAAAGTATTGCTGATAGGGGTATCCTATGCCTTGCTGGACCTGGCTGAAGAACTGCAGGGGCAGGAGGATCTAACGGGAGTCACAGTAATGGAAACGGGGGGCATGAAAGGGCGCCGGCGCGAGATGATACGAGAGGAACTGCATGCCTTGCTTAAGAAGGGACTTGGGGTAGAGGCAATACATTCCGAGTATGGCATGACCGAGTTGCTCTCCCAGGGTTACTCCAAGGGAGAGGGGATCTTTTGGCCGGGCTATACCATGCGCGTTCTGCTTCGTGACCTCAACGATCCCTTCGACATGGGCCTGCGGCGTCGGTCCGGCGGGATCAACGTGATTGACCTGGCCAATGTGGATTCGTGTGCCTTTATCGAAACCAAAGACATTGGCCGCTTGCATTCGGATGGCAGCTTTGAAGTCTTAGGCCGCTTCGACAATTCTGATATCAGAGGCTGTAATTTACTTATTGCCTAAGCATCTTTCATACTTGGCGTGCGTTTAAAGGCTCCATGGGCTATCTCGTATTCTTTATTGTTGTAGCGGCTGTCTGCCTGCTGTTCTACCGCTGGGCTACCCGCAAGAAGCGCCGGCGCAAGAAAGTGTTCGCGCAGGAGTTTCCTGCTGAATGGCGCAAAATCCTCCGGGATAGGGTGGGCTTCTATCATACCTTAAAAACAGATGAGGACAAGCATCGCTTCGAAAAGATGCTGCAGCTGTTCCTGTCAGAAAAACGCATCACAGGCATCGATGTAACGATAGACGATCTGACCAAGGTGCTGGTGGCTTCCAGTGCCATTATCCCCATCTTCGGTTTTCGGGACTGGGAGTACCGCAACCTGGGAGAGGTGTTGGTGTTCCCCGGCAGCATCAAGCGCTACAAGAATGATAAGAACGGGGCAGTGTCGGACGTGCTCGGGCGGGTAAACCCTTTCCAGAACGACCACTACGTAACGCTCTCCAAACCAGCCCTGGAGCGCGGTTTCAACGACATGCAGGACCGCAAGAACGTAGGCATTCATGAATTTGCCCATATGCTGGACCAAGCAGATGGCGAGATAGATGGTACGCCTGCCACTTATCTGCCGGAGGAACTGGTGCAACCCTGGCAGGAGCTCATGTACCGTGAGATCCGGAAGATTAACAAGGGGAACTCCGACATAGACAATTATGGAGCCACCAGCGAGGCGGAGTTCTTTGCTGTAGTGACGGAGTACTTCTTTGAAAGACCCGGGCAGTTGGCTGAGAAGCACCCGAAGTTGTATGAGTTGCTGACAGAGGTGTTTTCCCAAAACCCCAAGCGCCGCTTTCGCCTTAACTTTCGGGAACTATTAAACCCCTTTGGCAAACGCGTTGGCCGCAATGAGCCCTGCCCTTGTGGTAGTGGCAAGAAGTATAAGAAATGTTGCAGGCTGAAGAAAACCCAATAGGCAGGTGTTATAAGAAGGCTGACTACATTTTCCAGTGCCGGGCTACATGCAGCAGTCTCCTCCTTGTGGGACATTTTTCCCATAAGCCAGGATAAGCAAAGGGACTATCTTCTAGAGGTGGAGTGCAACCCATAAAAGTCCTTATAAGAGCAGTAGCTAAGACAGCTTAGAAGATTAACTAGGCTTTGTCTGATGAATACTTTTTCAGGTAAAATCTAATGAAAGCCAGCTTCACCATAGCCATGAAGCTGACAGCTAGCTTTTCATATCGAGTAGCAATTCTGCGATTCTCTTTAGCCAGCCGATAGCCTGCTCAACGCCTGCTCTTTTCTTATGGGTCTCTCTATCGAAGCGATGATGAGGCCCCCTTCTTCTTCTTTTGGTTCCAGCCCGCAACTGCCTTTCAGGAATCATTCCCTTGATGCCTCTGCGGGCCAGCTCCTTTCTTAAGTAGCCTGCATCGTATGCCTTATCTGCAACTACTTCCTCTGGCCTGGTTCTTTTACGGCCCCTTTTCAGAGGAATCTTTACCTGTTTCAACACTGGGTGAAAAAA
>NZ_FZOQ01000020.1 GCF_900188175.1 Pontibacter ummariensis | reverse complement strand
GCAGGCTTCCAGAAAACAAAGAAACAGCCACTGCCGGGAGCAAAGCTCTTGGGAGAAGCACTGGTTAAACTACAAAATATGGTAGAAGGATGGAGACTCTTTGAAACGCAACAAAATAATACAAACTTTTCCCTACAAGATTAGGTCCAAGGAGGGGTAGGGGGGGTATTGTAAAACAGGAGAGTAAAATAGCATCTTTTTTCGCGGCTATCTTTAAAATAAGAAAAGCCACTGGCTTGTGGCGCAGCGGCTAATCCTCCTTTGGCTTTTCTTTATGGCTGTTAACTGTGTTTCGCTAAAACGGTGGTTCCTCATCGAAATTAGAGGTAGGGAACCCTCCCCCGCTGCCACCGTCGTTCATGCGGCTACCCAATCGTATCGCGCCTGGCGTTTCGGTATCGAAGGTGCTGTTCGGCAAAGCATTGAAACCGCCCATCGGGTCACCCCCAAAGTCGTTGTCCAGATTTGTAAACTTAGTATACTTACCGATAAATTTCAACTGCACGTTCTCCAACGATCCGTTACGGTGTTTGGCAATGATCACCTCTCCTACGCCAGCTGTGGGGTTGCCCATCTCATCCTCGGTGATACCGTAGTACTCCGGTCGGTACAGGAAGAGTACCATGTCAGCATCCTGCTCGATGGAACCGGATTCACGAAGGTCAGACAGCTGCGGACGCTTATCGCCCCCACGCGTCTCCACCGCACGGCTCAGCTGCGACAGGGCAATTACCGGCACGTTCAGCTCCTTGGCCAGCATTTTCAGGGCACGGGAAATAGAGGCAATCTCCTGTTCGCGGTTACCGCCACCCTTGCCGTCCGAGTTGCCGCTCATCAGCTGCAGGTAGTCGATGATGATCATCTGGATGTCGAACTGGGCTTTCAGGCGGCGGCACTTGGTGCGCAGCTCACGGATAGAAAGACCCGGCGTGTCGTCGATAAAGATCGGGGCCTCCGTCAGTTTTGAAATCTTATGGTTGAGCTGTGCCCACTCATAGTCCTCTAGGTTGCCTTTCTTGATCTTCTCCGACTCCAGCTCTGCTTCGGAGGAGATCAGACGGTTAACCAGCTGCAGCGAGGACATCTCCAGGGAGAAAATCGCTACCCCTTTCCTGAAATCCACCGCAGCGTTCCGCATACAGGATAGTACGAAGGCCGTTTTACCCATCGCCGGACGGGCTGCCAGAATCACCAGGTCAGACTTTTGCCAGCCGGAAGTTACCCGGTCCAGCGCTGCCAGGCCGCTCGGCACACCTGTTAAACCGTCCGACTGCTTGCGCTTCTCCTCCAGTTCTTTAATCGCCTGGTGCATGAGCGAGCGCATGTCGTCAAAGTTCTTGCGGATGTTGGACTCTGATACCTCGTACAGCTTGGCCTCCGTCTTATCCAGCAGCTCGAATACGTCTGTGGTGTCTTCAAAAGCATTAGCGAGAACTTCTGAGGAAATAGAGATGAGATCACGCTTAATGGAGTTCTCCGTGATGATACGGGCGTGGTACTCGATGTTGGCAGCGGAGTTAACGCGGGTTGTCAGCTGCGTCACATAATAAGCCCCTCCTGCCAATTCCAGTTCACCCTGCTCCCGCAGTTCGTGCGTTACAGTTAGAATGTCGATCGGTTCCGACTTATCGAACAGGGAGATAATCGCTTTAAAAATACGCTGGTGCGCCTCCTTGTAAAAACTCTGCGGGCGCAGAATGTCAATCACAGATGTCAGGGCATCCTTCTCCAGCATCAGAGCGCCTAGCACGGCCTCCTCCAAATCCAGTGCCTGCGGCGGCTTTTTGCCAAGCTCCATCCCAACAGGGGCCTTTTTGTTCCACCCGTTGCGGTTACCGGTTTGCCGCACGTTCATTTTCATTTCCTCCATACACACAAATTTAACAGCAACCGTATCAGAAGCAATTAACAAGGTGGTGTTAATAATCCACAAGATATCCACAATGTATCCACATATTAGGGTATAGCTATTTTTATTTAGTAGAGGAATTCTAACTTTGCTCGCTTGAGAACATATTGCCTGGCTTATGGAGAAGAAGGATTTTAAGCGTATTCACCTGATCGCAATCGGGGGAAGCGTGATGCACAACCTGGCACTGGCCCTGCACGATAAGGGCCTGAAGGTGACCGGGTCGGACGATGAGATTTATGAACCTGCCAAAGGCAGACTGGCCGCTGCCGGCCTCCTGCCAGCACAGGAAGGCTGGTTCCCGGAGAAGTTGGACACGAGCATAGACGCCGTGATACTGGGGATGCATGCCCGTCCTGATAACCCGGAGCTCTTGCGAGCCCAGGAACTCAACCTTCCTGTTTACTCCTTCCCGGAGTTCATTTACGAACAAAGCAGGGACAAGCAGCGTGTCGTGATTGGGGGCAGCCATGGCAAAACCTCTATTACCTCTATTATCATGCACGTGCTGCGGCACACTAACCGTAAGTTCGATTACGCTGTGGGAGCACAACTGGAAGGCTTCGACCGCATGGTAAAGCTTTCGGATGATGCCCCTGTCATCATCATTGAAGGGGATGAGTACCTCTCTGACCCGGTGAAGCGCGTTCCGAAGTTCCACCTGTACCACCACCATATTGGGGTTATCAGCGGCATCAGCTGGGATCACATCAACGTGTTCCCGGACCCGGACACCTACCGGGAGCAGTTCCGCATCTTTGCGGAGATGACGCCGAAGGCCGGCTCGCTGATCTATAATCAGAACGATGAGCAGGTATTGCTGGTAAGCGTGCCCCGCAACCCGGCGGATATTTCTTACATCGGGTACGGCGTGCATGAGCATAGTATCCGCAACGGCAAAACTATCCTGCACACCAAGAAAGAGGGCGACGTGGAGATACCGCTTTTTGGGGAGCACAACCTCAGCAACATCAGCGCGGCCAAAGAGGTGTGCAAAAAGATAGGCGTAAAGGCACACGACTTCTACGAAGCCCTCAAAAGCTTTAAGGGGGCCGCCAGGCGGTTAGAGCAGATCGGAGAGAGTGCGCAGGCCACCATCTTCCGTGACTTTGCCCATGCCCCTTCTAAAGTAAAAGCGACGACTGAGGCCGTGAAGCGGCAGTACCCACAGCGCAAGCTGGTGGCTGTGCTGGAACTCCACACCTTTAGCAGCCTGAATAAAAAATTTCTGCCACAGTACGCCGGTGCCTTACATAAAGCGGATGAGGCCATCGTGTACTTCAACCCGAAAACGGTGGAGCACAAGCGCATGGAGATGCTTACCGAAAACGAGTTAAAGCAAGCTTTCCAAAACCCGGACCTGAAAGTGTATACCGACTCAGCAGAACTGCAGGAGCACCTCGTTCACCACAACTGGCAAAACGCGAATCTGCTGCTGATGAGCTCAGGCACTTATAATAACATGAACCTGGAGACGCTGACAAAGGCGGTTCTTTAAACCTATCCCAAAGAACATGAAGTTAAACTTAAAGCGCCCCATCGTATTCTTTGACCTGGAGACAACCGGAACCGACATTTGCAAAGACCGCATCGTGGAAATCAGTGTGCTGAAGGTAATGCCCGACGGAGAGGAGATCCTGAAGACACGCCGCATCAACCCCACCATCCCGATTCCGCTGGAGTCGAGCCTGATCCACAAGATCTACGACGAGGATGTGAAGGACTGCCCGACCTTTAAGCAGATAGCCCGGGACCTGGACCAGTTCCTGAGGGGCTGCGACTTGGGCGGCTATAACCTGCTGCGTTTCGACATTCCGCTGCTGGCCGAGGAGTTCCTGCGCTGCGAGATCGATTTCGACATCGAGAACCGGCACGTGGTGGATGCCTGCCGCATTTTCCATCAAATGGAGCAAAGAACCCTCTCGGCCGCCTACAAGTACTACTGCAACAAAAAGCTGGATAACGCCCACAGCGCAGAAGCCGACACCATCGCCACGTACCACATACTGATGGCCCAACTGGACCGTTACCAGGACACACCGGTGGAGGTGACGGAGGGGGTGGAGGAATACCCTATTCAGAACAACATGGAGCAACTGCACAAGTTCACTGTGCAGAAGACGGCAGACCTGTCCGGGAGAATTGTGTACAACAATGCGGGGCAGGAGGTGTTTAACTTCGGCAAGTACAAGAATGTACCTGTAGAAGAGGTACTGCAAAAAGAACCGAGCTACTATGATTGGATGATGAAGGGGGACTTTCCGCTTTACACCAAAAAGATCCTGACGCGGATAAGGTTACGTAGCGTACAGCTTTCTTAGCCTGCGTTTTCACACGAGCTAAGAAACTAAGCATACAATAGAAACGGGGAGGGCTGGCAAAAATAGGTTGTGTCAGGCCTCCCCGTTTGGCAGCATAGGTTCCTCTTATCTCCTCTTACTATTCTGCCGATGGTTCTCCCCTATCCGTGTTCCCTTTAGTAGCGTGTTGCTGTCTGCCACCTTGTGCACGCAGTTCGTGCCAGGCGACCGTGTGCCACATTCACAGCCCGTAATCTTGTTACCGATGAAAGTAAAATAGCAAAAGCTGCAGCCGATATCGGCCAAACACATATGCTTCGCGGCCTTACTTGACAGGTAAAGGGCGTTACGGGCCGCCACGTCCAACTCCATTGCCATCGAGCGAAAAGCGCCGTTTCGAATCCCCAGGCCCACCAGGTAGTAAGCAGCTGTGTCTTCCTCTGTCTCCTGCACTTTGCTGATCATCACCTTGTCCACCACTGTTCCATCCCCAAACTCCCTGATAAAGGGCTGTATGAGCTCCTGTGTCGACACAATGTAAATGACGCTATCTTCTACCACCTGTGCCAGCAACTTGCCGTCGTAGGTCATAATCTCTGGTTCCCCTTCTGCCCCATCTTCTACCATCATTTCCTGGCTGTCTTCATTAAACGCCTCACGCCGGGCACAGCCGGACAAGAGCAGTAGCACAAGCAAGGAGGACAACAAGAAAGAGAAGGGCCGTAGGCTTAGGCCGGAAGGGTGAACGAGATTATCGGATTGCATATCGTGGCTTTAGTTTGCTTTATAATATTTCATTGCCTCTGGCAAGAACTTTCGTAAGTCGCTTTGCCTAGTGCCGGCGCTTGGGTGCGTCGACAGAAACTCCGGGGGTGCCTGTCCGCCGCTTTGCTGCTCCATGCGCTGCCAGAAGTCAACGGCTGCCTCCGGGTTATACCCTGCCATGGCCATGAAGATCAGCCCCAGTCGGTCGGCTTCTGTTTCCTGTGTGCGCCCGTACTTCAGCAAGCCCAGCTGTGAACCGACACCGTATACGGACATGATCAGGTTTTGTGCAACAGACGGCTGTGCCCCGGCAAGGGCCGAAAGCGTTTGTCCTCCGAACTGCTGTGCCAACTGCTGGCTCATGCGCTCGTTCCCGTGCTTGGCAATGGCGTGCGCGATTTCGTGTCCCATCACTACAGCCAGGCCTGTCTCGTTTTGCGCCACTGGCAGAATACCCGTGTAGGCTACTGTTTTACCCCCAGCCATCGCAAACGCGTTCACCTGATCGTCTTCCACCAGGTTAAACTCCCAGTCAAAGCCGGCCAGTTCATCCTGCAGCCCATTGGCGGCCATGTAGCGCTCCACGGCATTCTGTATCCGCTTCCCTACCCGCTTCACCATGGCCGTAGCCTGCGCATCGCGCGACAGCTTGTTTTCCTTCAGAAATTGGTCGTAGGCATCGTAACTCAGTGCCTGCATCTGCGCATCCGACACCAGGTTCAGCTGCCGGCGCCCTGTGATGGGCACTGTGGTACAAGCTACCATCATCAAGCAGGCTACAACAAAAGCTATACTCCTTCTATACATAATTATAAAATTTAATCGGTTTATAAAATTATTTGTTCAAATTTTGAACCAATTTTAAGAAAACCGAATGAATGCCACCAAAATTAAATGGGCACTATACTAGCAGCCGGCAGACAAAAAAAATGTTCTAAGTTCAGTCTCAACCACTAACCACCGTACAAGTACCCCCAGAAGTATACGTCAGCCACTCTGCAAAAAGTTATAGCGCCTCCCCCTCCCGCAATTGCACTGCCAAACGGCAACAATCTGTTTCCAACGTTGCTTTTCAAGCACTGACGGCTACTCTAGAAAGCTTCAGAAATTCACCACTTTTTGCTGCAGCGCAACGTTAGAAACCCTATTTTTGAAAAACTGAACATCTAACCCACCCTACATGAAGATATTAGCCATTGGCAGAAACTATGTGGAACACATAGCTGAATTGAAAAACGAAGTACCCGACGAACCTGTCATTTTCTTTAAGCCAGACACTGCCATCCTGCGACACAACGAGCCGTTCTATTACCCGGAATATACAAATGACGTACACCACGAGGCAGAACTGATTCTGCGCGTTTGCCGGGAGGGTAAGAACATTGACACGAAATTTGCTCAGAAGTACTACGACGGCATAGGGCTAGGCATCGACTTTACAGCCCGCGACCTGCAGGCGAAGGCAAAAGCCAAGGGGCTCCCCTGGACACTGGCCAAGGGCTTTAACGGCTCCGCACCTGTTTCGGAGTTCCTGCCGCTTAACCAGTTCCCCGACCTGCAGGACATCAATTTCAGGCTGGATGTGAATGGTGAAACAAAGCAGCAGGGCAACTCTAAAATGATGCTGCACCCGTTTGATGCCATCATTGCCTACATCTCCCGCTTCATTACGCTTAAAACGGGAGACATCATTTTCACGGGAACACCAGCGGGCGTAGGTCCGGTTAAAATAGGAGACAGATTAGAAGGGTATGTTGAAGATAAAAAATTACTTGATTTCGAAGTTAAATAAGAAGCGGCTTTCGGCTGCTTTACTAGCCATGTTCACCAGCTGCGGGGCCATGGCACAAACCACCCAGCAGCCAGGTTACTTTTTATTCCCCATTAAACCGGGAGAGCGTAATTACCTCTCCGGCACCATGGGTGAGATCCGCTCCAACCACTTCCATGGCGGGCTGGACATCAAAACGGAGCAGCGCATTGGCCTGCCTGTACACGCGGCGGCAGATGGGTACGTTTCCCGCATCAAACAGTCCACCTACGGCTACGGGAACATCATTTATGTGACGCACCCGAACGGCTTGGTCACCACCTATGCCCACCTTTCTGCTTATGCGGATCCCCTGGCCGAGTACATGCTGAAAAACCAGTATGACAAGAAGACCTTTGAGCTGGAGCTTTTCCCGGAGCCGGGGCAGTTCCCGGTCAAGAAGGGTGAGGTGATCGGCCTGTCGGGCAACACAGGTGGCTCAGGGGGCCCCCACCTGCACTTCGAGATACGCGATGAGCAGGACCGGCTCTATAACCCGCTGAAGCAACAGTTTGCGGAGGTAATTGATACCACCCCCCCTGATATCTATAGCCTGGGGCTTACCCCCTTAAACATTTATGCCCGGGTAAACAACGGGTTTGACCGGGCCGAGTACCGCACCATACAGAAAGGCAAAGACTATGTAATTGCGGATACCGTGTTTGCCAATGGCATGATAGGCCTGGAGCTGCAGACCATCGACCGGTTGGATGGGGCTGCCAACAAGAACGGGACGCAGGAGGTAACCCTGTTTGTGAACGACAAGCCTATTTACAACCACTACATTGATAAGGTGCCATTTGAACTGTCGCGCCAGGTCTCGCAGCATATAAACTACGAGACCTACAAGCGGCAGGGACGTACTTTCCAAAAGGCCTACGTGGATGACGGAAACGACCTGCCCCTGTACAACACTACCAACGGCCACCAAGGTAAAATGAACGTGCACCCAGACTCCACCTACCAGGTAAAACTAGTGGCACGGGACTCTTACGACAACACCTCTACGCTTAGCTTTATCGTGAAGGGACAGCAGCCTTCCTTTACCCACACCACGTCTAGCGCCGTAAAAAAACCGGCACTGGGTTATGAGATAATGGGCAATGTACTGAAGATAAAAGCGGATGACACCAACCCAACCCCGCAGAACATTGAGCTGTATGTAGACGGGAAAAGGCTTTTGCTGGTGCCGAGCTATGTAAAGAACTCCACTTCTGTGAGCCTTTATGATTTAAGAGCAGGCCTTCCGGACTCAGTCCATTTTTGTGGCGTGAAAGAAAACTTTAACCTGCAGCACGCAGTGCCACCGGCCACGGACTATGCCTACTCAAACCGCTACCTGAAAGCAGTCTTCGATAAGCAGTCTCTCTACGACACGCTGTACCTGCAGACAAAGTTGGAGAACGGGGTCTACACCATCGGTGATTATTTTACGCCGCTGCACAAGGCCATGACGGTGACGATCAGGCCAGACACAAGCGGACTGGACCTTTCTAAAGCCAGTGTCTATTTCTTAGGCACCGGCAACGGCCGCCGCTACCTGGGTGGCAACTGGAAAGGGAATACGCTTACCTTTACCACCCGTGATATGGGTAAGTTTAAGGTGCTGGAAGATACGAGGAAGCCCTATATCCGCCTGGTGAGCAAGAACCGCGACAAGATCGTTTTCAAGATTTCCGACGACCTCTCCGGCCTTAACTCCTTTAATGCCTATGTAAACGGGGAGTGGCTGCTGATGAGGTACGAGCACAAAACCGCTACCATCTGGTCAGAAAAGCTGGATAAAAATATACCTTTGTCTGGTGAGGTAGTTTTGAAGGTGAAGGACAACGCTGGCAACGAAGCCACTTATACGACAACAATCTAAACACAGCATGGAACTTAACATTGGAGACAAGGCTCCGGAATTTGAAGGCAAGGACCAGAACGGCAACCTGGTAAAACTGAGCGACTACCGCGGCAAAAAGGTTATCCTGTACTTTTATCCAAAAGACAACACCTCCGGCTGCACGGCCCAGGCCTGCAACCTCCGCGATAACTACAGCCACCTGCAGCAGGAAGGCTATGAGGTTATTGGTGTAAGCACCGACAGCGAAAAGTCTCACCAGAACTTTATCAGCAAGCACGAACTGCCTTTCACGCTGCTGGCCGATACAGAAAAGCAGATTGTGGAGCAGTACGGGGTGTGGCAGGAGAAATCGATGTACGGCCGCAAATACATGGGCACCATGCGCTATACCTTCGTGATCGATGAAAACGGCATTATCCAAGACATCATCACAAAAGTGAAAACAAAGGAACACACTGCCCAAATTTTAAAATAAAATAGTAAATTGAAAGCGCAGCTGTCTGAGGGGATAGCTGCGCTTTCGTGTTTTTAAGTACTACTGTTTCAGGAAACTTGTCCGTAAAAGACAAAGACGTGCCTGCAGACTTTCATGAGAGCCAGCCTTATCAACGGCAGAAAGGCCGCGAACGCTGGTTAAGTTTCCCTTGTATATTATCATTTGTAAGTCATAAAATCAATTAACGTGAATCCACACAACAAAAGCATTGAAGAGCTGAAGCAGACGGCAGCGCAAGTGCGCCGCGATATTGTTCGCATGGTACACGCCGTTAACTCTGGCCACCCAGGAGGTTCCCTTGGCTGCACGGACTATTTCGTGGCGCTGTACTTTAAGGTAATGGAATACAGCCCTGAGTTTACAATGGAAGGTAAAAACGAAGACCTTTTCTTCTTGTCGAACGGCCATATCTCCCCGGTATTTTATAGCACCCTTGCCCGTGCCGGGTTCTTTGATGTGAAGGAACTGGCTACGTTCCGCAAGCTTAACTCCAGGTTACAGGGCCATCCTGCCACAGAAGAAGGCTTGCCGGGCATTCGCGTTGCTGCTGGTTCACTGGGGCAAGGCCTATCGGTAGCCCTTGGAGCCGCTCAAGCCAAAAAGCTGAACAACGACAATCACCTGGTGTATGTATTGATGGGTGACGGAGAGCAGGATGAAGGCCAGATCTGGGAAGCAGCCATGTATGCAGGCCACCAGAAAGTGGACAACATCATTGCCACCGTAGACCGCAACCACCAGCAAATCGACGGTTCTACCGACGAGGTAATGGACCTGGGCAACCTGCGCGCGAAGTACGAGGCCTTTGGATGGCATGTGCTGGAGGCAGAAGGCAATGACTTCGAAAAGCTGCTCTCTGCCTTCGAAGAGGCCAAAGCCGCGACAGGTAAAGGAAAGCCTGTCATGATCATCATGCACACGGAGATGGGCTATGGTGTAGACTTTATGATGGGGTCGCACAAGTGGCACGGGGTAGCCCCTAACGACGAGCAGCTGGAGATAGCACTGCAGCAGTTAGCCGTTAACGAGGCCGCCGATTACTAATAAAACAGCTGGTGGAAGAGACCTTCTCTCCCACCAGCTTCTACTATTGGCTTATACGCTCAGATGGCACACTGGCGCAATTTCATGCTAGCCGCACTCGCACTGTTGCTGATTTTTTCAGCGAGCGGAGAGGCTTTTTGCCAGGATAACAAGCCACAGGCTAAAACGCGCATCCTGTTTCTACTGGATGCCTCCGGCAGCATGCTGGCCAAGTGGGAAGACAGCGACCGCATGACAGTGGCCAAAAAGCTCCTGGCCGAACTGGTCGACTCACTGGACCATTACGAGAACCTGGACGTGGCCCTGCGGGTGTATGGACATCAGTTTGGCCGTGAGCGCAACGACTGTGAAGACACTAAACTGGAAGTGCCTTTCGCAGCGGAGAACACGGCGGCTATCAAAAAAAAGCTGGAGCAGATCGTGCCACGGGGCAATACGCCCATTACCTATTCGCTGCAGCAGTCGGCTGGCGATTTTCCGGATGATAAGGCCCGCAACGTGGTTGTTTTGATTACTGACGGATTGGAGTCCTGCGGAGGTGACCCCTGTGCTACCTCCCTGGCGCTGCAAAAGAAACGCATTTTCCTGCGGCCTTTCGTCATAGGCATAGGCATTGACCCTAACTATACGCAGCAGCTAAGTTGTATCGGGAAGTATTTTAATGCCTCAGACGTGCAGACCTTCGAGCATATCCTCTCGGAGATCATAACGCAGGCCCTGAGCCAGACCACCGTAAGCGTGGAACTACTCGATGAGCGGGGACAGGCAGTGGAGAGCAACGTGAACATGACGTTCCTCCATTCCCTGACCGGGCAACCGGCCTATAATTATGTGCACTATAAAAACGGCCAGGGCAAAGCTGATATCCTGGATGTGGACGCCTTGCAGCCTTATGACCTGGTGGTGAACACCACACCACCTGTTGTGCAGCGTGACCTCCAGATCCAGCCAGGGAAGCACAACGTGATACAGGTAAAATCGCCACAGGGGGAGCTGCACTTGCGTCAGGATGGTCCTTCTCCGTATGGAACGCTGGCAGCGATTGTAAGGCAGGAAGGCTCCCCGCAAACATTGCACGTGCAGGCCTTTGGCGAAAGGCAGAAGTACCTTGCCGGAAAGTATGACTTAGAGGTGCTGACCTTGCCCCGCATTTACCTGAACGATGTAGAAATAAAGCAGGGGCAGACAAATACTGTATCCATTCCTCCTCCGGGGCAGTTGTCTATCCCGTCACGGGTACAGGGCTACGGCAGTATTTACAGCCTGGACGAGAACAAGAAACAGCTATGGGTCTGTAACCTTCCGGAGGAAAACAGTAGTGTAACCCTGGCCTTACAGCCAGGAGATTATAGATTAGTTTACCGCATGAAAACCGCCCAGGCGAGTAAATTCACTGATGTACAAGATTTCACCATCAGGTCGGGCGCAACTACAACCGTAAAAATTTTCAATAGATAAATGAAAGATTTCCCGTACACAGAGAAAAAAGACACACGATCCGGCTTTGGAGCAGGACTCCTGGAGCTTGGGCGTACCAATCCGAATGTGGTGGGCCTTTGTGCCGACCTTACTGGCTCTATGAAAATGGATGCCTTCAAAAAGGAGTTTCCGGAGCGTTTCTTCCAGGTAGGCATTGCAGAGGCCAACATGATGGGCCTTGCCGCCGGCATGACCATTGGGGGCAAGATCCCTTACACAGGCACTTTCGCGAACTTCTCCACGGGTCGTGTGTATGACCAGATCCGCCAGTCTATCGCTTACTCGGGTAAGAACGTGAAAATATGCGCTTCGCACGCAGGCCTAACGCTGGGGGAAGACGGTGCCACGCACCAGATACTGGAAGACCTGGGCATGATGAAAATGTTGCCACACATGACGGTCATCAACCCTTGTGACTATAACCAGACAAAGGCGGCCACGATTGCTATTGCCGATTATGAAGGGCCGGTTTACCTACGCTTTGGCCGTCCGGTAATCCCTGTCTTCACTCCTGCCGATCAGAAGTTCGAGATCGGCAAAGCCGTGATGCTGAACGAAGGGACGGATGTGAGTATCTTCGCGACAGGGCACCTGGTGTGGAAGGCCATCCAGGCCGGGCATATCCTGGCTGAGAAAGGCATTAATGCTGAAATCATCAACATTCACACCATTAAGCCGCTGGACGAAGAGGCGGTGTTAAAATCCGTGGCCAAGACAGGCTGCGTGGTATCAGCTGAGGAGCATAACCGCTTCGGCGGCCTGGGCGACAGCATTGCGCAACTGCTGGTTAGAAAGCACCTCGCCCCGCAAGAGTATGTGGCGGTAAACGACACCTTCGGTGAAAGCGGCACCCCAGACCAGCTGATGGAGAAATACGGCCTGTCTGAAAACGACATCGTGGCTGCTGCCGAGCGCGCTATCAGCAGAAAAAAGCAGTAGTCACACCGCCGTAAAGCATTTAAATAAAAGTGAGAGGCTGTGCTGTTCGACAGGCACAGCCTCTTTTTGTAACCAAAGGCACGACCAAACTACTGTTAATTATTTCCGCAACAGTGGAAGACAAAGAGCTTTTAGAGAAATTCGCCCACCCCGAAAGCCGTAACCTGGCCTATAACCAGCTTGTCCGGAAGTACCAGCAAAAAGTGTACTGGCACATCCGCAAAATGGTGATAGACCACGACGATGCCGATGACCTTACCCAGGAAGTCTTCATCAAGATCTGGAAGAACCTGGAGAACTTCCGGCAAGACTCGCAGCTTTATACCTGGATCTACCGTATTGCCACCAATGAATGTCTCTCATTTTTGTCCAGCAAGAAAAGGAAGTTCTTCCTGCCTATCAACGATATAACGGCCGAGCTGATGGAGAAAGTAGAAGCTTCTCCGGACATAGCCGGCGATGAAGTGCAGCTAAAGCTGCAGAAGGCAATCTTACGCTTACCGGACAAGCAGCGCCTGGTCTTTAACATGAAGTACTTTGACGAGATGAAGTATGAGGAGATGTCCGCCATACTGGGTACCTCTGTCGGAGCCCTCAAAGCCTCTTATCACCTGGCTGTAAAAAAAATAGAAGAATTTCTAAAACAGGATTAAACTATACCTCATGTTATGTATCTAACAGATAGCAACACAAGAGATGAAAAAAGACCTAAAGCTTAGCGACATACCCAAGCACAACGTGTTTCAGGTGCCGGATGATTATTTCGACCGCCTGCCCATGCGTGTGATGGCACGAACTGCCGCTGTCGAAAGGGAGGAGGTCACCTGGCAAACCTCCTTCTGGCAGCGCTTGCGCCTGGCGCTGCCCGCCTTGGCACTGTTGCTGCTGTTTGCCGGAATTTATGTTCTGCACGTGCCAGCTCAGCCGGAGGAGCAGGCAACGAACCTGACCACGGTGTCTGATGCCCAAATTGTGGAGTACCTGAGTACCTATGCCACAGTAGAAAGTAGTGACTTTGCGGAGCTGAGCTCGCTGCAAGGGCAAGAGCTAACGGCAGAGTTTATGAACATATCCCCTGCCTCCGCAGCGGAAGAACTAGAATACTACAGACTCGATGAAATCGACTATTAATTCACCCATGAAGCGTTATACGATCCTATTCCTCCTTTTCTGTGCTTTTACCCTTAGTGGCACCGAAGCTATGGCACAGGAGCACCACCACAGGGAACACCGGGAGAAAGTGGAGGCAGCAAAGGTTGCTTTCCTGACTGATAAGCTAGGACTGACCGCAGAGCAAGCCCAGAAGTTCTGGCCACTCTACAACGAGTATGAGTCCAAGCGCCGGGCCCTCATCCACTCTTACCGCGAAGGTTACCGACGTGATTTAAGCACGCTCAGTGAGCAGGAGGCGAAGGCACGCATAGACAATATGTTTGTGGTGAAGGAGAGGGAGCTGGAGCTCGAAAAAGAGTACGCCACAAAATACCAGCGCATTATCTCCAACAAGCAGCTAATCCAGTTGTACCGGGGAGAACGCGAATTCACGAAAATGCTGCTAAAGAGACTGGATAACAAAGCTGTAAGCAGTAACTAAGTTTGGCTAAAGTTGAATGAGAAAAGGCGCCTCACATACCGTGGGCGCCTTTTTCTTTTGCTGGCAGCGACAGGCCTTAGCCCTCCTTTATGCCAGAGGGCTGCTAGCCACTTGCTAACTTTCCTTCTGGCGCTCGATCCACGCTTCGATCTTCTTCTCCAACACAGCCAGCGGCATAACACCCCCTTTCAGAATCTCGTCGTGGAAGGCGCTGATGCTGAACTTATCACCTAGCTCCTCCTCCGCCCTCTGCCGTAAGGCCTTCATCTTCAACTCGCCGATCTTGTACGACAGCGCCTGCCCAGGGATGGCCATGTACCTTTCGATCTCAGCTGTAGCCGCTTCCTCACTTGTCAGCTCATTATCCAAAGAATACTGGATGGCCTGCTCGCGGGTCCAGCCCTTGGCGTGCATGCCCACATCCACTACCAGGCGAATGGCCCGGTGCATCTCATCACTCAGGCGCCCGAAGTACTGGTAAGGGTCGGTGTACAGCCCTAGTTCTTTGCCAAGGCTCTCGGAGTAAAGGGCCCAGCCCTCTCCAAAAGCCCCGTACCAGGCATATTGCCGGAACTTCGGCAGCCCCTCCTGCTCCTGCTGCAGGGAGATCTGGTAATGATGCCCCGGGATCGCCTCATGCAGAAACAGCGACTCCATGCCCACCGCATTGTACTTGCTCGCGTCCAGGATCGGGACGTAGAAAATACCGGGGCGGGAGCCGTCGGGTGCCGGCGGGTTATACTCAGCACTCGCCGAAGCTGCCCGGAAGGCTTCCGTTTGGCGCACTTCAAACTCCGATTTCGGGGTAATACCAAACAATTGGTTCAGTTGCGGTTGCATACGCTGCTCTATCTGTTTGTAGGCGGCCAGCACTTCTTCCGGCGTCTTAAAGGGCGTGAACTTCGGGTTATCGTTTACATACTGAAAAAACTCTTTCAGCGTGCCTTTAAAGCCTACCTGCTCTTTTACTTTCTCCATTTCGCTGCGGATACGCGTCACTTCCTGCTCCCCGATCTCAAAGATCTCGTCCGGCGTCATGTCGGTAGTGGTCCAGTAGCGCACGAGGTAACGGTAATAGTCCTCTCCACCGGCTATGCCACTGATGCCTGTTGTGCTACGGCTCTTAGGCAGGTACTCCTGCTGCATAAAGTCGTACAGCCTTTTGTAAGTCGGGATCACCTCTTCGCGGATGGCCTGGGTATAGGCCTGGCGTATGCTGTCTTTTTCTGCGGCACTGAAGCTCTCCGGCAGGTTTTCTACCGGAGCCCAAAAGATGGTTTTGCTAGGGTCGTCCACCACCATAGCCTGCAACTGTGGCAACACCTTCTGCGTGAGGGTACGCGGCAGTATAATACCTGCGGCCATGCCACGGCGCATGTTGGCGATGGCCGTGTCTCCCCAAACTGTAAAACCCTTAATTCGCCCTAAAAAATCGCTGTAGTCCTCGGGTGTGTTAAAAGGCTGATTGCCGGAACCGGAACCTAACTGCGCCATGGTAATGGGCAGGCTCCAAAACTGGTTCAGGGGCAGAAGTTCTGATGGCTGGTCCAGGCCCTTCAGTGCCATCTGCATTTCATACTTAAAAATATCGTAACTGATCTGTTCCTGCGTGCCCAGCGCCTCCCGGTCGATGTTGTTTATTTGAGTAAGGTATTTCTGGTACAACTCCCGTACCTGCTGCTCGTGCTCCACTGTCAGATCATTTGGCAACTGATCGTTATAGCGTTTGTCGGCAATGGCTGTCGCCTCCAGCGGGAATAGCTTTAAGCGTTCCTCAAAGTAGTTCTCGAACAGCTGGCTTAAGTTCTCAGCCTCCACTGTCGCAGTTGTTTGCTCTTGTTCCGTCGTACGGGTACAGCCAACGGTACCTGCCGCTGAAAGCGCAAGTAGCATTGCTAAGGTCAGATGGTGTCTTTTCATAGATCGGCTCTATTTTTTTATCTTTCAAGATAGCACTTTTTAAGCAAGCTTCCTTTTAACCCCGGCCTCACGGTTTGCGCCTGTGGGGCCATTACAGGCTACATACAACAAGAAAGGTGAAGCACAGCGGCCCCACCTTTCCTTATTCGCTTACTCCCGTTTCTTTAGCTACCCCCTTCAAAGCGGAAGCGCAAACCGCCTTAACTCACGCTTTGTTAATAGGCATCCAGCAGGAAGTTGATATCATCTCCCGGCTTAAACTCCATGGGCTTTTCGGTCTGTAGGAAAACACGGGCTGAATGCGGCCCCAACAGCGCGATCTTATCCCCTTTTACGCGCAGCATGCTGCCTTCGCGCAGGCCCACCACCGGCTGTCGGTTGTGGTTGTGGAACTCGGCAATACGCGTTTCCCTGGTTTCCCCCATATGGGTAGACCCCTCTATCGGATCCTGGTAATGTGGGTTAATGTTAAAAGGGACCAGTTCCAGCGCCTCAAAGGTCTTCACGTGTACAATGGGCATGTCGTTCGTCGTGCCAATCGTCTTGCCTGCCACGTTGGTGCCGGCACTCGTGCCCATATAAGGCATTCCCTTCCGGGCACGCTCCCGCAAGGGCTTCACCAGGTTATTTGCGTAGAGGTTCCTTAAGAGCAGGAATGTGTTCCCGCCTCCTATAAAAACAGCCTCGGCCTCCTGTACTGCCTTCACCGGGTCGTCGTACTCATGCACGCCTGTTACACCTATGCCCCACTTCTCAAAGGCCTCCCGGGCCTTCGCTGTATACTCCTTGTTCGAGATACCACCCGGACGGGCATAGGGAACAAACAGGATGCTCGACTTCCCTTCCAAAAGGGCCTTCACCTCCTCTTCGGCATGCTCCAGGTAACCTGTACCATGCGTAGTCGAGGTACTTATTAGTAGTAGATTTCTGCTCATGCTCAAAAGTATTAATTTTAAAGGAGAGGCTGCACAAGCGGGGGAGCGAAATTAAATTTCATTCCCACTCCTAAAGGCAAGTACAGCAGACTAAGCCGGAAAAGTACCTCTCCCTGTTCCCTTCACTTCTCTTTATTTATCAGCTTCAGCTTCAGCTTGATGGTTTCCAGATAGGGCTCTAGGTGAGAATAACTCGTAAGGGCACGGACAAGGCCTATGCTCTTAAGATCGTAGAGAAACCAGATCTCTACATAGAAGTCACACAGCCAGTACAAGTCTATTTTGCACCATCCTTGTATGCGATGGTGCAGGTAATGCCCCTGTTCCAGGGCTAGCTCTGCCTGCAGGTGTGGCGGCAGCTGGTTAAATTCTTCGGCAGTCATTTTGTCTCTTCTACACGCGCTCCAACAATCACAAGAAAAAAGGCTGCGCGAGGCAGCCTTTATAGTTTAACGTAATTTTCCTGATTTTGGTCTAGTTCAGGTGCAGGGTGTACAGCTCAAAGCGGTTGGAGGCAAAGCTCCAGTGCGAGGATGACGGGTGAATTTCAATTCCGTCTTCGTCCATAATGGTGACAGCGAACCCTTCGCCCTGGTTCAGAGGCTCTGTGAAGTGCTTCACCGGATACACCTTCCCTTCTTCAATCCATTCTTCCGGCTCAAAGGCTGGCATCGACGCATCTACGCACTTTGCGTAAACGGACATATAGCTTGGGGGTACAAACAAATTTACCATATAGATTAAACTTTACAGCAAGATAAAAAATTCCTGCAAAACAGGAAATCTGCAAACAGCTATTTTGCATATTCTTAAAAACAACAGCGCTTTGTATAGGATTAACCTCATACGTGAAAAGATAAAAGCAAGCTAAGCCTCTTTGATACCACAAATACCATACAGTAAAATCGCCTGCTTTACAGCCTCTTTAAACGCTGTCTCGTACTTTACAACTTAAGCTGATTTTACTATATTTCATAAAACAATCAGATAAGGAGGCATTTATGGGCAACACCCTTGGCAGTAACAGGCAAAACTTTTCGGTGGCCCCCCTGGTGTGGGGCCTTAAAACCGTTTTTGTAAACCTATATTTTGTAGCTGAGCCAGACGGTTCCTGGGTCCTGATTGATACCGGTGTGGCGGGCAGTGCTTCTAAAATAAAAGAAATGGCGGAAGGCCTGTTCGGAGAGAACAACAGGCCGAAAGCTATTCTGCTGACGCACGGGCACTTCGACCACATTGGCAGCGTGAAAGAGCTGGCTGAAGAGTGGGAAGTGCCGGTATTTGCACACCCGCTGGAGCTGCCGTACTTAACCGGCCAGTCAAACTATCCGCCACCGGACTCTTCCGTAGGAGGAGGTGCAATGGCTTACATGGCCTTTATGTACCCCAAAAAACCCATCAACATCCGCGACCATGTGGAGTTGTTACCTCCGGACGGTACAGTGCCTGGCTTACCGCACTGGCGCTGGCTGCACACACCGGGCCATAGCCCGGGCCATGTTTCCTTTTTCCGGGGCGAGGACCGCACCTTAATTGCCGGGGATGCTTTTGTAACCCGTGATGGGGAATCGGCCATTGCCGTGATGACGGAAAAGCGGGAGGTACACGGTCCTCCAGCCTACTTTACCCCCGATTGGGGCGCTGCCCACCACTCCATAGACGAACTGGCAAACCTAAGCCCCGAAATAGCAGCCACAGGCCATGGCTTGCCGATGAAAGGGGAAGAATTGCGCAGACAGCTGGACGACCTGGTAAAAGACTTCTGGTTAAAGGAAGTTCCTAAAAGCGGCCGGTATGTACATGAGCCGGCTGTAACCGACGAGCAAGGCGTAGTGTCCGTACCACCACCGGTCAGCAACCCCGTTCCCACTGTACTAGCAGTTGCTGGGGCCGTGGCGCTGGCTGGCTTAGCCTGGGCGGCTTTCAGCAAAAGAAACGACAACACTTACCAGCGGAACAGGTACATCCGACAGCAAATGGAGCCACCCCTTAACAGGCCCTATTCTCATAACAGGGTTATGGCCGGCATGCCCCCTACCGTGGACCCGGAACATGATGATCCGCACGATAACACCAACAACTACCCTTGATAAAAAGCCTGTGGCGGAAATGTATTCCGCCACAGGCTTTTCTGCTAACCGCCTACCCTTTTTCAGGTCTGTCCCGCGTCTTCATTTAGCGTCAGCCAACTAGCGCTTTGGGCTTTTTTACTTACCTTCATGGCCAAAGCAACTGTTCCCTTAATCCAACTTCTTTTGATACCGAGCATTTTTAACTGGAGCGGCGGCAAGGACTCCACACTGTGCCTGCACCACCTTTTAAAAGAAAAGAAATACCAGGTGCATAGCCTGCTCACAACCCTTGGTGGTGCTACCGGGCGGGTGAGCATGCATGGTGTAAGGCAGGAACTGCTGAAACAACAGGCGTTCAGCTTAGGCCTCCCCCTGCAAGAGGTCATGCTCCCCGAGCAGGCCAGCATGAGCGCCTATAACGAAGCCATGGAACAGGCCTTGCAACCATTGAAACAAGCAGGCATAGCACATGCTGTATTCGGCGACATTAACCTGGAGGACCTTCGTATGTACAGGGAACAGCAGCTACAGCAGGTAAGCATGCAAGCCGTGTTCCCGCTTTGGGGGCGGGATACCCTGGAACTGGCGCAGGAGTTTATCTCCCTGGGCTACCGGGCCGTAGTGGTGTGCGTGAACGAACGGCTGCTGGATTCCAGCTTCGTTGGCAGGCATTTCGACGAAGCTTTTCTGCAGGACTTGCCCTCCACGGTAGACCCGGCCGGCGAGAACGGCGAGTTCCACACCTTTGTGTTTGACGGCCCGCTCTTTAAAGCGCCTGTACATTATACCTTGGGTGAGAAAGTAAGAAAAACCTATGGAATGCCTGCCAAGGAAAAGGACGATAACTGCTTTAAGAAGGAGGACAAACCCGCTTTTGATACCGGCTTCTGGTTTTGTGACTTGCTGCCCGCTTAATCACAAAGGTCTTCCTTCTTTCTGAGTACTTGATCGGCTCCTGCTTATAGCCTTCTCCCCTGTTACCCGTACTTATTACGATAACCCCTAGCCTGAACACATGCACTCTAACCACTCCGACCATTTTGCTGCCTACTCCGATGAGCAACTGTTTGAGGTGGTGCTGAACAAGGACGCCTATCGCCAAGAGGAGGTGTCAGCCGCTCTGGAAGAGGTGCAAAAGCGAGGGAAAGCCTCCGAACTTGCTAGTTTGATTCAAGGACAACTGGCAAGCGCTAAAGAGGAGCCGGCTGGTACAGCAGCGGCATGGCACCGAATAAACCCGCGCTACAGTATATCCCTCTATCCGGGCTCCCTGCAACAAATACAGTTCGAGCGGGCGCTGCTGGAGCACAATATTCCCTACCGGCTACAGGACACGAACAACTTTTCCGTTCCGGTTGCCCGTTACCTTTTCACCGAAGAGGATTTTCCAAAAGTTCAGGAGCTTTACGAAACCCTGTCCCCCTCCCCACCCGGAACACCAGCCTCTTTTGCAGGCATGCTGGCAGAGATTGGCAAGTACAAGTGTTACCTCATTGCCCTGTTGCTCTTTGTACTGCTGGCAGTTCTGCTGCTGGTTTCCTAACTGTTCCTGCTTGTGAAGGAGAGAGCATGACTTGCATGTTTCGCTTCGCCCACTCCTTCCTCCCTTCCTACTAATTTCCGTACCTTTGTCCTATGATTTCGATGAGGCAACTATTTCTGCAGAACGTGGCGCAGACATCAGACTTCCCCCTGATGATTGAAGTGGAGAAGGCAGAGGGCATATACATGTACGGCACCAAAGGCGAACGCTACCTGGACCTGATCTCTGGTATTGGCGTGAGCAATGTAGGGCACCGGCATCCGAAGGTATTAAAAGCTATCCACGAGCAACTGGATAAATACATGCACCTGATGGTGTACGGGGAGTTTGTACAGGCCCCACAGGCTCAGTTGGCGCAGGCTATTACCAGTACGCTTCCGGAGCGCCTTAACAACGTGTACCTGCTTAACTCCGGTGCAGAAGCAGTGGAGGGTGCCTTGAAGCTCGCCAAGCGCTACACCGGCCGGACAGAGCTCATTTCCTGCCGTAATGCCTATCATGGGTCCACACAAGGTGCCCTGTCTGTAAACGGTAGCGAGAGCTTTAAAAATGCCTTCCGCCCCTTACTGCCCGATGTCCGGCACGTCCGCTACAACCACCTCCCCGACCTCGAGGACATTACCCACCGCACGGCAGCTGTGATCATAGAAACGGTGCAGGGAGAAGCCGGTGTGCGGGTAGCCACAGACAACTACCTCCAGCACCTCCGCCAGCGCTGCACAGAAGTAGGCGCCCTGCTGATCCTGGACGAGATACAAAGCGGCTTTGGCCGCACCGGCACCTTCTGGGCCTTCGAGCAGTTTGGCATAGAGCCAGACATCTTACTTTGTGCCAAGGGGATGGGAGGCGGTATGCCGATCGGCGCTTTTATTGCCCCGCAGGAAGTCATGGCCGCTTTTAAGACAGACCCTATCCTGGGGCACTGTACCACATTTGGCGGGCATCCTGTAAGCTGTGCCGCCTCGCTGGCAACCCTGCAAACGATACAGGAGGAAAACCTGCTGGCCGGGGTGCAACCAAAGGCTGACTTGTTTAAAGAGCTGCTCGTGCACCCCCGCATCAAAGAGATCCGCAACTGCGGGCTGATGATGGCCGCCGAGTTCGAATCGTTTGAGGTACTAAAGGCAGTGATTGACCGGGCCATCCTCAATGGCGTGCTCACCGACTGGTTTTTGTTCTGCGACAACTCCATGCGCATTGCCCCTCCGCTTGTCATTACAGAAGAGCAGATCCGGGAGGCCTGCGCGATCATCCTGCGCTCCATCGAGGAAGTGCAATAGATAAACACCTATAGTACAAACAGTTGTACGACTAGTACAAACAGTTGTACGACAAGTAAATTTCTGTCCGGAATTACCACCGTTTACAGGCACTTGCACGTAAAAGCCGGAACTGCACCTTACGCCGAAGGTACAGGCAACCGGAAACTTTATGGAAATAGCACTTGTGCTGACATTGCTGGTCATCGCTGTGGTGTTGTTCGCTACGGAGAAGTACTCTGTCGAGATCGTGACGCTGGTGATGCTCACCGTTCTCGCCAGTGCCCGCATTATTACGCCGGAGGAGGCTTTTGATGGCTTTAGCAGTGACTTCATCATTGTTATCGCCTCGATCTTTATCCTAAGTGCCGCGCTGCAGGAAACGGGCATTCTGGACTTTGTCGTTATCCGGCTCGTCCAACTGGCGCACCGCAGTTCCAACCTGATGCTCTTTGTGGTGATGCTCATTACAGGCGTAGTATCGGCCTTTATGAACAACACCACGGTGACGGCTATGTTTGTAACACCACTCATAGGGCTGTCCAAGCGCGTTAACATCAGCGCTTCCAAGCTGTTAATGCCGCTTGCCTTCTCGGCTATTCTGGGGGGCACTTGCACGCTTATTGGCACCTCCACCAATGTGGCGGTCAGCGGCTACCTCGCCAAGACAGGCTTGCCCGCCATTGGCCTTTTTGAAATCACAGCGGTTGGGGCGGTTATCTTTTCCGTGGGCATGCTGTACATGATGACCCTTGGTCAGCGCATGCTGCCCAACAACGATGACCAGCAACTGACCGAAGAGTACAAGCTGCAAAAGTACCTTTCCGAAATCGTAGTGCTGCCCGACTCCCCCCTGGTAGGCCAGTTGGTGTTTGCCTCAGACCTTACCTCGCTCCACTTCCGGATGCTCAACATCATCCGGGACCACGAGAACTTCCTGCCCGACTTCCGCACCCGCATTCAGGCGAACGATATTTTACTCGTGGAGGGAGACCTGGACAACCTGATCAAGGTAAAGGAGACAAAAGGCATACAGATTATGGCCGACGCCATCCTGGAGAAAGACCTGCAGCCCGACAGCATCCGCTTAGCAGAGCTGCTGGTCGTCCGGCAGTCGAACCTGATCGGGCGCACGGTAAAAGAGGCTAACTTTCTGCAGCGTTACGGCCTGGTCGTGATTGCCATCTCGCGTTACGGCGAAACCTTACGGAGCAAGATAGGCAGCATTGAGTTGCAGCTGGGGGACCTGCTGCTAGTGCAGGGCTCCTCTGAGCGCCTGAACCAGCTCCGCGTGTCCCGCAATGTGGCCCTGCTGGATGAGTTTGAGCCCACGCTCTTCAAAAAGCGGAAAGGCTTGGTGGCGATTGCCTGCCTGGCGGGCGCCATTTTACTGGGCACCCTCCAGCTACTGCCTCTCTCCATTGCTTTCCTGCTCGGGGCCATGGCGAGCATCCTTTTCCGCTGTATTGGCACACAGAAAGCCTATGCGGCCATTGACTTCCGGCTCCTGATCCTTATTGGCGGTATGACCGCTTTCGGAACAGCCATGGAGAAGTCAGGGGCGGCAGACTTCCTGGCAGAAGGAATTGTGACCCTGGCGGGCCCTATGGGCAAGGTAGGCGTGCTGGCGGGCTTTGTGGTACTCACGGTGCTCCTGACCCAACCCATGTCCAATGCCGCCGCCGCGCTGGTCGTTGTGCCTGTCGCCCTTCGCACCGCCATTGAACTAGGCGCCGACCCCCGGACTTTTGCTATTGCTATTATGCTGGCCGCCTCCGTGTCGCTGGTTACGCCCTTTGAGCCTGCCTGTATCCTGGTCTACAGCCCGGGCAAGTACAAGTTTCGGGATTTCATTAAGATAGGCTCCCCCCTTACCCTTTTGCTCGTAGCCGTAATCCTGCTGCTGGTGCCCCTTTTCTGGCCCATGTAACAGCATGCCCCCATCCATAGTAAACATAAAAGATACAAGCGCAGACATCATGAAAAACATAGCATACATGCTGGGACTCCTGCTGCTGGCCTTTTCCTGCTCTCCCGAAAACGAGGAGGTGGCAGATGAGCAGGTAGATGTGGTCCCGGTACCGGAAGCTTTGGACTCCATTGCCAGTACAAACAAGGATGCCCTGAGGACAGACGAAAACAACGTATCCCCCACTGTGCCGCTGCCACAGCCACTCATGCAGCAGCTAACAACGGAGTATCAGGGTTGGGAGCAGCCTACACTGGCTGAGGGTGCGCAGGAAAGAGGCGCGGCCCTGCCACAGGGTCCCTTCATCGTACGGGGTGATTTTAATGGCGATAACTTGCAGGACGTGGCCCTGCAGTTAGAGAAAGATGGGGAAGTCATTGTGCTGGCTGCCCTCCACACAGAAGAAGGCGTGTATCAGTTGCACGAACTAAAGCGGGATATTCTCTTTAATGAGCGGGGCGTTCTTCAGAGCCTCTACTACCTGTACCTGGCTGAGGAAAACGAGGAGATCCTGAGCGTGGAGACAGCGGAGGAACTGGACATACCGTATGATGTGGTGGCACTCGGCATGGAAGATAACGTTACCGCCTTTATCTTTACCAATGGCCAGTTTAAGGAAGTTGTGATAGCGGAATAAGCTTACCCTGCAGCTTACGCTTGCCTACGGCTCAATAGGCTAGGCCTGGGGCAAGAAACTCGCTAGTAATTGAGGAAGGACTGCGTATCGCGCTTAATGCTGTCCCGTGTCAGGCCATCCTTTACCCCTGTCGTGATCCTGCGCACCAGCACCCCCACAATGGACTTCTTAAAGCCAAGCTTAGCTGCCATGCTGATACAGAAATCCATTTCGTTCTCATCCACGATGCCGTCGGCCAGCATCATCTCGACCAGGTCGTAGATCTGGTCGAAGCGTTCCGAGTCGTTAGAGGGGGATGGACAGTCTGACTCAGCCGAGTTGGAGATAAGGTGACGTACCTCTTCGGCCTTCATCCCATTTTTCGTTCCGATCGATATAATAAAGTTCATCTCCGTAGGATCCAAATGACCATCAATTTTGGCCAATGCACCCAGGTTTGTAATGTGGCTTTTTAACCTTTTTGTTTCTTCGCTCTCAAAAAAACCGAACATACGTTGCCTCTATAGGTTAGATTACTTTAACTTCGACATTTATTTTGCACTGACACTGTAAGTGCCACAGAATATGAAACGTAGCGCTACCAAGAATAGTCTCTCCGGTGAGTTTTCCTGCTGCCTGACGGCCTCTGCGGACATTTCGGTATTACATACGGTTTCCTATATTTAAGGTCTTGCTTTTAGTCCTTTTTTTAACTTTTGTTTCTTGTTTTTAACTTGCGCCTTGAAAGTGGGTAGGCAGGGAGGCCAAAAGCACCTCTTACCATAAGTGCAACGCTTAACAATTAATTTTATCAAGAATAGAAATTATAACTATATACAACATCAACCATGAAAAAAATTGGCGTATTTACTTCCGGCGGTGACGCTCCAGGCATGAACGCCTGCATCAGAGCAATAGTAAGAACTGCCATCTATCGTGGTTTGGAGGTATACGGTATTCGACGTGGCTATAATGGTATGATCAAAGGCGACATCTACAAGATGGAGTCTCATTCTGTAAGCAATATCATTCAGAAAGGCGGTACTATTCTTCGTTCTGCGCGCAGCACAGAATTTATGACGAAGGAAGGGCGCCGGAAGGCATACGAGCAACTTCAGCAGCATGGCATCGATGGCCTAGTGGCGATTGGCGGCGACGGTACGTTTACGGGAGCGAACATCTTCTTTGAAGAGTATGGCATCCCGACTGTTGGCGCCCCAGGCACTATCGACAACGACCTGTTCGGTACCGACTATACCATCGGCTACGACACGGCGGTGAACACCTCTCTGGACGCCATCGACAAGATCCGTGACACCGCCGACAGCCATGACCGTGTGTTCTTTATCGAGGTAATGGGCCGTGACTCTGGCTACATCGCTATCCCTTGTGCCATTGGTGGTGGAGCAGAGATCGTGATGATCCCGGAGACAGACACCAGCATCGAATATGTAGTGGAGACACTGCGTACAGGCTGGCGCCGTTCGAAAACCTCCTTTATCGTTATTATCGCCGAGGGTGGCGAGGCAGGCAGTGCAACAGAGGTGGCCGCGAAAGTACAGCAGGCGCTTCCGCACATGGATGCCCGTGTTACCATTCTGGGCCACGTACAGCGCGGCGGCTCCCCTACAGCGGCAGACCGGATGCTGGCCAGCCAATTGGGCATAGCCTGCGTGGAAGGTCTGTTAACCGGTCGCAAAAACGTAATGGCCGGTATTATCAACGCTGAACTGGTGTACACTCCATTCATCGAGACCATTACAAAAGACAAGGTGATTAACCCGCAGTTTATTGACATGGTCAACATTCTTTCTGTGTAATACCAGAAAGCTAATTTTTATACTTCTGTGGCTTTATGCCCAGAAGTATAAAAACAGTTTCCCCTCCTTTTACCACCCTCCTCCCTTCTATAAATCATTTTAAATAAAGGGTTTACAATTTAGCAATTCTCATTTCCCCATCCATCTTTATACAATTCCGTAAATAGCAGAGCACCTTACGAATGAATAGTTATCGCTTCTGCTAAACACATAGGACGCCTCATTTTAAAGATCATACTCTGGCCACTTGCCATTGTAGCGGGTCTTCTTATTCTGATTGTTATTGCCCTGCAGTTCCCCGCTGTGCAAAATTACCTTGCCCAACAAGGGGCCGACTACCTCGAGGACACGCTTGGCACCAAGGTAGACATCGGCGGCTTTACCACTGACTTCGGGAATACCTGGGTACTGCAGGACGTGTATGTGGAGGATCAGCAGCAGGACACCCTCTGGTACAGCCAACGTTTGGGCGCCGACCTGGACATCCTGGCCCTGCTCTCCGGAAACCTGGACTTAGGCGATATCTCCCTGCAAAAGGCCACTGTGAAACTGCACATCCGCGAGGACGGCTCCACGAACTACGACTTTATCATGGAGGCCTTCGCTCCCACGGACACCGCCGCCACACAACCAGCCGACACGTCGGCCGCCATGCAGATCAGCATTGACGAAGTTCGGCTCGATGACGTGTACCTTGTTTTCCGGGATGAAGCCGGCGGCAACTTTGTGCGCACACGCATCGGGGAACTGTATACCTCCATGGATGAAATTAACCTAGACGAGCAGCGCTACCTGGTGGATGAGATCGAGCTAAGCAATACCTGGGCCTACTACGAACAAACAAAGCTCCCCCCCGAAAGCGAAGACGCCCCACAGCCACTGGAACTGGATTTTGGGCTGAACCGGGTGGCGCTGGAGGATATCCTGCTGACCTACATCAGCAGGCCGGCAGGACAGCGGGCCGAGCTGAAGCTGGGCGAGTCGGAGCTGGTGGCGCACGACATTAACCTGGAAGAGGCCCGGATTGACCTGAAAAGCTTTGCCCTGCACAACACCTCGGTGCTGTATGCCATGGATGGCGAGGTGCCGAACGACTCTACGGAAGCCCCACCAGAGGAACCCGATGAGATCGTGAACGACCCGAACGCAGTGCCCATGGACTGGCTTGTAACCTTAGGAGAGCTTGACGTTACCTACCTGGACGTGGACTTTGAGGTACTGGGTGCACCCGAGCAGCCACAAGGGATGAACTACAACGACCTGCTCTTTACCGATGTTGTGGTAGATGCGGAGAACATCCTTTACAGCCTCAACCGCTTCCACGTAGACCTGAACCAACTGACGCTACAGGAACAGAGCGGCTTTGAAATAGAGAACTTCCAGGCACTCATTGAAGTGGATACGACCAGTGCCAGCCTGCGCAACCTGGACCTGCGCACGAACAACAGTCTTATCCAAAGCGACTTGGCCATTACGTATCCTTCTTTGGAAGCCATTACCGAACGCCCATCGTTGGTTGGTGTAAGGGCAGACATCAACAACACCGTTATAGGGCTTCAGGACATACAGTACCTGTTGCCGGACATAGCGGCAGACCCTGCCTTTAAGAGTATTGTCAACTCCGAGGTTAAAGTGGAGGCTGAAGTAACTGGCACACTCGATAACCTACGTTTGCAGGATTTACAGGTGGCGGGCCTTAAGAACACCTATGTGGATGTGAGCGGCACAATACGCAACGCCATGGACCCTGAGAACCTCTACCTCGACCTGGACATAGACCGCTTTGCCACCACCCGGACCGATGTACAGGCCCTGCTACCCGCAGGCACTATTCCTGAAGGCTTCCGGCTACCCAACCAAATCAGTTTGGAAGGAAACTACACCGGCTCCCTCACTTCCTTTGACGTGAATACCCAGCTTAAGAGCTCCTTTGGCAACATTGATGTAGACATAGACACCGGTCCGAACGAGCGCTTCACCGCTACGGTTAGCTCCACTGGCTTTGACCTTGGGCAGGTGATAGAAGACAGCCTTGGCCTGGGAGAGATTGCCTTTGCCGCCAAAGCCACCGGCACCGGGCTTACCACTCCTGCGGAGATGGTAGCAAATGTTGATGCCGAGATCATAATCTTCGAATACAACAACTATACCTACAACGACATTGACATTGAGGCTGAGATTAACAGGAGCCTTTACCAGGTAAGTGCCGTGGCAGAGGACGAGAACCTGGCCTTTGCCCTGACAGGCGAGTTTAACATGCGCGATACGCTGCAGCCTGCGTATGCCTTTAACCTCGCCCTGAAAGAAGCGAATCTACACGCCCTCAACTTTTACCCGGACACGCTTGCTGTAGAAGGGCAGTTGGAGGGGAGGTTTACCGGAGTAGACCCTGCCAAGCTCAGCGGAGTGCTAACAGCAGAGCAACTGGTCATACGCACCGCCGAAGAGGTATTCCCTATCGACACCTTGGTGATGGCATTGGAACAGACCGGGGAAATAGCAGAGCTGGACGTCCGGTCTGACGTCCTGGACGGGCAGGTGCGTTTCGAAAACACCCTCGCCACGCTGCCCGTGGCCCTGCAAAAGTATTTCTCTACCTACTTCGACCTGCAGCCAGACCCTCCCTACCCTGCTGGGGTGAACCTGGAGGACTTCACTTTTGCCCTGAACCCCAAGCAGACCCGCATTCTCACGGCCTTTGTGCCGGGCCTGCAGCAGCTCCAGAGCGGCCCCATCACGGGGGCTTATAACAGCGAGACCCAGGAGTTCGAAATGTACGGAAGAATTCCACTGATAGAGTACACCGACTACGTGATGCGGGGCTTAGGCCTGCAGGTAACAGGAGATGAAAACAGCCTGAGTTATGATGTTACCTTAGATGCCTTCGTGACGCCGGACTTTACGGTAGATCATATAGGCCTGGAGGGGGCTGCCCGTGACGACTCTTTGGCTGTGCGCCTGGCAATTGCGGGAGACAGCGTGCTGAACGACGACAAGCTGGTGCTTGGAGGCGTGCTGACCAGCGAAGGCAGGGGCTTCCGCTTCTCCTTTGATCCGGATGCCGTCGTGATCAACGGCGATGACTGGGACGTGCCCCCCGGCAACTACCTGCTGTTCGGCTCGGACCTGCTTTATGCTAACAACGTGGTGCTAAGCCATGGCGCCAGTGCCATCGCCCTTAACAGCACCGGCCCTGTAACTGCCAATGCACCGCTACATGTTGCTTTCGATAACGTGGACATTGCCTATATGCTAAGCACGTTCCAGGAGCCACAGGATACCAGCCTGATTGCCGGCACCATTAACGGAGAAGCCACTTTACGGGATATACTCACAGGCTCGCCTGTCTTTACCTCAGACCTGCAGGTGGAAGACTTTATTTACGACGGCTCCATGGTAGGAGACCTGGCTGTGGAAGCAAGCAGCGCGCCCGGCAACCGCTACAATGTGGACGCACTGCTGACAGACAACGGCAACGAAGTGGTGATAGACGGATTTCTGGAGGCACAGCCCAACGCCACCCTGCTTAACCTCAGGGCAAACATCGACCGGCTGAACCTGGCCTCCCTGCAGGGCTTCACGGCGGGAATGGTCGAGGCGATGGACGGAGCGGCAGAGGGCGACCTGCGCATTACCGGCACCTTAGACAACCCGGACATCATAGGCGAGCTGAATTTTGACCAAGCGCAGTTTGCCATCACCATGCTCGGCTCCTTGTACCGGGTAGATGATGAGCAGCTGGTATTTAATGAAGCAGGTATCCTTTTCCCTAACTTTGTACTCACCGACACCCTCAATAACGAACTGGTGGTAGAGGGCAGAATGCTGACACAGGACTACACGGACTTCCAGTTCGACCTGACGGTGGAGACAGACCGCTTCCTGGCCCTTAGCTCTACCGCCGCCGACAATGACCTGTACTACGGCGATGTGCTGGTAGCCGCGGATGCTGCTATATCCGGAACCCTGGCACTGCCCGTAGTCAGAGCCGAGGTGCGCGTGCTCGATGGCTCTGAGTTCACCGCCGTGGTTCCGGCCGATGAGGTTGCCGCCGCCGAGCGGGAAGGCGTGGTAGAGTTTGTAAACCTGAACGAGTCGCTAACCGGCATTGTGGGGACCGGGTACGAAGAAGACTCTGTGGAGGTAGAGGGCTTTGTGGGGGCTGATGTGGAAGTAGAGCTATACGTAACCGACGCTACCCCTATCTCGATCGTGATTGACCCTATTACCGGTGACAACCTGGTGGTGCGAGGTACTGCCGACCCGCTGTTTATTGGCATGCGGCCCAGCGGCGAAATTAACATGACAGGCCGCTACGAGGTGTCGGAAGGCAGTTACAGCATGGACTTCTACGACCTGGTGTCCCGCGAGCTAGCCATAGCAGACGGTAGCTACATCACCTGGACGGGCGATCCCCTGCAAGCGGACATGAACATCACAGCTGTTTATACCGTAGAGGCAGCTCCACGCGAACTCGTTGCGTCCCAGGCAGTGGGCACAGACAACCCTGCTCTCCGCAACCAATACACTTTCCTGGTTTATGTGAACGTAGAGGGCGACATATTACAGCCCCAGATAAACTTTGAGATTGAGCTCCCGGAAGAGGAGCGTGGCAATGTACCCGCGCAGGTCACCGCCAGCCTGGCTGCCCTGGAGGAAGATGTGGCAGAACTGAACAAGCAGGTCTTTTCGCTGCTTGTGCTGGGCAGGTTCATGGCACCGGACCCACTCCAGAGCTCTGGCGGTGGCTTTGAGGGCACGGCCCGCAACAGCCTCAGCGGTCTGCTAACCGACCAACTCAACCAGCTCACCCAGCAGTACGCGGGGGGCCTGGGGCTGGAGCTGGGCGTAGATTCATACCAGGACTTCTCCTCGGGTTCTGCTGAGGGACGCACAGACCTCAATGTTGCCCTGCGCCAGCAGTTCCTCGATGATCGCCTGACGGTACGGGTAGGAACGGATATCGGACTGGAAGGGCAAAGCCAGCAGAACCGAAACGTAAGCGGCTTTGGCGGCGACATCTCGGTGGAGTACTCGCTGACAGAAGACGGCCGCCTGCGGGTACAGGCTTTCCAGCGCAACCAGTTCCAGGACTTCCTCGAGGGAGACGTCCGCGCAACCGGGGCCGCCCTGATCTATCAGCGTGAGTACAATAATTTTTCGGACCTGTTCCGTTCGCTCGAGAACAGGCGCAGAAAAGAAAAACTGAGAAGAGAAGAGGAAATTATGACAACAGAAACCAGATAGCAGAAAAGATTACCCATGACACCATCCATACCTTGTAAACAACTATTACGCCTGCCAGTACTGTCGCTCTTACTGTTAGTACTGCTTGTTTCGGGGTGTAATGTTACCAAGTATGTGCCAGAAGGAGACGCCCTGTTTGTTGATTACAGTGTGAAAGTAGTAGGCGAAGACGCCAGCACCAAAAGAGACCAGAACCTGGAAGCTGAGTTGGCCCGCGTTGTGAAGCCCGAGCCCAACACCTCTTTCCTGGGCTTGTACCCTAAGTTATGGATCTACAACACCTTCTACACCGAAAAGGACAAGGGCATCAAGAACTGGATTCAGACGAAGTTTGGAGAGGAGCCGGTCCTGCTCTCAGAGGTAGACACCAGCGCCTTGAACGAGATCATGAGCAACCGCCTGCACAACAGGGGCTATTTTAACAATAACATACAGAGTAACGCCATTGTTGAAAACCAGAAAGCGGTCATCAACTGGGCAGCTTTTATAGGTGAGCCTTACACAATCCGCAATATAGAGTACACTTTGGTGGAGCCTGACTCTTTGCCTGCCCGACGGGACGTGCCTGTTTACCGCGACATCCAGCAGACCCGGGAAGGCTCCCTGTTAGAGACTGGCACCCCTTATAACCTGCGGACCATGATCGCCGAGCGGGCACGAATCGACTCCATCCTTAAAAGTGAAGGCTACTACTATTTCAGCCCTGACCTGCTCATCTTTAGTGTCGATTCACTTATTGGGGACAGGCAGGTGGATGTGCTGTTGCGGATAAAAAGCTCCGCGCCGCGCCGCGCACTGCACCCCTACAAGATCGATGATGTGTACATCTTTGCCAACTACTCGCTGGGCGACAGCCTTTCTGTGGCTGACACCATCGACTATAAGGGCTATCACTATATCCCGAACGAGAACTACGTGCGGGCACGCCACTTGCTGCGGGGTGTTTTTCTCGAACAGGATAGCCTTTATACCCGGCAGGATGTGCTCCTGACGACGAACCGCCTGCTGGGGCTGCCAGCATACAAGTACGTAAACGTGGAGTTTGAGCGGGACAATCTTAAAAACCACATGCTGGACGCCTATATCTACCTGACACCTGCCCTTAAAAAAGCGCTGCGGGCTGAAATAAAGTACGTGCGAAAGACAAACAACTTTGCTGGCCCCGGGCTGTCCGTCTCGTTCCGCAACCGCAATGCCTTTAAAGGTTCTGAGCTTTTAACCGTGGAAGGCACCGCCCGGTTTGAGACGCAGGTAGGGGGCAGAAGTGCGGGAGATGCTCCGGAGGGTGTTCCGGTAGCAGGCAACAACTCCCTTAACTCTTATGAGTTAGGCATACAGGCTGGCATCACAATTCCACGCATTGTATCTCCCTTTAACTTACCCAACCTGCGTACCCTGTACGTGCCTACCACGGCCATTGCGGCAGGGTTTAACCTGCTCAGCAGGGTTGAGTTCTTCCGCATGAACTCTTATAACGCCTCCTATGGCTACAGTTGGCGGCCAAAGCAAACGCTTACCCATGAAATATCCCCCATCAACCTGCAGTATGTACGATTAAGTAACGTAACAGAGGCATTTAGCGAGATACTGGAAACCCAGCCTTACCTGCTGCGCAGCTTCCGGAACCAGTTTATCATAGGGCCCGTGTACGAGCTTACCTACACCACCCAGGTCTTTCCGGAGCGTACCCACCAGGTCTTCAACCACCTGACAATTGATGTATCGGGTAATGTGGTAAGTGGGATACAGTCCTTGCTCGGAGCAGCCCCCCCGACTGCAGAAGAGCCACGCACGCTGCTCGGGCAGCCTTACTCGCAGTACTCCCTCTTTTTGAATGACTTCAGGTACTATTGGAACATCACGGAAGAGAGTCAGTTAGTAGCCCGCCTGGTAGCGGGTGCAGGCTTTACCTATGGCAACTCAACGGTGCTACCCTATGTAAAGCAATTTTCCATTGGCGGTCCTAACAGTATCCGGGCCTTCCGGGCGCGCAGCATTGGTCCTGGCACTTACAACGTTCCCGACGAGTATGCCTTTGCCTACTTCGACCAGCTCGGTGACATAAAACTGGAGTCTAACCTGGAGTACCGCTTCCCTATTGCCGGCTTCTTTAAAGGGGCCGTATTCGTGGATGCCGGTAACATCTGGCTCATGGACGAGGCACGGGACAACGAAGGCCAGGAGAAACCCCAATTCGACCCGAACACCTTTCTCAGTGAAATAGCCGTTGGTACCGGTTTTGGATTACGCGTGGATGTGGACTTCTTCGTAGTACGCTTTGACGTGGGTATTCCGGTCAGGGTGCCTTACCTCCCAAAGGGAGACCGCTTCGTGTTGGGAGACTTCAACGGCAAGTTTAATGGCGAAAACGGCATGCTCCTCAACATCGCCATCGGCTACCCGTTCTAAAGGGAATGTTGAGTAAGCGCGGCGTGATGGAAACGCAGGCTTAACAGGTATTCGATCATTGAAGATTACGCCTGTGTCTGCTCTTGGATAAAGGTAACGATCTCCTGCCACTGCTGCGGATGAAACCAGGTATACTCCTGGGGGCTTTTGTTGAACCAGGTAAGCTGGCGTTTGGCGTAGCGGCGGCTATTCCGCTTGAGCAGGCGTACAGCCTCTTCCCAGTCGTACTTCCCCTCCAGGTAATCAAACACCTCCTTGTACCCCACGGTCTGTAGCGCATTGTGCGCCCGGTAAGGGTACAGGGCGCTTGCCTCTTCCAGCAAGCCTTGCTCCAGCATCAGGTCCATGCGCTGGTCTATCCGCTCGTAGAGCTCCGCCCGGTCGCGGTTCAGCCCGACTTTTATGATGTTGAAAGGCCGCTCCTGCTTTTCGCTTCTTCGGAAGGAAGAGTACGGTATGCCACTGCTCAGGCACACTTCTACGGCCCGGATGATGCGCTGTGGGTTGGCCTTATCGACCTGTGCAAAATAAATAGGGTCCCTTTCCTGCAGTTTATCAAGTAAAGGCTGCAAGCCCTGTGCTTCATATTGGCGCGTCAGTTCCTCCCGCACCTTGGGGTCGGCCTCGGGCATCTCGTCCATCCCCTCGCATACTGCCCGCACGTACAGCCCCGAGCCTCCGGTCAGGACCACCACGTCCTTGTCCTCAAAAAGCTTTTCGAGCAGCGCCAGCACGTCCTGCTCATACCCCCCGGCATTATAGTCCTCTGTGATATGGTGCGAGTCGATAAAATAGTGCTTCACCCCCTGCTGCTCTGCCAAAGACGGCTTGGCCGTACCAACGGTCATCTCCTGAAAGAACTGGCGGGAGTCTGCCGAGATAACATCTGTATCGAAATGTTTTGCCAGTTGCACGCACAGGTCGGTTTTGCCTACCGCCGTAGGGCCTACCACCACCACCAGGTGCTTCTTTTTGTTCGTCCTTGTCATATGATCCGCTAACACAGTAGGAGCGCTGTGATGCCACAGCTCTACCGCTGCTATTTACCTCCGCCCTTTGCGGCCTTCCCCCTACCCTCTCTTGATTGCTGTATCCTTGGGCAAAACACCTGTGTATACAGCAGGCGAACAACGGTTTCTTTAGAGGGAGCGTGGCCTTCTGCTTAGGGACAGGCAACACAAACAGGGCTAAGTTCTTGTATACTCACTGCAAGAGTAGCCACTGATGCTTTTTTTTGCTAATTTATCGCTTATTTTATAAAACTAACAGCGTGGCAAGAGGCGTCTTTGCGCCTATTTGCTTCTTTTACCTTTAGCAGTACCAAAATGCCTTATATCCCTAGCCGGCAAGCTGACGCGCAGAACACGGAACAAGCCACCGCCCTTTTACAAGTGCTGGTACAGCTGGCCAAGCCCGCCCACGGAGTGGTTGTGGCCCTCCCGAACGGACAGGTGCTGGCTGCCAACGCACAGGCGCTTATTTATAAGTCTCAGGATACGGAGCCAGGCAATGCCCTGCACCTGCGCGACCTGCTTCGCATTCCTCAGGACAAGTTCCCGGAAGTGATGGAAGAGTTGCAGCAGCAACGCAAATTAACCGGAGAGGTGCCGCTCAGCGAAAACGCGCAGTGCCAGCCGTATAACTACAGTTGCCGCATGGTGCATTTTGGCGACGAAGTGTTTGTATGCGTCGAACTGGCTAACGTGGGGCAACCCACCGCACTGCTGCCATACGATGGCGACAGCTACCACCACGTGTTCGACGGCAGTTCTGAACCGATGTTCCTGTTAGACTGCGAAGGCAACATTATAGACATCAACCAGAGCGCCACAGAACTGATACAGCAGGAGAAAGATGAACTGGTAGGAAAGTCCATCCTAAGAAGCTTTCAGCTGAACCTCTTTGAGCGGGTAGCCCTGAAGCGGCAGCTGCAGCAGGCACAGGTGGGCGGCAAGCAAAAGTTCGAATGGTGGCTGCACGACAGCAACCAGGAGTTACTGCCCGTGGAAGTAACCCTGCAAAAAGGCACCTTTAAGAACAATCAGGTACTCTACGGCTCCATTAAGAACCTGAATGAGGTGATCGGGACCGAACAGGATATCCGCTTCCGGAATCACCAGCTGGAGTTTGTGAACCAGCTGATCACCAACTTGTCTGCCTCTAATGGACAGTATGAGGTGCTGCAGTACACCCTGAACGAGCTGCTGGAGAAAAGCGATGTGACAGGTGGTTGCGTGTACAGCTACTCCTCTGCTGAAGGCAGGGCTTCCCTTTCCTACTCTGTGGGCGAGGAGGGCAACAACCAGCTTCCGGAAGAGCTGAACATAATCCCTGAGCTGGCTGAACGGCTGTTGGGGCCGGACAAGCGAAAAGCGCAGTATTACCTGCAGGAGCAATTGCAGAGTACGCTGCACCGAAAGCTGACACTGGTGCCCATCGCTACAGAAAAAGAACTCATCGCCCTGATCCTGGTGTGGCCCAGCAATGATATCAATATTACGCAGTCTTTTGTGGGCCTGCTTGGCTTCATTGGCACAGCCATCGGCAACTATATCTCCCGACACAAGCTACAGCAGCAGCTCATCCACACCGAGGACAAGTACAGGGCCCTGTTCGAGTCTTCTTATGACGCCATCATTTTGTTTAAGGACGGGAAAGTGGTGGACTGTAACGACAAGACCCTGGAGTTCTTCCGCTGCACCCGTGAAGACCTGATCGGCTTTACCCCAAACGAATACTCCCCGGAGTACCAGCCAGACGGGGAACGATCTGAGGAGAAGGCCGCCAGGATCATGAGGGAAGTGCTGGCGACAGGGAAGTCCGCCACGTTTGAATGGAAGAACAGGCGCAAGGACGGCACCCTCTTTGACGTAGAACTGAATGTGAACCGCCTGATCCTGGACGGGGAGTACTACCTGCAGGTATTTAAGCGCGACATCACGCAGCGCAAGCAAGCGCAGCAGGCACGTCAGCGGGAGGAAGTCCTGCAGGCATCCATGGACCAGTTCCGCAACTTCCTGGATAAGGTCAACCTAATTTATTACAGCCTCGACACCAGGGGAAACATCGCTTATACCAACGACTACTTCCTGAAGTATGTAGAGTACACCCGTGAGGAGCTCATTGGCCAGAACTTCTACGAACTGCTCGTGCCGGAGCAGGACCGGGCACAACGCTGGCAGGACTTTCAGAACTCCTTGGAGAAAAAGCACCTGAGTTCCTACTACGAGCGCGATATACGGACAAAGTCAGGTCAGTTGAAGACCATCCGCTGGAACTGCATGTTCGAGTACGATTCCGAGGGCCATGTAACGGGGATTACCAGCGTCGGAAAGGACATGACAGACAAGCGTATCGCGATGGAGGCCCTGAAGGATAACAAGATCCGCCTCCAGGACCTCTTCGACAATGCGCACGACCTGATTCAGAACATCTCGGTGGACAACAAGTTCATCTTTGTTAACAAGGCCTGGAAAGACCGACTGGGCTATACCGACCAGGACATCGAGGCCCTGACCCTGAACGACATCGTACACCCTTACTACAAGGCGAAGCTCATATACCAGCTCCGGAACTTGTATAAGGGGGAAAACGTGAACAAGATCGAAACGGTGTTTCTGACCAAGGCCGGTAAGCCGGTGCACCTGATCGGCAGTATTACCTGCAGCTGGCAGGACAGCAAGCCTGTCGCCACCCGTGCCATCCTGCACGACATCACAGACCGCATCAAGGCGGAGCGACTGCAGAAGGTATACTACAGTATTGCAAACCTGGCCATAAGCAGCAAGGACCTGAACTCGCTTTACTCCGCCATTCACCGCGAGCTGAGCAAGATCATCGAAACACGCAACATTTACATTGCCCTCTGCGATAACGAGCACAGGTACCTCAACTTTGTGTACCTGGTAGACCAGTTTATCGACAAGTCCTCCAAGGCACAGATACAGCGTCCTTTTTCCGTGGGGCTTTCGGAGTACATTATTGAGACGGGCAAGCCGCTGTACATGCAGAAACAGGAGCTGCAAACGCTCTCGGAGAAAGAGGGATTTACCGTGTTTGGCGCCCTCCCGGAGGTTATCCTGTGCTCGCCGCTGGCTATCGGGGACCGCATCATCGGGGTAATCACCCTGCAGGATTATCAGAATGCGGATGCCTATGTGCACACAGACATTGAGATTCTGCACTTTATCTCGAACCAGGTGGCGTTGGCCATCGAGCGCAAGCGCAACGAAGAGCAGATCAACACCCAGAACGCACGCTTAAACGCTATCTTCGAGAGTGGTACGCACCATATGTGGTCCTTGAACCGCAACTACGAGCTTACCTCATTTAACCGCAACTTTGCCTCGTCTTTTGAGGCACGTAGCGGCCACCCGCTGCAGTTACACATGCCTTTGGACGATACCGCCATTGTAGCTGTGCACGAGAACTCCTATACCTTTTGGGAGGATAAGTACAAGCTGGCCTTTAGCGGTAAGCCACAGCACTTCGAAATATACCTGCAAAGCAAGGATACCTGGCGGGAAGTGTACCTCAACCCGATTTACCTGAACGACGGTAGCTTTGAGGAGATCTCGGGCATAGCCCTGGACATCACCGATAAGAAGAAGTCGCAGCTGGCCCTGGCGGAGAACGAAGAGAAGTTCCGCCACATTTTCGAGTCTTTCCAGGATGTGTACTACCGCTGTGCCATGGACGGTACGATTGAGCTGGTCAGCCCTTCCATCTACCAGCTTTTCGGCTACACCGAAGGGGAGGTACTGGGCCTGAAAGCCGCACAGTTTTATTCCAGCCCCGAGGTGCAGATGGACGTCCGCGAGCGCTTACTGAAAGAATACAGTCTTCGTGACATGGAAGTGGAAATGATCAGCAAGGATGGCTCGACCCGAACCGTACTGCTGGACTCTAAATTGGTGTTTAACGAGCTGGGTAAGCCTATCGCCATGGAAGGCGTGGTGCGCGACGTATCAGAGCTGAAGCGTACGCAGATGGCCTTGCTAAAGTCAAAAGAGGAGGCCGAGAACCTGCTGAAAGTGAAGGACCAGTTCCTGGCCAACATGAGCCACGAGCTGCGCACCCCAATGAACGGCATCATCGGCATGATAGACCTCCTGAGCCAGGTGAACGTGGATCCGGAGCAACGAGACTATATCGATACCCTCCGCAAGTCCTCGGATGCCCTGCTGGCCATCCTGAACGACATCCTGGACCTGAGCAAGATGCAGGCTGGCAAGCTGGTACTGCACGAAAGCGGTGTAGACCTGCACGAGACGCTCGATAAGATTTACTCCCTGTTCGTGAACCGGGCACAACAGAAAGACTTAGCCCTTAGCTATAGCATCGCGCCGGGTACGCCCCGCCATATCATAACCGACGAGACGCGCCTGCTGCAGATCCTCTCCAACCTTACCTCTAATGCCATTAAGTTCACGAATGCCGGGGAAATCAAGGTATCTGTGCATGCCGAGCCACTCGCCAAGCAGTACTACAGGCTGCACGTGCGTGTGAAGGACACAGGTATCGGCATCTCACCGGAAGACCAGCAGCTGCTCTTCAACGATTTTACCCAGCTGGACAATTCGTCTACAAAGACTTTCGGGGGCACGGGGCTTGGCCTGGCCATCTCCAGGCAGCTCTCCCACCTGCTGGGCGGAGACATTGGCGTAGAGTCCCGGGACGGGGACGGCAGCACGTTTTGGTTTAACATAAAGGTGCGCCTCGCCAACGCTACTGAAGTGGAGGAGCAGCAACAGCGCCAGCAGCACCAGAAGGCAGAGCCCAAAGCGTTGGATAACAACCCCTACGTACTGCTGGTAGACGATAACCAGATCAACCAGAAAGTAGCGCAAAAGCTATTGGAGCGGTTGGGGTGCCGCATCGATGTGGCTTCCAACGGATATGAGGCCATAGAGCTAGCAGTCGCCAACAAGTACCAGGTCATTTTCATGGACATTCAGATGCCCGAGATGGATGGTGTAACGGCTACCCTGCAAATCAAGGAGAAACTGGGAAGCAGTTGCCCTCCGGTAGTGGCTATGACGGCTTACTCCATGAAGGATGACGCCGAGAAGTTTATGAGCCAGGGCATGGACGATTACATCTCCAAACCGGTTAAAAGTGCCGACTTGCATGCCATGATCACGAAATGGGAGCAAATGACGCAGCCTGCAGAACAAGCGGCAGGTTCTGAACAAGCCCCGACAGAAGAGGCAGCTGCGACGCCCATCGTTGACCTGCAGGTAGTAGCGCAACTCAAGCAAATAGGCGGGGAGGATTTTGCCAAGCAATTATATGCTGAATTTGAAGAGGAGGCCGGTGAGCTGTTGGAGGAGGCCAAAAAAGAGCTTCAAGCACAACATTACAAAGGTATTTTAAGTACATTGCATCAGCTTAAAGGTACGGGTTTCACCCTAGGTATAAACCCTCTCGCCGAACTTGCCAAGCAATTAGAGCAGGACATTAAGCAGGACCACTTGGAGCATATAGACGAAAATTTCTCCAAATTGCAGACACATTACGAAAACTATCGAAAATCTTACAAGGACATTATATTCAGTTAGCACATGGCCGAAAGCAAAACTATTTTGATCGCTGAGGATAGCTCTGTTATCCTTAACCTGACAAAGAAGATCCTAGAGCTCCAAAACTATAAAATCTTGGTTGCCAAAAACGGCGGCGAAGTGATAAAGCAGGTTGAGAGTAACAAGATCGATGCGATTTTAATGGACCTGAACATACCCGTAAAGAACGGGATGGACTGTACCCGTGAGATTCGCGCGCACAAGGACAAGGACATTGCCAATATCCCGATCATTGCTGTGACCGGCAACGCGAACAACTACAGCATGGAGGACTTTAAAGAAGCCGGTGTGAACGATTACCTGCCCAAGCCGCTGGATTTTGACCTGCTTGTAGAGACAGTAAAAAAGTATACAGGAAAGTAAATGGAGCTTAAGTACACGCGGCCATTCTTAAATAAGCTGGAGGATATTTTTGCAGAGTCGGATTTTGTGCTGCGCTACGAAAAAGGCAATTTTAAAGCCGGGTACTGTGTGCTCAAGGATATGCGCGTAGCTGTGGTAAACAAGTACTACAGCCTGGAGGGCAAGATCAACTGCCTGTACGATATCCTGCGCAGCATAGCAGTAAACGAGGAACAGCTAAGCGAGAAAAGCCGCCAGCTTTACCAGCAAATCTGTAACCAGGAAAAAGTTAATTGAAAGTAACATTGCTAGGCACAGGCACCTCGCAGGGCGTACCGGTTATCGGGTGCTCCTGCGAGGTTTGCCGTTCTGTAGACTATCGTGACCAGCGCTTGCGTGTGTCGGTGCACCTGGAGGTAGCGGGTAAGAGCATTATCATTGACTCCGGCCCGGACTTTAGGCAGCAGGTGCTGCGCGAGCGCATTAAAACACTGGACGCCCTGGTGTTTACCCATGAGCACAAGGACCACACCGCCGGCCTTGATGACATCCGTGCCTACAATTTCTCTCAGCGCAAAGACATGCCCCTGTATGCCGAAGAGCGCGTATTAAAACAGCTAAAGCAGGAGTTCTCCTACATCTTTGCCGATTTCAAATATCCGGGTATCCCCCAGGTGCGCCTGCACACAATTGATGGCCTCGGGCCGTTTGAGGTAGAAGGTGTCCTGTTCACGCCAATCCGGGTCATGCACTACAGGTTGCCGGTACTTGGCTACCGGGTAGGCGATTTTTCCTATATCACGGATGCCAATTTCATTTCGGAGGAGGAAAAGGAAAAAGTAAAAGGCTCTAAAGTGATTGTGCTGGATGCCCTCCGGCATGAACCTCACATCTCGCATTTCTCGTTGGAGGAAGCAGTGGCGCTGCTGGAGGAACTGCAACCGGAGCAGGCCTATCTCACCCATATCAGCCACCTCATGGGCCTGCACCGTGAAGTAGAGGCAGAACTGCCCGAATTTATCCGACTAGGCTATGATGGCCTACAGATAGAAGTATAAGTGCATCAGAACTACTACTTTTTACGGCAACTAACCCAGTCCCTGCGCCCAAAGCTAACAGGCATGCAGGTAGCCACGGCTTTTAGCCAGAATAAAGATGAGCTAATCCTGGGCTTTGCCAGTCCGGAACAGGAGTTGTACATCAGGGCTTTGCTCACCTCGCAATTCGCTTCCCTGTCTTTTCCTGCCGACTTCCACCGGGCCCGCGCCAACAGCGTAGACTTGATGCAAGCCCTGCAGGGGCAGGAAGTGCAAGACGTGGTACAGCACCAGAACGAACGAAGCTTTTACCTCCGGCTTTCAGAGGGCTTTCTGCTGCTGTTTAAGTTATTTGGCAATCGGTCCAACATCATTCTGTACCAGGGAAACGAAGCCTTGGAGCTCTTCCAGAATAAGTTTCGCAGCGATGCAGAACTAGATCCGCTGCACATGGACCGGCCGCTGATGCAGAACTTCGAAGCCTTTGCGGCGGCAAACGGAAACCTGCGCAAGGTGTACCCTACCTTTGGCGATATTCCTGCCCTTTACCTGCAGGAGCGGAACTACGGGCAGGCGTCACTGGAGGAGAGGTGGGAGTTGGTACAGGACATGCTGGACATACTGTTGGCTCCACCCGCTTATTACATCCTGCGTCTGCACGGAAAGCTTCGCCTCTCCCTCCTCCCCTTAGGCGAAGTCCTGCATACCTATACCGACCCGTTGGAAGCCCTCAACAGTTACACCCGCTTGTATCTCTCAGAGACAGGTTTCGAGCGGCAGTATGAGCAGGCAAAGCAACAGCTGGAGCGAAAGCGCCATGTTACACAAACCGTGCTGGACCAAAGCGAGCAAAAGCTGCAGGAGCTACGCCACGACCGTTCTTACTCCCAGACAGCTGATGTGCTCATGGCCAACCTCTCCAACATCCCTCCCCGCGCCACAGAAGTAACGCTGTACGACTTTTACACCGACCAGGACCGGGTGTACAAGCTGAAGCAAAACGAAACGCCCCAGAAGCAGGCTGAGCGCCTTTACCGCAAGGCAAAGAACCAGCACGTAGAGGTAAGGCAGCTCGAAGAGAAAGTAGAACGGAAGCTGGAAGAGGTGATCATGCTGGAGGATGCTTTGCAGGCCCTGGCAGAGGTGCAGGACTATAAGGGCTTAAAGCTTTTTCTGCGGGAATACGCTTCTTTGCTTACCACCAAACAGCAGGCCCAACAAGAGGCCCCCTTCCGGGTGTTTGAAAGCGAGGGATACAAGATACTGGTCGGGAAAAGCGCTAAAAACAACGACGAGCTCACCCAGCGCCATACCTACAAAGAAGACATCTGGCTGCATGCAAAAGATGTATCCGGCTCTCATGTGGTGATCAAGCACCAGGCCGGCAAAACAATACCTGCTACTGTACTGGAAAAAGCAGCCCAGCTCGCAGCGTACTACAGCAAGCGTAAGAATGACTCCCTCTGTCCTGTTATCCACACCCCTAAAAAATGGGTGCGCAAGCCCAAAGGGTCAGCCCCGGGCGCCGTGGTGGTAGAGCGGGAGAACGTATTGCTGGTAAAGCCGGAGAATCCTTTCGCCACCCAACCTTAACAAGCATACACACCGGTAAGTAAGGCTGTGGAGATACTGCTCTGCTGGTGCTGTAAATTAGACTTGATCTTCCCTTCAAGAGGATGCCTTACACGAGTGGGACAGCCCGTAAATACAGCACCTGAAATAGAAGCTTGATACTTCTACGGTAGCCTACACAGATGCTATAGGCTAGCTATTCCACAAGCACAGATACAAATTCAAAATTCTTGGATAGGAAATTAAAAGCTAGACGAAAGCCGGTTTACTGAGAAAAGAGGGCTTCAGCGAAATATTGCCTCTTACGAGAAGCAAGAAAGGAAAAGTGCGCACGGGGAGATTCGAACTCCCACACCCGAAGGCACCACCCCCTCAAGATGGCGTGTCTACCGATTTCACCACGTGCGCAGGTAAAATGTGGTTGCAAAAGTAAATAGCCGATTTGACATATGCAATGCTGCCTTCACAAAAACTCTTTGTTTTCATACGATCGTGGCCTGTATTTTAAACCTATGGCATCAGAAACCTTCGGGCACCTTGGGCTGTTGATTATTTTACAGGACTTCTTGTTACACAAAGGTGTGTAAAATGCAAACACAAGCGGCCTAATGTGTAGGACAAGCAAAGGTTTATACCTAATTTTATACCTGTGCAACAAGTTGTTAGCGCTTAGCACCTATTACCCGGATTATAATTATTGGATATGAGCATTGAGATAAGGGGACTTTCGAAATCGTTTGGGAAGAAACAGGTGTTACAGGAGTTAGACTTAACCATAGAAACAGGGCAGTGTTATTGCCTGCTTGGTAAAAACGGGGTGGGAAAAAGCACCTTTCTTAACTGCATCCTGGACCTGATGCAGCCTGATGCCGGCACCATTACCTTACTCGGCAAGGACTATAAAGCCCAGCCTCTTGATATAAAGCAAAACCTGGGCGCTTTGTGCGAAGACAACCCCCTGATAGAGGAGTTTACGGGGCTGGAGTACCTCACCTTTGTTTCAAAGCTGCACCGCCTGTCCCCTGCCGAGAGCGAGGAACGCATCAGCAGTCTTACGAATTACTTTTTCTCTGACCCCGAATCCCTGCAGAAAAATATCGCAGGCTACTCTACCGGGATGAAAAAGAAAGTAGGCATTGCGGCCGCTATCCTGCACAAGCCACAGATCCTGATCCTGGATGAGCCTTTCACCGGCCTGGACCCAATTGCCGCCCAGTTGCTGGTTAAACTGATCCGGAGTTATAGTACACAGAACCGTGCTGTCCTGATCTCTTCGCATGACCTGAACTACGTGGAAAAGGTAGCTACGCACATTGGAGTGCTGAACGACGGACAGTTGATGTACAACGGCTCCGTGCAGGAGTTTACCATGAATGGGGAGAACCTGATCGACCAGGCCTTGTTCCAGTTACTGCTGCCACACCATAACACAGACACGAACCTGGATTGGGTACTTGGTTAAAAACCTGCTCCCACAGCTCTCGTTCACCTCCGCTTCTCACTGCATTATTCGTAAACCCATGAACCTCGTTTCCTTCTGCTGCCGTGCCCGCGTGGCAAGCTTTTTTCGCCACAGGCGGCTGCAGCGCATCCTACTCTTAGCGCTGGGCATTGTAGGGGCCGCCATTTACAGCTGGCTTTTCTCGTCGCTGCTAGAGCAAGCCCAAGCAGGGGCTACGTCCCTTTCTGTAAATAAAGTGCTGGAATACGCGAACCTGCTCTTGCTGGCTCTAATTATCCTGAAGGGCTTCTTCCCGGCCTACGTTCCGAAAACAGAAATCATTCCGCGCATCTACCCTGTTTCGGCCATTGAACGGTTCCGGACGGAGCTAATCGTAGAACTGGTGTCGCCGTTTTACTTTATACTGCTCAACTTCCTGATCCTTCTGTTCCTGATGTCTCCCGCCTATACCGCCTTACACCTCCTGCAAAGTGTGATGGTCCTTTTAACAGCACACATCACTTTACGGGCGCTGCAGGTACTGGTGGAGCGAAAGATACGCTGGCGGCACCATATGTTTTTTGCCGCTGCTGTGATGGCAGCAGCCTTTGTAGCCATTCAGGTACAGGAGCCTACCTTTACTCCTGCCTATAGCTGGTTAAAAATTATCGTGCACATGGCGGCACTGGGCTTTTTAACCGCCTCGAACTACTTTTTAGAGGCGTCCGCCACAGAACCGCGCCGAAAAGTGGTGAGCCATAGCAGCAGCACGCGACGCAGCCTGAGCTGGCGGCTGTTCAAGAACCATAAGCTGGCCCGGCAAATGCTCATCTTCGGCATGGTCTTTAAAGCCCTTATCCTGGGCGCTGACGCCCTGTCCTACTCCAAAGAGGGGAAGCATATCCTGGACGAAATTGTAACGCTCTGGCTGTTCGTAGGCCCTCTGGTGATCTTCTCCTATGTCTTTAACAACATCTGGGGCTTTTACCGTAACCTGTGGCTGACGATTGAACGCAGCAGCGGCAACTACAAAGACTTTATTAAAGCAAGCCTGCTTCCCCTACGCGTACCCCTGTTGCTGGACGCTGTGCTTACCTTCCTGTACGTTGCCCTGTTTAACCACCAACATGCCCTGTTCATTGTGTTGATGTATACCGGCAGCATCCTACTGCTAATACCCTTTGGTCTCATTGCCTCTTTTGTAAGTCCCAAGGCTGTGAAAGGGGGTATTTTCAGCTTTAGTGCCAAGGTATCCTACCTCTACAACTTTCTGGCGATTGCCTTGTTTGCCATGCTCTTTCTGCCCCTGCTCCACCCGGTGCTGTACCTGCTTTACCCGCTGCTGATTGGCGGTACTTTCTTCGCTTTAGCAGCTGTTTTGAAAGAGTACCCGAGGTACAAGTACAAGCTGTTCCAAACGCTTTACAAGACAGAGGGGTAGCATGGGCTACCCCTCTGTCTTTACTTTTACTCGAAGCTTCTCAGCCGGGCATGAGGCCAAGCAAATCATGTATGTCCACCTCCACATCACCGAGCAACTCTAGGGAGAGAGACACCTGCTCCTGCTGTGGAACAATGTCCTGTACGCGTACCTCCGTAACTGCTCCCGTCAATACAAGCCCTTTCAGTGCAAGCCCTTTTTCTAACAAACCATTGGCCTTCACCATCTCTTTCGATATGATGTCGCTCAGGTTAAACCTGGTCTTTCTTAAGATTTGCGTATAGGCTACCTTATTTGCCAGCACCTCTAAAGCGGTATTATAGAAACTACTGGAAGTTCTGGATTCGGCCTTGAACTTGCGGACAAACAACTGCTGTGTTGTATTTTCATACCCTAAAGTTGCCCGGACATATAAATCGACCTGATCCCGCTTGAGCACAGTACGGAGAACTCTTATTTTGATCCTGAGGATGACATCATAAGCACCTGTGCTACTTCCAGTAATCCCCACATCCAGGACTTGGGCGTAAGGGAGTTCATTTACACCTTGTTCTGGTCTGGGGATATACTCCCCAACCATTTGCTTCTGCAGTACACCTTCCAGCGCTGGATATGAAACGGTGATGGGCACATGAATTTTAATTGCATTTTCCATTAGTATAGGCAGATGGTGCTGTGTCAATTAAAGAAATCCGCTTTCTCCTGGCTCCTCCCCCACAACCGTCAACTTTACCGAAAGTAGAAAAAAAAAGCCTCAAACTTGCGTTTGAGGCTTAAGAAGTGATCCCGCTGGGATTCGAACCCAGGACCCATACATTAAAAGTGTATTGCTCTACCAGCTGAGCTACAGAATCAGTAAATGTTCCCTTGTTTGGGAGGGCAAAGGTAAAAACTTTGTTTTAAACTGCAAAGATAATTGCAAGCTTTTTACCTTCGTTAGAAGTGCAGACAGAGCCAGCCTTTCCGAGTTGAAAAGGCGCTGCTTTCTGCTAGTGATCCCGCTGGGATTCGAACCCAGGACCCATACATTAAAAGTGTATTGCTCTACCAGCTGAGCTACAGAATCAGTTTATTTCTTAACTTGCGTTCTCAAGGCGTCTCCCTGAATTGCGATGCAAAAGTAACAGCTAAGTTTTAAAATGCAAAGACTTTGGTTCAAAATATCTGCCTTTTTAGTGCTTATTTTGCCATTTTTCACAGAACCCGCTTATTGCCAGCAAGATAAAAAAACACTCGCTAAAGCCGATTCTCTGTTCCAAAGACAGTACTACACGGAGGCCTTTGGCCTGTATGAGCAAATCTTGGAGGAACAGCAGCAGTACTCCCCGCAGATGCTCCTCAAGATGGCCTACGTGAAAGAAGGCATGCGCGATTATACCGGGGCGATGTACTACCTGCACCTCTTCTATACAAAAGAACCCAGCCGCTCTACCCTAAAAAAGATGGAAGAGCTGGCACAGGCACACCGTTTACAGGGATACGAGTATAACGACCTGCAGTTCTTTAAAACACAGTTCAGCAAGCACTACATGCTCTTGCTGGAGCTGATGCTGCTTGTTGCCGTGGTAACCGTTACCATTATGTTCATTAGCTGGCGAAAGGGGCACAAGTTCTCACAGCCCTTTAAGATAGGCTTTACCCTTTACCTGCTCTTTATCTTGTATTACATCAACTTCCTGAACCTGGGGAATGCCGGCATCATCAAAAATGATTATGTGGCCATTATGTCGGCCCCCTCGGCGGGCGCAACCTGGCTCGCTACGGCTACCCAAGGGCATAAAGTACCTATTACAGGCGAGCGGGACATCTGGTACGAGATCAAGTGGAAAGGAGAGAAAGCTTTTATCCGGAAAAACAACCTGCTGGAACTACCCTAAGGATAATGGACGAAAGGCTTACGAAGAAAGAAAAAGGGCTTATGTGCACTGTCAGAACTTAACAGCAGAGCATGAAACGGTCTGCTATAGTCTTAAAACAAGAAAGGCAGCCCCTCGTGGGGCTGCCTTTCTTGTTTTATTGGTCCTTTATCCAACAGTCCCTTGTCTAACGAGGCTTCTTCAGCGGGGAGTCTTTTTCCTTGGCCATCACGTTAAACACCAGCTTGTCGGCCAGGCTCGGGAAGAGCTTGTTTACCCACACCGCCATTTTGCCTTGTGTGGTCATCACCAGGTCACGCTTGCGCTTGACAGTGGCTTTCAGGATGCGTTCTGCCACTTCCTCGGCACTCATCATTTTCTCCTCTGCACGTGGTGTCTCGCCTTGCTGCTGTCCGTTTGCAGACAGGGCCGTGTTCCGGATATTGGAGGCTGTAAAGCCCGGACAGGCCAGCAGCACGTGCACACCGCTGTAAAGCAATTCGGTACGCAAGGTCTCCAGAAAGCCGTGCATCGCAAACTTGGAGGCAGAGTAGCCTGTACGCGCCGGCAAACCCCGGTAACCAGCCACGGAAGAAATACCAATCACAGAACCTTTTGCAGCTTTAATGTAAGGCAAGGCATATTTGGTACTATACACGGTACCCCAAAAATTAATGTCCATTACCTGACGGAGCACATTCAAGTCCAGGTCCTCGAACAGCGCGCGCATCGAGATTCCTGCATTATTGATCAGCACGTCCAGCCTGCCATACGTCTCCACAGTCTGTTGCACCATGCGCTGGCACTGTTCTTCTACGCTTACATCCGCCTGCAAGGCCAGGTTATCAATGCCTGCTGCTGTTAGGTCCTTTGATGTTTGCTCCAGGTTCAGAGGATTCCGGCCAGAGAAGGCGATCTTTGCGCCTGCCCCTCCAAAGGCAAAAGCGAGCGCCTTGCCAATGCCTGATGTACCACCCGTAATTAAAACTACTTTATCTTTCATGGTTTGATCTGTCCCGATTAGGATCGTAGCTGCAAAGATAAGTTTAATTGCGAATTGCCACGGACAGGCAGCTTTTCTAAAAAGCCGCTTAGACCTGCTAGATGCAAGTGCTTCATAGAAGGTACCAAACCTTATCTAAAACACTTTTTGGTTTTTACCTTAGCCTCACGGCTTCACTTGTTAATCCTTGCCTTCGTGTGCTATCTTCCGCTCTTGTCCCTATTCTGCTTAATATTTCGTAATTTTGCAGCATTGTGAGAAAGAAGAAGAACAAGTTCGAGATACTCGAGAATATAAAGATCGAAGAGATGGTGGCCGAGGGCAAGTGCCTGGCACGCCATAACAACATGGTCATCTTTGTGGGCGGTGTTGCCCCAGGCGACGTGGTGGACCTACGCGTTACCCGCAAGAAGAAGAGCTTTATGGAGGCCGTACCAGTTGCCTTCCGGGAGTACTCCGAGCTGCGGGTAGAGCCATTCTGTCAGCACTTTGGGGTGTGCGGGGGCTGCAAGTGGCAGCACATCAGCTACGAAACCCAGCTACACTACAAGCAGAAGCAGGTAAAGGATAACCTGGAGCGAATAGGTAAAGTCACGCTACCGGAATTTGATCCTATCCTGGGCTCCGAGAAAACGAAGTACTACCGCAACAAGCTGGAGTACACCTTCTCAGGCAATGGCTGGCTGACAGATGAGCAGATAAAATCGGGAGAGGAGTTTGACCGGAATGCCCTGGGCTTCCACATCCCCGGCCGCTTTGATAAGATTCTGGACATCGAGCATTGCTACCTGCAGCCTGCCCCGTCTAATGCTGTGCGGCTGGAGGTGCGCGATTATGCCCGGAAGCATGGGCTGGATTTTTACAACGCGGTAAAGCAGGAAGGCTTTCTTCGGAACCTCATCATCCGCACCGCTAATACCGGTGAGGTGATGGTGATCCTGCAGGTGAAGTACGACGACCAGGAGGCCATCTTGGGCATCATGAAGCACTTGGAGGAGACCTTCCCGGAGATTACCTCGCTCCAGTACGTGGTGAATCCGAAAGGCAATGAAACGTACCACGACCTGGACGTAGTTTGCTACAAAGGGCTCCCGTACATTCATGAGGAGATGGAGGGGATTAAGTTCCGCGTAGGGCCGAAGTCTTTTTACCAAACCAACGCCGACCAGGCCTACGAGTTGTACAAGAAGACCCGGGAACTGGCCGCCTTAACCGGCAATGAGTTAGTATACGATCTGTATACAGGCGCGGGCACTATCGCTAACTTTGTAGCTAGGCAAAGCCGGGAGGTGATTGGCATCGAGTATGTGCCGAGTGCCATCGAAGATGCCAAAATCAACTCGCAGATCAACGACATCACCAACACCACCTTCTATGCGGGCGACATGAAAGACATCCTTTCAGATGAGCTGATTGCCCGGCACGGACGACCAGACGTGGTGATCACAGACCCGCCACGTGCAGGCATGCACCAGGATGTGGTAGAAAAGCTCCTGCAGGTACACGCCGACCGCATTGTGTACGTCAGCTGTAACCCTGCTACACAGGCCCGGGACCTGGAGTTGCTGTCGGAGAAATATGAGGTAACACGCGTGCAACCAGTGGACATGTTCCCGCAGACGCACCACGTAGAAAATATTGTTTTGTTAACCGCTAAATAAAGACACAAGCCCAGCATCAGAAAAAAACAGTCAAAGCTCTGTTCATTAATTTCTGTACTGTGTTTGTCGTACATAACACCATGGAAAACGATCCGGAACTGAATGGTAAATACCTGGGCACTATCTCAAAAGATTTTGTGGTGGTGGCCGAAACGCTGAAAGAGGCCTCTTATCAGGTGCGCAAGCGCAAAATTTCAGAGTACCCTATTTTCGTGTTCAGCAGAACACAGGTACCGGTGGGCTCTGTGTTTCTTGCCAAGGAAGAGGTAGCCTTGGACTGGCATATTAACGCCTCTTACCTGGAGGACTTTGTGAACCGGCAACTGGTGGTAAAGGATAAGGTAGATGACTTTAAGGCCGCCTACAAAGACCCTGACGAGTACTGTTGCCTGTTCGTAGTAGACGGAGACTTCCAGAACTTTGTGTTCATCCCGTTTCCGGAGGACTGAGATCCTCTTGGGCAAAGGACTAGTGGACAACAGACTAAGGACTTTTAGACAAAAGACGTGACACTGTTTAAACAAGAAAGGCAGCCCCGACAGGCTGCCTTTCTTGTTCTGTTAATAACCCAAACTATCAAGCTGAAAGAGATTTAACGTTTCCTGTCTCACCTGAAAACCTGTACCTGGTAAGGTCATTGTCCTTCAGCAAACAGGCCTTTCTCCAGGAAAGAACTTAAAAGTGTACCCAGCCCTGTGCCTGTAGCGGAAAAGCCTGTCCCTGCTTGTTGGCCAGGTTCACGCCCTCGCTGGCATCGGTAATCTTGCCGATAATGCTGATGTCCGGGTGGTTTTTCACTTTGTCGTAGTCTTCCAGAGGTACGGTAAAGAGCAGTTCATAGTCCTCTCCCCCATTCATAATACAGGTAATCGGGTCCAGGTTAAACTCCATGGCTGTCTCCAGCATTTGCTCGTCAGCCGGCAGGTTATCTTTGTAAATGGTAGCGCCCACTTTGGATTGACTGCAGATGTGCAGCAATTCTGAGGCAAGACCATCCGACACATCAATCATGGCTGTTGGCTTGATGCCACGCTCTTTCAGCTCGTGAATCACGTCCATCCGCGCCTCTGGCCGTAGCTGGCGGCCTACTACGTACTCTTTACCCTCCAACTCTGGCTGCATCTCCGGGTTCGCTATAAAGGCCTGCTTCTCGCGTTCGAGTATCTGGAGGCCCACATAGGCAGCCCCCAGGTCTCCGGTTACGCAGATCAGGTTGTTCTCCTTGGCACCGCTACGTAGTACGGCCTCGCCTTTGGCCACCTCTCCTATCGCTGTGACGCTGATCACCAGACCCGCGCGGGAAGAAGTCGTGTCACCACCAATTAGATCTACGTTGTAGTTCTCACAGGCCAACCGGATTCCCTCGTACAGTTCGTCTACCGCCTCCACTGTAAAGCGTGCGCCCAGGGCAATGTTCACGGTAATCTGCGTCGGCTTGGCGTTCATAGCGGCAATATCCGACACATTTACCGCCACGGCCTTATACCCGAGGTGCTTTAGCGGGCAGAAGGTCAGGTCGAAATGCACGCCTTCCAGCAGCATATCACTGGACACTACAATTTGCTTTTCCTGTGGCTCTAGTACAGCAGCATCATCACCAATTCCTTTTACTGTAGACGGGTGGCGCAGCTCTATCTTATCTTTTATTAGCTTGATCAGGCCAAACTCGCCTAGTTCGCTAAGGGGGGTAAATTCGCTCATATTTTTCTCTTTTAAGGTGTGTAAAGATACGAAAAAGGGAGGGAAGAAGTAATTGGGAGGATTTGGTCGTATAAAGACGGAAGGGAACGAGGCAGTTGATGATGCCCCACTAAAGCTTACCTCACCTTCAACACAAAAGCACCTGAGTCAGCTACATCATAATAAGCAAGCCCGAGGGTATCCAAGGCCTGATGCAAACGCCTGCGGTACCAGGGGGCGCTGGAAGCATCCAGCAGCACAGTGGCGGTAGTATAACCCTGTAGGTCCTCAGGCTTCAGGCGTACATTTTGGCGCAAAAGCACATAGTCTAAGTTCAGGGACTGCCTGGCTTTTAGCTGCGGTGGACGGGAAAGCAGAAGCAGGCGTATGCCTTGCCACACCAGTACCTGGTTGCTGTCCGGTAATACAGTAAGAGCAGCTTCGCTTACAGCATTCGCAGCATTCCCCGGCAAGCTGACCTGCTTAGGTTCATGGACACCTAGTTGCCAGAGGTGCGGTTGTATGTTAAAGGTATAATTATCCCTGTCCAACAGCAGGATGCTGTCAGACAGCACGGTAGCTTGTTGCCCCTGTACCAGGGCCATGCCTGTACTGCCCCGCACCTGGTAGAGGGCAAGTAGTTCCTGGTTCTTTTGCTGTACTGTCTCTTTGATTTCCTGGACGGATAAAATCGCAACGATAACCACGGCAAGGCTTAGGAAGCGAAGCTTTTTCAGTGCCAGGAAGAAGACCAGGGCAAACAGCAGCAGGTAGAGCAGGATGGTTTGTAACAGGGTGATGTCAATCCCCTGCAGCAGGGAGGCAGACAATTGCTGTACCCAAAAGTTAAACTCGTTCATGCCCCACAGTAGCCAGTAATGAACCTGGAACAGCAACGCGCCTAGCATCGGGACCCAGACAAAAGCCAGGGCTGCGATGCCAGACCAGAGCACGAAGGTGGCCAGCGGCACAACCACCAGGTTTGCCAGCCAGAAGTAGGCAGGGAACTGATGAAAATAAAACAAGCCCAAGGGTAGCGTTGCTATCTGTGCGGCAACGGCCACTGTAAAGTATGCCCAGACCTTGTCCAGCAACCAGTTATCCACCTCCAGCAGGTTATAAAAACGGGGCTGCAGGTACACAATACCCAGCACGGCCAGAAACGAGAGCTGAAAGCCCACCTCCAACAAATTGTAAGGATTTAGCAAAAGCAGGGCAACGGCAGCAATTGCCACTGTGTTGTAGATGTTCGTCCGCCTTTGAATGGCAAGCCCTACCGTAACCAGGCTAAACATCACGACGGCCCGCAGCACAGAAGGTGTAAGCCCAGTGACAAAGGCATACAACCAAAGCGCTGCCAGTACGATGCCCGCTCCTAACAGGCGCTGTGCCTTGCTGCTGCCGAAGCGGCGAAGGACCAGCATCAGCAAAAGGTAGATCAGGCCTACATGCAAACCGGACACAGCCAGCACGTGCATGGTACCGGTGCTGGCATAAGTCTCCCGGATGGCATTGTCCAGTTCATCCTTTACGCCTAAGAGTAATGCAGAGGAGATGCTGTACTCCCGCTTCTCTCCTACGTGCGCTCTTAACAGGGCATCTAGGTTACGGCGCAGCTGTATGCTGGCGTACAAAAGCGGGTTAGCAGGCTCAGAGGCGACTTTCTCATACTGGTAAGCCTGCAGGTAATGACGGTGATAAATGCTCTTGTTTGCCAGGTACTGCTGATAATCGAACTGGGCCGGGTTGAGCGGCGGGCTTACTTTCTGCGGTGCTCCTTTTATCAGTAATACATCACCATAGTTTAACTCGTAAGGCCTTTCAGAATCATGTGGCACCGAAAGCTGCACCTTGCCAGAGACCTTCTGCCAGGCCCCGCTTACAAGCACCTGCTCCACTTTTAACACAGTACTTTGATAACCCGGCTTCTGCAGCACATAATCGTCTACCACCCCCTGGTAGTAGTTTGGCTGCCCCGAAAGATGCAATAAATGCTGCGGCTGGTGCTTTTCGGTATGCAGGTGTGTCGTCCAGAGGCCTAGCGCAACAAAAGAAAGCAAACCCAGGACTCCTGCTACGTCCGTGATAAAACGCTGTTTCCGCCTTTTAGAGAGGAGAAAGCCTACCAGGTAAAGCAACACAAAAAAGGCAAGGACTTCCGTACTGTACTGGAAATCCTTGCCCGCAAAAAGATAAAGCAGAATGCCCGCTATAAAACTAAGCGCAACACGCACAAAGGGGTATGGCGCCCAGGACAGCATCAGCCTCTGTACACCATTTTATAGTGCTCTATGTCGCACTCACTGAACTTCTCGCCTTCTGTCTCAAAGCCGTGGCGCTTGTAAAAGTTAACGGCCGGCAGTTGGGCATGCAGGTACACTTCCTTCTCAGGGTGAGCAGCCTTTACATCCTGCAAAACGGCCTGCAACACCTGCCCACCTACGTTCTTGTTGCGGTACGCGGCCAGTACGGCGAAGCGCTCCAGTTTTACGCCTTTCTCCGTGGTTCGCCAGCGAGCCGCCCCACAGGGAACACCGTTGAACGTTGCCAGATAGTGGGTTGCCACGGGTTCGTACTGGTCATACTCAGCGTCGCGCGGAACCTGCTGCTCCTCTACAAATACCTGCTCTCTTACTTTATAAGCAGCCTGCAAGTCCTGCTCCTGCTCTATTCGTTTTAGCTCAATCATAATAAAAAGATAAAGGCGCAAGTTACTGCGCCTTTACATAATGCTATAATTATTTAAGCTTATTCAGCATTTTCAACCTTCACTTTTCGGCGTCGGTCGTAAGACGGCTCTTTCCTGCCCTCTCCAGCTGCCTCTGCTTCCTCTTTGGCAGCGCGGCGCTCTTCCTCCAGCTTGGTGTAGGCATTCACAATGTCCCGTACCAGTCTGTGGCGTACCACGTCCTCGCCGCTCATTTCCACAAAGCCGATGCCTTTCACGCCGCGGAGGATCTTCAGAGCCTCCATCAGACCAGAGCGCTGGTTGCGCGGCAAGTCTACCTGCGACCAATCGCCATTCACCATCACTTTGGCGTTCGGGCCCATACGGGTCAGGAACATCTTCATCTGTGCCGGGGTAGTGTTCTGGGCCTCATCCAACAGCACAAAGGCATTGTTCAGCGTACGGCCACGCATGTAAGCCAATGGCGCAATTTCAATGATCTTGTTTTCCTGGTAATACTTCAGTTTCTCTACCGGGATCATGTCTTCCAAGGCATCGTAGATCGGGCGCAGGTAAGGGTCCACCTTCTCTTTCATGTCGCCGGGCAAAAAGCCCAGGCTTTCGCCTGCTTCTACCACGGGTCTGGAGATGATGATCTTCCTTACTTCCTTGTTCTTCAGGGCGCGTACCGCCAGGGCTACAGACACATATGTTTTACCTGTACCGGCTGGTCCCAGCGCAAAAGTCAGATCGTTCTTCTCTACCGTATCTACCAATCGTTGCTGGTTTGGCGTCTTCGCTTTGATCACGCCCCCCTTGCTACCATACACAATTACATCCGGAGAAGTAACAATTACATCCTCGTCTACAAAAGAATCCGAAGAAAGATATCTATTTACGCTGTTATGCGTAATCTTTCCGAACTTATGGTAATGGTCGATCAGTGAAGAAAGAATTTCGTGAATTTTGGTGATCTCCGGGGTCTGGCCCTGAATCTTGATCTCGTTACCTCTGGAAATGATTTTACTGCTTGGAAAAGCAGCAGCCAGTTGCTTTATATTTTGATTCTCTGTCCCCAGAAAGTCAATCAGAGAGATGTTCTCCAGTGTTATTACTTTCTCTACCAAATGTTTATCCTCGTATATAGTTCTTAAGTAATATTTTCCTTAATTTAAGGAAAAATCAATATAACTAATTACAAATCCACACAAATTATAGTTCGTTATATGGCTGTAATTACGTTTATGTCTGATTTTGGCTACACCGACCACTATGTGGCCGCTGTAAAAGCCAAAATCCTTTCGCAAGACCCACAGGCAACCATTGTAGATATTTCTCATGCGATCGAGCCCTACAACATCGCACATGCGGAGTTCGTGCTGGGAGCCGTTCTTAACGACTTCCCCGAAGGTACCGTGCACCTGGTAGGTGTGGATACGCATGGTAAACATGGCAAATATCATGCAGCAAAATGCAAAGGCCAGTATTTTTTAATGGCCGATAACGGTTTGCTCTCGCTCATCACGGAGGGGCAGCCAGAGCTTGTGGTGGAGCTGAAGACAGAAAACCCGGAAATGCCTTTCCCCTCCAAAGACCTCCTCGCCCCTGCCGCTGTGTTTTTAGCCAAGGGAGGCGACATAGACGTGCTGGGGGAGCGAACGACCGAGTACAGGCAACTCCTGAACCGGCAGTTGCGCCTGAACGACCACTCTATCACCGGCCACGTGATTCACGTAGACCGCTACGGCAACCTCATCACTGACATAACCCGCGACAGCATTGACACCATTGCCCATGGTAGAACCTTTACAATCCATTTTGCCCGTGAAACGATGGGCCGTGTTTACCAGAACTACAACCAGGTAGACCCCGGCGACTGCTGCTGCATTTACAACAGCCAAAATCTCCTGTGCATCGGCATTAACAAAGGCCATGCGGCGGAACTCCTTGGCCTGGGTTTCGACTCGCAGGTAGACGTACGCTTTTACCCGGGCAGTTAACTTTAATGTGCTAATTTTTTTAATGTGCTGGTGTGTTAATTTTCACTTGAAGACGGGTAAACAGGTCTGGTTCACATTTGAGTAAATTGCACCGACTTTTAATTAAACAATCAGCACATTAGCAGATTACACCATTAGCACATTAAAACAATGATTGTACGCATCGTCAGGATGACCTTTCAGGAGGAAAAGACAGAGGAGTTTCTGGAAATATTCCGTGAGTCGAAAGACAAGATCAGGGCTTTTGAAGGCTGTAACCACGTAGAACTCCTGCAGGACGTGAACCAGCCTCATGTGTATAGCACCTACAGCCTTTGGGATTCGGAAGCCCACTTGAACAGCTACCGCCACTCAGCACTTTTTGGCAAGGTGTGGAAAGCCACAAAAGCTTTGTTTGCCGACAAGCCCCAGGCTTGGTCAATGCAACAGGTGGAGGTATAAAGCTCTTCCCCTACCCATCACGAATGATATCAGGTGAAGCTTAACACTCCTTTGAGATGACCCAACGAGACAGTTTGTCGTGATATAGTATGCTTGTTTATACCACAGTGGAGCGGCATGTAATCTAACTTTATCTTTAGTTGCCACTCCCGCCGCCGCTTGGAAAAGCCGGGTAAAATCTTTCCTTCAATCAGCAACTCTTTACTGTTATCACTATCCCCTGTATCATCTCTAACTTCGTGAAAGATCTAAACAGAATTCCAGACAGATCTCTCCCATGGGTCGGGATACCATGAGTACATTAAAAGAGTGCAAATAAGACGCTGCGTTCTTAAGTGAAGGGCTTTATCCTATCCTCGGTTTAGACTTTCTCTAATATTTAATTCCCCTCCTCCGAGGGGATAGGAGTAAGTACAAGGCTTCGCTAAGCCAGGCTGGTATTATTCAACTCCTCATCCCGCCAGGGCTTTTGGCCTCTCCCTAATCAATATCAAGTCTTCTCTATTATTTTTTCCCGCCCAATACTGGCTCTCCATAGCGCTTAGACTCATAAGGTTGCACCTAATAATAGAGCTACCCTATAAGCACATCAAAACTATTGATTGGTTCTATAAAACTCGTTGCTGCACTTTTGTACAGTTAAATAAATCTATAAAAACACATGCTAAGAAAAACTCTACTCCTATTAAGCATCTTTGCGTGTAGCCAGCTGACGTTTGCACAACAAAAGCCGCTGACCACGAACACAGGTGCACCTGTAGGTAACAATCAAAGCTCTAAAACAGCCGGAGAAAGCGGCCCTGTTTTGCTCGAGGATGTCCATCTGATTGAAAAACTAGCCACTTTTGACCGGGAGCGCATTCCGGAGCGCGTAGTGCATGCCCGTGGGGTGGGTGCCCACGGCGAATTTGTGAGCTACGGCGACTACTCCCAGTACACCAAAGCGTCTTTATTCAAAGAGAAAGGGAAAAAGACGCCTGTATTTGTTCGTATCTCCACGGTAGTGCACGAGCAGGGCTCCCCTGAAACACTGCGCGACCCGCGTGGCTTTGCCGTTAAGTTTTACACCGACCAGGGGAACTATGACTTAGTGGGTAATAACCTGCCAGTGTTCTTTATCCGCGATGCGATTAAATTTCCGGACATGGTACACGCCTTTAAGCCATCTCCTATCTACAACAGACAGGACCCGAACCGCGTGTTCGATTTCTTTGCCAACGTACCAGAAGCTACCAACATGTTTACCTACCTGTATCAGGACTTAGGTACACCAGCTAACGTAAGGCAGCTGGATGGATTTGGGGTACATGCCTTTAAGTGGGTAAATGCGAAAGGGGAAGTAACCTATGTCAAGTATAAGTGGACATCGCAGCAGGGCGTAAAGAACTTCACGGCGGAAGAAGCAGCCCAGATGCAGGCGAAGAACCACTCACACGCGACGCAGGACCTGTACGAGCAGATTGAGAAAGGCAACTATCCGTCCTGGGAGTTATCGGTGCAAATGCTGAAGCCAGAGGATCTGGATAAATTCGACTTTAACCCACTGGACCCAACCAAGATCTGGCCAGAGGAAGTTGCCCCAAGCATGGCCATTGGCAAAATGACCTTAAACCGGGTACCGGATAACTTCTTCGAAACAGTAGAGCAGGCTGCTTTTGCCCCGGCTACACTGGTACCAGGCATCGAGCCATCTGAAGATAAGTTGCTGCAAGGCCGCGTTTTCTCTTATATGGATACCCAGCGTTACCGCCTGGGTGGCAACTTCCAGCGCATAGCCGTGAACGCCCCTTTGGTTGATGTAAACAACTTTAACCAGAACGGGACCATGAGCAACCGGGCGGCTAAGTCAGATGTGAACTACCAGCCAAGTGCCACACAGTCTACCTTCGTGGATGACAACCAATACAACTACTCAACCCGCAAAATCAGCGAGGAGACCATGCAACGGGTGATCAGCAAGCAAAACAACTTTAAGCAAGCCGGTGACTTGTACCGCTCCCTATCAAAAGTTGAGAAAGAGCACCTGATCAGCAACCTGGCTGGTGACTTAGGCCAGGTAAAAAACAAAGAAGTAGTGAATAAAATGGTAAGCTATTTCTACCAGGCAGATGCGGACTATGGCAACCGCCTGATCAAAGCCCTGAAGCTGAACAAGGCAGACATTACAACGCTGGCATCGGCTAAATAACCTGGGGTAAGCAGGACAAGTCACCTTGCTCACCTTTAAAAAACACACCCTCCCCTGCTCTCCCTAGAAGAAGTCAAACCAATGCGCTCCATGAGGAGAGCAGGTTGCGGTGTACAAACAAAGACCACAGGTCTTACAGTAAGGCACTTCTATCAAACCAGTACTATCCTAACCAATTCTAACAGCAAATGAATGTTCTCCAGGCAGTTTCGCTTTCGCACCAGACGGCAGCATTAGAGTGGCGCCAGGCCCTGCAATTAAGCAAAGAGGAGGCCGCTGCATTTATGGTTTCTTTAAAGCAGGAGGGTTTGGTGGACGGAGTGATGCTGGTTACGACCTGCAACAGAACTGAAGTATACTATGAGTCGGCTGGCACGCCTACTACTGTTATTCAGGATGCACTGCTACAGTTCAGGAACATAGCAAACAAAGCGACTTACACTGCCTTGTTTGTATCCTACACTCAAACTGAAGCCACGCTGCGTTACCTGCTGGAAGTAGGGCTGGGCCTCCGGTCGCAGGTCATGGGCGACAGGCAGATCATTGGCCAGTTTAAAGAAAGTTACCAACGTACAAAAGACCTGGAACTGGGTGGAACGCTCTTACACCAGGCGCTTCAAACGCTGTTCCGCACACACAAGCGCGTGCATAACGAAACAAGCTTCCGCTCCGGTGCCTCTTCTGTAGGGTATGCTGCCTTAGAACGGATCAGCGATTTTGTTCCACGAAAAGAGTTTGTGCACAAACGCATGTTGATAATTGGCACCGGACAAATGGGCACGGACATAGCCAAATATGCTACCTCTTTCGGCTTTAAGGATATAACACTCACCAACCGTACTGATGAAAAGGCACAAGCTTTAGCCAGTAAGTTAGGCTTACAGGCTATCCCCTTTGCTGACTATTTAGCCACTATTCATACGTATGATATCATCGTCTCCTGCGTAAGCGCCGGAGCTCAACTGACAGCCGAACAACTAGGTGTGCCGATGCAGGAAAACAGGCGGGTATTGCTAGACCTTTCTGTACCATTAAGCATAAGCCCTGATACCGGTGCTTTACCATACACCACACTGGTCAACATAGATCACATCAGCAGCAAAACAGAGGCTGTTAAAAAAGCCCGCGAAGAATCCATTACGGATGTGCAGTGCATTGTGGAGGAGGAAACCAAGGGCTTCACCAACTGGCTCGAAGATTTGCCTGTAGCCAAAACCATTGGGAATCTAAAATCCTTTTTCGCGGCTGTGCTGGAAAGCGAACTACAGAAACACACGAACCTGCAGGATGGCGACACAGTAAAGAAACTGGCCAAAGCTACCCTGGACCGCCTGATCCGCCGCCCTGCCGGCACACTCCGGACAACAGAAGGAGCCCCACGCCAGGTACTCATGGACTCACTTAACCAACTTTTTCAAATAGCTTAAATTTTACTCTTTACATATTCTACCCATGAAATCAATTTTCTTCAACCTTCTTTTCCTTTTAATACCGGCAGTCCTCTTCGCCCAGGCTCCTGATCTAACAGCAGCAGCCCGAACTGGCGATGTGGCAACTATCAAGCAACTGTTGCAAAACAAAGCAGACGTGAATGCGCAGGATCAGAAAGGATTTACCCCGCTGATTATCGCTACCTATAATGGCCATGTGGAAGCGGCCAAATTTTTGATTGAAGCTGGTGCCGATGTAAATCACCAGGATGTGACGGGTAACACCGCGCTGATGGGAACAGCGTTTAAAGGCTATCCTGCTCTGGCCGAATTACTGCTCAGCAAAGGAGCGAACGTAAATGCCGTAAACGCGAACGGCGGTACTGCCCTGATGCTCGCCTCCATGTTTGGCCGTAATGAGGTAATCAAAGTCTTGCTAAACAAGGGCGCAGACAAATCACTGAGAGACCAAAGAGGCCTTACTGCCCTTGACCTGGCAAAGGGACAGCAGAACCAGGAGGGGATTACACTGCTGCAGTAAGCAGGACTCCAGTAAGCAAATAAATAAAGCCGTAGAGGGCGCAGTACGAAGTGTACAATTGCTCCTCTACGGCTTTATTTACTCAATATTAATCCACGCACAAGTACCCGGTAGTGTTGGATCGAAAAACCAATAACAAGGAAACGCCTAACTATCTGTCTAATAGTTGCTTTATAACAAAACACCCGAAACCGATAGGCGGTCTTACTTAAAAAGTTTTGTAAAAAACCGACCAGGCTTCTGCTTTTTATGTTTGACGAAGCTGTATACCGGGCAGTCTTCTGCCTTCCGGGCTGCTCTGTAGCCCTGGCAACTCTGCAGGCACATGCCTAACAGGAACACAACCAGCAAGGTAAGGAAGGGTGATCTTTTCATGCTTATAGGGTTAAATAAAACAAAAGGTACGGCAGCGTGACTTATACTAAATTCAAATATATTAAGTTTTATATATTTATTTATTTTATTTATCCTTAAACTATTTAAAGAGGATCTCCATCACCATTCCCCCTTCTGCTTCGGCTTAACAGAAACATTTGGGGCATGTAGTGTCTATATTACTCCCCCCAGTTATCCTCTATCCTCTATTGCCTGGCTCCATTTGCACCTTTCGGGAGTCAGACAATAAGCCACAGAAAGCATCGCTTCCCTTATCAGCTGCTTTGTTCGGGTAGGCTTGAGTTAGTCACCGCTTCGAAGGCAAGAAGGCACAGGCTCCTGTACCCTACTTGGCAGTAGTTTTGTCGATCTGCCTCAGAAATGAAGCAAGTGAACGTAATTATTAACATAACAGCCCCAGATACTGTACCTTTGTAGAACATGAGTAGCTGATACAGCTGCTTGTGATGACCACGAAACACCAGAAACTATGAGCAATTACTTCGAATTCTATAACATACCGGAAAGCTTTCTGCTGGACGAGAAGGCCCTGAAGAATACCTATTACAAGCTGAGCCGGGAGTACCACCCGGACTTCCACGCCAATGAGTCGCAGGAAAAGCAGCAGGAGATCCTGCAGCTGTCTACGCAGAACACGAATGCCTACCGTACCCTCTCCGACCCGGACCAGCGCATGCAGTACATTCTGAAGGAGCATGGCCTGCTGGAAGAAGGCGGCAAGAACGAGTTGCCTTCGGAGTTTTTGATGGACATGATGGAGCTGAACGAGGTGCTGATGGAGCTGGAGTTTGACTTTGACGCAGATAAACTGCACGAGGTAGGAGAAAAAACCAGCGGTTTAGTAGCCCAACTCGACAATGATATTTTACCTGTGCTACAGCGATACCCTGAGCTTCATGGAGTTACGAAAGAAGAGGCCCTGCGGGAGGTAAAAACCTATTACCTGAAGAAAAAATACCTGTTGCGAATTCAGGAAACATTATCTAAGTTTGCATCGCGTTCCTGAAAGGGGAACAAGCCTTGGTGGCGGAATTGGTAGACGCGTTGGTCTCAAACACCAATGAGGTAACACTCGTGCCGGTTCGACTCCGGCCCAAGGTACATTGATTAAATATAAAAGCCTGTAAGCTAATAACTTACAGGCTTTTTTTATTTTCGGGGGACGTTACAGGGGACGGAATGCATGTCCTAAAGCTTAAGCTTGTGTTTGAAATAGTTAGCTTTAAATATAAAAACCCAGTAGTAAACAGAAATAACTACTGGGTTTTCATTACTATGAGAATTATTCTTCAGACTCATCTAATTCTTGAAAGCCTTCTTCCTCATTTTCTACCTTTTTAAAGTTATACTGACTCAACTCATCAGCAAATGACTTAAATCGAGCATTTAGAAAGCTTTCATAATCAGACATTTTCTTAGTGCTTTTACTTAAAATTTCGATAGCAGATTGACTAATGAATTGAGTTTCAAAATTAGCGTACATCATTTCATTACTACTAGCTTTTCTAGCTTGCTCCACTTGAGTTTTTGGATCAAAATTTAACCAATCTCCATTAGTTTGCTTAGACAGGAACATAGTGTTCAAAGCAACATTAATATTAATTTTCTCATCCTCAAAATCAACTAAACCCTTTTTCACCCATTTTGTAGGAAAAATATGGTGTATTTCTGTTTGAATTAAGCCATCTTTAAATCCTATCGGCTCATCTGAAGCAGGGTCTTTGGGATGTCTCATGTTTATCATGCACTTAATTAATTTACCAATTGCACCAGACGAGCTTGCTCTTTTTATTGATGGGCTAATAACAACGTCATCTAACCACTTTGGCATTAACTTTTCATCGTCTATCCAAGCTTTGAATTCATCAACATCGTTCTGTTGTTTATTATGAACTCCTTCTTGATAACGTTGTGACAAGACACTTCCTACAAACCATTTTTTGAGCTTATATCTTGCTTTTACTTTATTAGTATTTTTATACTTATCCTCTATATACCCAAAAACAACTGCCATAGGAGCAAAAATAGCATCATAAGGTACAAGTTTATTAGAACTATCTAAACCTAACCCAATTGAGTCTGTAAGCCATTTACCTAAATTATCTAGGCTATTTACTGCATTATCCCGATGTCTGTTATAAATAACAGCATTCATATTTTTTGGCAAATCAGACTTCTTAGGAGGCTTACTATCAAGAAGAGCAATTGTTTGCAATAAAATTTCTCCATTCTTATCCATATTGGAGTAGTACTGATACTTAGTTTTGAACTCATTTATCTCTTCTTCGAGAAAAACATTCTCTGGAAACAGTATCGCAACAACTAATTCAAAAGGAGTAAGAAGTTTACCTGTAGTATTAATAGTTGTAAATATCTTACTTATGGCTCCTAAGTCAAATTCCTTCCCCAATGTTATTACAGGAACAGGTATCTCCATTGCGGGACTAAAATGCCGCCTTACTACTCTTCTTAAAATAGCTTTATCTCTCTCATCAAGTTTATCTACAATATTATCAAGCTCGTCTGCCTTATCTTTTGTAAGGAATCCAGTCCACAGTAACCAATGCTCATAAAAATTATGGTCTCTGTTCTTTCTTTGAGGTTTTGTAGTTATATATCCATCCTCTACATCAAGAGACTTTGCAAAAACTTCTATACTTTTATCACTATCTAAATCTACTTTCCTTTCTTCAATAAGCTCTTTGATTTTCTTAACATTAATATAATAGTCTATTCCACTAGGATTTTCCACTCCATAATAAATAGCAAGACCAGCTGTAATCCGTTGTTGCCCATCCAAAACTAAACCGTCCATACTGTTTTCACTTTCAGCAGTAGCTCCAGTACCATAAAATGCACGAGGGTTTAGCCTTAAAGCCTCTTCAGAAGTCATTACTAAAAAAGAGCCTATAGGGTAGCCTTGCCGTAAACTCTCAAACAAAGACATTACCTGCTTTTGAGACCATTTCCATTTTCTTTGAAAAGCAGGTAACTTATATTTACCTACACGTGCTTTCTTTATTATTTCGCTAAAGTTTGTTGATGAACTTGTACTCATAGTGTTTTATATTTTGCACAACACGTATAATCATAGTGTTCAGACGTTCATTGAAGTATATAATGTAATTATAATATATAAAACCTTAAGTTCCATTAGAAATAAAAAGAACCGGTGTTAACCGGTTCTTCTGTTAAAACTCTTCTGTCATAAACAAAGCAGAGTACTCCTCACAGCTTGGGCAGTACAGGAAGTAGTCTATAGAATCTAACACTCCTGTTTCTTTCCAGTGTGGCTGCTCCTTATCAGGAAGCTCCTTATAACTAAATTCGTCCCTTACTCTTCCGCATTTCCTGCAGGGGTTTGTCTGCAGCTTAAATAGTTCATGTATACACATAGGCGGGGCAGCTTTAACTCTAGAGCTGTTGTTCTTCTTCTTTCTATTTCTTGATACTGGCATTTTCTTGTTGATTTAAGTTTTCTAATGTTTTTCTATTCTTGTTCTCTAGTCTGTCATAGAACCTTATGGTAGTCTTATCCAAGGGCACTAGGTGAAGCGTACAGAACTCAAGCGGCACTTCCTTTATCTCATCCTTCTTAAGCCTCTGTAGCTCTTCTAAGAAGCTGTAATCCGTGTAGAAGTCGGTATAGAGTGCAGAGATAGACTTGGAGCAGTTCCAGACCTGACATTTAAATTCAGCTTTATTCTTCGTGACGTACTTCGTGAGGTAAGTCCCTACCTGCTTGGGGTTCTTCGTGTCTACTTTCTTTACATCAAAAGCAGAAGAAGCTTTAAAGCTCTCATCCCTTGGAACAATGCCATTCCTTCTTTGGAGATCTAACCAGTAGTTCCAGGTCTTTTGGATATCCCAGTACTTATTAGTGATCATGTGGAAGTGAATGTTATCCGGAAAGATTTTATTCTCTGTCTGCCTCTCAGCAACCCACAGATATTGGAAGTTCTTGCCCCTCTTCTTCGTGTTGTCAATAAACTTCCTGAGTACCTTGATAGCCTGCTCATCAGTTACCTCATTTACAAAAGTGAGCGTAACGAATGTGAGGCGCTTATGAAGCCGAGAGAAAGCAAAGAGTTTCTTTCTGATTTTAGTCTTAGTCCGACCAGACATAACACGAACTTTCTCAGTAGTATCTTTCTCCTGTTCCTCCTCAGCAGCTTCCTTCTTTTTAGGCTTAGTTTTTACTTGCTTTTTTCTGTCCAGAGATGAACCGGAGTACTTCGTATAGTATAGCCTTTTGGTTAAAGTTGTGCCTAGCACAGCGCTGCAACCGTACGTGTTTTTGACTAACACGGAATCTGAATCGTTGCAGTATTATTAAAACCATATAGGGGGATGTAATGAAGGTTTGAAATACTGAAGGTTAAAAAAAACAAAACCGTGAGGAAGTTAGGGATACTCTGTCCCCTGTAGAACCGTCTGATAAAATTCCCGCTGCGACGGTCGTACACATTCATGTACCTCCAAGCCGGATGTTTCCTGTTCAGGAATAAGGAGAAGCCGTAGAGCTTATGCACATAAGTCCAGCGCTTAGGCTTTGTGTCATCAGAAAAGAAGGCTATGACGGAGTAGTCATTCTTATGCGCCATGACGACCTCCTTTCCGCTTCGTGGTGAAGTTTCTTTCTTGCAGTGCGCTCTCTATGTCTGAGAACTTGTAGCGCACATTAGCACCAATCCGGTAAGATGAAATGACGCCTCTCTTGGTGTAGTCGTTAAGAGTAGGCAGAGAGATTTGCAGAAGCTTGGCAGCCTCAGCTCTAGTTAAGTATGTTGGCTGATCTTGGGAAGAGTGGGCAGCACTTAACACACTAGAAGCCGAACTTAGGTGTTCAGCAATTACCTCAACTAGCAGCTCCTTGAGTTGCTCAGTTGTAAGTCCATTTAGGATGATTTGTGACATAACTTTTTGTTTTGTTATGCCACAAAAGAATCCTAAGAAGCCCCGAGTATAGGGGGTGGGGAGGGGTTACTTTTTTACTCCATTTAACTTATCTAACTCATTCTTAACCTCTTCAACTTGCTCATTTAACTGCACCTGTTCAAATAGATCAAGCAAGAAAGAATAGTTTTCTTCAGTCCTGATTTTATAGACCCTACTCCTTTTATGAATGTTAGTGAGCTCCGTTTTTATACTTTGTTCACTTCTATTTAGCAGTACAGAGAGAAGCTTATTTCTGTCTTTGTTTTTAACATGATCTAGCTTGTCAAGCATACCAGTATAAAGCATAATAAGCAGTTGCCTTTTAAGAGGAGTATCTTCCTGCGCCAAGGGTGTTTGATTATTTTTTACTTCCTCTAGTTTCCGCTCAACGTACACTCTATATTTAGCTAACTCACATCCAGCATAACCTCCCATTAGAGTTGCATAGCTATAACTAGTATGTTTCATACTAACTTCTCGCCTCTTCAGATAGTACTCTTCATAAGCCTTAAGCCAGCAAGCACTAAGAGACATTTTAAAAAAATGGTTACTGTCATTTGCCGTTCTTGGCAACCTCTGATACTTTTCTACTTCAGAATCTATCCAACTAATCTCACTCTCTAAAAGTGGCTTAGGGTTCACCACATCTTTTAGCTTCTCCGAGAGCCTTAGAACTAGAGTTTCTGAGTCAACCATTACTTTTCCTCCTGCACGTAAAGAATCGGTAAAACTTACCTCTTCTAATAAATGCAGATTAAACTCTTCTGTTTCCGCTTCATTATTTGGTTTAATAAGAAAATCATTTATCCCTCTTTCTGCTAAAGGAATTGTAACTCCAACCCACATGTAGTTATGCCTCAACTTAACACGCCAGAATTTAAACTTCTCCTCTATCGTTTTAAGTTGGTTAAACTCCTGCTTGAGCAGTGCAAGCTCCTCGTCTGTAATGTTTTTAAAAGGCATTAGTTAAAGAATGGGTGATTGATAAGTTTGTCTGCGTTTTCTTCCTGAGATAAACGAATGTACTTCATAAATGCTTTCTCCGTCTTATGGCCAGTGATCTTCATTATAGTAATAGCAGGCACATCAGCTAAGTAAAGATTAGTAGCAAAACTTCTTCTTGCAGTATGGGTAGAAATAAGCTCATGCTTTAAATGAGAACTTTGTTCTCTCTTCCCTCCTTTTGTAATGCTGATCAGCACCTTATCTTCAATCTTAGCAAGCTCTGCCACCTCTTTAATATAGTCATTCATTTTTTGATTGCTGATAGAAGTAGGCAGCACTCCGAAATACTTATCATATATCTGCTTTACAAACTTATGAACGGGTATAACTACAACACCTCCTGTTTTCTGGGTTTTTAATCTTATCTGGGTGTTGTCTTTAATAAAGTTTTCCTGAGTAACATATTCTAAGTCGGAGAACCTAAGACCAGTATAGCACCCAACTATAAATAAGTCTCTAACCCTATCCAACCTCTCATTATTAGAAAGATCAAGCTCATATATTTTCTTAAGCTCATCTTGAGTCAGGTAGACAGCATCAGCATGCTCTTCTACTACCTTAAATCGCTTGTTCAGATACTCCAGATTCTTGTTGATCCCTCTATCAGTAGCTTCATTCATAAAAACCTTAATGTTCCTTATGAAGCCCGCTATACTGTTTACTGAGTACTTCTTATCCTGCAGGTATTTGGTGAAGTCATAGTAGAAATCAAGATTAATATCTTCAAAATCTAGCTTTCTCTTCCTAGCTGTTCTATACTCTGTAAGTCTGGCTTGAGCTTGCTTATAGTTCTTGATAGTATTAGGTCTCTTAGAGGTAGTCTTTATAAGCTCTTCTATGAACTTGAACAGCGTCATTCCTTCCTGCTCCTCCTCATCAAGCAGCTCTTTCAAAAGCTCCTCTTTCAGATTAGCCACAGTAGGCAAAATCTTATCATTAACTAGCCTCCTATGCACCGTCTTGATAGCAGACTCGCAGTTATCCAATCTTGTATTAAACTCTAGATAATCCGGAAACTGCTTAGTCTCTTTAGCGCGTTGCTTCTCTGGATTCCAGAACTTAGGAAGAATCTTTTCACCAGTAGAAAACTTAAGCCTCTTGTTATTAAAGCGGAACAGCATATAAACAAGAGTCTCATCTTTTGAGGTAGGTTCTTTGAGAACAAAAGTAGTGCTAGCCATAGTCAAATATCTATGACTACAATATAGGAATTAATCTAATGCAGGGGACGGATTAGGGGACGGAATTTGTTAATTTGGCTTAATCAGTCTTAACTGATCTTAATCACAAAACAGCCATTACAGCCTATTTAAGCACATTTTTAGTAAACATCAATTAGGATGCAGAATATAAAAGTACTACGGCCCAAGGTACTGAAGCGGGGGAATTGGCAGAATTGCTGATTTCCCCGCTTTTTTTATGCCCTCTATTCTCTGGTTTTGAGCCATTTAACTTAAATATTATGTTTATTTCAGGAGTTCGATAACTCTTAGTTTCTTTTACAAATGAAACACCCTGAGGGAAAACTAATTCTTGAAGCCTTTTCTTAACGCCAACCTCTGCCTTTTCCCACAATCTATGAAGGTTTGCAGAAATATAAACTGCAAAATTGATGAATTCATCAGGGTTCGATAGCTCAAGTTCAAGTAGATTGTGTTCTTGAACAGCCGCTGCTTTCCCTTCTTCTAACATTAGCTTATGTTCCTGATAAATCTCTTTATCCAGCCCTTCGTAAAGCCATTTATCTGTTAGTAATCTACTCTTGTTTTCATAGTCTTTGATATCTGCTTCAAGCTTCTTCTTCTTAAGCCTTGATTCATTTTTATAGTTTAAGTAGGTAGCCTTGAGTTGCTTTTTAAATACTCCTTGCAAATTCTTGTTTAGTGATAGTTTAGATAAGAACGTAGCAAATTCTTGTTCTGCAACTTTAGTAGATACGTTGGTGTAGCAGCTTGAATTATTACATTTATAGTAAAAGAAGTTTCCATTTGGTTTAGCTTTCTTCTTAGCCTGATACCCTGTAAACTTCCTACCACAGGCACAGCTAATAAAGCCTTTTAATGGATAAAATGGGGCAGCATTAATATATGATTGAACAATCTCCTTGCCTGCTCTTGCTCGCTTAATCTTCTCCCATTGTTCTACAGAAATTAGTGGGGGGTGAACACCCTTTATAGGTTGATAATCTAACAATCTATGAACGATTAGTCCACAGTAGAAAGGATTATCTAAAATATCACCCCACCTTCTAATATCACGTCTGAAGCCTTTCCTATCCATCTTTTTCTTGATTGAGGTAATAGTATCGCCTGAGGCAATCAATATAAATGCCTCTTTTATCAATTCACCTTCTTTGGTAATTTCTACAGACTTAGTTTCTTGGTTCTTAGCGTACCCTACTGGTAGTTTGGTAGGCCATATTCCTTGTTTTAACTTTTCAATAATACCTGCTTTTGTTCTTTCGCTCTTCTGTTCATTATCAAGGTTTGCCAGTATCAATTGTAAAGCTTGTGCGAACTTACCTGTTGATGATTTTGTATCTATATGTTGCGTTGCGGAAAGAACTTCAACACCTAAACGCTTCAACTCATAAACAAGTACAACATTCTCTTCTGACCTTGAGAACCTTGAATAGTCATACACAATCACACCACGTATATCCTTTTTATGCTTTTTAATGTAGTCTAACATTGCTTGAAAATGCTTACGACCTTTATCAGTTTTTGCACTTTCATAAGTATCACCAAAAGACTTTACTACATTGTAGCCATTCTTCTTAGCAAATTCCTCACATACTTTCTTTTGAGTGCCTAAGCTGGCATTAGTTTCATACTGCTCTTTTGTACTTACACGAGTGTATATCACCACGTTGTTAGTCTCTTTCTTTTGAGAGTTTTTCTTTTGTCTTTTGTTTGTAAAAAGGTCTTTTTCCTTCATGACTTACACTTTTATAATTTAAATCCTACCAGTTAAAAAGTACATATCTGCAATTATCTCACAGAATAGCCTTAAAGATTCTGCAACAATCATTGCCTGTTCACTATTTAAGTTTTCATAACCTTTACATTTTAGTATTTCTTCAGTCTTGACAATAGATAACCGATTCTTCTGAATATCAGAATATATTGAATGATTTGCCATGTTTTAGGGAATTTTTTAATAGATATATATCTATATAACCCGTAAAACCTCGCTATCTAACGAAAAACTTTTAAATAGCCTTCAAAGCATTGACTTATAGTCGATTAAAATAATTTACAATAAAATAAGCAGCATTAAATACTGCTTTAAAAACTGGATTTTTTATAAAAAATTTATAAATGGGGTCGGTACATGACATTGTTTGCAGGAAGCGACAGGAGGAGGGGAGGATATATGCCTTTTTTGCTGTTAAAAACTACAAAATATACAATTATCAATTTAATAAAAGGTAATTTAATGGAGTATGTACCCCATTTTAGATACATATAGGAGTGATAAAATGGGGTTATGGAACATATAAAAAAAGCCTCATAAGTATCTAACTTATAAGGCTTAAATGCCAACTATAAAAGAGAAGCCTTATCAAAACCTTTGACTAAAGGCTATTTATTAATTCTAATGTTTCTAATAAATATTCAGAAAGATTATCATCATATTCAGAAAGGAAAGCTCGTTCATCTATTCCATTACCTATACAAATCAGGTGGGCTTCATTACCAAAGTATTGTTTATTAAACCTTTTAACTTCGCTTTCTGAATCATTAATCTCTGCAATAGAGCAAAAGGTTTGTGTATCCTTTGGTCTATTATTACTGATAAACTTAATTATCAAATCTTTATTGGGTTGGTCTATATCTTCTTTGAAGATAGCATCTAAAATAAAAGGAAGCCTGTGAATATTGTTATTTTGCTTTATCAATCTATTAAACGCAAAGTGATAAGCCATAACTGTTTTATGTAATTCTACTCCCTGATAAGGAAATGCAGAAATTTTATAAACGCTCGTATACCTATCCTCTACAAGTGCTTTCACCTGCAACTGATTTAAGTAGTTTTTGAATAATGTAGCAAAAGATTTTATTCTATTATTCCTCTCTATTACTACTTCTTCTTCAGTCTTGAAGCTTTCTAAATCCTTTTTGATTCGTTCTTCTTCTCTAACTATCTCTCCAAGATTCATAGTGATGTTCTCACTAAGTCTAATATTTGCTTTACTCCTTAACCAGTCTTCAAATGTTATACCCTCTTCAAAGTAAGTGCTAAGTATTTTATATTCTTTATGTATATTTTTCTTAAGCTTTGAAATTTTACTGTGAAGTGAGTTGACCTCAGATTGAGTCTTTTTAATTTTATCCTTGTACTTATTTATTTCTAATTCAGTATCATTCGATTCCTGATGAAATTTATATGTTGCAGCAAGGTTCAACGGTAAACTTTGTAAACATACAGGGCAACTTCCATCAACTGGACGTTGTGTTTTATGATGATTAGCTACTTTAGAAAGAACAGATTTTCTCTGTAAAAACAAGCTGAGTTCATTACACTTCAAGGTGTAATCTTTTTCTGTATTAGCTAACTCCTTCTTTTTAGTCCTAAACGTTTCGAGATAATTTAACGACTCTTTAGTAAATTTTTCATCATTTATTCTTGCTACCTGTATGTCTATATTATTACTTTCAAACTTAGTGAAGAAGCTTTTTTCCTTATTTAAAACCTTCAGTCTATCCTCTAACTGCTGCTTAGCAAGCCTATCAAAAAAGTTATCAATCCCTAAATAGTAATCAAGATAATCATCTTTGAAGTTTCTGTAGTAGTCTAAGTTGCTAAAGGATTTTCGGAGATATACCCAACCAACAGCCTGAGAAATATAATAAGGTAAAAAAATTGTTTCGATAGGTGCTTCTTTGTATTCGTTTTTACTTTCCAAATACAATGAGAAACCTAATAGCTCATGAAAGAAATGTTTAAGCTTTATATGCTCAACTGAATTATCACTACCAATCCCATTGAACCTTAAAACAGGTTGATTAGCTCTCTTAACAATCAGACTTTCATCTTCTCTTATAATTGTAAGGTTTTCTACAGTTTGGCTGCCAAATAAAGTACAGTCCAGACGAAAAATTAATCCCCCATATTGGAGAATCTCATGCAATTGAAGTTTAACATCATTTATACCAAAAACATAAAGTAGAGATAGTAATAGCGTACTTTTCCCTGATGTATTACGTCCATGTATAATGTTAACACCTTTGCCAAACTCAGCATTGAAACATTTATTCAGCTTTTCTGAATAGGCAAAAAGTCTATTGAACTCTAATTTCTTATTCATGAGGATTAATTAACTCTATACATGCTGCAAAAACCGCAGCTTTTAACTCAACTTCATCCAGTTGAGAGTTGTTCTCAGACTTAAATTTCTTAAACATTTCTTCTACAAGCATCACTTCATCTGTACAACTTTCAAGCAATTGACTATTATTTCTTACAAAAGATAGTATTTTGATATGTTCAGCCTGATGGTAATCTTTAAATAAATCAAAACTGTTATTGAAGTGCAATTCGAATTCTCTTTGCTGTATAAGATTTAGTCCCAAAGACTTAGCAAAATCTTTCCTGTGATTTCGCCATGTTTCAAAAGCCATTTGCTGAGAAGTAATGATGTTTAAAGCTTCATTTATAACATCGCTTTCTACCCTTTTTTTCTTATCTAACAGTTTAGCCTTGTATCCTTGATTGAAAGCAGTTTCAATCTCTCTAAATAGCTCCAAAAGAGTAAGAATGGCTGCATTGGGGTCTTTAACTTTGTTACTGAAAGTCAAAATAAATTTGCCTATTAACCGCTCAATATGACCCTGTCGAGTTTTACCGAAGTCGATGAAACAAAACTTTATATTTCCAACTTCATTAAGTGCTGTAATGTTGGATTTTAGCTTTTTCTTAACTTTTTCTTCAAGACAGTCTCTAATCTTCTTGTCTAACTTAACAAACTCTACCCAATTATTTGATTCATTGATTGTAGTAGTTACTACTTTAGGCTTACTTCCTGCTCTTAATGTTATTGCATCATTAGTAACAAAATGTAGTGCATGTGAGTAGCATTCATTCTTTTGTATTGAATCTTCTTTTAGAGCTACTCCAACTTCTACCAATTTTCTTAAGATATCGCATAGTTCATCTGAAACACCCCACTTACCAGAGGATTTTTTGGCCTGATAAGCATCAATAGAAGTTAGCTCACCATTTCCATTTTGGAAGCAGAACAGAAAATCATCATGATGTTCTAAACAGATGAAATACTTCCTTTCTTTTAGTTTTTCATAGTTATCCAACAGAAGAAACAGTACACAATGCTTCTGAAACTCAATACCTGTAGCATTGTGAACCCCTGCATTTAAACTTTTAGAAACGTTTGCCATTGCTCATACTTACAATATTTCTACCTCACAGTAGCAAGAACTAATAAATTCGCTGTGAAAACATTTTGCTAAATATAAAGAAATGACAATATTTTTTACTGATTATTACTGTATGTATGCAAAAAGAACTGGCTTACACCAGTTCTTTTAACTTGTCATTATCAGTAAATATGAAAAAGCAGTAGATGATGGTACTATAGATTCTTATATGTCGTTCAACTCCGACTGTGCATTAATAATATGCTTGTAAAGTCTTGTATGCTCCGATTTAAGCCAGTTCATGAACGAATTGAGATTTAATATATCAACAAGAATTTGGTTCGATTCAGGTAGGCTTAGGGGTACATTAATCAAATATAAAGGCCTGTAAGCTAATATCTTACAGGCCTTTTTTGCTTTTAGGGGACGGTGTAGGGGACGGAATTTACTCTTCATACCCTATCTTCCTTACATATGCTAATAAGCACGCAGGAGTGACGGCGTTATTTGTCAACTGAGATACACTTGTCGCATACTCAAACCTAAGACTACAAGAATAACGCTTTGGGAACATCGAATCTTTCCTTTTACCTAATTCATCTTTCAGTCTATTTAGAAATGAAACTAAAAATCTTAATTCAAACTTACCCCTAAACACTTCATCAGCTTTCATTCCAGATAATTCAGCCACTTTTGCTGACAGTCTTTCTGACGGTACTTTGGGAGCGTCATGAAAAATAGATTCTATTTCTGATACATTAGTCAAGCGATTAGGAAACACTAAGGTTTTCAGATCAGGCATGACAACTTTGTCAAACTCCTCACTATCTATGACATTTTTTAGAGTCTTGTCGATACTTAACCTTGTGTTTAATTTCTCTTCTAATCTAAGATCAGTCTGGCATGCTAGCCATGCATTTAGTAACAGTATTTTCTCATGAAACAGCTCCTTACAACTCTTGAACAAGTCAATACACATTTGGTAGCAGGAGCACTGCCTTGAAATATTAAACTCATTCGTTAATATACTTTTGAAAGCTTCATCTACAACATAGAAATTCTCCACGCTATAGTATGGGGTTGTATATATATCCTGCTCACTTGCTATTGGATCGAAATCACGATCTACAAAATATGCTACCTTACTGCTACTATATTCACTATGATTTTGTATTAATGAATATAACTTGAAAGTATTCTCCTTCCCATTGCACACATAATCAAAGTACTTAGTCTCTGGGTGTATCATTTTTACTCTGAAAGAGTAGTAGCTCCTGTCTTCTTTACCCTCATAGAAACAATATATAGAATCTGAGTTTTTTTTGTAATCTAATACAAACTCTGTATAAGCCACTAAACCTGAATTGAGCTCTCTTTTTGCTTCTTCAATAATATCCACAAGAAAAAAATTTAGTCAATAAACACATTCATGCCGACCGCATATTTCTCCAGCTCATTATTGAAAATGAAAGGAGAGTGAGTAACAGCTAGAAGAAAGTTACACTTATCAGTCTCTACAACATGGGGAAGAAGTTGCTTTTGCCACTTTATAGATAAAGACAGTTCAGGCTCATCAAAGAATACAATTAAATCTCTTTCATCCTCTAAATATAATTTCGAAAAGAGAGACACTATTTGTTTTTCTCCTGAAGAAAGCTGATTAAGTTCTACTTTTTTGTTTGTCCTGTTGTTGAGAATAATGAGAGTCACTAAGCTCTCATCAAAAAAGAACCTTTTATCAACCAAATATTCATTACAAACATTTGCGAAATGTTTTATAGAATTATCTAAGCTCTGTTGCTGGAGGTAAATCGCTTCAAGTTTTATAAGGAAATACGCTAGCTCCTGCTTATGAAGTAGCTCTTGCGTGTTCAATAGGTTAAGGATATTATTTCTATCAGCTTCAGAAAGGTTATTTTTAACTCTATTAAGTATGATTTCAATGTTATTACCATTTATACTTAATATTTCTTCATTGGACAGCTTTGGAAATCCTTCCTGCAATTGATGAAGCATCTCACCTGTTACTTTGGCAAATCCTTTTATAGAAGAGTCATTGATTTTGGCTATTATGTTTTTTATTCGTTGAACAACATCTTCCATACCAAACTGAATAAGTGTTTCCTCCTCTAACTCTTCAGTTTCATCCTCCTCAACTCTCAATTCTACAGGAAAATCGTATGAACTCACTCCTTTCAATCTTCCTAAATTATGGAGTTCCTCCTCAACTCTTCTATAAGTAGGAAAATATAAAATATTTATGGATTCAGCCTTATCTAAATATTCAACTAATTTTTCAAATCCTGTTACATCTGGCTGCTGAAAAATTTGGTCTATAAGCTCAATGATCAAGCCAGTAGGTGCAGTCATTTCACGGTTAATTTTCCTCTTACGGACATATTCATAGATAATTCTATGCCTATCAACCTTCTCATCGGACCTCTCATTTATAAAGCTAATTAAGTCCTCATGGTCTATGGAGTTGATGATTTCTGTTCTAAGGTTTCTGTAGCGGCTAAGCTTTTTATTACTATGGTTATCTATAAACCACGACAATTGATCTTTAGTAAAACTAAAAGATTGATTATCTATGGTCACCTCTATTGCTTCAAAATTAATTTTGTGTAGCTTTTTCCACTTTTGAGTTAAAGTAAAATAAAGGGAATTAAGGATAGATGTTTTTCCTAGTCCGTTTTCACCCATAAGAATCAAGATATTGTCTTTGAATGACAGTTTTACATTCTGGTATCCAAAAAGATTCTTTATTGAGAAATTTTGAATTCTGTTCATTTCAGTAGTTTAGTACAACATACAAGCTATTTTTGCTTAGGTTTAAACAAGCGTAGTGATGCTACAAATGTAATATAACCTTACTATATAAATATTTTTAATTTAATACTCATCTACTGCTAAAATTGCTGAATACTCCTCACAGCTTGGACAGTAAAGGAAGTAGTCTATTGAATCTAACATTCCTGTTTCTTTCCAATGTGGCTGCTGCTCATCAGGCAGCTCCTTATAGCTAAATTCGTCTCTTACCCCTCCACATTTCCTGCAGGGGTTTGTCTGTAGCCTGAACAATTCATGGATGCACATGTGCTTAGCAGCTTTAGGCCTATGGTTATTACTCTGATCACTTTTCTTTTTCCTATTTCTTGATACTGGCATTTTCTTGTTGATTTAAATTCTCTAATGTTTTTCTATTCTTGTTCTCTAGTCTGTCATAGAACCTTATTGTAGTCTTGTCTAAGGGCACTAGGTGAAGCGTGCAGTACTCAAGCGGCACTTCTTTTATCTCATCCTTCTTAAGCCTCTGTAGCTCCTCTAAGAAGCTGTAGTCCGTATAGAAGTCAGTATAAAGCGCAGAGATAGACTTAGAGCAGTTCCAGACCTGGCATTTAAATTCAGCTTTATTCTTTGTGACGTACTATAGGGCTGACCTGCTGCAAATGAAAAAGCCACAGCGTTACGGCTGTGGCTTTCAGTTGTGCGGTTTTAGCTCTCAGCTCATCACAAAATGTGATGTGCGTCTGCCTCTTTAAGTTGGTATCTGCCAATACTAAGCAAGTGCAGATAGTAGATATCGGTAAGGTGGGTGGCTTCCTCGACGAATACTAGATTTGCTCCACAAAATCTGAAAAGACTTTTTTATGAAGCTCCAGATCCATGTCCGGTGACAGGGATACCCGGGCAATGTAATCTTTGTCGGCTTCTTTGGTCGTGCCTTGCGTGGAGGTGGCAGGTATCGTCCAGTAACTTCCCTTTAACTGCCCGTAGCTCACACAGTACTTACTTTCATGCGGGATTTCGGTGATCATCATGTTGATCAACTTATTATTTAAGGACCGCTTGTAGGCTTCCCTTTCTTCATGCGTATTCCCCTTTGTCGGAAGATCCAGTGAGAACACGGATGGCGTAAATCCTTCCTGTGCCAGTTCTTCTGAAACGAAATTGATCTTCGCCTCCGGTAAGGTCTCCTTTATAAAGTTTACAAATTCACGCGTATTCCTGTAGGCAGCCTCAATCCTTTGGTTCATGGAAGGCAGCTGTTCTGCCAGAATTTTAACTTGCAGGTCGGTCGCCTCGTTATCGCAAAGTCTTAGATGCTTCTCTATTTTTTCAAGCAAGGCCTCCGCTTTTGTGTTGGCTACACAGTAGCCGGCTGTAACCTTTCCGCCACTCGGGAATTTCGATCCGCTAACGTATGAAATCGTCCTGATCGTTGAGAGTATCCCGTCTCTGCTTACGAATTGCACATTCGGGCAGAAAGTTTGATCCAGAATAAACACCGGATCAACAGCTACTTCTCCGCTAGCCGTCTTACGCGCTTTACGCAGCACCTCCCTTAATTTTACAAGATCCGGAACTTCGACCCTTGGGTTTGTTGGGATTTCAGCGATAATGTAAGGGACAGCATCCTGGCTGGCAATTTTCTCCAGCACCGTGTCAATACTCTGGACCATGTTATGATCTCTGTCAACCAGTAAGTCCACCACTTCCACATTGTCCAAAATAGCAGCTATTCGTCTTGCCTGGTCGTTTGTACCACCATAGCAGTTTGGAGGAACAACAAACTTGATGGCCTTTCCAGCGTGCTTTTCCAGGGCATCGTGAACCAGCCCCATCATGATCGCATATTGCATCGACAGTCCGGAGGAACCAAGCAGCGCATCTGAACTTGTGCCTGTAATCTCTTTGATCAGATCCTGAACTTGTGCATTGTTTGCCGCGGCATTACGTTCCTCCTTATCGGAAGAAGATTTTCCTATCAGTTGCTGTAAGGCAGCGAAACAGTTGGCTGGCGTCATGGCGATGCTCTCTCTCCTTCTCACATGCTGAATTTCTGACACGTACCCGTTATTCTGTTCACCATTTACCAGTATAATACTGCCAAGCTGAGAATGAACACTTACATAGAAGTCAATAGCTGGGGGGAGGTCGGCATGGCCAATTTCATCTTCCTGTGAAAAGAAGATGGTACTTCCGTTAAACTCCGTAACGTCTTCTAACTTCCCGACATGTTCTAAGTCAAACTTATACCCGTAAACGTGCTTCAGTACTTCGGCGTCAAAAAAGTCCGGTAACGCACCGGTATACACGATGCGGGTGTTCTTCTGATCCAGCAAGTTTTTCCGTAGAACTGCTAAAACAGGCATCGTCCTGGATGAGAAACTTATGACATTTTCCGGTTTCAGCTGGTGCAAGCGGGCAATTGCCCATTCCAGCACCGAAGATAAGGGGTGCCCTAATCGAATATAATCGAAAGCAGTGGGTAAAGCACAGAGTGCTGCCGTCTCAGCATCTCTCTTCTCAAATAAGGCTTCAAACTGCTCCAGGAATTGGGTTTTGGCTAATTGTTCATTGTAAATATCCAGTCGATGAGTTGTTAGCCTCAACCAGTCAGCTGGCATGTTTTCTAATACATCTTTTATATAATTCAGTACTTTATCTTTTTCCATAATATTTGTATTGCGATAAGCCATCCTATAGATGGCTCAAATTTACTTTAAAATGCTACACCACCTTTGTTATAGTGCGGTACTTTGGCTACTTGATTGCCGATTTAAACCTGCTACCTCTAAACCACCCGTCAGGTGTAATGTTTACTAAACAGTATCAGTAGCAGAACTGATTTCAAGTAAGTCCTGCTGTAAACCTCATGGCGCAACATTTGCATGCGCCTTGCATTGCCAAAAGCAAAATAAAGACTCTATAGTAGTAGCATGTTAGCAGGCTTCCGCAGCCAAAGCAGCGGAAGCACAAGCGTCCCCTTGTGCTATTAGGTTGTCCAGGTGCCATTGGCTCCTGACTTTCCCTTGTCAACCATTGCTGCAGCCCTGTACTCACCGGGGGCAAGGCCGTAGTGTTTTTTAAACAGCTTGTTCAGATGGCTGCCATCCGCAAAGCCAAACTCATACCCTATCTGGGAGATACTCATTTGGCTAAACAGCAAGCGGCTCTCAATCATCTTCAGCTTATACTGCAGAATGTATTGCTGTAAGGACTCTCCTGTTTCTTTTTTGAAGAACACGCTGAGGTAGCTGGGCGAAAAATTAAATTTCTCCACTAATCGCTCTATCCGCAAGGCATCCGGCTCATAAATGTGCTGGCTGATGTACAGCATCATATCTTCGATAAGCCTGGCACTCTTTGTTTTCTTCCTTTCGCCTAGCTTCTGCCGCACCATATTCCTGGCCAGGATGGCGAGCATCGCTTTCAGGATGCTGTGCATGATCAGTTCGTAAGCACTCTCCCCCCGGTTGTTGTACTCATGCAGCAGTACCGACAGCAAATGATCCAGATGCTCTTTTTCTTTCGCATCTGTCACGATCGTCCCACTGCAGGTATAGGGGGAGTTCAGAATAAAATCAATTGTCCGCATCCAGTCCGGGGCCGTTACCTGATCCTTTATGTACACCGCTGTAAAGCGGATATAGCAAAAAGTCGTGTGCTCCTGTATGTCAAAGTAATGGTAGTCTTCCGGCCCAAGTAAGAACACATCACCCGCTGTGTACAGCACGGTGTTGTCGTTGATCACATGCAGCCCACGCCCGCTCCGGATAAAGATGATCTCGAAGTAACTATGCTTGTGAACCGGGTGCTGCCAGTGGCTGGTGTCAAACTGGTAAATATTGAAGGGTTCGTACTGGATGTAGCGCTTCATACAATGAAAGTACAAACAGATAGCCATATCTACCATAAAACAATGGATTTTTACAACACATTAGTAAGGCACCTTATCTACTTTTGAGTAAGATGAACTGCTTCTTTTTGAAGGCGGCAGAACAAGTCGGGCGTATTCAGTCAGTTTACAAGGAAGCCGCTCATAATCTATTAAACACACTTAATTAAATAATTATGAAAAGCCTGGTCAGCATTAAAAATAGTCTGGCAGCCTGCGCCTTTGCCTCAGTCTGCCTGTTTGGTGTGAGTTCCTTTCATGCGAAAGAAGAGTGGGTGCCCTTGCTCGACAGTGAGCTTTCTAACTGGGACATGTACCTGAGTTACCGGCACCAGGACGGGTACAAGGGGGAGGTGCCCACAGAGACGGACGGGACGGTGATAGCGCCCATTGGGTACAACAAGAATGTTAACAACGTCTTCTCGGTGGTAGCGAAAAACGGCGAACCGGTCCTGAAAATAAGCGGGGAGATCTACGGGAGTATCTTTACGAAGCAGGAGTTCGAAAACTACCACCTGAAGCTGCAAGTAAAATGGGGCGACAAGAAATGGGTGCCCCGAACGGACAAACTGAAAGACTCAGGTATACTTTACCATTCCATTGGCGAGAGCGGCGTTGACTATTGGCGGGCCTGGATGCTCTCGCAGGAGTTCCAGATCATGGAGGGGCACATGGGCGACTACTGGACGATAGCATCCTCAGCCATAGACGTGCGTGCTTTTATACCGGAAGGAGACATGAACACGGTGGCAAGCACCAGACAGCCTTTCCTGCCGCTTGGTGCAGGAACAAGCATAGACGGTTTCTGCCTGCGTAGCGAAGACCATGAAAGCCCGGCCGGGGACTGGACCGAAATAGAGCTGATTTGCTTTGAAGACAAGAGCCTGCACATCGTAAACGGGCACGTGGTAATGGTGCTGCAGAACTCCCGCTACATGGACAAGGGCCGGTCTGTTCCTCTTACGAGGGGGAAAATACAGCTACAGAGCGAAGCCGCGGAGGTGTACTATAAAGACATCAAGATAAAGCCGCTGAAGGACCTGCCAAGGAAGTACGCTACGTACTTTGATGTGTAATAGTCATGCCTACGCTGTTTTCAGCTTCCGCGCGCTGTCGCCCACATGGTACTTCGGTATGCTGTGATGGTGGCGCCTTTGGGACTACCAAACTGTACATGAACGACACGCTAGCATCACAGCTGTTCACCCGATCACATGGCTTCCATTTAGGGCATCCTGCCTGATGCAGCCTAATAAAAGCTAGGCAAGCTAAAACGGGGAGAGGTCCCATTTTATATACAGCACCAGGTAGCGCAGCTTCAGTCTGGTAACTTACGCAGTAAGCCACTCTATCGCGGGTGCCATCTCTTCGAAGTTCTTAAACTGCAGGGGGAGGCCATCCCGCTCGTACACCTTCTTCACCGCCTTTTCCCTGACCTCACTGGCGCTTACAATGCGGGCCACTTTTTGCAAGCGGGTGGTCATCAGGCTTTGGCTAAACTCGGAGATCAGTGCTGTATAGCTTTCCTCGTTTACCTCTACCTTTGTCTGGCGGGCATCTACTAACAGCCTTTTCACATCATAGTTCCGCACATGCTCTGCAATAATTGCCAGAGCGCTCCTCACCTCGGGCATAATCATGGTGTCTATCCTTGGCATGTCCACCAGCAGGACGTCTGTTGCCGGGTTATAGTCTAATTTTATAAAGCTGTTTTCGTAAATAATCATACACTTCATTCCTGCGTTCCAGGACACTCCCCTCTTTATACGGCCTTAAACACTTCTCTCCCTAACGGATAATTCCTATTTACGTTAAGTACCGGTTCCCGATGAGGTGCAGTTTTTGACGAACCCCTACCTGCTAAGGCAAGGCAACAGGACCTCTTTTGATAAAGAGCGTAAAGGTAGTGCCTTCGCCCACTTTGCTGTTCACCTCTATATAGCCGCCCTGGTTTTTGATGATCCGGTTCACGATATACAGGCCTACGCCGGAGCCCGGCACATGATCGTGAAAGCGCCGGAACATCTGGAAGAGCTTACTGCGCTGGGCTTCAAGGTCCATACCCAGGCCATTATCCGATACAGAAATCACAAAATAGTCTGGCTCTACGGAGCTGCTTACTTCGATGATTGGGCTACGCCCGGGAAAGCGGTACTTCAAGCTGTTACTAACCAGGTTGAACAACACACTTTTCAGGTTTACTCTTGAAAAAGGAATGACAGGCGCCTTCTCCAGCTTTGTCAGAATAACCGCCTCCGTTTCAGCTATCACGCTCTTAAGCCCAAACTGCACCTCTTCCAGTATTTCCTGTAGCGTGAGGCGCTCAACAGGAGCCTCTATGCCCTTCTGTGACCTTGCCACGTCAGACAGATCCTGAATGGTACGGTTCAGTTTATAGATAGACTTGTTCAGGTAGCTGAAAAGCATCTGCTCATCTCCTGTTTCAAGGGCTGCAGAGCTGTGTAACTCCTTTACCAGCTCTGCTATGTTTAAAACAGGAGCCTTCAGGTCATGGGAGGCGATGTACACGAAGTTGTCCAGGTCCTCGTTTATCTTCACCAGTTCCTTGTTCTTCTCCAGCAGGCTTTTCTGCGCCTGTATCTGATCATCTATATCGGTACTCGTGCCTACCCACCAGGCCAGCTTCCCCTCCTCGTCTTGTACAGGCACAGCCCGGCTCAGGTGCCAGTGGTAAACCCCATCATGCCCTCTCCTTATCCGGTGCTCCGTCTTAAACACCTCCTGTTGGTTAAGCGAGTTCTGCCAGGCCTCAAGCGTCTTGGGTAAGTCATCCGGATGAACTACCTCTTGCCAGCCATGCCCTCTCGACTCCTCCACCGACTGTCCTGTGTACTCCTGCCATCGTTTATTGAAAAAGTCCAAGGCCCCATCGGGCAGGGAGGTCCAGGCCATCTGGGGGATAGACTCAATGACCAGCCGGACTCTTTGCTCTGCCTGTTGCTTTGCCTCGAACAAACGGGCATTATCGATCGCAACAGCTGCCTGCCGCGCAATGTTGCTTACCAGTTCCTCTTCTTTTTCTGAAAAAACACCTGGCTCCGGATGGCCGAAAAACAAGCCCCCGATCACGCTGCCGCTCTTCGTTACCACGGGTATGGCCATATAGCTTCGGACGGGCAAATGGCCTTTGGGCATGCCATGGTGGGGCCGGTTTTGCCCGTAACGCGGGTCTTTGGTGATGTCGTCGGAACGTATTATTCGCTCACCAGTGAGGGTAGGCTCCAGGATGGGCGTGTGCCGGATGACAGGCAGATGAGCAAAATCCTCGCGGTTAGCACCGGAAAGGGCATAAAGGGTAAACTCCTCCCCTTTCTCGTTAAACTTTTTATAGAACAGGGCCCCGAACTTAGCACTGCTGATTTTGGTGGCAATGTCTGTTACGCTCTGCACCACTTTATCCAGTTCCAACTCCGACGTGAGCATACTGCCTACCTGGTTGATCAGTTCAAGTTGTCTGTTCCTTTCCTCCAGCTTCCGCTGTGTCTCTTTTAGCTGCTGCAGTAAGTCCTGCTGCACTGACTCTTCGTGTTGAAGCTCCATTCTGCTTTGTTCAAAAATATGAATTCCCGGGAACGCCCGTAACTGGCAACCAGCCGTTCACTCTGCCAGCTTCTCGGTTCTGATGTTGGCAAGGTAGCAAAAGTACTACCGCCCCGCGCTGGCACGTGCTGGGCAATCTTTTACTTTGTTTATGACGCTTATGGCAGTTCATAAGCCGACGGCGGCGCAATGTCTCATACGCATGCAAGCCCGCTTTGTGATTCCACAAGGTAAGCTTTAACCTTCAATTAAGAGCAGGAGCCTTCTCTTTATTAACACGCAGGTCTTTGTTATCCTTGGGGATACCTTTAAAGTGCTATTTAACGCAGGGGCAATTGCGTTGTAAGATATATTCGGGGGACATAAAAGAAAAGTTGTTCTACTATAAAGGAGGCGAGGAGCGCCTGGAATAAACAGATACAGGAGTACGTCCTGTACTTCACTTCTGCTTAAAAGTCCAGCCATAGCAGGGCTTCCTGCTGCCGGGAAAAGTTCTTGACCAAAAACTTGGTGATGCCCAGGGCCTCGGCTCTGGTAACCACCGACTCCAGGGCGATTCTGTGAAAAACGGTATCGGGTAGTACTCTTGCCATTTTCTTGAGGCTCGTACCCGAGAGTAATTCATAGAACCGGGTAGACATCCACTCCTTGGCCTCAGAGGTAAGTGCGCCCAAGGCCTGTGCATTGGCGACAACCCGCTCTACCTGCGTCTCCTGGAGCACCTCATACAGCTTTGTGCCTCCTCTGATTATTTCATCGGCACTTACAGGCCTGAGCCACTTCGCACTGAGCAAGCCTGAGCCCGCATCTACCTCGATTCTATAAAAGCCTGATTCATATTTTATCTCAAATCCCATCGCAGTTGATTTTGGTTTTACCATTAGCTGTAAAGCTATGTGTAGGCTTGCACCTATAACCGTAGCCAGAGCACCTTTTGCTAAAATTTTGCCCTAACAGAAGCCTCTTCTATGTCCTGACTGCGGAATGAAAACAAAAAAGCCTCCGATTACCGGAGGCTCCTATGCTTTGGCTAAAAGTATAGGTTTTTTGTTACTCTTTTTTAGAGGCGTCGGCTCCGGTCTCATCCATTCTGATGGAACCAGTCTGCCCCTGTGCATTGGTCATCATCACCTCATAAATGGCTTTGCCTTCCGCTTGTCCTTCGGCTGGTGTTATTTTATATATTTCGCCTACGGTCCAGTCTTTGTACGTGTCGCTTGCCAAGGCTGTCCTTACCGGCTCAGGAAGCTGGTCCTGCGTCACTTTTTCTCTTTTCTCCTGGCCCTGCTGCGCAGTCTGCGTTTGTCCTTGCTGTGCAGAGGTCTGTGCGTTGGCGTCTACTGAAGTTATGCCTAGTAATGCGATTGCAGCGGCTAAAAATGTTACTCTTTTCATAGTATAACTGTTTAAGTTCTGCATTCAACTATGACAGAACCATGCCAAACAGCCAAACACCCTGCAATACATTGTACTACAATCAGTTAACAACAAAACAATAGAATCACAAAAGTGTGGATTAAAGTGGGGAATGGATAGTTTTCTCTACAGTCTGTAGAAGTTTCCCTCAGGATTGGCTGCCTATCCCCGTTTTATATAAGGCGGTGTGCTGAATAGAAGGCTTTCCAAGGGGTATCGCATCTACTCTTAGGACAAGAGGCGAAATGCCAGCTAACCAGTAAAAACGCTTAAAGGGAGTCAACAAGCCGGAGCTATAGCCTGTTAACTCATCAATCCTTACTTCAGGTAGACTTTGAAAACGGAGCCTTTGTCCAACTCGCTTTCGAACTCTATTTTGCCCTCGCAGTTCTCAACTATCCTTTTCACAATCGCTAGCCCTACACCAGTACCCTCTACGTGCGAGTGCAGTCGCTTAAACATACCGAATACCTTCTCTTCGTCCTGTTTTCGGAGGCCCAGTCCATTGTCCCGCACGGTGAGCAAGGTGAAAGAGCCCTCTTTGGAGGTGCTGATAGCGATGCTGGGTTTCCTGTGAGGAGAGCTGTATTTAATAGAGTTCGATACCAGGTTATAAATGATACTTCGGAGGTTTTTTCGGGAAAAGTAGATTTCAGGCACTTCAGAGAAATCAGCTATTATTTCAGCGTCGTGTTCCTCAATCATGTCCCGGATGTTGACCTTTACATCTTCGAGGATTTCCTGAAAGCTTACCTTATCCTTTCCGGTTGTTTCTTCATACTGCACTTTGGCCACCTCCGTCAGGTCTGTCAGCGTATTCTTGAAACGGTTGATAGCACTGTGCATCATATCGATGATCGGCTTTACCTCCTCCAGGTGCAGCTTTTTCTCCTCCAGGGTTTCGTGCAAGGCCGTCATCAGGCCCTCCATGTTGTGGATTGGCGCTTTCAGATCGTGCGAGGCGGTGTACACAAAGTTGTCCAGGTCCTTGTTCACCTTGGTTAGTTCCTTCGTACGCTCTTCCACCCGCTCCTCCAGTTGCTGGTTCGCCTCCAGGGTAAGCTTGTTTAGCTTCTCCAGTTCTTTCTTTTGTAAGTAGAACCTGACAAAAGTGGCCACTTTGGCCTTGGTGATGAAAGGATGCAGGGGCTTGAACAGAAAATCTACCGCTCCGGCTTTAAACCCCTCTATCACATGGGTGTCGTGCTCATCTATTGCCGTAACGAATATGATGGGTATGTCCCTTGTTTTAGAAATGTCCCGCAGGTAGCCCGCCACCTCGTAGCCGTTCATGCCGGGCATCTGCACATCAAGCAGGATCAGGGCCAATTCTTCCTGCAAAGCAACCTTTAAAGCCTCTTCTCCTGAATTAGCGAAAAGGTAGGTGATATTCTCATCTTCCTTCAAAAGCAAACTCTCCAGACTCACAAGGTTCTCCTCCTTGTCATCTACTAAAAGAATCTTTACCGGATGTACGGCAGACTCTACAGCGGAAGGTTTTGTGTTTCGGTCAACGATCATGTAACGAAAGTAAAAACGCTTTTATACGCTCTGTATCCAGTATAAAACAGCCAGGGACCATGGCTATCGCTGCTAAAGGCATGGTGTCTACTTCTGCCTCCTCGGGCTCCTGCACAATAGCCATGCCTCTTTTCTCAAAGATATACTTTAATCCGGAACTTCCATCCTTGCTGGCCCCACTTAGGAGTATCCCGATGGTATTTTCACTGAAAACATCGGCAGCGCTCGTAAAAGTCACATCAATTGCCGGGCGGGAGTAATTCTCCAGTTCCGACACGTCCAAAGAAAACGTGTGGTCTTTCTCCAGTAGCACGTGGTAGTTAGCCGGGGCCAGGTACACATAGCCGGGGCGTAGCGCTTCCTTTTCCTCTATCTCCACGGCCTTTAGCGCCAGTTTCTTGTCAAACACTTCCTGCAGGCTCCCCTCCTGGTTCCTGAGCCGGTGCAGCACCAGTATAATCGGGATGCTATAAGTCTCCGGCAAGTTCTGCAGCACAGACAGCGATGCCTGAATTCCTCCCCAGGAGCCTCCCATCACGATGACCTTTGGCGCTGCTTCCATCAACCTGTTTTGCGGTAAATCCGGTTAGACTTATCCACCAGGCCGTACTTGTTGTTGATCTCCGACATGGCCAGTGTCTCCTTCTTACCCAGGGCCAGGTAGCCCAGGCGTACCAAGCTCTCATCAAACAACCCGAACACCCGCTCCTGCAGCTCCCTGTTAAAGTAAATCAGCACATTGCGGCAAAGGATCAGGTGGAACTCATTGAAAGAGGAGTCCGAAGCAAGGTTGTGCGGGTAGAACACCACATTTTTTATCAGCGAGGCATCGAACTTAACGCTGCCGTAATTGCTGCTATAGTAACCCGAGAACTCTTGCTTGCCCCCCGACGCATAGTAACCGGAAGTATAAGCCGGCATACTGGACGCCGAGAAAATCCCCTCCTTCGCCTGCTTCAGCACTTTCTGGTTAATGTCTGTCGCGTAGATCTTTGTCCGGTCCAGCAGCCCCTCCTCCTTCAGCAGGATAGCGAGCGAGAAAAGCTCCTCTCCCGTAGAGCAACCGGCATCCCATATTTTAATGTAAGGGTAGGTAGACAGGATGGGCAACACATTGGTGCGCAGCGACAGGAAGAAAGAAGGATCGCGGAACATCTCCGTGACGTTCACTGTGATCTCCTGCAGGAAATTCTCAAAAAAGTAACTGTCACTGAAAAGGGCCTTGCGCAACTCCCCCATCGAGCTAATACTCTTATTAGCCAAAAACCGCTTCACGCGCCTGTACACCGATGCACGGGCATACCCCCCAAAATCATACCCGTACTGGGTATGGATCTCCTGTATCAATGCCTCGACGTCCTGCTCAAAAAGGGCACCGTCATCAAACCTCATATAACCAAACCCGCATTAAAGTCAGTAATTTTTCGGTATCTACAGGTTTTGGTATATAATCGGAGGCGCCTGCTCTTAAACACTTCTCTTTATCTTCTTTCATTGCTTTCGCTGTAAGGGCAATTATTGGGAGTTGTTTAAAACGAGTGTTCTCCCGGATTCGTTTTGTTGCCTCAATACCGTCCATTTCCGGCATCATCACATCCATCAGCACCATGTCTATACCGGCCTCTTTCTCCAGTTTCTCTAGGGCTTCTTTTCCGTTGTAAGCAGCAACCACCTTCATCCCGTGCAATTCCAGCAGGCTGCTCAAAGAGTAAATGTTGCGCACGTCATCGTCTACCACCAGCACTTTCTTCGCTTGCAGCACTTCCTCCGGCACGTGCAGCTTCATTTTAAACTCGTTACCCGTCGGCAGCTTTTGGTTTACTTTGTGCAGGAACAACTGCACCTCATCCAGCAGGCGCAGGTAAGAGTATTCGTTTTTGATGATGATGGTGTTGGCAAACTCTTTCAGCGCCGTTTCCTCTTCTTCGCTCAGGTCCTTGCCCGAGTAAATAATGATCGGAATATCCGCCAGGCCATGCTGAGATTTGATTGTGCGCATCCACTCATAGCCCTTCATACCCGGCAGGTTCAGGTCGAGGATAATGCAGTCTACCTTCTGCTTGGCCAGGATGCGCTCTGCTTCTTCGGCAGAAAAGGCGGACGTGGATTTTAGCCCGTGTGCCAGCAACAATTCAGCAACGGCCTTGTTCTCTACCTCGTTGTCCTCCACGATCAGGATCTTCTCGATAGAGGAGGCTGAAGAGGAGGAGATGGTGGTAAAGGCCCTGTTCAGCATTTCCAGGGTTACCGGCTTGGGCAGGTACTCCTCGTTGTCGGCAAACTCCCCGATCACCTCTTTGTCGTAGGCGGACATGACATGCACGTTCGTGTGCCGCAACTCTTTGTCTTCCCTGATCTGCTTCAGGATATCCCAGCCATTGGTATCCGGCAGGTGTATATCGAGCAGCATCGCGTCAGGCTTTTCTTCCCGTGCCAGGCGAAGCCCCTCTGCACCGGTGTAGGCCTGGTGTATTTTAAAGTTCTTGGCAGCGGCAAAGTCAGCCAGAATGTCGCTAAAGCCTTTGTCGTCTTCCACGATCAGCACCGAGATTTCTTTCTTATCCTTTGGCTCTAACTTCTCGAAAGACTGAAACACCGATTCTGCTTTGCTGACCGGAGGGGCAGCCGTCTCCTGTTTGGCTGGCGCCGTATGTTTTGTTTCCTCTCTCTGAGGCACACGCGGCAGGTACAGGGTAAAAGTACTTCCCTTGCCGGGCTCACTTTCCAGCATAAGCTCCCCGCCCAGCAGCGTGGCCAACTCTTTACTGATCGTAAGTCCCAGCCCGGTACCGCCATACTTGCGGGTAGTAGAGGTATCAGCTTGCTGAAACGCCTCGAATACCAATTGCTGCTGCTCTTTCGGGATGCCGATTCCGGTGTCTCTTACCGAAAAGGCGACAATGTCCTGCTCTTCCCGGAGCTGCTCCGACCGGAAGTCCGGTTTCTCCTGCACCGGGTAAACCGATAGCTCTACCTCGCCCCCCTTGTTCGTGAACTTGATCGCGTTGCCAATAAAGTTCTTCAGGATCTGCTCAAGGCGGAAGCGATCGGTCACGATGGTATCAAAACTACCTGGGGTAAATGTCTCTCTATAATGGATCTGCTTTTTAGAGGCCACCTCCCGGAACATAGGCTCCAGCGAAAGCTCCTTTAAATTCACCTCTTCGGCCTCGACCTTGATCATGCCGGACTCGATTTTAGACAGGTCCAGTATCTCGTTGATGAGCTTCAGGAGGTCATTGCCTGACTTGTGAATGATCTGCGCATGGTCGATCTGTTTGGTGGACAGGGTGTTTTCCACGTTGTCGGCCAGTAGCCTCGACAGGATCAGGATACTGTTCAGCGGCGTGCGCAGCTCATGAGACATGTTAGCCAGGAAGTCGCTCTTGTACTTACTCACTGTTTCCACCTGCTGCATCTTCAGTTCTATGGCCTCCCGGGCACCTTCCAGTGCTTTGTTCTTGGTGTTCAGCGCTTCGTACTGCTCCTCCAGCAACTGTGCCTTTTCTTCCAGCTCTGCGTTCTTTTCCTGCAGTTCCTCCTGGCTTACGCGCAGTTCTTCCTCGGAGGCCTTCAGCTCCGCATTCAGCTGACGAAGCTCTTCCTGCTGCGTTTCCAGTTCCTCTGCCTGGTTCTGTGTTTCGTAAAGGAGCTCCTGTGTTTGCAGGTGGGTCTTCTGTGTGTGCACGATCACGGACAGCCTTTCTGAGACAGTACCCAGGAACTTCTGTTGCAGCTCGTTGTATGGCTTGCGCGCGCAAAGCTCCAGGGCTCCCACTACATTGTTGGAAAAGTAAAGCGGAATAATAATGATGGAGGCTGGCGCTATGTCAGACAGGCCTGTTGTGATTTTCAGGTACTCGTCGGCCACTCCCTCCAGCACTTTTACCTTTCTTTCGCTTACGGCTTGTCCCAGCTTTCCTGTACCTACCGCAAAAGACGGAAGCTGTTCTCTGCTGTACGGCACCCCATAACTGGCCCTGGGCTCTAGCTCTCCGCTGTCGTTGTACAGGTACAGGATGCCTGCCTCAGAGCTTGTATAATCACATAAGAAGGCAATTGCCTTATCAGCAATGCCATTTAAGCCTGTTTCGCCGCTTAACTCATTGTTAAACTCCGATACGCCTGTCAAGATCCAGTTTCTGTTTGCGTTCTCCTCTGTAAAGGTCTGCAGGTTGTCCTTCATGTCTTTGATGGCATAGCTGAGCAAATCCTCCTTGCTCTGCACGGCTACCTCTACATCGTACCTACCATGCCCGATTGCCTGGGCCACCTGCGAGAGTAAAATATTTTTCTCCACTACGCCCCTGAAAGAATCCGCCACGCTGCCGATTTCATCCCGGCTGTTGATGTTGATAACGACGTCGGTAGCCCCTAGTTTGATTCTGTCAGCAGCTCTTTTTAGGGTAGAAAGAGGCCTTGAAATTGAGTTGATGATATAAAAGCAGAGTACAATGGCTAAGCCAAGCAACAGAACGACGCCCAGTATCAGAAAGGCAACGTACTGCTGTTTTTGGCTGCTCGCGGTGTACACCTCCTCCCGGATATCGTCTATCAGCAGGTTCTCCGCGTCCCGGAAGTCCTCGATATTGGTGGTAAAGGCATTAAAGGTTTTGGTCGGGTCTAAAGCAGACAAGTTCAGATCAGGGCTACGCTCAATTGCCTGGAGGATAGCGGCCACCTCCTTGTAGTCATCGGAAGCTACTATTTCTTGTACTTGTCCTACTGCCTCCCCGTTCGCATGCCTGCTGAAATCGTTTAGCGCTCTCTTGTAAAAATCAATATGAGAGCTTATCCGGGCATAGTCTTCCGTAGAAAGGGCCCCTTCCGGAAATATCATCAGCAGGCTTCTGATTCTCCCTAATTGTACTTTCGCCTCGGCCAGGTTCCTGAAGCTTATTAACTGCCTGCCTATTTCTACGTTACTGATGCCTGTCGCATTGGCATCGACCTTGTTCAGGAAATTAAAAATCAAACCCGTTGAGTATTCCCGGAACGCCGGCACGTCCAGTTCGTTCTTGTCCAGGGCGTTTCGGTACCGTTCCAACTCGTTCAGCAAGGCCAGGTCTGGAAATGTACGGCCCTCGCTAACCAGGAATTCGGTCAGCTCTCTTGCTGCTGCATCTGTTTTGCCTCTTTGTGCTTTGGCGTCAAGTAAGAAACCACTTTCACCACCAGAGGCTGCCAGGATGAGCGCGCGCTCCCGCTGGAAAGCATGTAAGAGTTCCGAAAGCTTCTCTGATTCTGTCAGTTGCACGGTTTCTTGCTTCAAACTACTGTTTTCGTCCAACTCCCGCTTAACGGTAACAGCAACAAAGTAAATGAGCGGAAACAGCAGCAGGAACAACAGCAGTAGTAATTTATCCCTGATTTTTAGGTTCTTAATTATGTTCATCTAATAAGCTTTAGTTCTGACTAAAGGAGGTAAGAACTGCAAATTATGAAAACACGCAGAAAGATTCCTGATTAAAGATGTTTAACCAGCCTGTACCTGTCAGTTTTTAAGCGAAAAGTTGCCTGTACAGCACAAAGCAAAAAGCGTTTATGATGCTTTGAAACTTTAGTGAGAAGACTAGGGAAGGGCTATGTCGGCAGTCTTGGGAGGACTTGCCAAATTAGCTTACCGGTCCTGTTACCCCCGCTCGACAACAATATACTTGGCGGAGTAGCCATTGCGTTTATAGAGCTCCTGCAGGGCCGTAATGAGAGAGTGAAGGGCTGAGCTCCTCGTCGCATGGTTTCTGATCGGTTCCAGGTAGTTCTTGTATCCTTGCCCCTTAATTCGCCATACGAAGTTTCTGGCCTCTGCTTCCTCTACCTCTGTTAACCTTTTTGCCAGCACCACCTGCCGCATGTAAGGCAAAGCCGATTTCATACTCTGGTAGTCCGAAAAGGCATAGAGGCGGTAATACGAACTGAGCTTGATGGAGTTCATAGCGGCAAAGATAGTATGGTACGCGGACATGCGGGCCCAGACAGACGATAAAACAGAACCGCCCCGTGCGCTAAGCGCACGGGGCGGTTCTTACGTGGATGCAGGTCTCGTTTCTTTTAAAGCTCGGTTACTGTACCGGTAAACTACTGTTCCACATGTCTTTATGGAGTTTCCATTGCTTATCCTCTCTTTTCCAGATCACCATGTACTTGCCCTGGTCTATCAACTGGTTATTTTCGCCTTTCAGCGTGTATTTCCCCAGTTCGATGGCTGTGTTCTCATGGGGTTCCACCTCCACTGTTTCCAGTTTCACCTGCTTCATGCCCATGTCTATCGCGCCTTGCCAAAAGGTCCGGATGCCTTCCCTTCCTTTGATCATATCGCTACCTGTGGGGAGTAACATGCCCTCTTTCGTGTAAAGATTAGCCATTTCCTGGGCATCGGCCTTGTCGAGGGCTGCTGCCAGTTTGCTGTTTGCGCTGATAATTTCTGCGTTGATGTCTATGCTTACCGCTTCCATAGTTTATTTTTTAAGATTAAAAGATCCAGGACCATCGCTGTATTACTTTTTAGAGGGGCCTCCCCAATAGCGCGACTGCACAAAGGCATAGTGCTCTCCGTCGCGGGCCAGCGCATCCCTGAACAATCTGTAGTACTCCTCTGCCTCCTTCTCCGGAAACATCTTTCCAAGGAGACTGTCAATCCAGTAGTCCTCCCCACTGATCAGTGGATCCATCAGAAACACATAGGTAAAAGTACCGTCCGCCTCAGCTACCGCAGGGTTGAGTATGCGTGTGTTATCAAAGGCACGTTGCGCTTTAGGGTCCAGTTTCTTGGCAGCCGGCCAAAAGATATCATAAACGAAACGCTCGAACTGCTCCCGCTTCTCCGGCTTCACGTGGTTCACTACTACCCACACCGTATCCCCTTCTACAGCTGTCCGGTGCTTGACAGCATTACCGTCCTGAGCAAAAGCACTTAACGTCCATACCTGTGTCAGCAGGATTATAAGGAGGCTTACGCCTGCCTTGTGCATTTTTGTTTTCATACTTTTCAGACCTTTAACTTATCTACCTTAGAAATTTACAACTAAAATAATTTACATTAATACTAAATAAAACAATACAAGTAAATAGGTTTGTACAAAGGGCAGAAGCTTTGTTTGAGTTAGTGAAGGTTTTTAAACTCACCGCAACTGATTGGGTGTAGAAAAGTAGGTTTAAACATTAAGGAAAGAAACTAAGATTTGAGGAAATTGCTGCCCTGCCAGTGCATGATGATTCCTGAGGGACAAAGGAAACTACACTGGTTATGCAGGGTTAACAGGCAAAACAAAAAAGCCCGGACTTATTTTTGTTTCGTCCGGGCTGTTGAAATGTCTTTTAAATTCAGCATGAGGCAGCAGGTTTCCTTACTCTACCGGCTCATCCTCCATCAAGGTGTTGCTGATAAAGGCTACTTTCTTACTGTCTGGCGACCAGGAGGGCGTATTAATAGTACCCTGTCCCCCGTACACGTAAGCAATTACCTTAGGCTCTCCTCCACCAACTGGCATCATCCGCAGATACACGTGCTTGTAAAAAGGGTGATCGCCTGGCTCCACTTCCTCTTTTAAGAAAGACAGAAACACAATCCATTTGCCGTTAGGCGACACATGCGGAAACCAGTCGTGGAAATCACTGTTTGTGAGCGGCACCTGCTCACTGCCATCCGCTTTCATGCGCCAGATCTGCATGGTGCCGTTTCGGTTGGAGTTGAAGTAGATGTACTTGCCATCTGGCGAATATTCAGAGCCGTCATCCAGACCCGTTGTTGTGGTGAGGCGAACTTCTTTTCCTCCTTTTGCCGGTACCCGGTAGATATCAAACTCCTTATTACGCTCTCCGGTAAAGACCAGATACTTGCCGTCGGGCGACCAGCCATGCAGGTAAGAGGGGCCACGTGGGGTTACCTGCTTGGGCTTTCCCCCTGTTACCGGTACCGTATAAATAATGGAGCCGCCCAATTCCTCCACACCACTGCTTAAGCCCAACATCTTACCATCAAAAGACAGGACGTGGTCATTGTTATTGTTCTTTACATTGCCCGTGTTCAATAGCTTTGGCTGACGTGTCGCCAGATCGAAGGCATACATCAGACCATCGCTGTTATAGATCAGGGTTTTGCCGTCCGGCGTCCAGTTTGGGGCTTGTAAAGACTTTGGTGAAGTGTAAACAATCTCCCGATCACCTGTGGTCACGTCCAGTATCTCTAAGTTACTGCCCAGGTAGTCGCGGTATTGCACCAAGTCATCCGGAGCGGGCACGGAGATACGCACATCCTTAAAAATGCCCTCCTCCAGCACATCTTTGTTATGAGAGCCGACAAAGAGCCCTACATACACGTCGTCCCCCAGGTCTATGTTCTTTACTTCCTCTGTTACAAAAGGCTCCCCGAACCTGGCCACCCGCATGGTGTAGGTGTTGCCTTTTCTTTCCAACTGAATAACATCTGCATCTGTCAGTTCCGAGCGTGTTTCCTTGGTACTGTCTCCTTTGGTCTCCCGATACTGCAGTGCTGTAAGCCCGTCTCCGTGTACGACAGCATTCACGTGTGGTGCGTTTCCCTCCAGGTCTGAACGCACCATCCATCCTACTTTACGATGCGGGTCTACGCCCTCTCCCACAAACTCGGCCCTTGTATACAGGATAAAGTCTCCCTTCATGCGCTTCCACAGGTAATGGAACTCGTCTTTGTCGAACCAAATGTTATACCCCGATCCAGCTACTTTATACTGCCCTGTCTCCGGATTGTAAACAGCAGACCCTGGCTTTAGTACATCTCCGATGTCTGTACTGCCTTCGAATACACCGATCTGTCTTTTCTGTTGAGAGAAAGAGGGCAGGCAGAAGGTAAAGAACAGGCCTGCAAAGCACAGCCATGTAATCCAACTGTTTCGTTTCATGCTAGATAGGGGTTAAATGATTTACAGAGCATGAAAGCTGATAATGGCATGCTTCTGCGAAATAAGGTATTACGATAGATGACACTTTTAGTAGTAATCATAAATACATAGCAGTGACTGACCGATAGGCTTAGGCAAAAAGGTACGTCCAAGCGGTAAGACAATTCCTGCTGAAGAGGTAAAAGAGGTGAGTTTCTGTCCAGCCTTTAAATTGATTAAGAAGCAGTCTTTGAGTAGACGTCATACTCATCCGGGCTCTTGAAATCCCAGTACACTTCGAGTATGGTTGGGCCGCTTAGGTAGGCCGGGATGGGAGTATAGACAACCAAACCTTCTTTAAAGATTCGTTTACCGGTTCTTGCCAGTCGCATGGCCTGCCATAAAAGCCTGTTCTGGATTTCGATTCCAATAGGGCGCCTGCTGTTCACGTAAGGGCTTCCTTCTCCAAACTTAAATACCGTTGTATGCATAATCCGCTTGCTCAAGTACTACTATACCTCACTACGTATGTTCGTCCATTTTAGTATGCTGTGTTATGTTTAAAAGAAGTGAACAATCACTTACATAAACAAAACACATGTTCTTTTGTCCTATAAACTTGCCTACCACAGCCAACAGCGCCATCTTTAAGGCCGGTGCGTATGAAAAGAAGGAATATTCTAAAGCTGAGACATGACACAAGCCTATAAACCCGTTGAAAACAGTTTTTATGAACTGTTACAAGACCTTACTTCGAAGAAAGCCTATATTAGAGTCCAGTACTATACGGACCTGCACGAGCTCATCAATGTAACTACTGTTACGAAAGAACTGATTGAAAAGGAAGGAGCAGAATACCTGCTGCTGGCAACTGGCAAAGAAGTACGCTTAGACCGTCTGGTCAGAGTAGGTGATAACCCGGCTCCTGGTTATGATGAAGCCTACTTTAAGTGTGACATTTGAGAAGGCGCCTGGCTTTCTTGCTCAACTCTCAAGCTGCTATCCTTCTTACTTAGCCAGCCTGTTTAAAGACCGCCACGCCTCCGGTTCACCCAACACCCCAATTTGGCCATACCTGTTCAAGGCCTCTTCCCTGCTCTCCACACCTTGTGAGACTTAGGCACCACAGCGGCATAAAGGTTTGGAAAGCTTTTTGCTTTACTGGGGGCAAACAGGTGTTTTGACGCAGCAAAGGCATTTTACATTCACATACAAGCATATAGGTAAAGCCCTTGCGGTGCAATCGTCCTAAGGCTTGTCTGGTTTTTTAGTATCTTTGCTAACAAGTTTTATAACAGGAGCAGTCATCGCTTCTGCATCTTACAATTAAAAACACGCATGGGAAATCAATTTATAGCAGCAGGTAAGAAGACAAGCTTACTGGTGATGCTCGCTTTAGTAGGCTGTACCTCTGCCCAGACGCAGGAAGCTTCGCAAAAAACACAAGCAGTAATGGAACAAAAGAAAGACACAGGCAACCCCTTACTGGCCGAGTGGACTGGGCCTTATGGTGGAGTTCCTGCTTTTAATAAGATGAAATTAGCTGATCTGAAGCCAGCTATAGAAAAAGGCATGGCCCTGCAACTAGCAGAAATAGAGGCCATTGCCAACAACCCTGCCCCTCCTACCTTCGAGAATACGATTGAAGCCATGGAAAGAGCAGGCGAAGAACTGAACAGAGCCTTTACCTACTATGGTATCTGGAGCAGCAACATGTCCTCTCCGGAATTCCGCCAGATACAGGCGGAGCTGGCACCAAAGATATCGGAGTTCTCCTCTAAAATCTCTCAGAACGAGAAGCTGTTCCAGCGTATTAAAACAGTATATGAGAACGCCCAGGAAAACCCGCTGCCGGCAGACCAGCAACGCGTGGTAGAGCTCGTGTATGAGGGCCTTGCCATGGAAGGCGCCGACCTGGACCAGGCCTCCAAAGAGCGCTATGCCGCCATCAACAAAGAACTGTCATCGCTGTACACTAACTTCTCTAACAATGTGCTGGCAGATGAAGAGAACTATGTGGTTTACCTGACTAAAGACCAGCTAAGCGGTTTGCCGGAATCGTTTATCAAAGCAGCGGCTAAAGCTGCGGCTGACCGTGGCCAGGAAGGCAAATACGCCGTTACCAATACCCGTTCGTCCATGGACCAGTTCCTGACCTACTCAGATGAACGCGCCTTAAGAGAGAAGGTGTGGAACAATTACTACTCACGAGGCGATAACGGCGACCAGTACGACAACAACAAGAACATCGCTAATATTTTAAAGCTGCGTGATGAGCGCGTGGCCTTGTTAGGGCACGACAACTTTGCGGAGTGGCGCTTACAAAACCGCATGGCAAAAACGCCGGAACGCGCTATGGAACTGATGAACGCCGTGTGGCCGGCAGCCCTTGCAAGAGTAAAAGAAGAGGTAGCTGATATGCAGGCAGTAGCTGATGCTGAAGGAGCCAAAATAACAATAGCTCCCTGGGACTACCGCTACTACGCCGAGAAGGTACGCAAGCAAAAGTATGACCTGGAGTCTGATGAAGTGAAGCAATACCTTCAGTTGGATAACCTGACACAGGCGCTGTTCTTTACGGCTGGCGAGTTGTTTAACTACGACTTTAAACCAGTACCTGAGGGTTCAGTACCCGTATTCCACGAAGACGTGAAAGTGTGGGAGGTAACAGACAAGACCACCGGAGAGCACATCGGCCTTTGGTACCTGGATCCATTTGCCCGGCCTGGTAAGCGTTCCGGCGCCTGGGCCACTACTTACCGCAGCCATACCACTTTCGACGGGAAGGAAACAGTGCTGGCCTCCAACAACTCTAACTTTGTGAAGCCGGCTCCGGGTGAGCCTGTGCTGATATCCTGGGACGATGCGACCACATTCTTCCACGAGTTCGGGCATGCGCTGCACTTCTTTGCTTCTAACGTAAAGTACCCGACCCTGAACAGTGGCGTGAGAGATTATACAGAGTTCCAGTCCCAGTTATTGGAGCGTTGGCTGTCTACTGACAAGGTGATAAACCAATTCTTGAAGCACCACGAAACAGGCGAAGTGATCCCTGCCAGTCTGGTAGCAAAGATTAAAAATGCCTCTACCTTCAACCAGGGATTTGGCACAACGGAATACCTGGCCTCTGCTCTGATGGACATGAAGTACCATACGGTTGATCCGGAAGGCATAGACCCGGATAAATTTGAAAGGGAAACACTCGCCGCTTTAAATATGCCGAGTGAAATCGTGATGCGCCACCGTTCACCACACTTTAGCCACGTGTTCTCTGGAGAAGGCTACGCCACGGGTTACTATGGGTACCTCTGGGCTGACGTGCTAACTTCGGATGCAGCAGAAGCTTTTGAAGAAGCACCAGGAGGTTTCTATGACAAAGAGGTAGCAGCAAGATTAGTGAAGTACCTGTTTGCTCCAAGAAACTCTATGGATCCGGCAGAAGCTTACCGCAAGTTCCGTGGACGTGATGCCAAGATTGATGCCTTGATGCGTGACCGAGGTTTCCCGGTTCCGACCCAGACCTCTAAAAAGTAAGATACTTAACAGAAACCAGTAATTTGATTGAACAAAAGCCATGTGGGTTTACCTGCATGGCTTTTTGCTTTTACACATACTCTTCCTTATGTTTTTGTTACTACCTCGCCTTTTCCTCTTTCTGAACTTGGCATAACTGCCTTTCGTAACCTTAGGGTATCAATGTACACGTCATCGTAAGTTATTCTACAAAAGCAGACGTAGCAACCTCCTTTAGGTTGATCTGCTCACTCTTGGCAACAAAATAGATAAGACATTTTTTTAAGGGCTAAAAAACCAGTACCAGCTCTTCTACAACAACAGCAATAACCATTTCGAGTACTATTCGTTTGGAAAAGGAAGGGTTAAAATTCGCCTATTTTTTGACTTTGGCATTATAATTGGCTATTTTTAATCAATGTGGGTATCTGTATAGTGTCTTTTTTTGGTCCTATACGCACTCTAATGGCTCTTATAGTAGAAAATAGAAACTTGGAGGCCCATTATTTTTTCGAAATTCATCTTTTAACCCAATCCTAAAAACCGAACTATGGTACTAATAAAGAAAGGGACTCTTGCAGCCGCACTGGTAGCGGCAACTCTGTCCTTCGGACATGCAGCGTACGCCCAGGACACCCCATCCAACCAAACAGAAGCCCAGCAAACAACACAGAAGTTCTCTGAAGAGGAACTGGAAAAGTTTGTGGAAGCGAATACAAAGGTCACAGAAATACAGAAAGAAGGCAGGGAAGGGATAGTGGCTGCGATAGAAGAACAGAAGCTGACTGTAGATCGTTTTAACGAGTTGGCCAAGGCACACCGAGCACAAAAGCTTGAAGAGGTAGCAGAGAATCCAGAAGAAATCTCTGCTTTCAGCAATGCAGCTCAGAACGTGGTAAAGTTACAGCCTGAAACAAGAGACAAAATTCAGCAAGCCATAGTGGATAGTGGCTTAACAAAAGAAAAGTATGACACCATCATGCAGGCTTACGAGAGTGACCCTGAAGTGCAGGTGCAAATCAGAAGAATTGTACACGCTGAATAAGCAGTTTCATTAGTATAAAAACAAGTAGGCCCCGGTTCCCTGGAACCGGGGCCTACTTGTTTGTTGTGGTCAGGACCATTCATTACTTAAAAACAGTCACCGCTCGCCCGTAAGATTGATTCTTTCAGGATAACAAAAGAGGAGTGCCGCGCCTGGATAACACCAGAAAGGCCCTTCCCGGGTGGCTATAAAAGCAAACACCCCCTGCCGCATTGGCGGAGGGGGTGCTGGTTGTTGGGGTTGGCGGCCACCTACTCTCCCGGCTGTGACACCAG
>NZ_FZOQ01000014.1 GCF_900188175.1 Pontibacter ummariensis | reverse complement strand
CCTCTTCCCATCCCGAACAGAGAAGTTAAGCCCGGACGCGCCGATGGTACTGGTGTCACAGCCGGGAGAGTAGGTGGCCGCCAACCCCAACAACCCAGGCACCCCCTCCGCCAAAGCGGCAGGGGGTGCTTGCTTTTATAGCCACTCGGGAAGGGCCTTTCTGGTGTTCTTCAGACGCGGCACTCCTCTTTTGTCATCTCATCCCTTATGGGGCTAAACAGAATCCCCGGTAGCTTTCCCGCTCACTCGAAACGGCAGGGGAGTTATTTGAGCAGCGCAGGAGAGACTTTCCTGCCCCCAACAGTCCCCTTCCAAGAGCTCCCCTACCGCTTAAACAGCAGCTTGTCCAGCTTCACCACCACGAAGACCAGGCTGCCTGCGGCAAGGGAGAGAAGCGCTTTACAGAGATTAGGAGAGGTAAGATGCAGCACAATCAAAAAGTTACTGCATGGCAGTAGTAGGAAGGTAGATTGGAACAGACACAAACAACAAAGCCCCGGACAACTCCGGGGCTTTGTTGTTTGTTAAGCATTTTCTCTACTACTCTTTTCTTCCAGCGATAGAGGTATAAAACTCCTGCACGCTTAAATACTGTTGGGCAAGTTGCTTTAACTCAGGAGCTGTTATAGTGCGCACAGTGGTTACAAAGTTATTATAATGCTCTTGCTCCAAGTCGAAGAGCACAATTCTCTTGTAACGGTCGCACTGGTCAAATATCGTGTTGATATCGTTGAGGAATTTGCCCAGCATGTAATTCTTGACAGTGCTTAATTCCTCTTCTGGTACCTCTTCTGTTTGTAGCTGTCGAATTTCTTTCAGTACCTCCGAAATGGTGTTTTCAGTAACAGCGTAATTTACATCGGTACCAATATAAAACAGGCTATCTTTTTCTTTGGGAGAAATGACAGAGTAGATACCATAGGTATAGCCTTTGTCTTCCCGTATGTTTCGCATGAGCCTGGAGCCAAAGTAGCCTCCCAGTATTTCGTTAAGGACTTTAAGCTTGTGATAGTCCTCATGGCCTATACGTGGGAATCGTTTGCCTATACGAATGGAAGATTGCAGGCTGTCTGCCATTAAAACTAATTGCTCTCGCTCTGCCGCCCCTTCAAACTTTACTGATTTAGCGGAGGAGTTGCTTCTAGCTGTTTCTGTCAGTTGTAGCTGGTTCACCTCTTCTTCAAGGTGTCTTTGTAAGTCCTCTTCTACGGCGCCACAAACAAATATTTCCAGGCCCTGCGTGTTGTACCTGGTCTTATAAAAGTCCTCCAGGTCCTCCTTCGTCAAATCTTCCAGAGATCCCTCATCAAAGCCAAAAATATAGGGATGTTCTCCTCCGTATATTTGTTTAGTGAAGCTGTGCGTTGCGAGGTAACTGTTTTTTTGACGCTGCACCTTCAGGTTTTGCAAAGTACGCCTTTTTAAAAGGTTAAACTCTTCTTCCGGAAAGGTAGGATGTTGGAGTACATCTAATACCAGTGGCAGAAGCTCTTTAACGTACTTAGACAAGCAGTAAAGCGTGAACTCTGAACGGTCATATCCGTGGTTGTTCTCGAAGGAGGCACCGTAAAAAGCTACCTTGTCTGCTATCTGCTTAGCTGTGTGGTTTACAGTTCCTTCAAAGAGCATTTTAGCTGCCAGGTCCGATTCGCCTGTTTTGTCTTCATACCACTTACCCGCCTTAAAAACAAAATCCAGCCTGATCACAGGCTGGGTTTCGCTTTTTATATAGTGCAGTCTTGCCCCATTGTCCAGGTGTGCTACTTCAGCTACCTGAAGGTTAACCGCATCTATTTCATATGTTTCTGGTGCTTTGGTTCTATCAAGCATTATAGTTATTCTGTTTACTAATCAAGGTTAAGGGCCAGTGTAAACCGCCAGGTATCTGCCAGCGGGTTTGTCTGGTCGCTCGGAATCAGATAGGCTGCGTCTAAACCGAACTTTTGATAGCGCAGACCCAGGCCTGTTGAAAAATACCTTCTGCCTCCTGTCTGCGGGCTTTCGTGGAAGTAACCGACACGGGCGGCGAACAACTCATTGTACCAGTACTCCAAGCCGGCTGAGACATTTACTTCTTTTAGTTCGCCGCTGGCACCATCTTCAGCATCTGTAAAAGAGGTGAAGATACCACTAATTACACTTTGGTCCGTATCTGCCCCTGGAGAAGGAACCAGCAGCTTATTCGCATCTAATACCAGTGTGAGCGTGTTATAGGCATCCAGGTTATATTTTACCGCTGTGCCTACCTTAAGGTTTGTCGGAAGAAAGCTTTTGTCTTCATTCTCTGCATAAGCTATTTTTCCGCCAATGTTCGCAATGTTGGCCCCTAAGGCTAGGTTTAGTTGTTGGCTCAAGTCTTTTGTGTAGTAAACGCCCACGTCAACAGCAGCGGTGTTACCAGGTTGAGCCTCCATGTTAGTACTACTACTGATATTTACATCACCTGCTAAGTTGGAGTGGATGAAGCGTGCAGCTATACCAACACCAAAGTTCTCACTCAACGCCTGGCCGTAGCTAACGGCAACAGCGTATTCCTTGGGATTATAATTCTGCAGGGGAGCCTGGTTGGCGTCGATGAACTGTATCTCGCCTAGATCAAAGTACATCATTGAAACAGCAATAGCAGATGTCTCATTCAACTTCTTGTAACCAGACAGGTAATTGAGCGACATGTCATCCACCAGATTGCCAAGCCATTTAGCGTAGGAAAAAGCAACGCTTAGGTCATTCTCTACAAAGCCAAGTTTTGCGGCGTTCCAGTACGGTGCATTTGCATCCGGAGCCAGCGCAACGCCAGCATCACCAAGGGCTGCTGAGCGGGAGTCAGGGGCAACAGTAAGGATCGGCACGGCAGTTGTAACTGCACGCACATCCCCGCCAACTGTAGATTGAGCAAAAGCAGCCGGAGCTGAGAACATGGCAAACGCAAGAGCAGTAGCCTTCAAGATCTGACTTTTATTGTACATAAGTTGCGTATTGGTGATAGCTCTATCAAATATAGAAATTCTGTACTACTATGTTAGTTTAAAATGACAAGTTTCTCAACTTTCGAGGCCATCGCCCCGTCTTGCTGCGACCTGACATTTACCCTATAAATGTAAACGCCCCGGGCTAGCTTATCATTGTACTCGTCCCGTCCATTCCAGGTTAACTCGGCAAGGTGTGCCTTACTGGCGAAAGTAGTTGTTTGTAGGGTTTTTACCAATTTACCTGAAAGAGTGTATATCTGAACTTGCACGTCAAGGTTTTGTCCGGCCCGGTTATGGTCAAAATGAAATGTGGTGTTGGTGGAAAATGGGTTTGGATGATTTAGTACATGCTCTAACGCAATACCCGCATTATTTGATACATAAAACTCTATATATGTTTCAGTGGAGTTGTTATGCGTATCCCATGCTTTAAGGCGAACCGTGTGAAGCCCAGGCGTTAGGTCTTTCAGCGGGAACTGTATGCGGCCTTCCTGATAACTGTTAGGCGCTGCAGTATAATAGTCGTTTAGCACCAGCATGTTTTGGCGGTTTCCGTCCAGCACGGCCGTGATCTCATGGCCAATCCCTATGCCTGCTGTATTGATGCCGTTCTCGTCGAACAGTTTTGCCAGGAGGGTAGGGGATTTGCCGGTTATACCTCCAGAAACAAAGGATTCATCATCCATAAACAGGTTAACAGTAGGAGGAACATTATCTGCGACTATGTCTTTTGCTGTTCCTCCAATGACTATAGACTGGTTAGTCCCGATGGCATCCGTCGTGCCGTTGCTGGCATACAAGGTAATCTTTCCTGTACCATAGGTGTAGGTAATGTCTTTCGGTACCACAAATGTAAGCTCGAACTGCCCTTGGGTGACAGTAGCCTTCCCATCATAGATGATGCTCTCCCACATGCTAACCGGTACTTTCGGTGCTCCTTCATCCCCTAATGTCTGGCGTGTCGTGGCCTTCTCGTAAACTGTTACACGTAGTTCACCGGTAAAGTCGGCTGCAAGCGTGCCGGAGGATGTCAGTACTTCCCCTTTCAGGTGTACCTTGCTTAGGGCGCTTAGGGTATCAGCAGCAGGCTCCTTGCCATTCAAGCTGCTTATGCGGGTCTGTAAGGATGGGTAAGCCAGTTGCAGCGAGGGATCACAGAGAAGCGTGAAGTTACGGTTGTTAACACCGTTAGAGCCGCTCGTGTTATCCGTGATGCTGTTATTCTTCGTTTGTAGTACCAGGTCGCCCAGGCGGGGCATTCGACCATTTAGCGGGGTGAAGGCAGCCTTGTAAAAATTACGATTAAGCACACGGTTGCCATTAGAGTAAACCGGTCGCGTGGTGGTGATCAGGCCAATGGCGCCCCCTTCCTGGTGGAGCAGTAGAGTTTCCGCGCCAGAGCTGCGACTAGGATCATCGTAGCGACCAAACTCGCAGGTGGCAGTAAGAAAAAAAGCAAGTTTGTCTTTGTTCTTCCAGCTGCTGATTTGGGGCAAGGTCAGGACCTGTTCTGCTGCCCAACTGGTCTCATTGCCGTGGCCTGTATAGTTAACAATAAGGGAACCCTGCTCTACAGCCTTATCCAAAGCAGCGGTTGCCTCTGGTATTCGCTGCCCGTTCGAAACGGCTTGCTGCTGGTACAGGTCCAGATATACCTTGTTCGGGCTATAATGCGGAAAACTACTCTCCAGGTAATTGGCCAGGTGCTCTGCATCGTTTTGGTGCTCGTTATAGTCCCCGTCATCTGATACAAAAGTGACTCGGCCACGCCAGTTCCCGAAATGGCTGGGGCTGTCGTACGCAATAATCTTGTTGACAAGCGTCGTAGCCTCTGCTTTTGTTGTAGCGGGCAGACGGCCGATGCCTATGTCCAGCAAATGATCGCCCTGTGCGTTTTCGGCCCATTCGCCTTCTTCCTCGTCCAGAAAGCCAAAGTAATCTTCGGAGGAGTAGCTGGCGATAGGGTGCAACGACTGACGCGACTGATACACTGGTACAAAATTGGTGTTGTTCCGGATGCGGTACTTGTAGTCGTAGGAGGTATCGCCAAACAGCAGGAGGTAGAGCACTTGGTCCCCGCTCTTACTGCTGCGGCGGTACACCATGCGCATAAAATCACGGATGGCGGTAACGTCCTGCGCTCCGGAAGAAAACTCGTTGTAGATCTGCTGTGTCGTTACTACCTGCACTTGCATATTGCTGTGCCTGGAGCGGTGCGCTGCCAGGCGGCTGGCCTCCTCTAAAAATGAGGGGTGCGTTACGATAACAAAATCAAGGGCGCCGTCTGAATTCGTGCTGTGCAGGTTCTGGTTAGCTACTTTGCCAATAGGAATGGCCTTCGTGCTGATGGCATTACCTTGAAAGACCACAAACTCACGGAGTACATCCGTAGGGGCGCTAAAGCGGAGGCCTGCGCCAGAAGCATCTACCTGTTGTGCCATTGGTTGTAGCGGGTCTGTAACGTCCCAAACAGCGGCAGCGGCAGGAGCCTCTGCTATCAGAAAGGTGCTGGCAGGTGCGCCTGTACTTGCCACAGATCGAAAGGCTGTTTGTTCGCCATACAGCTTTAGGTAGCGCTCATAGTGCAGCTCCAGGTAATTTAAGTAACCTAGCGAGGTAGAGCTGCCTCCGGTACTAAAGTCCAGGCCCACTTTTAATGCTGTTGGATTTCCTAACACCGCTTGGCTAATAGAATAAGTCTTCGTGCTGTTTACCCCTTCCGGGTGGTAGTTGTAAGTACCACGGTTCGGGACAGACTGGGAGCCAAGCACCTGGTCGTTTAACTTTACGGTAAAGGAGCAATCGGCGGGGGAGTTCCCCATCAGGAAAGCCGTAAGCTTTACGGTAGAACCAGGCACAATTTCTGAGGCTGGGAAACTGAAACTTTGGGAAGGGGTAAAGGTGCTGAACTCTTCTCCGTACCACTCCCTGCCCGAGTAAACCATGTTCTTCAGGTCTTTCTCATAAAAAACGCGCTCATCGTAGGAGCGGATCTGCTGTGTTGCCCCAGTGGCTTGTGGCCGGGTAGCAACTCGTGCTCCGGCAGTATGATTTATCCGAAGAAAGTAGTAGGCGGTATCGGAGTAGATGTTAAAGGCATGGGAGAACTGCTGTTGCGCTTCATCATAGGTCCAGGTGTGTGGCCCCTGGGCATAAAACAGCACAAAGTCCGCATCATCGAACTTCCCGTCAGCCTCCCCGCTTACCCAGATAGCGTTCTCCTGCAAGTCATCAGGGCGGGGGGCGCTGTTTGGCTGGGGAAGCATCCCGCCGCCGTTGCCGTAGACCTGAATTTTTCGGGGATCAAGCCCCTGTGTGCTAATGCCTAAAGCCTGTAATACCCCTTTGTCTATTTTATGAACACCGGAGGACGTAACTGCTAACCTGTACCACTCTCCTGTGCTGAGCACAGAGCTAGCGGTAAAGCTATTGCCTTTGGCTGTGTGGGCAAAGGTAGTGTTAGAACCGGTGATGTTCTCTGAGGAGTAAGAGTAGCGAAAACTTACCAGCTTTTCCAGTTGCTGCGTGCCTGGGTTGCGCCTGATGGGGAGCACAGACACGAGACTAACAGGCAACTTGTTCTGAGCCGCATAATTTACTTCTACCGCTGCCACAGTGGCAAAGGGATGTTTGCCAAATAACTGCTGTTCTGCCTGCGTAAAAGGCTGATACGTTGCATTCAATAATTGAAAGCCAGAGATGTTACCTGCTATCTGCAGGCGGTAATAGGGAACACCCTCCGTGGGGTTTACTGAGGCACCGGTAAAGGAGGGGACTTTGCCGGAAGGATGAAGTGTTGGGAGTGCCGTTGCCTGGGTCTGCCACTGTAGTGTAACAGTACCGGGAGTTTCACTTTGGGCTGTTACCTCTGTTATCTGTAAGCTTAGCAGCAAAAGTGCGCAAACATAAACCAGTCGGTAAGGCCACATCATATGATCAACACGCTTGAATGAAAAAGCTGCCTGCTTTTGCGTGGGCAAGGCAGGCAGCATCCCTTATATCTTAACAAAGATACAGCTAAAATATTGTGTTTCTGTAAGCTTTTATACCTGCGTTAATTTAAAGGTTAAGAATTCCACAAGCAGGCACCAGTAGCCTTAGGATGAGTGAGAGGTTTTTTTGATGACAGATAAAAGTACGTACAGCACTATCACTAATGGTATGGCAGTGAACTTAAGCAGGGCCAGTAAGATAACCGCTAAACCAAGGAAAATAAACCGAAGCGAGTTATCCTGCCAACTTAGGTTCGAGAACTTGAGGGCAAAAAGGGGCAGCTCTGCTACTAACAAATACGACAACAAGAAGGTAAGCACGAGCAAGACCAAAGGGTTCAGGATTACCTCATAATGCAGCAGGCTCCCGTGCTCCAGGATCAGGGGCAGGGAGGCTACGAAAATAGTACAAGCAGGGGTGGGCAGCCCGATAAAGGAAGTGGTCTGGCGGGTGTCGATGTTGAACTTTGCCAGCCGCAAGGCGGAAAAGACCGTGATAAGGAAGCCAGAGAAAGGTAATAGCTCCGCTGATATTCCAAACAGAGGAACACCGCTTCTCTGAAACAATATAAACATCACCGTACCCGGCACTACCCCGAACGAAACCATATCAGCCAGCGAGTCCAGTTGCTTTCCGATCTCGCAATAGGCCTTTAGTACGCGGGCCAACATGCCATCCAGGAAATCGAACACAGCGGCGATACCTACCAGGTAGGCGGTGTAAACCAGGTTACCCTGGAAAGCAAAGTAAAGGGCCAGGCAACCCGAGAAAAGGTTAAGGCAGGTGATGGCGTTAGGGATATGCTTTTTCATGTTGCAGGCTGCGGTAATAAGGGCTACCGCAGAAAGGGGTTATATTTCTTCTCATACCCGACCGTCGTTTCCGGGCCATGACCCGGGTAAACAGTTACTTCATCAGGCAAGGTAAATAGCTTTGTTTTGATGCTGGAGATAAGCGTGTTGAAGTCGCCACCTGGCAGGTCTGTCCGGCCAATGCTACCCTGGAAGAGCACGTCGCCGCCGATCACGGTTTGCTCGGGCTCATTGTAAAACACCACATGGCCGGGCGCATGGCCAGGCGTAAAGAGTACCTGCAGCGCTGTCTTCCCGAACTTCACTACTTCGCCTTCTTTCAGGTAGCTGGCCGGCAATTGCTCGGCATACTGCGGAAAGCCATAATTCCCAGCATAAGACGGCACGGCGCGTAGTACCTGTTCATCGTCAGGATGAATTTCGAGCCCCACACCATAGGTATCGGCTACAAACTTATTGCCGAGCACGTGGTCGATATGGCAGTGGGTATTTAGCAGGCGCACCACCTGAAGGCTATTATCCTCAATAAACTTCTTCAGTTGTTCACGCTCATGCTGTTCGTAGCAGCCCGGGTCTACCACCACGCACTCCTTGGTTTCATCGTGTAGCAGGTAGGTGTTTTCCTGAAAGGGGTTAAAGGTAAGGCAGGTTACTTTCATGGCTTTCTCTGCTTGTGTGGTAAGTACAAAATCGGCTTCAAAGTTACTAATTTCAGCAGGACATCTCGTAACTTGCCTGTATGAAATATGATTTTATAGTTGTAGGGCATGGCCTGGCTGGGGCCATTTTAAGTTATACGCTGAGGCAACAGGGACAAAGGGTACTGGTGATAGATGAGCCCAGGGCAAGCGGCGCTTCCCGGGTAGCGGCAGGCCTGCTGAACCCCATTGCGGGCAAGCGCTTTGCCAAGTCCTGGCTGGCAGATACTTTTATCCCTGCCGCTGACGCACTTTACGACGAGTTGGAAGCGCACTTCGGGCGGCAGCTTTTCGTCCATAAACCAATCTATAAAATCTTCTCCTCCATCGAAGAGCAGAATACCTGGATGGCTAAAAGCGCCGGGCAGGAGTGGAACGACTACATCCAGGCTACCTACACGCAGAGCCTGAATCAGCCTACGGTACAGGACCCGTTCGGAGGCATCATGATCGGCAGAGGTGGTTACCTGCAGGTAGCCCAGATGCTGGACCTGCTCACAGCAGAGCTCCTGGAACAAGGGCTGCTATTGCCTGAACGCTTTGAGGCAGACGCACTGCAGCTAACGGAGCAGGGCGTACGGTACAAGGAGGTAGCAGCCAGCCAATTGGTCTTTTGTGAGGGCTTTCAGGTTATCAACAATCCCTACTTTAAATGGCTACCCATACAGCCTACCAAGGGAGAGGTACTGGAAGTGCAGACCCAAGATAATTTTAATCCTGAATGTATCTATAATAAAGCTGTTTACGTTGTTCCGGTAGAAGAAGGTAGGTTTAAGATAGGGGCTACCTACGACTGGCGGCACCCCAACGAACAGCCAAGCGAGCAAGGGGAGCAGGAACTGAAAGAGCGCTTCCGTCAGATCACCTCTCAAGGCTTTCACGTAGTAAACCATTGGGCGGGAATCAGACCCGCTGTTCGGGACCGGCGTCCGCTGGTGGGCAGGCATCCGCAGCACCCACAACTGAGCGTGTTTAACGGTATGGGATCTAAGGGAGTGCTTATGGCGCCTTTCTTGGCAAAACAGCTGGCGGCTGCCTTAACAGGACACGGTGAAGTGATGCCCGACGTACATGTTTCACGATATATTTCGTTATATTACGACTACATACATTACCACAATAACCATCAACCCTAAGCGCATGCGTTTTTCTACAAGGCTTTTGTTGCTGTTTTTATCTTGCTCACTGTGGGGTACTGCCCTGCAGGCGCAGCCAAACCGGGAGAATTTCGGCAAGAGTCGTATCCAGTACAAGAGTTTCGACTGGAAATACTATGCTACTCAGAACTTTAACGTTTACTTTAACCGGGGAGGGCAGGAGGAAGCCTACCGGGCGGCTGTTTATGCCGAGAAGGAGTTAAAGCGTGTTACCAGCCTTATCGGGTATTACCCCTACTCCAAAATTACCCTGATTCTGTATAACTCCCCTACAGAACTGCTGCAGAGCAACATCGGGCTGAACAACGACTTGTATCAGACAGGTGGCGAGACCCTCTTCATGAAAAACAAGATAGAGCTTGCTTTTGAGGGGACCCAAACGGAGTTTAAGCGCGACCTGAGTTATGAGCTGACAAAACTCCTGCTGAACGACATGATGTACGGGGGCAGCCTGAAAGAGGCCTTGCAAAGCAGCTACTTGCTGCGCCTGCCAGAGTGGTTTGTAAGTGGCGCGGCAGCATACACGGCAGAAGGCTGGAGCATTCGCATGGACAATTACATGCGCGACATGCTGCTGGATGAGGACAGACCGCGCCTGGAGAAGCTGTTTGCCAGAAACCCGGAACTTACCGGCCAGTCCGTGTGGAACTACATCGCAGAGCGTTATGGCTATACCGCTATCCAAAACATTCTGAACCTGACCCGCATTACCCGCGACGTGGAGATCGGCATTACCAGCAGTCTGAACATCCCGTACAAGCGCTTTTTGCAGGATTGGTACAATTACTATGTACAGATTAACAACAGTGAGTCTAACCCGCTCACTTCTTTACCGGAAGAGGCTAAGCTCTTTAAGCGGAATAAAGAAAATCACTACTATGGGCAAGCGGTGCTTAACCCGGCGGGTACCCTGTTAGCTTATGTAAAAAACGACAATGGCATCTACAAGATCTTTGTACAGGATGTGCGCCGCAAGAAAGACTGGGTCGTGTGGCGTGCAGGTTACAAGAACCTGGACCAGCAGATAGACTACGTAATGCCGGCCCTTGCCTGGAGGTCGAACAGCCAGCTGGGCTTTATCGAATCCCGGCGCGGGAAAATGATGCTACGGCAGGTAGATGCGCTGGATAACTACTCGTTTATTCCATTCTATGAGAACCTGTCTACAGCCGCCGCTGTGCTGCCGGATTTCGATGAGGTGCATAGCATGAGTTACTCCGAGGACGGGCAGAACATTGTGGTTAGTGCCGTGCGCGACGGGCAGTCGGACCTGTTCCTGCTTCGTGCCAACGGCCGCCTGCAAAAGCAGCTGACGAATGATATCTTTGATGATATACAGCCCGCCTTTTTGAAGGACCAGGGGGGAATTGTCTTTAGTTCTAACAGGTGGTTAGATACCGTCGGGACAGAGGCCCCAGCTTTTAGCAGCATTGTCAACAACTATGATATCTTCCTGTTGCAGGAGGAGGGACCTAATGTAAACTTGCGCCAGCTAACTGAGTCTATTGCGAGTGAACTGATGCCAAGGGCGACGGAAGACGGTAACTTTGTTTACCTCAGTGAAGAAAGCGGTATCCGGAGCCTTTACCGCTATGATCTTAGCACCGGGGCCAGCGTGCCGCTTACAAATTTTGCGCAGGGCATAGAGTTTTATGATTATGTGCCCTCGGCTAATGTGCTGGCACTAGTGGCAAAGGATGCATCATACAACTTCGTGTATTTGCTGCCAAACTTCACGCCGACCACCTTAAGTACGCTTCCTAAGACATCGCGCCAGATTATTTTAGAGACACGTGCCCGAACAACGCAGGCGGCCGTTAACAACAGCAGAAAACTCCTGCAGAACGAGACGAAGAAAACAAACAGGAAGCCCGCCCGAAAAGAAGGGGAGGTTGACATAGAGAACTACGAGTTCTCTGACGAGGGAATAGCAGAGCAGGAGGCGACCCCGAAAGTGCCTGCCGCTACCCGTAGGGCCGATGCCAGTTCTATACAGGTGTTGGGCCCACTGGATTACGACCTGCGCTTTAGCGTGGAGGAAATCATGACCTCTGTAGAGGCAGACCCTTTACTGGGCTTTGGCATCGTGGCGGGGGTAAGCATGACTGACCTCTTCGAGAACCACCAGATACAGGGCAAAGCTTTTGTGCATACAAACTTTGAGACTAGCAACTTCTGGGCAGAGTACATGAACCTGAAAAGTAGGGTAGACATGGGGCTGCAGTTCGAGCGGCAGACACTGCTCGGCAGCCTGCTGAATGCTCCGGGATCTGTGGTGCGCTTCACGAAAAACGAGTTAAGCCCTGTGCTGGTGTACCCGTTCACCCATAGCACTAGTATTCGCGCTATGCCAAAGTTTGTCACGACCCGCTTCACTTACATCAACGACTTCTTTATCCCGGACACGGTGGCAAGCTTCTACGGCGGTAACGTGGAGTTAGTGTATGACAACAGCGTGACAACAGGCATCAACCAACTGGAAGGAACGCGTTTCAGAGCCGGATTACTCTCATTAAAAGGCTTTGAGGGATCGGCGGGTAACTTCAGCAAGTTTTACGTTGACTTCAGAAATTACCTGAAAATACACCGCGAAATAATCCTGGCTACCCGCATCAGCTATGGTGCTTTCTTTGGCAACTCAAAAAAGCAGTTCCTGATAGGGGGGATGGATAACTGGCTGTTAGCTGACGAGGCCGATGATGCTGAACTGAATGACGTGGAAATAGCATCGCCAGCCGACCTGTTCTACCTGGAGTATGTAACGCCACTAAGAGGCTTTAACTATAACGTGCGTAGCGGTAACCGCCACTTGCTGGCCAATGCCGAACTTCGCATCCCCGTTGTTCAGTACCTGTATAACGGGCCGATCGCTTCCGGCTTCTTCCGTAACCTGCAGCTCACAGCCTTTGCTGATGCAGGCTCCGCCTACAACGGGGCCAACCCTTTCAGTGGGAACAACTCCATTAACACCCGGGTAATTGGAGGCGTAGTGAGTCCGACGGAGCGCGACAACTTCGAGATTACGGTTGTGAACTACCGCAATCCTTTCCTGGTAGGCTACGGCTTTGGTGCCCGCACCACGTTGTTGGGCGTATACGGCAAGCTAGACGTAGCCTGGGGCGAGGAAGACAGCAGACGTACAGGGCCTAAGTTCTACGTAACGCTGGGCTACGACTTCTAAACGACAAACATGAGGAAAGCCAGACGCTTTGGCTTCGGAGCATTACTGGTACTGGGGCTGATAGCGGCTTGGATACACACGTTCGAAAAGGACTATGTGTACAAGGCGCTGTTCTACAACTTTGCTGATATTGACGATAACGAGATCTTTGCGCAGCGCGAAATAGAAGCGCCCGCTGTACCGCAGCCCTGGCCTTTGGCCGAAAACTATAATGAGCTGCAGATGCCACAGGAACTGGCACAGCTGCATGAGGAGTTAGAGTCTGTCGCTTTCCTGGTTATCAAAGACGACTCTATCCTTTACGAACAGTACTGGGATGGCTACTCCGATGAGTCCCTGAGCAACTCCTTCTCTATGGCCAAAAGCGTAGTGAGCATGCTGGTTGGCGCGGCAATAAAAGAGGGTAAGATCAAGAGCGTAGAACAGCCGGTAGGCGACTTCCTGCCAGATTTCAGAGAAGGCGATAAGGCTAAGATAAAGATTAAGCATTTGCTTTGGATGAGTTCCGGCCTGAATTGGGATGAGTCGTACAGCAGCCCTTTCTCGATGACAACCGAAGCCTATTACGGTACAGACCTGAAGCGCTTAATTGGTAGGTTAGAGGCTGTGGAAGAGCCCGGAAAAGAGTTTAGCTATAAGAGTGGCGACACACAGGTACTAGGCTTTGTAGTGGAGGCTGCCACCGGCGAGAGCCTGAGCGCCTATGCTGAAGAAAAGCTTTGGAAGCCGCTGGGGGCTGTTCATGATGCGGAGTGGAGCGTAGACCGGCCTGATGGAATCGAGAAAGCTTATTGCTGTTTTTTCTCCAACGCACGCGACTTTGCCCGGTTAGGAAAACTGTATCTGCAGCACGGCATTTGGAATGGGGACACTATTGTGCCGCCAGCCTACGTGGAGGTCTCACTTACGCCCAGTGGCTTAGTAAAAGAGTCGGACGGAGAGGAAGTGGATTTCTACGGGTACCAATGGTGGTTGCTGCCCGATTATAGAGGCCAAAACGTCTTTTACGCCAGAGGCATTTTAGGGCAGTACGTTATCGTAGTGCCAGAGGAAGACCTGATTATCGTGCGCTTGGGGAAGCAGCGGGGGGAGCGTGTAGGCGAGCATCCAGGGGAGGTGCTGGCGATGCTGGATGCCGTAACCGAAATGATAGAGTAAGTAATAAAAATAACTTCAAGAGCTACAAGTGTAAGCAAAGAGGGCCTGTACGTTCAAGTACAGGCCCTCTTTGCTTACATCATATTCTTATTGAGACAACTCATCTGTAGCCACAGCATAATGCGGGTCTTCCATTACATTTACCTCGATAACCTGTTCAGCGTTTTTGAGCAGTATTCTACAATCCTGGCTTAAGTGCTTTAAGAGTAGCTTCTTACCCGCTTTGTGATACCGCTCAGTTAGTTTATTAAGAGCATCAATGCCAGACATGTCCGCAACCCTGCTTTCCTTAAAGTCAATAATTACTTCTTCCGGATCATTCTGGACATCAAACTTCTCAGAGAAAGCAGTAGTGGAGCCAAAGAAAAGTGGGCCGTAAATTTCATAGTGCTTTACGCCTTTTGCGTCAATGTACTTTCTGGCCCTGATGCGTTTGGCACTCTCCCAGGCAAAAACTAAGGCAGAAATGATAACGCCAATTAGTACAGCGAGTGCCAAATTATGAAGCCACACCGTTATTACAGCCACGAGAATACCTACGAACACATCCTGTTTCGGCATCTTATTGATGATCCTGAAACTAATCCATTCGAAAGTTCCAATGGCTACCATGATCATGACACCTACCAAAGCTGCCATAGGTACTTTTTCAATAATGGGGGCTCCCAGAAGGATGACTGCCAGAATAGCTAGAGCGGCTATAATGCCCGCCAGACGGGTTCTGGCGCCAGCAGAAAGGTTAACCAAGGTCTGCGCGATCATGGCGCAGCCACCCATTCCGAAGAAAAAGCCATTTAAAAGGTTCGCTCCACCCTGGGCCAGACACTCTCTGTTTCCCTGGCCTCTGGTGCCCGTAATTTCATCAACCAAGTTTAGTGTCAACAAGCTTTCCGTTAAACCCACGCCGGCCATAATCAGGGCATAGGGGAATATTACCTGCAGCGTTTCCAGGGTAAAGGGTACATCCGGAACATTAAAAGGAGGGAAGCCGCCACTTACCGAAGCAATGTCTGCGACTGTTTTGGTGTCTATGCCAAAGCCAAGCACCACCAGGAAAACAACAATAATGGCTACTAATGAGGGGGGAACAGCCTTGGTTAACCGTGGCAGCAGGATTATAATTGTTAAGGTCAGAGCCACCAGGGCGACCATGATATAAAGCGCACTGCCTGCGAGCCAGGAAACCTCACCGTCCGATACAACTTTAAACTGTTCTATCTGAGACATGAAAATGATGACAGCAAGGCCGTTCACGAAGCCATACATGACAGGCTGTGGCACCAGGCGAATGAACTTTCCTAGTTTAAAGACCCCTACCAGTATCTCCAAAATACCGGCCAGCGCTACAGCGGCAAACACATAGTCGAGCCCGTGCGATTGCATGAGGGCTATCAGTACGACCACGGTGGCCCCGGCGCCCCCTGAGATCATGCCAGGCCTGCCGCCAATTATAGCTGTAACCAGCCCCATGATAAAGGCGGCATACAAGCCTACTAAAGGCGGAAACCCTGCCAGTATAGCAAAGGAAAGGGACTCGGGAATCATGGTCATGGCTACAGTAAGGCCAGCCAGTATTTCTACTTTATAATCGATCTTTTGGCTAAAACTGAAGAGCCTGAGATATTGCTTCATTGCAAGTAAAATAGTTAAATCCGTGTCTGTACTCCAGACATCGCTTTTAGGATATATACACGAGTAGTAACGGAGACCTGCAGCTGCTTAATCACAAAAGGTAGCTGTATCAGCCGCTTTTTAAAGAGGCATCACGAAAGGCCGAAGTACATATACCGCCACACAGACGCTTTATAAACGTTTGGCGTCATTGTGTTTATAGTACTGAATAAGAGTAAGTGCTTGTGCAGTAAGCATAAGTAGAGTGCATACTGAAGCGAAGTGACCAGGAAGTTGTGGACATGTTGAAAGCAACCTGCCTCTTGCAGCATCAAGGTGGAGTAAGCGATATGAAGGGAGTTGCTTTTCTCATGAAGCTGCAAAAGTACAACTTTTCTCTTAAAATGAGAAATAACCTGTGAAACTGCTTGCTGAAAGCGACAGTGCGGTAGGCATGTGGCTACCAGAAAGCCGGACAAGAAAAACTCTGACATTGTCCGGCGCCCGGGTTTTCTTTGGGAAAAGAGTTAAAGCCCCTGCCTTAAGCGTACACAGAATCAAGATCGACTTGAGAGCGCTATACAACTAGGAGGCCCTGACCTTTAGAGATGAACTGTGAGAAACGGTTACACCGAACTTCATAGTGCAGGTTGCACAAATTAGGAATGGTTTACAGCACAAAAAGCTGCTTTGAAGAGCTTTCATAGCCTTGGCTGGGCAAAAGTGAATAATTATCCCTAATTTGCCAAAGTATCATTTTATAAAGAGCTTATGTTGCAGTCAATGACAGGCTTTGGCAGTGCCCGCCTCGATGCCGACCAGTACTCAATTTCGGTGGAGATCCGCTCACTGAACTCCAAAAGCATGGACCTGAGTGTGCGCGTACCCAAGTTTCTTTCCGACAAAGAATATGACATTCGGAATATGGTGCAGAAGGCACTGGTGCGTGGGAAAGTAGGGGTTAACGTAGAGTTTACCAGAAATAAAGCGCAGAAGGCGAAGAGCACGATCAACAAAGAGTTGCTGCAGGCATACTTCCGGGAACTAAACCAGGTAGCCGATGTGGTAGGTGCCGAAAAGGGAGAGTTGTTCCGCCTCGCGCTTCATATGCCGGACGTGCTGCAGCAGGAGCAGGAAGAAGAAGCTGAAGAGGCTGATTGGGATGTAGTGCAGCCCTTGCTAGAAGAGGCCCTGCAAAACCTGAATTCCTTTCGGGCAGACGAAGGCAAGGCTTTGGCAACTGAGATCATGTCGTACATCGACAGGATCCGGATTCTGCTGGCCGAGGTGGACAAGCAGGACCCCGTGCGCATGGAGCATATCCGCAACCGAATCAGAGGACACATTACAGAACTCTCTTCAGCTGAGCATTTCGACCAGAACCGTTTTGAGCAGGAGATGGTCTACTACATGGAGAAGCTGGATATAGCAGAGGAGAAAGTACGCCTGGTAAACCACCTGCACTATTTCACAGAGACCGTGTACCTGCCCGAGCCGACGGGCAAGAAGCTCGGTTTTATTTCACAGGAAATAGGTCGGGAAATTAACACCATTGGCTCTAAGGCAAATGATTCTACCATCCAGCATCACGTTGTGGAGATGAAGGAGGAACTGGAGAAGATTAAAGAGCAGATCAACAACATCCTGTAGAAAGCACAACTTAAACAGATGAAAAGGCGCAGCCGCTATTGCACAATAGCGGCTGCGCCTTTTTTACGAGCTAGGGTACTTACTGTAAAGTTTCGACGAAGTCTGTTAGCAGCTTGAACACTTCCGGGTACTTTGTAAGGGGCAGCTGAGAGGCATCGTCTTTCGTGTTATGGTAGGCGGCAGTGCCACCCAGGGTGTAAAAAAAGAAAGCAGGCACGCCTTTTTCAGAGAAAGGGTAGTGGTCGGAGTTAGCTGCCTTTCCACGGCTTTTGATCTGGGGCAGGTACTGTTGTTGCTGGTTGAGCTGGCGCAGTTGCTCAAACGCCTGCTCGTGCACTTTCCCGTTTACCACCATCAACCCTTCGCTTCCGGTACCCAGCAAATCCAGGTTAAGCAAAAAGCGAATCTGCTCCAGGGGGAACAAAGGGTGCTGGGTATAGTAAAAAGAGCCAAGCAGGCCTGCCTCTTCGGCAGCAAAGGCGATAAAAGCCATGCTGTATGTAGGCTTGTGCTGTGGCTGACTGTAATAGCTTGCCAACTCCAGTAACATAGAAGTGCCACTGGCGTTGTCGTTAGCTCCCGGAAAGTACACATCCTTCCCCTGCCCGCCGAGATGGTCATAATGGGCAGAAAAGACGATAACGGAATCAGGCTGTTCTGAGCCCCGGATAAAGGCAATAACGTTTTGCGTCTGGTGATTTGGATTCAGAGAGGCCTTTACCTCGAAAGAGAGTTTGCGAGCGTCCTGTGGCCAGGCGCTCTCCAGTACTTCCAGCACAGGTACCTCTGCCTGTTGCCGGGCCACGGAAGTAAGCAAGGCCTTAGGCTGGAGCACCACGTTTACCTTTGCCTGTTGCAGTTTCTGAGCGTAAGGAGCCGGTAGCTGGCCAAGCTTTTGCTGGTCCTGTTGGCGGATGACAAGTGCTTTGTCTTTAAAGTTTTGAGAGAAGAAGCCGCGGGCGACAGCGGCATCTGTAAAAACAAGCGTGTCGAGTGGAAGAACGCTTGCCTTTCCACCACCTGAAGAGGAGGCTGCGTTAGCCACAAAGTCTGTGCCTGCTATGAGCTTTTTACCATTTACCTGTAATTGTGGCGTTTCTACTATACGGTTTACCGGAAAGCTGAACGGTTGAAAGTAAGAGTTCCCTAAAGGCTGCAGCCCTAGTGTCCGGAACCTGTCACGAAGGTAGTTCGCTGCTTTTTTATCCCCATCAAAAACATACCCGCGGCCATGCATGGCAGGAGATGTCAGCGTATCAATGGTATGGCGCACGCGCTGCATGTCCTGCGCCTGTAAAGCGGGCACCAGCAAAGTAAACAGCAGCAGAAGGGTAGGAAATCTGTTCATCTCCCTAAGATACAAATCTTGAGGAAGAGCTCGTAATTGAAGTAATGAGGGGCCGAGTTGTGGCAGCCTTACCAGACGTAAATCCACTTGAACACGACCAGGCCAAACAGGCAACCGATGGTGTTCGCCAGCACATCAAAGATATCGCCGTGCCGGCCATAGATGAGAAAGTGCTGAAGCAGCTCCACTAATATGCCGAACCCGGTGCTGATAAGCAGGGAGGCCCGTACGGCATAATGCCGGAGCCAGGGTGAAGTGTACTGTTTGGTGAGACCCACGATCATCAGAAAGACGAGCACGCAAAACAGGAAGGCGTGGGCAAAGGTATCAACCGAGAAAAAAAACTCCCAGCCAGAGAAGGTGGGCAGGGAAGAAGAGGGCAGCAGTGTCGATAGCAGGATCACTGCTGCCCAAAGTATAGTAAATAGGTTATAACGTAGTATCAAACCTACTTGTGTTTGGTTGTGTTACTGTCCGATTACTTCACGGTATCCGTCAGCTGTCAGCAGGCCTTCTACCTGGCTGGCATCATCGATCGACATTTTTATGATCCAGCCTTCGCCGTACGGATCAGAGTTTACCAGTTCAGGGCTTCCCTCAAGGTTCTCGTTAAACTCCAGTACAGTACCGCTCAGTGGGCTGAAGAGGTCAGAAACTGTCTTCACAGCCTCTACTGTTCCGAACACGTCGTCCTGGTTGATCTGCTTATCTACTGTGTCAATATCTACATAAACGATGTCACCCAACTCGCTTTGGGCAAAATCAGTGATGCCTACATAGGCTATATCGCCTTCGATACGTACCCACTCGTGGTCTTTGGTATACTTTAGGTTTTCAGGTAGGTTCATTTGTTTTGTCTGTTAATGATTATGCCCCAAAAGTACGGCCTTTTTCGCAACAGGAAAATTTTATTGTAAACTAACCCGTAGCTGAATACCTCCTTCGGTAACACTGTTGCGGAACGAAGTCGAGATTTTAGGCTCTGATACAGTACGTAGCACATAGAACTGCAGGTTCAGGCGCTGGCTCAGTACATAGTCGATAGTCGGGCGCAGCTGTAGCTGGCGCGAACCATTGATAATCTGGTTCTGGCTTCTTTCCACGCCCGCATCGTCCCTTGAGATGGCCCGCTGCACGGTCTGGTTATCCCGTACCGAGAAGTCCAGTCGCATGGTCAGTTCATTATCCAGTACGATTCGTTCTCCGCCAAACTTAAACGGCAGCTTAAAGTTACTGGTGCTGTAGCCGAATCCTACGACGTAGTCCTTTACGCTTGTTTCCGTTACCTGCGCATTCGTCAGGTTCAGCGACAAGTTACGCTCCATCTTATACTCTATACGACCTGTAAAGTTTGAGATCGTACGGAAGTTAACGCCCAGCAAGGGGGCCAGTCGCTCTACTACCGTCAGCTGGTTCACAATGTAATAAGGCTCTATCTGGCCGAACTCGTTGCGTGCCGTCGGGAAGCCCGTTGGCTCCTGGTTATAGGCAAGCGAAGTGGAGAAGCTCGTGATGTTGTAAGAAGAGTTATAGCCGTGCGACAAGCTGATCTGGCTGAACCATTTCTGGAAGACTGGCAGACGCTCCAAGCCGTTGTAATCGATACGCCAGTTCGGTATCGGCAGGCGGCTGAACGGGTTGTCGTTCTTCGCCTGGTATCCGTTTATGTCGCGGCCCTGGTAAGCGTACAAGAACGACTTCATCAACACCTCCTGTGAGTTCAGACTATAACCTGAGTCAGCTGCCGCAGGATTAGCCAAAGAAAGCTTCTCCCGCACGTTGTGGCGGTAGCGAACAAAGTGCTCAAAGGCATCAGAAATACCGGACTCAGTAGACTCGAACATAGTGCCCAGGGCTAAGAAAGAGGTACTGAAAGAGCCTGAGGTAAATGGGTTCTGGCGCTCGTCTCTCATGCCTACTTCTCCGAAATCGTCATACTCTTTACGGTAGAACACCTCGTCGATAATGGATGTCGTACGGCGGGCATCCACTTGTATGTTCAGGTTGCGTACCGGCTCCAGGTTGGCTCTGGCTGTAAACGTTTTTGTGTTAAGTGCGCTGAACGGGTTGTTTAAGTACTGGCTGCTGTCTGTGTACCACCCGTTGAGGTAGGCGCTGGCATACAGCTGATCCAGGTCATATTGCTTGCCTAGTATAAAGGGCAGGCCAGGGGCATCAAACGCATCGTCGAAGCCGAAGAAGGATGGCGTTGGCAGATAGCCCGGTAACATGGTGCCGCGGTTCTCCAGGTATGTTACGTTAATAGAGCGCGTCATCATCAGCAACCTTGCCAGTGACTTCAGGAACTTCATGTCTGGCTTCTTGGCAGTCGTGTCGTTGGCTGCTGCCGGCCTTACAGGGGCAGGGGAGTTTACGTCTTTCAGGAACCGCACCTTGTTGTAAAGCTTCACCATGTCTATCCTACCATTCGCACTGATCTCCGTGCTGTTCTCAGCCGTGTTCCCCAGTTTAAAGTCTGCTGCCTGGTTCAGGGCGGTGGATCCTGCTGTCCAGGTATAAGTAGCAGCATAACGCGCCTCTGTCGAGATCCAGTCAGTTAGCGGGAACTTGTCGAACGGTAACTGGTAGTTTAAGGCCACGATCTGGTTAAAGCTAGTGGTACGGCCTCCTTGCTTCAGGTTATTCCAAATCTCTTTGTTTTTGTAGGCCAGCGAGTCTATTTCTTTGTCGATGCGTGCATTCGGTTCGTCTATGACCGCACGCGTGTTGGCGGTATAATCCAGCGAGAGGCTCTTGGTCAGGTCCCAGCGCATGTCGTAGATGCGGTTAAAGTAGAAGTTCTTCTGGAACGTAGGGTTAATGCCGCGGGTGGTCACAAACCTTGTTTCCGGATCCGGACGCTGCAGGAATGTTTCGTTGTAGAAGCGGTTCAGGTCAGCGCGGAAAGCAAAGCGGCTTGGCACCAGCGAGAAGTTAAAGTCCTTCACCAGGCGCAGGTACGGCGAGTTTAGTCCCTCTGCGTTCGCGAAAGGGGTATAGTTCTTGGGCGTGTTGTTATAGGTATAAGCCAGCGAGCCCATGTAGGTCTTGCTGTAATCGCGGTCTGTCTCGATGTTAGAGAACAGGCGCTCGGCGTATGAGTAGGAGAGGGAGAAGTTCTCGATATCGTAAATCTGGGCTTTAGCCTCTGGGTTCGTGCGCTCTTTCCGTACGTTCAGCAGGCTGATACTTCTTCTCGTTTCCTGGGTTGTTACCTCTTTTCTATAGGCTGCCCGTTGCTCGTCGTTGTCGAACTTGGTAAGCGACTGTTTGAGCGGCACGTCTTTGTCCAGCGGGTCGTACTGGGGCTCGCTGTTCATCACGCCGTACTGTACGGTTAGCGGCACCTTCACGCCCCACGTCTCTGGCAGTAATTTATCCAGCACTACGTTGGCATTTACGTCGAACAGGGCAGTATTCTCCCGGGCACGCTGTGCGATCTTCTGCTGTAAGCCACCGAAACCAACCGTTGTATAAGCGCCTGTCGCAGTTACGTTGGCAAAGTCAGCCAGCTTGGCATTTAGCCTGGCGTTTGAGGCCCAGCCGGTCTGGTTGCGGAAGTCTGTTACGCGCAGCTCATCGGCCCACATACATACTGAGTGCGGACGAGCATCATCGTTTGTAACACGAGGGTTACGGAGACCGATCATCACGCCTTCTACCTCACTGAAATCCGGGTTACCTATCACGCGGATGATCTTGCCATTGCCCAGCTGGCGCTCATAGGCCTGGTACAGCGGATAGCCTGGTTTTAGGTTACGCTCCATTTTGGTGTCAACGAAATCCTGCAGGGCAATCGCTATCTCGTTCTCAGCAGGCCACACATCATAGGGAGAGTTGCTGCCTTTAGGCGTTAGCTTCAGTGGCACTACATACTCATAATAGTTCTGTGTGAAGTCGGTGCCGATACGGATAAAGGCCTGTACATCGCCATCACGAGTTGCCGGATCACTAGACTCTGCATGGATGTACATTTTCAGCTGCTTGTAGATCAGCATGTCCAGCGAGATGTTCTTGTACACAGCTTTCGAGAAAGTGTCTTTCAGGTCCTCTACACACAGCTGCAGCGACTGTTCATTCTGGCGGCGATTGTTGGTAGAAGAGTAATCACGAAGGCGCTCAATGCCTGGCGGCACCCTGTAGGGTGTCGTACCATCTATGGCCTGGCTGTTCTCCTCCACGTTTACGGTAGACACCGTAAAGCTTTTGGCGTCATCCGTACAGGTAAGACAAGGGCTGCCGTCTGTGATCGGCTGCTCGTACTTGCGCCACTGGTTGGCTACAAACTGAAACTGTACAAAGCGCAGCACAACCGGGTCAGCAAACTGGGTCAGGTACATCCGCATAAACCGGACAGACTTGAACCCGCTGATATTACCCACTGTGTTCGTGGGCTGGCGCACCGGGATGCGGAACTGGTACCAGGTGGCACCATTCTTTTCGTTCTTTACGGCATCCACAATATAGTTCTGGCCTATTTCCAGTTGTCCCGGCTTCAGGTTGATCTTGTACTCATAATACTGCTCCAGGTCGCTGATCACGTTGTCGCGGTTCAGGTCTTCCTTGTCCGGGAAGGCATAGCTGGAGAAACGGCTGCTTTCGGGGGAGTTACCCTCCATGCCGTTGAAGTTCTTGTAACGGGCCAGGATACCTGCACTGCGCTGGTCATACACCGGGTCCAGGTGGTGCAGGAAGTTGTCTGCAGAGGGGTCATCTAGCACAACTTGTGGCGGTGTACCCGGTATCTGGTTCAGGAAGCTGTTCTGAAAGTAGGTAACCTCACTAGCGTTATCCAAGCCGTCCAGACCAATGTCCTGGAGCTTGCGTGCACCCGGAATGCCGGTAAAGGCATCTGTCAGGAACTGCTGAGAGGTCACACGGCCCCACAGCGTCTCTTCCAGGTCTTGCATGTCGTTAGAGGAGGTAGGCAGACCGTTTTCGAAAGCATACTGGTTGTCCCGCAGGATATCCTCTGAAACGCTACCCAAGTTCAGTACCAGCTCTCCTCCCTCGTTGCGCGTGATCTCATTGCCTTCCGCGTCTTTTCTACCGTTCTTACCTGTAATAAAGGGGTCCATAAGCCAGAACTCGACATATTCAATGTTGGCATTGTCGAAGTCGGTGTCAAAGGAGATATCCCGGCTGATACCGCCCCAATTCTTGCGCGGGTCACCTGCCAGAAGGCCTTTAGACGTTAGTTCAGGATTGTAGTTGTACTGCCCGCGCTCGCTGGGGTAGTAAGCAATGTCAAAGGTGTACTCATAGGAGTTTGTTATCTCTGCATCACGCCCCGGAAAGACTTCGTTGCGCCATACGCCCCGCACATAGTGGTTCTGCAGTTCCTCTTTCGTGATGTTCTTTGGGCGGAGGTTATCCGCATCGCGGTAGAAGATCTGGTCGATGGTGTACCAGGCAATCTTAGCTCGGTTGTAGGAATAAGCCAGGCCGGGCCCGGGGACAAGCGGTGCAGGCGTAGCTGCCAGGCGCCAGCTGGTATTGTTAAATCCACCCAGGCTGTACGGCGTTTCCGACCCTTCGAAGTCATCAATATAAGAGGCACCGTCTTCATTGGCGTTGGACTTGGTCGTGCCAGGGACCAGCTGTGCTATCTCACCACTGAACGTAACAAAGGAAGGTACCTTGGTTTCCACAAACGGAAGGGCGTCTGTCATCTTCGTCAGGAAGCGCGACTCCTTCTGCATGTTCACATCAAAGCCGTAGATGGTGTTGTTGGTTGGCTCATCGCCGATGCTTACCCGGTTGATGTACGCCTGCTCGTTTATATGCAACATGGTTGCACCGAGGTTCACGTCGTCGTTCAGGCGGTAATCAAAACGGGCGCCGAGCATAGAGCGGGGCTGTATGTTCATGAGCTCCGCCTTTTCATAGGTCACGCGCAGGTCATTGGCGGCATTCAGGTAACTGGGGTTCAGTATTTTGATACGCCCCATGTCGTAAAACACCTGGTAGTCCGTGCCCTCTACCAAGCGGGTACCACCGGAATACACCACTACCGAGCCCTCCGCAATCTGGAAGCCCGGCAACATGATCTCATCAGCGGAGGTCGCCTGGAAGCGGCCCTGCAGGTAAAACTTAGCCTTGATGTTGTTCTGCTGTGCGTCTGTCTGCGTTTGATCGTACAGTTCCTGAAACACGTATTTCTCGATCAGGTCAGGGCGCCCCTCCAGCTTCTGGGCCAGGTAATCGCCAAACGGCTCTACCTGCGGAAAGAAGATACGGCCTGTTTCCGGATCGATGGTGGTACCGGGTATAAAGTCAAAGTTACCGTCGCTGGGCTTGTCGTTGTTAGAGTTAACGTTATCCAGGTTCAGCACTTCCACCAGCGGGATGTTCTGTATCGGGCTAGGCTCTTTGATGCTCGTAATGTCCACGCCGGTCTCATCGTCCTTGTAAATGATCTGCAGCTTAAAGTCCTCTCGGTTCAACTGCGTGGCATCCAGGCTGTAGACGTTCTTCATCATCAGGTCCCAGGTAGGGAGCTGCAGCGAAGGATTGGTAGCTCGTAGGAGCTTCATGTGGATAACCTTCTCATCGTCCAGGTTCTGGTAGTCGTCTATCAACTCACCTACCTGGTAGGTCTTGCCGTTGTAGGTATACTCAAAGGCCACACCTAGCACCTGATCCGGCAATAAGGCGGTGTTCAGGGAGATGTAACCCAGCTGTTGGTTAAACTTATACTCGCGTGGGTCCAGCTTACGGGCACGTACGTGCTCAAAGTCCACGCCTTTTTCCAGGCCCTGGCTGCGCAGGTACTCATCTACCTGTGCGTTACTGCGAGCCCTGTTGTTTCGGGCTACCTGGCTGTAAAGCGTATTGGCAGCATTGTCGGCTGGGGCGCTGGCGGGTTTGTTGCCAAACTGGTCGCGGTAAGGATCCGGCTCTGCCAAGTCCATGTAAGCTACCATGTTGCGCAGGTTCTCTGTAGAGCGGTTGCTGTTGGTTACGTACAGTTCCAGGCGACGTATTACGATGCCTGAGTTTATCAGTGGCAGGTTTTTAAGGGCATTGTTGTAGCGCCCTCTGAAGAACTGCGACAGGAAGAAGTGGCGGTCTTTGTCGTATTGGTCTACCCGAATGGAAAAAGGCCTGTTCTGGGCCCCATTCTGGATGATCACCTCATCATTCGTGCCCCGCACACTGGAGGCAATGGTCGTAACAGCCAGGCGGCCAAACTGCAGCTGGGTTTTAACACCGAACAGGTTTTGTGCTCCCGTGATAAGGGAGTTATTAAGCGGGAGGCTTACGTTACCGGCCTCTACTTTGCGTATAATTTCTTCTTCGTAACCGGTATAGTCCAACTTCATGTTGTTCTCGAAGTCGAAGTTGGCATTGTTATCCCAGTTAAAGTTCAGGCGCATCTTTTCGCCGATCTTGCCTACTAAGTTAAGCGAGATGTTCTGCTCAAAGTCAAAATCACCGGTGCTTTGCTGCCGGAGCGGGATGGTCGGGTTCTGGTTGCGGTTAAAGCGGGCCCCGAATTTTAGCGCGATGTTACCATTCGGCTGGATATCGACGTAGTTACCCCCGAAGATGCGGTCAAACACAGGGCTGATGTAGAGCTTTGGGATCAGACGGTTGCTGCTCATCACGCTCTCACCGTCTAGGCCGGCTGACTTGGCCCGCCAGTACTCCCGTACGGCCTGGCGTTGTTGCCACTCCGAAAACTCGCGCATGGTCATAGACGAAGGCGGACGGTAATGGATACCCCCTATCGTCTCGGTAATATTGTACTGCTGCAGGCTGTCGTCCAGCTCTACGTTTAGCTGCACATTGCTGGGCTGCCCTAACAGCAGGGGAGAGGAGCTGCTGCCGCCACTAAAAGGTGTGCCGTAGCGGTCGGAAGGTTCAAACGTAGGCCTGCGACTCGGAATGTACTTCTGGGTTTTAGACGTATCTGTCTTGGTTGTGTCCTGTGGATGCAGGAGGTCTTTAAGAATCGTAAACCTATACCGGCCGGCAGTACGCAGGTCTTCTGCCTGCGACCACCAGGCCAGCAAGGATATAGTAGCAACCGTTGCGAAAAGCAGGCTGTTCTTTTTACTTTTCCGAATCAAAATTGGGTATATCTCTTAAGAAGACTTCAACGCAAACTTAATCAACTCTTCAACGCTTAAGTTCCCTCCTTCGCGTTTGATTATAGAGTCTAACGTTTTCTCGGCCACATTTTTAGCAAAGCCAAGCGTAACTAAAGCAGATAACGCCTCGGCTCGGTTTGTATTGTGCGATGCAGCAGGCATTACAGCATCAGACAACAAGGCCTCTTTTTTCATTTTGTCCTTCAGTTCCAGAATGATGCGTTGCGCTGTTTTAGCCCCGATTCCTTTTACATGCTGAATGGTCCGGACGTCCTCCCGAACGATCGCCTGCTGTACTTCCTCTACAGATAAAGAGGACAGAATCATGAGCCCCGTATTGGGGCCCACGCCTGAAATAGATATCAGATGAAGAAACAAGTCCTTTTCTGCCGCCGTGGTGAAACCGTACAGCGTATGTGCGTCTTCCTTAATATGCAGGTACGTGTGCAATTTGCAGCGCTCGCCGCCAGGCAGAGAGGAGTAGGTGCTTAACGAGATTTTGATCTGGTAGCCTACGCCATTCACGTCTATGATGACGTAGGTTGGGTCTTTGTGCGCTAGCTTGCCATCAATATAGGCTATCATTTATATATGCTGGTTATTATGGTTTTGGGCGTCTACTACGGCTATGGTCACGATATTCACGATATCGCGGATAGAGCTACCTAGCTGCAGGATGTGCACCGGCTTACGCATCCCCATCAGTACCGGGCCTATTACCTCAGCTCCTCCCATCTCCTGCAGTATCTTATAGGCGATATTACCTGAGGCCAGGTTAGGGAAGACCAATGTATTGGCTCCTGTCTCAGCTAACTCACTAAACGGATAATGCTCGCGAAGCAAGTTGCGGTTCAGGGCTGTGTTAGCCTGCATCTCCCCATCCAGGAGAAGCTCCGGGTAACGCTGCTTCGCTTTACGTACCGCCTCGGCTGCTTTGTCAGGCACCTCGCCGCGCACTGATCCGAAGTTGGAGTAGGAAAGCATGGCCACACGCGGTTCCGTGTCGAAAAAGCGAACGGTACGAGCCGTAAGGCCGATGATATCAACCAATTCATCAGCGCTTGGGTTCACATTTACAGTGGTATCGGCAAAGAAATAAGGCTCCTTCTGGCTCAGCACGATGTACATGCCGGCTACCTTGTTCACGCCTTCTTCCACGCCCACCACCTGCAGTGCCGGGGAGATGGTTTTAGAGTAATCACGGGTCAGGCCGGAGATAAGGGCATCCGCCTCGCCATTGCTCAGCATCATGCTGCCGTAGTAGTTGCGGTCGCGCATCAGGCGGCGGGCATCAAACAGGGTTAGTCCCTTACGGTGCCGCTTTTCGAATAGCTGCTGTGCAAATTCCTCGCGTTTTTCATCCTCTTCATAAGGGTTGATGATCTGCACGCCAGCCAGGTCCATGTTGTTCTCCGCGATGATCGCCTCGATGGTCTCGCGGTTGCCCAGCAGGATAGGGTTGGCAATGCGCTGCTCTTTCACAATCTGCGCCGCCTTCAGGATCTTGTAGTGGTCTGCCTCGGCAAATACGACTGTCTTAGGCTCCTTCTTCGCCTGATTCGTCAGGCGCGTCATCAGCTTCTGGTCGATGCCGATGCGCTCTTTGAGCTCCTGCTCATAAGCCTCCCAGTCTGTGATCGGGCTTCTGGCTACACCACTGTCTATGGCCGCCTTCGCCACTGCCGGTGATATCGTGGTGATCAGACGTGGGTCCAGGGGCTTTGGGATAAGGTAGAAGCGTCCGAAGTTAATGGTGGTGTCGCTGTAAGCCTTGTGCACGATTTCCGGTACCGGCTCTTTGGCCAAAGCTGCCAAAGCGTGTACAGCAGCCAGTTTCATCTCCTCGTTGATCTCAGTGGCACGCACGTCCAGCGCCCCTCTGAAGATGTAAGGGAAGCCCAACACGTTGTTCACCTGGTTCGGATGGTCGGAACGACCGGTGGCCATGATCAGATCATCACGGGTGGCCATGGCGGTGCTGTAGGCAATTTCAGGATCTGGGTTAGCCAGGGCAAAGATGATGGGGTTAGGGGCCATCAGTTTCACGTACTCCGGTGCCAGCACATTTCCTGCTGAAAGGCCTATGAACACATCGGCACTCTGCATGGCCTCCTCCAATGTATTGATCTTACGGGTGGTGACAAACTGGGCTCTGTAAATATCCAAGTCGTTACGCTCCGGACGGATGATGCCGTCCTTGTCGAACATTACGATGTTGTCAAGCTTCACGCCGAGCGACACGTACAGTTTAGCGCAGGCGATGGCCGCGGCTCCTGCACCGTTTATCACCATTTGGATCTCGCCGATCTGTTTACCTGTCAGTTCAAGGGCATTTAGAAGAGCTGCCGCTGAGATGATGGCTGTGCCGTGCTGGTCATCGTGCATCAGCGGGATGTTCATCTGCTGCTTCAGCGCCATCTCGATCTTAAAGCTTTCAGGGGCTTTGATGTCCTCCAGGTTGATGCCCCCAAACGTAGGCTCCAGTGCCTTTACGATGCGGATGAATTCTTCCGGGTCCTGGCTGTCAATCTCAATGTCGAAGACGTCAATCCCCGCAAACTTCTTGAACAGTACGCCTTTCCCTTCCATTACCGGCTTAGAGGCATCGGGACCTATGTTGCCCAAGCCTAACACAGCCGTACCATTCGATATCACGCCTACCAGATTACCCTTAGCCGTGTACTTGTAAACATTATCTTTATCCGCATAGATTTCTTTACAGGGTTCAGCAACGCCAGGAGAGTAAGCCAGCGCTAAGTCGTGCTGGGTGCTCACCATTTTGGTAGGCACTACCTCTATCTTCCCTGGCCTTCCCTCCATGTGGTAGTTAAGAGCATCCTCTTTGTTTACTTTGATCATAAATTGAGTTATGGTTGTGTTGTTTTATTCTCAGCCTAGCTGAGGCTAAGTACAGCTAGGCAAATGCTAATTTTAAAAGTACTTGCTGCTTATCTTAAATCATTTTTCAAAGATAAGATGCTCACAGTTATCTGTATAGATCTTGCTGCTCTTTAGCACCACAAAGCTTGTTAAACAAAAAGCACCCTCTTGTTTAGAAGGTGCCTTGTTAAGATATGGGAGTGCTTGTTAGCTTAGAATCAGTTTCTGGCCTGGCTTAATGGCATTAGATTTCAGCTTGTTCAGTTTCTTTATTTGCTCCACCGAAATGCCATTGTATCGCTGTGAGATGTTCCAGAGGGTATCGCCTGGCTGCACGTGGTGAATTAGCTGTTCTGTTACGTCCTGTGCCTGTTTTGCAGCAGTCCTGGATTCTTTCTGAGAAGCCAGGACAACAGGAGTTTCCTTAGCCGTAGATTGCTGTAGCACGAGTAGCTTTTGCTCTGGCCAGATAGTGTTGTTCTTTAGGTTATTCCACTCTTTCAGTTCCTCGACTGATACATCGTGCTGTTGGGCGATCTGAATCAGGTTATCGCCTCGCTGAACAACGTAAGTCACTTTCTGCTGAACGCTTTTCTGCGCTACGGCAGGCTTTTCTTCTTTTGCAGTCTTAGCCGCGGCTAAAAGAACAGGGCTCTCCTCCGGTTCATGTGATTTCGCAGCAGGAGAGGCAGCTAAGAGAATACAGTTCTTATCTTCCGCCGAGGCGAACAATACCGCGCGTTGTGCGGGAATCCGCAGCTTGTAATTACGAGGGAGCTCAGGCTTCTTCAGCTCCGGGTTCAGGGCCATGAGTTCCTGCTGTGTCATGTGCAGTTCTTCGGCCAGTTTCTCCAGATTTAAAGCCTGCTGTACCTCTAAGTGTGCTATCTGCGGTTCATATAAAATAGAGTCAGAGAAGATGTTATGCTCTGCCGCATAATTCATGGAATAGATAACGGCTGTCATAGACGGCACATAGCCCCTGGTCTCTTTTGGCAGATAGGGGAAGATCTCCCAGAAGGTTTTCTTGCCGCCACCCGCTTTCCGGATCGCTTTGTTCACATTTCCCTGCCCGCAGTTATAGGCGGCGAGGGCCAGTTCCCAATCGTCGTAGTAGTTGTACAGGCGACGCAGGAACTTAAGCGCTGCCTCTGTCGACTTTACAGGGTCCATGCGCTCATCTATATACGCTGTTTGCTCCAGCCCGTACTCCCGGCCAGTGGCCTGCATAAACTGCCAAAGCCCTACCGCGCCAGCGTGCGATTTGGCCCTTGGGTTAAGGCCAGACTCTACAATGGACAGGTACTTAAGCTCCTGCGGCATGTCGTTCTTCTTCAGAAACCTTTCGAACAGCGGGAAGTACACATTTTCCCGCGTCAGCATGGTGCGGGTGTACTTCCTGTTGCGGATGGTGAAATAGTCTATGAAGTTGCGGACAAAATCGTTGAAAACAAGCGGGATGTCTGACTCGATACAGCTAAGCCTATCTGCGATCACGTCGTTCGGCACGTTCGGAATAAACTCCACAAGCAGAGCGAGCTCTTCCGGGGATAGCACGGCTACAGAATCAGCCCGTAGTTTTAGCTTAACGGAGTCACCGGGGACGGACGGATCAAGCGAACGGCTATGGCCGAGAGCACTGGCAGTAACTGACCAGATGCTGCCGGCCATAGCCGCGAGCAAGGTAAAGAATTTGCTGTAAGTCATATTAGGTGTTATGCTTCAACGGTTATCTTGTCCAGGATGTAATTCGAGAAAGCTAGCAAAGCTGGCTCTTCGAACGAGCGCGTCATGAGCTGCAACCCGATGGACAATCCGTTAGCATCGCGACCAACCGGGATAGAAATGGCTGGTACACCTGCAAGTGAGGCCTGAACCGTAAAGATGTCGGCCAGGTACATTGCCAGCGGGTTAGCTGTGTTCTCTCCTATCTTAAATGCAGTAGAAGGAGCAGTAGGCAATATAAGAAAATCATATGCCTGTAGCAACTCGTCGGTCTTCTCCTTAATAAGGCGTCTCACTTTCTGTGCCTTTGTATAGTAGGCATCATAATAATCGGCGCTAAGCACGAAAGTACCCAACATGATGCGTCGCTGTACCTCATGCCCAAAGCCTTCGGCCCTTGTCTTTTTATACAAGGAGGTCAGGTCGGTTACATTATCAGAGCGGTAGCCATAACGCACACCGTCGTAGCGGCCTAAGTTAGAACTTGCCTCAGCCGTGGTCAGAATGTAGTAGGTAGGTACCATGTAGTCCAGGTATGGGAACTCCACGGCCTCTACCTCATGGCCCGCATCTCTTAGCATGTCTTTCACTCCAAGGATGGCGTCCTTCACTTCTGTGTCCAGGCCTTCGCGCTCAAAGCAGTCCCGGATGTAGCCGATCTTATACTTCTTGTCAGAGGTCAGCAGTTGGCTGTACGGAGGTACTTCCCGTTGGCTGGCCGTGCTGTCCATTTCGTCCTTTCCGGCAACAACTTCCAGCAACAGGGCCGCATCCTCTACACTCTTTGTGATAAAACCTATTTGGTCGAATGAAGAGGCATAGGCGATCAGGCCGAAGCGGGAAATGCGGGAGTATGTCGGCTTCATGCCGATCACACCGCAGAAAGCCGCCGGCTGCCGCACGGAGCCACCGGTGTCGGAGCCAATAGAGGCAAGGCAGAGATCTGCCTGTACGGCAACGGCAGAACCTCCGGAAGAACCTCCCGGCACACGCGTATGATCATCTGCGTTTAGCACATTCCCGAAGGCTGAACTCTCGTTAGAGGCGCCCATCGCGAATTCATCGCAGTTCTGGCGACCGATAATAATGGCGTCTTCGTCCAGCAGGCGCTGTACGGCAGACGCATTGTAAAGGGATTTAAAGTTGTTCAGGATTTGGCTGGAGGCCTGCAGGCTGTGCCCTTTGTAGGCAAGCACGTCCTTGATGCCTATAACCATCCCTGCTAACTTACCGGCGGTGCCGTTGGCAAGCTTCTGGTCTACAGCATCAGCCTGGGCCAATGCCTCTTCCTCAAAAACTTCCAGGAAAGCATTTAACTCAGCCCTCTCCTTGATGTTCCGGAGATACTGCTCTACCAGTTGCTTGCACGAAACCTGCCCGTTAGCAATATCTGCGCGGATATCTCGTAGCGAATTATACTGTCTCAATCTATTTTGACTTAGGGTCGTCTTTGATGGATTGTTCTAGCTCTTGTTTTATTTCGTTTGTAGCATCTTTAAACTCCCGGATACCACGGCCAAACGAGCGGGCAATGCCAGGGATTTTGTCAGCACCAAACAGTAACAGCACAGCTGTTAAAATAACAAACATTTCTCCTCCTCCCAGGTCCCCCAGGAAAAGGAAAAGCGTGCTAAAATACATGTAGCTTTAAAAGCTTAAGCTTATTGGTGAGGGTTACTTTGTAACGCTTTGGTCGTCTTTCACAGAGCTTTCAATATCGCTCTTGATTTCCTTTGTCGCGTCTTTGAACTCGCGGATGCCACGGCCCATGCCTCTGGCTAGCTCAGGAATGCGCTTGGCACCGAAAAGTAACAAGATGGCGAACAGAATCAAGACAACTTCTGTGCCTCCAAGGCCTCCAATGAACAGGAAAATGTTAGTGATACCCATGTCTTTAGTGTTTAAATGGTGCTACAAAATTAAAGGTTATATTTTAATTAAACTCATAAGAGACAAGATTAGTTTAATCTGTAGCATTTGCTTCTTATGGTTTGTTGTTACACGCTGTAGCTGAGGTAACTAGCGCTAATGTAAGCAGATAACTACACAAGGGCAACTTATTCGGGGAGTTTGTTAAGAAGAAAGCCGTGAGAGGTTTTTAAAGAAAAGTAAACTCCCTGTTTGGGGATTATTGCCCTTGTTTGTCCTGTTTTGGGAACTTATGCTCCGGTGCTGCGAATGTTTGCTATTAATTATCAGATATTTGCGGAAAATTAGTCGGTTGGCATAACAATTGCATTGTGTATTGCGTAAGCAGGCGGCCGTTCAAAAGGTTGTAGTAACCTTAGCGCGCTGTGGAAGGAGCGGGGTTGCCGCTAACTGCTAACAGAGATGGCATTAAGGCTAGTACTTAAAGAAAAGCTTCTTCATCTAAAACCTTTTCTTTGAATATAAGTATAGCTATAAGTAAATGACAGTATGCTTCACATATTTGCATTAATGTTGCATTTGTGATGAAGGTGTTGTAAATTTAGATTTAAGAATCATAACGCCCCTTGAAGGGTTGTTTAGATAAAATATTAAGTTTGTTTTCATAGCTTGGAAAGGCACCCTGCACTGTAGGGTGTTTTTTTATTTCTAGCACGCCCTACTTTAATTCTGCCTACACAGAATAGTTTCCAGCTTGCTTGTTGCTAGTTGTTTCCGAACAGGGGAGGGGAAGACATGAAAAAGCCACGGCCGCCGCCGTGGCTTTTTGTTTTAACAAAGACTTATTGCCGTATGTGGCTTACTTATGGCTGATCCAGGTTTCCGGGTTCAGGTTCTGCTGGTTTTTCCAAATTTGGAACTGCAGTTCTGTTGTGCCGTCGCTGTCTGTATAGATAGTACCAATCGTATCGTTCAGCTTTACTGTCTGTCCTGTGCTGACGCTGACTGACTTAAGCTTGGCGTAAACCGTAAAATACTCCCCGTGTTGCACCATGACGATGTTGTTCATGCCGGGCACGGAGGCCACTGTGAGTACTTTTCCTTCAAAAATAGCCCGTGCGGCAGCGCCTTGGGAGGTTTGAATGTCGATTCCCCGGTTCTCCACGACTACCCCTTTTAAAACAGGGTGGTTATGGCGGCCGAACTTTTGTGAGACAAAGCCTCGCTCCACCGGCCAACCCAGACGCCCTTTGTTACCTGCAAAAGAAGAGGAGATAAGCGCTGCCTCTGGTGTTAGGGTTACTTTGCCCGCACTGGCACTCGACGCTTTCCCCGCAGCGCGGGCAGCCCTTGCCGCACGGGCTATCTCTTCCCGCACGATATCGGCAATCAGTTTGTCCAACTTCTTTACAGCCTGCTGGCGCGCTGCCACTTCCTGCTTCAGGTCAGCTTCCTGCTTGCTCAGGGTTGTGATAACGCTATCCTGTTGCTGCTTCAGGTTGTGCAAGTTCTTGCTTTCCTGTACTTGCTTTGCCAGCAGGTTTTCCTTTTGCTTTTTCTTGGACTCGAGCAAGGCTAACTGTCCTGTAAGTGCTGCCTGCACTTTGTTGATCTGCTCTACCTGTTTTTTGCGGGCCTCCGAATACTGTTGCAGGTAGCGCAGCCGCCTTACCAGTTGGTTAAAGGAGTCGGAGGCGAACAGGAACATGAGTTTGTTATAGCTATTGGCTGTTTTAGAGGCGGCATACACCATGGTGGCGTATTCTGCCTTTAGCTTCTCGAGGTCATTCTGCAGGGCCCCTACAATGCCTTCCGTCTCCTGCACGTCCGATTCGATGAAGTTGATCTCCCGTGAGATGTTGTTGATAACGCCTTTCTGTACCGTGATCTTCTCTTTGATGGCATTCAGCTGCCCAATAGAAACTTCCTTCTGCTTTTTAGTTTGCTGCAGAATGCGGTTTGCTTCTTTAATACGGGAAAGGTTTTCCTTCTTTTCTTTTTCGAGCTGTGCCTTGGACTTTTTTTTCTGGCCTTGGGAAACCAGCGGTAAACACAGCAGAAGCAGAAAGAAGGTGCATTTGTAAAGGGCCTTCATCAAAATGGTTCTTCTACACTAAGCTAAGTTTACAAATATGGCGAAACTATAAATGAAGAACCAACAGCCTCAGAGATTTAATTCATGGTGAGGCGCTTGTACTCGGTGGGCACACTGAATGGAAAACTTAGCTGTTCGTCTGTTATAGATACCCGGCTATGGTTAAGGGTAAAGGCGCTTACTTCTCCTTTTTGCAGCACCTGAGCGGCAAAGTTATGTGCAAAGGGAACCGCGCCTATATTTTGGAAGCTGTCGTACTTCACGGCAATGGTGTTGCCGGTGTTTTTATCCTGCACGTTTAGTCGCTGCAGTTTGCTGTTGGCATTACCGATAAAGTAATCGAAGATGAGGTTTCCCCGGAGCTGCTGCACGTGCTTTAAGTCACCCTCATTCAATATCTTCTCGGCGCCTTTAGCCTGATAGTTCCCGAGTAGGATGGCTTGGAGCACGTCAAAGCTGATATCCGCATTCAGTTTATTCCGGAGATACGAGTAATCGGTAGCAATATACTCTTTGCGCAGGCGATCCATTACAAACACAGAGTCCTGTGTTAGCTTTAGCCTGGCTGCCTCAATGCCTAGTCCCGGTTGTACCGATGCCCAGATGACGCTATCCTTTTTGATGCGGAGAGAGATGCCGGAAGAAAGGTTCTCGCTCTTGCTGTTAAGCGAGAGCTGACTCTTCGTACTCAGGTAATTAAAGTCGAGGTTGTTAACGTTTACGCTGCCAACGGTTTCTGTGGTGGTAGACGCAGTGGTGGGGGCCGTCTCTTTTTTGCAACCTGCCAGCAACAGTATTCCGAGCAGGCACAGCAAAAGGGGTTTACTCATACAGCTTTCTGTCTTTTATTTTTTGGTCTATAAAGGCGGAGGCTTCGCCCTTAAGTTTCGCCTTTTGCCACTGGCTGACGGCTTCTTCTTTTTTTCCTAGCTTAAACAACACGTCTCCGTAGTGCTCCACTACTGTGGCATCATCGGAAATTGCAACGGCTTGTTCCAGGTACTGTCGTGCTTCTGTGTACTTGCCCATTTTGTAGAGGACCCAAGCGTAGGTATCCAGGTAGTTGGGGTTGTTGGGGTGCAGCTTCACAAGGCGGGCGGCCATTTCTTTGGCTCTTTCCAGCTTCTCGTTGCGCAGCGACAGGAAATAGCTGTAGTTATTGAGAACGTGCTCATTTTTGGGATCCTGCGCCAGCACTGCCTCATAGGCCTCATCTGACTTCTTGTACTCTTTCAGGGCGTTGTAGCCATCCCCTAACTGCATGTTAAACTGCACGGCAAGCTGAGGTTCGCCTGCTGCCAGGCGCTTCCCGAACTCCAATGATTTTACGGCCTTGTCATAATTCTTCTCGATCAGGTGGCCGGTGCCATTGTAAAACCAAAACACGGCCTGGTTCGGGAAAAGCTCCAGGGCCTGCTCGGAGTGCACGACCATAGAATCTGCCTGCCCCAACTCAGCATCCAGTAATACGATCTGCTGCCAGATCTTGAAATGGGAATCATCCAGCCCCACTGCTTTTATATAATTATTCCGGGCAAGCTCCTTTTTGCCCACGATCGTTTGCAAATCGCCTGCTACGGCATAGGCTTTGGCCTCTTCAGGGTGCGTCTGTATGGTTAGGTCTACCAGTTCCAGCGACACATCTTCTATATCCGGATTAGGTAACTGCCGGATAAAATCCACAAGGATGCGCACCTTCGTGTCGATGTCCAACTCAGGGCTGGCAAAAGCGATCTTTACCTGCTTCTCCGATTCGTTCAGCTTTCCTTTCTGCCTGTTAAGGTCAGACAGCATGAGGTGGGCAAAGGGATTGTTGGGTTCTAGCTTCAGTGCTCTGCTAAGTGTGGCAATGGCCTCGTCTGTCTTTTTGGAGGCATTGTATAGCTCTGCCTGGGCCAAAAAGTAGCGGATTTCATTAGGATTCAGGCGCAGTAGCTTCTCGCCCTCTTCAATGGCCCTTACCACGTCCTTTTGCCGCAGGTAAATCTGCTGGCGGCTCACATAGATCTGCTCCAGCTCGCCGAACTGTTTTTCGATGCGGTCATAGGTTTTCAGGGCATCGTCAAAGCGCGACTGGGACAGATACAGGTCTGCTAGATTAAAGAGGTACTCCTCTGAGTTAGGGACGTTGCGGAGCAGGGCATTAAATGTTTGTGCTGCCTGGTCGTACTGTTTCTGGCCTGTTTGCAGCTGGGCCAGCAAAAGGTAGTAGTAGGCATTTTTGCTTTCCAAGGCTATGGCAGCCTGGGCAAAGGGCATCGCTGATTTTGTATCCTGCAGTTGCAGGTAGGTTTCGCCGATCTTGTAATTAATCGTGGCGTTGTTGGGGGTAATGGCGTAGGCTTTTTGAAAAAGCTGGAGGGCTTGTTGGTAGTCCTCCAGCATAAAGTATTTCATCCCATCCAGAAAAAGGGCCTCGCTTATCTGCCTGTCGCGCTCAGAGGGCTGTTGTGCCTGTGTGACAGGGGCAGCAACCTCTGCTCCTGTTTTGGCTTTTTTCTTTACAGACTGAGCGTTGCTTTCTCCTGCACCTATCAGGGCCAGGCAACATGTTGCAAGGACATATTTTCTGAATGTTTTCATGTTATTACTCTGTAAGCGTATTGTAGTCGCCGAGGCTGAGGTCAGATGGGCGCCCTTCATACACAACAAAGTTGCCAAGCATTGAGTTTGCAACGTTGCCGTTTTTAAGGGAAGTGTCCTTCTGAATGATGGAGTTACTTACCACAGAGTTATACACGCTCGTATTGTTTCCGATCGAAACGTGAGGCCCTACTACCGAATTGGTAATTTGGACGTTCTCTCCGATGTATACAGGCGGGATAATGACTGTGTTCTCCAGCTTCGCCGATGAGGCCACCAGGCCTTTCTCATCCTTTATATACTCCAAATAGCGTTGGTTAGTATATACTGTTGCGTTTTTATTTCCGCAATCGAGCCATTCGGAGATAACAGCAGGGATAAACTTAGTCCCTTTGTTCTTCATGTTCTCGAGCGCGTTGGTCAGCTGAAACTCCCCTTTATCCTTGATATTGTTGTCCAGCAGGTACTGTAGCTCTTTTTTCAGGTACTCACCGTCGCGGAAGTAATAAATACCAATAATGGCCAGGTCAGAGACAAATTCTTCCGGTTTCTCCACGAAGTCGGTGATCTCGTTGTCCTCGTTCAGCTTAACCACCCCATAAGGCCGCGGGTCTTCCACACGCTGTACCCAAATAGTGCCATCGGCATTGGTGTCTAGTTCAAAGTCGGCTTTAAAGAGCGTGTCGGCAAAGGCTACCACTACTTTCCCCTCCAGCGAGTCCTGTGCGCAAAGTATGGCATGGGCGGTGCCAAGGGCTTCCTCCTGATGATAAATGCTGCCTTTCGCGCCGATTGACTCAGCGACGCCTTTCAGGTCTTTTTCCACCTGCGCACCAAAGTCTCCAATGATGAAGGCCACTTCCTCGATCGGTTCGCGGCAGACTTTCGCGATGTCCTCTACCAGGCGCTGCACAATCGGCTTGCCAGCGATAGGGATCAGGGGTTTTGGAACAGTTAAAGTGTGCGGGCGCATACGCTTGCCCATACCTGCCATTGGTACTATTATCCTCATAGCTATTTATTTGGTTTATGCATGAAAGGCTGCAGCATTCGCTGCAGCCGCTTTTATTTTTAAATTTTAGTGCGAAGCTTGTGCTTCATGTATCGTTTTTATGCCCATAAAGTTATAAAGGGGCTCTGATTGCGTTATTTCGTGCCCGTGCTGCCGTAACCGCCAGTGCCGCGCACTGTGTCGCTTAGGCTTGCCGCCTCCTGCCATTCAATCCGTTCATAACGTGCTACCACCATTTGGGCGATACGCTCCCCATCCTCTACAGTAAACTCCTGGTCAGAGAGGTTCACGAGCAAGACCTTGATCTCGCCCCGGTAATCTGCATCTATGGTTCCCGGGCTGTTCACGATCGAGATACCGTGCTTATAGGCAAGGCCACTTCGTGGACGGATTTGCGCCTCATGGCCTTCCGGAAGCTCTATAAACAAGCCGGTTGGAACCAGGGCGCGCTGTAGTGGCTTCAGGACAAAAGGTGTCTCCAGGTTCGCACGCAGGTCCATGCCTGCAGCGTGCTCTGTCTGGTAAGAAGGGAGGGCGTGCCTGGACTGATTGATGACGTTAACAGGTAGTATTTTGTTGTTCATTATCTATAAATATAATGATTAAAATTTAAGGAAACGAGGATGCTCCCGCAGCCACACCACCACCACAAAGGCCGCACAAAGAGCCAGTCGGAAGGCGTGGCGCAGCCAGAAGTTCTCTAAGTCAGCCTCCAAGGCGATCCATGCTAACCCTGCCGCTAGCAGTATGTACCCCACTATTGTTTTAACAGGGTAGGGGATGGGGTAATGCTTGTTGCCGAGCAGGTAACTGGCCAGCGCCATGCTGAAGTAGCAGATAAAAGTAGCAATGGCAGAGCCCATATAACCCAGCACAGGTATAAGCAGGAGGTTAAACGCAATGGTAACAGCAGCCCCGCCAAAGCTGATGTAGGTGCCGTACTTCGTTTTGTCGGTTAGCTTAAACCACACAGACAAGTTATAGTATACGCCCAGGAAAAGATTGGCCAGGAGCAGCACCGGCACGACCAGAATTCCCTCCCGGTAGGCAGGATTTCGGAGCAGTAGGGCAAAGTCCTCGAGGTTGGCCGAGACAAAGAGAAAGATAAACGCGCAGGCGATCACAAACCACTTCATTACTAAAGCAAAGGTCTGCGGCGAGTTCTTGTCTTCTGCCTGTGAAAAGAAGAAAGGCTCTGCGGCGTAGCGAAACGCCTGAATGGCCAGGGTCATGAAGATGGAAAGCTTATAGCAGGCATTGTAAATACCCACCGCCGCCAAATTGCTTATGTTAGGATAGAAACTTTCAGGAAGCCACTCCTCTAACAGGATACGGTCCAGTAACTCATTGATAGCTCCCGCAATGCCCATAAACAAAAGCGGATAGGCGTACACCAGCATGGGGCGCAGCAACTCTTTGTTCAGTTCGAACCGAAAGATGCTGAATTCGCGCCAGAGCATGGGAATGAGCAGTGCGTTAGCCACCAGGTTTATAAGGAAGATATAACCAATTCCGAACGTCGGGCTATAGATGTCCTCCACGAGGGGCCGGAGCGTTTGCAGGTACTCCCCCTGGTAAATATCACGGCACAGCACCAGAAAGAACATGTTGGCTCCCACCGTGATCAGGATGTTAATGAACTTGATGGAGGCAAACTTAATGGCTTTGTTCTTTAAGCGGAGCCAGGCAAAGGGAATCGCCACAATCGCATCAATCGCTAGCACCAAAGCGAGCCAATTGATATAGCTCTTGAACTCAGCAGCATAGCCCTTAAACTCGACAACAGACCCGGAGGTCAGCAAGAGTACAGTCGTGAACGCAAGACTGCTGCAGATAATCAGGCTTAGAACCTGGTTGTAGAGCTTCTTTTGGTCAGCGCCGGGCTTGCTGGCGAACCGGAAGAAGGCGGTTTCCATCCCGTAGGTGTACAGGATGTTAAAAAAACCGGCAAGTGCATAAAGGTAACCAACCACACCATACTCCGCTGGTACAAAGATAGCGGTGTAAATGGGTACGAGAAGGTAATTAAGGGCGCGCCCAACAATGCTGCTTATGCCATAGGCAGCAGTTTGCCCGACCAATTTCTTGGCTATACTCATGTGTTTTGTTACGGGGCCGGGGGTGGCAGGAAAAATTAGATGCCCTTGAAGTTAGGCTTGCGCTTTTCCAGGAAAGCACCTGTGCCTTCTATAAAATCTTCTGACGTACAGCAGCGGGCAAAAGCGTTTGCCTCTGTCTGATAGCCGTTCTCATCTTTATTGGAGGCGGCATTTACGCACTCGATCACTAAACCAATGGCAAGCGGGGCTTTGGCGGTGATTTTAGACAGTATCTCCAGGCACTTTGCCATTAAGTCTTCCTGTGCCACTACGTGGTTTACCAGGCCGAGTGCGCGGGCTTCTTCAGCCCCGATCATATCGGCTGTCATCATCAGTTCCATCGCCTTTCCTTTGCCGATCAGTTGGGTCAGGCGCTGCGTGCCGCCGTACCCGGGGATAATGCCCAGGTTCACCTCCGGCTGGCCAAAGCGGGCGTTCTCACTGGCTACACGCATGTGGCAGGCCATAGCGAGCTCACAGCCGCCACCCAGGGCAAAACCGTTCACGGCCGCGATCACCGGCTTGTTGCAGCGTTCCACCATGCTGAAGACCTCCTGGCCATGCTCAGCAAAGCTGCGGGCTGTCACCTCGTTCAAGTCAGCTATCTCGGTAATGTCAGCACCCGCTACAAAAGCCTTTGTACCTGCCCCCGTAAATATAGCCCCCTTAATGTCTTGGTTGTCATACACTTCCTGAATGGCGTTTTTTATTTCCTTAATAGTGCCTATATTCAAGGCATTAAGCTTATCTGCCCTGTTAATAGTTATCGTCAGAATGCCGTTATTCAGGTCAAGCAACAGGTTTTCGTACGTAGCCATAGGTTGGTTCAACTCTGGTTTATTCCTTGTTTCTTTGTTCACAAATATAACGATTTAGTTCAATCCTTAAACAGCTATTTAAGGAGGGGGATTGCTCACCTTGTACTAAACAAACGGAGGCGACTTAAGTTAGTACCTCGTCTGATTATCAATTTTAACTAACAACATAAATGAGTTTTTTTTCAGAGTTTAAGAAGTTTGCCGTTAAAGGGAATGTAATTGACCTAGCTGTTGGTGTCGTAATCGGTGCCGCTTTTGGCGGTATCACCAAGTCGCTTGTAGATGATATCATTATGCCTCCCTTGGGCTTACTTATTAGCAATGTTGATTTTACACGTTTAAAGTTGGAGTTAAGGGAGGCAGTGGTAGAGAACGGAGAGGTCTTAGAGCCAGCTGTGGCCATTAACTACGGCAACTTTCTGCAGACGGTTGTGAACTTTCTGATCATTGCCTTTGCTATTTTTCTGCTGGTGCGCAGTATTAACCGACTACGTGAGAAAGAAGCGGCAAAGCCTGCCCCGCCCGTTAACAAGCAGGAAGTGCTGCTTGCTGAGATACGCGACCTGCTGAAAGGGCAGAGCGAGGCCACAGCCACAGCGCCCGACAACAAAGTTGTATAACCTATTAAAACACGATGTTTACGCTTTCACCCCGATTTCTTTTTACTACTCTTTGCCTGTTCTTTCTTTTCTTGTTTAGTGCGAACGCCCAGCGGCTTTATGTAAAGCCGCCTGTTTTGGAAGACCCCGATACCGTTGGTGTGTGGGACTTTAGCGGTACCGGTTCCCTGAACCTTAACCAGATAAGCCTGAGTAATTGGTCGGCGGGTGGGCAAAATTCTTTTTCTGTGCTTGGGGCCGGTACGATTTATGCGAACTACAAGAAAGGGAAAGGGACTTGGAACAATGCGCTGGATATAACTTATGGCCTGATAAAGTTGGAAGGACGTCGCATGCAGAAGAGCGACGACAGGGTGGAGTTGAACCTGAAGTACGGCTACCGGGCCTCTAAGGAGTGGTACTACACGGGGCAGTTAAACGTACGATCGCAGCTCACCCCAACTTATACCGTTACCCGCGACACGCTGGTGTCAAACTTATTTTCCCCCATGTACGTACTTACCTCGCTTGGTATGGATTTCAAGCCGAACGATAAGCTTTCAGTCTTCCTGTCGCCCCTGACCGGTAAGTTTACCATTGTGGAGAGCCAGATGCTCGCAGACCGCGGGGCTTTTGGCGTGGAGAGGGCCGAGAAGGATCCGGAAGGCAACCTGATACCGGGTACCGGAAAACACCTTCGGAAAGAGTTCGGTGGTTACATAAACGTACGCTATAAGAACGAGATACTCGAAAACGTACTGTTGCAGTCTAAGCTCGACCTGTTCTCCAATTACCTGAAGGACCCGGAGAACATAGACTTGAACTTTGAAAATCAGGTAAGCTTTAAGTTTAATGAGTTTATCTCGGCCAACTTTTTCCTGCACATGATTTACGACGATGACGTGAAGGTGGATGTGGACCGTGACGGGGATGGAAAGGATGAAAGCAAAGGGCCACGGCTGCAGGTAAAGCAGATGCTCGGAATTGGACTATCTTATAAGTTTGAGTAGCTGAACTTTTGCCCTTCTTCTTGGCGTTAGCAGAAAAATGTATACTTTTAGCGTGTGCTTTCGTTGTGTATAATAAACAATAACGCAGAATTATGAAGAAAATAGCTCTAACGATATTTACACTTGGGATTGTACTTTTATGCACGGAAGCAAAGGCCCAGACTTCGCAGAGTAGTTCGCTGTCTTCCAAAGATGAGTTTTGGGGAACTGCAAAAACACAAGTAAAAGGAGCCTCAGTGGATGCCGCTGAAAGACGTGCACAAGGGCTTGATCCCCGGTTTAATGACTATGAAGACGGACGCAAAGGGAATTTTGCCAAGAAAAGCATTATGAACAGTAAACGGATGAAGGAAATCCTGAAGATGGAGAAAAAGATGCAGAAGAAGCACAAACGCGACCTGCGCCGCCTTCGCCGTTCCAGAAACAATTAAGAAAGATTACAAATAGGAAAAGCTACCATTTTGGTAGCTTTTTTTGTGCTTGTGCTGTTTAGCATAAGGCTGATTTTGTAAAAGAGAAGCCCCTGCAACGAGCGTTGCAGGGGCTTCTCTTTTAACTTGTAATACATTCTATTTTAGAGCGTACGCTTCACTTCCTTCTCTACGTAAGCTTCGATCACGTCACCAACCTGAATGTCGTTGTAACCCTTCAAGCTGATACCGCACTCATAGCCCTGCTTCACTTCCGCTACATCGTCTTTGAAACGCTTTAGAGCAAGAATTTCACCGTCCAGCACTACAATACCCTCACGTACCAGGCGAACTTTCGCATTACGCTGTATGCTGCCATCTGTCACCATACAACCGGCAATCGTACCCACCTTGCTGATGCGGAATACCTCACGCACTTCTGCGTTACCGGTAATCTCTTCTTTCAGCGTAGGGGCCAGCATGCCTTCCATCGCGTCTTTCACTTCGTTGATCGCGTCATAGATGATAGAGTACAGGCGCACATCGATTTGCTCCTGCTCAGCCAGCTTACGTGCATTCTGCGAAGGACGAACCTGGAAACCAATGATGATCGCATCAGAGGCAGAAGCCAGCAATACGTCAGATTCCGAGATAGCACCTACGCCCTTATTGATGATGCTTACCTGCACCTCCGGCGTAGACAGCTTTAACAGGGAGTCGGAAAGGGCTTCTACGGAACCGTCCACGTCACCTTTTACAATCACGTTAAGCTCTTTGAATGATCCGATCGCTAAACGACGTCCGATCTCATCCAGTGTAATGTGCTTACGGGTACGCAGGCTTTGCTCACGCTGCACTTGCGAACGGTTAGTGGCGATTTCACGCGCTTCACGCTCTGATTCCATCACCAGGAACTTATCCCCAGCCTGTGGTGCTCCGTCTAAGCCCAGCAACTGCACAGGGGTAGACGGACCAGCTTCTTTCATCTTCTTGCCCAGATGGTTGGTCATGGCTTTCACCCTACCGTAGTGTGAACCTGCCAGTACCACGTCCCCGATCTTAAGCTTACCTGTCTGCACCAGCACTGTGGCTACGTAGCCTCGGCCTTTGTCCAGGGAGGCTTCGATAACGGTACCTATCGCTGCACGGTCCGGGTTGGCTTTGAGTTCAAGGATTTCAGCCTCAAGAAGCACTTTCTCCAACAGGTCTGGAACTCCCTGGCCTGTTTTAGCCGATACTTCCTGCGACTGGTATTTACCACCCCACTCTTCTACCAGAATGTTCATCTGGGCGAGCTCTTCTCTAACCTTATCCGGGTTAGCGTTTGGCTTATCTACTTTGTTCAGCGCGATGATGATGGGTACGCCAGCTGCCTGTGCGTGGTTGATGGCCTCTTTTGTCTGAGGCATCACCGAGTCGTCAGCGGCAACCACGATGATAACAACGTCTGTTATCTTGGCACCACGGGCACGCATGGCCGTAAAGGCTTCGTGACCTGGTGTATCGAGGAAGGTAATCGTACGGCCGCTCTCAGTTTTAACCTTGTAGGCACCGATGTGCTGCGTAATACCTCCGGCCTCACCGGCTGTTACATTAGCGTTACGGATGTAGTCGAGCAAGGAAGTTTTACCGTGGTCTACGTGTCCCATGATCGTTACGATTGGGGCGCGCTCTTCTAGGTCCTCCTCATTCTCCTCAACAATGTCCTCCAGGGCTTGCTCATCTTCTGTCGTGATAAAGTCGACGTTATAGCCGAATTCGTCAGCAACAATGGTGATGGCTTCGGCATCGAGGCGCTGGTTGATGGACACGAACATGCCCAGCTGCATACACACCTTAATGACATCATTGACGCTCACGTCCATCAGGGCTGCCAGGTCGTTGGCAGACACGAACTCTGTAACACGCAGTGTCTTAGACTCTGCCTGCTCTGCCATGCGGCGCTCTTCGTTGGCATCGGCAATTGCGGAGCGTTTCTCACGGCGATACTTTGCCCTGTTTCCGCCACCGCCTTTGCCACCGCTTAGCTTGGCAAGCGTTGCTTTAATCTGTTCCTGAATTTCCTTATCAGTAACCTCCGCTTTCTGTGGTTTTCCGGCAGGTGCAGTAGCATTGCGGTTACCGCCTTTGCCTCCTTTAGGAGGTCGCTGGTTCGTATTACCACGTTGCTGCGCGGGCTGTATTGGGCGCTGATTGCCCTGGCCTGGTCCCTGCTGGCCTTGTTGGCCTTCGGTGGACACCATGATGCGCTTGCGCTTTTTCTTCTTGCCTCCCCGTTTCTCGTCTGATGAGGCAACAGGCTTAGAGCCCTTTCTGCGGGACTCCGTTGGCAATTCTATTTTGCCAAGTACTGTAAGACCTTTTAACTGGTCTGCTTTTCCTGTAATCGTTTCTATCTTTTCTTTCTTTTCTTGGCCTTGTTGTTCGGCGTCTTTGCCTTTAGGTGCCTCTGGAGTGGCCGGTTGCTGCGGCGCCTCTTCCTTGGCAGGCTGTGGTTTTTCTGCGGCTGGCTTCTCAGCAGCCGGTTTAGCAGGCGTAGCAGGAGTAGCTGCTTGCTGTGGTGCTTTTGGTTGCTCTGGCTCAGCCGGTGCAGGGGCTTCAGGGGCCTGTGCTGCTGGCTGTGCCGGAGCTTCCGGAGCTTTTGGTTCTACCGGTGCCTGTGCTTTTGGCTGCTCAGGAGCAGGCGCTGGCTTTGGCGCCTCCACTACAGGCTTTTCTTCTGCGGCCGGGGCGGCTTTCGGCTCTGGCTGTTTGGGCACGGGTCTGCCTTTGGCATCCAGGTCTATTTTACCCAGTACTTTAATGCCAGGTAGCTTAGACGCTGGTTGCTCTGCGGGTGCTTCTTTCTGAGGCTCCGGTGCAGGAGCAGGACTTGGCCGGTTCGCCGCGCCTTTTATAAGGATCTCCTGCTCAGGCTCGCTTTGCTTCTTTGGCTCCTGATGAAGAGGCTCCGACTCAACTACCTGGTTGCTCTGCGGCTTTTTACCAATATTAATTTCCTCCGCCTCTATCTTGTCCTGCATAGACGAAGCGAACTCTTTAGCCAGCATATTGAACTGCTCTGCTGTGATTTTGGTGGTGGGTTTATTGTCCACGTCAAAACCTTTAGCAGAGAGGTAGTCTACAATTGTAGATGTACCAATGTTTAAAGTAGTCGCAACCTGTTTAAGCCTCCTTGTTTTTTCTTCTGCCATTTTGTTCTATATGCTGTCTTTTAATTCTGTTGTTTACTGTTAGTTGCCTTGCAAAAGGTACAAGTTGCGCTCCGGCGCAAAAGATGTATCAAAATTACACCAACGGAGCGCAACTCACAACTATTGATTATCTTCTTCTTCCTCCAACTCCTCACGAAGGATAGAGAACACATCATCTATGGTCTCTTCTTCCAGGTCAGTGCGGCGCAGCAGGTCTTCTTTGCTCACAGCCAGTACACTTTTCGCAGTGTCCAGACCAATGCGTCTTAACTCTGCGATTACCCAATCTTCTATCTCGTCTGTAAATTCTTCCAGGCTGATGTCTTCCTCATAAGTCTCCGACTCACGGAATACGTCAATTTCGAGGCCAACCAGCCGGCTTGCCAGTTTAATGTTCTGGCCCCCTTTCCCGATGGCTAAAGATACCTGGTCAGGCTTCAGGAACACGGACACGCGTCCCGCTTCCTCGTCCACTTTCATGCTGCTGATTTTAGCCGGACTAAGGGCACGCTGAATGTAAAGCTCCAGGTTATCGGTGTAGTTAATTACGTCGATGTTCTCGTTTTCCAGTTCGCGCACAATGCTGTGGATCCGGGAACCTTTCATACCTACGCAGGCGCCCACCGGATCGATACGATCGTCGAAGGACTCCACGGCTACCTTGGCGCGCTCACCGGGCTCACGCACAATCTTCTTGATAGCAATCAGGCCGTCGTAAATCTCCGGCACCTCATTCTCGAACAGGCGCTCCAGGAAAGTAGGAGACGTACGGGACAGGATGATCTTTGGATTACCGTTCACAATCTCTACCCGCTGCACTACCGCGCGTACTACATCGCCCTTGCGGTAACGGTCTTTCGGGATCTGCTCACCTTTCGGGATCAACAGTTCGTTTTCTTCCTGATCCAACAGTAACACTTCGCGGTTCCACACCTGGTACACCTCGCCCGAGATAATTTCGCCTACCAGGTCCTTGTATTTCTGGAACAGCAGTTCCTTCTCCATGTCCTTGATGCGCTGGATCAGCGTCTGGCGGGCAGTAAGCACAGCACGACGACCGAAGTCCTCCAGCTGAATCTCTTCCGATACTTCCTCGCCGATCTCAAAGTCAGGCTCTATCTTGCGGGCCTCTGACAGGCTGATCTTGTCATGGTCCCAGATGTCCTCGGAGTTGTCGTCTACGATCTCGCGGTTACGCCAGATCTCAAGGTCGCCCTTCTCCACGTTCAGGATAATATCAAAGTTCTCGTCGGTGCCCCACTTTTTGCGGATCATGGTACGGAATACATCCTCCAGGATGCGCATCATGGTCGGGCGGTCTATGTTCTTGAATTTCGCAAATTCAGCGAACGACTCGATCAGGACTGAACTGTTCATTATTTTATCATTTAAAAGATATTACAACATTTGCTTTCACAATTTCCCCAAAGGGTATTTGCACAGGCACGTACGTTGCCTTCTTGCCCTTTTGTTTGATTTCCTCCAGCAGGTTAATGCCGGTATCGGTCACCTCTTCCAGTTTTCCTGTTTTCTCAGAGCCGTCCTGTAGCTTTATCTTCAGGTTGCGGCCCGTGTGGCGCTTAAACTGCTGCGGCTGCGTGAGTGGGAAATCCACACCCGGCGAGCTTACCTCCAGCACGTAGGCCATGTCAGGCCCGAACTCCTCCTCAATCCTTTTGTTGATGCGCCGGCTGATGGTGGCGCACTGATCGATGCTAATGCCGTTTTCGCCATCAGCCAGCACCGTTACTTTCGGGCGCACCGGTGTGTCCGACACGGCTACATCCACGATAAACAAGTCGCTCTCCGGCAGGCTTGCCTCCGCCATCGTTCTTATGGTTTTTGCAGTAAGTGCCATTGCTATCAGTTAAGAAATAAAGAAGGGGACCTCGTGTCCCCTCATCTCATTGGAAATATTGCCACAAATTTACTACAAAATCCTTATATAAACAATACTATGTAAGTATAGGTGCCTGTATAAATTATTGCAAACATCTTACCATAAGCGAGACGAGCAGGACTTCTGGTACAAAGAGCGTGTACCCGGAGCCGAAAAATGTAACAAAAGGAAGAGCCGATAAGTTCGGCAGAAGAAAAGGGCGATTCCTGTTGTTGTGCCGCGCTGCCAGGCAACGCCAGATATTCTGCCGGGTGGCATGATATAGATAGGGGCATAATTCGTAAGTTTGCTCCTATGGCAGGTACGTTTAAAAAAATAAGGCGGCGCTTATGGCTTTTGCTCAACATAGTCGTAGTACTGTGGCTGCTAGCAGGGGTGTTGTGCTTGCAGGTGCCGCCAGATGAGTTCTGGCCTGCTGCCTTTGTGGCCTTCTCCCTGCCCGGCGCGCTGGTGCTGAATTTCCTGTTTCTCCTCTACTGGGCTATGCGTCGCTCCTGGTTGGTGGTGCTGCCGCTTGCCACCTTCCTGCTGGGCTGGAGTTACTATAGCCGCTTGGTTGCCGTAAACCTGGTGCGGGAGGTGCCTCAGGGGGCGAAGACACTGCAGGTGCTAAGCTTTAACACACACGTTTTTAACGCCTACGACAAACGGGTAAAAGGGGTACCCCAGATATCTGACGAAATGGTGGACTGGGTGGCGACGCACCCGGCGGATGTGTTTTGCCTGCAGGAATTCTACAGCTATGTTAACTCTAATGAGTTTAATAACTTAAACCGGATAGGGACCCGGTATGATAAGTATAAGTTTACCTCTACCTACGAAACCGGCCGCGTAAAGGCAGAGTACGGTATCGCTATTTTCTCGAAGTACCCTATTATCCGGGGCAGCACCATTTATTTCCCGAACACCCAGAAGTACACGACAAACCGGGTTGCCTGGGCAGACATAGACGTGCAAGGCGACACGGTTCGGGTGTACGGCGTGCATCTGCAATCCATGAGCATCCGCTCGGAGGACATTGAAAACACGTACACGGCCATCGGCGACGAGGAGAGCTTTAAAAAGGAGGGGCTTAACCTGGCCCGACGCCTGAAGCGCGGATTCATAGCCCGGACGCTGCAGGTGCAGTTGTTGCTGGAGCACATCCGGGAATCGCCTTATCCGGTTATTGTTTGCGGCGATTTTAATGATATTCCTTTTAGCTATACGTATGACCAGCTCGCAAGAGAACTGGAGAATGCCTTTGTAGAGGCAGGATCCGGTGTGGGCGCAACCTATAATGGACCTATTCCTTTCCTGCGCATCGACAACCAGTTTTATAGCGAAGGGCTGGAGGCCATCGATTATGAAACGCACTACGAGATGGGCCTCTCCGATCACTTCCCTGTTTCAGCTACCTATGTACTGGAGCCAAAGGTAGCGGCGGATCGTTAGGAGAAAGGAGGCAATATGTTTAGTTTTGAACAAATTTAGCCGGTTAAACAGAGCTGCTGAACATAGCGAGTGCGACACCGGGAGGTGTTTTTACTTAAGAAACCATGCAACAGAAACTGAACCTGTACAATACGCTGACGCGAAAGAAAGAAGCCTTTGAGCCACTCCACGCTCCCTTTGTGGGGATGTATGTGTGCGGGCCAACTGTATACGGTGAGCCGCACCTGGGCCATGCCCGCAGTGCCGTTACCTTTGACGTACTGTACCGCTACCTGAAGTACCAGGGTTATAAAGTGCGCTACGTGCGCAACATCACTGATGTGGGCCACCTGGAGAACGATGCGGATGAGGGAGAGGACAAAATTCAGAAAAGAGCCAAGCTGGAGCACCTGGAGCCGATGGAGGTAGTGCAGCACTATACGAACATCTACCATGTGGAGATGGAAAAGCTGAATGTGCTGCCGCCGGACATCGAGCCGCGCGCCTCCGGCCACATCATAGAGCAGATCCAGATGACACAGGAGATACTGGACAATGGTTTGGCGTATGAGGTGAATGGTTCTGTGTACTTTAACGTGGAAGCCTACAACAAGAACCACAACTACGGAAAGCTTTCCGGGCGGAACATAGAAGACCTGCTTGGCAACACCCGCACCCTGGACGGGCAGGAGGAGAAGCGCTCTCCGTTTGACTTTGCCCTTTGGAAAAAAGCCTCGGTCACGCACATCATGCGCTGGCCTTCGCCCTGGAGCGACGGCTTTCCCGGTTGGCACCTCGAGTGCTCTGCCATGAGCCGCAAGTACCTGGGCGATACCTTTGACATACATGGCGGCGGCCTCGACCTGATGTTCCCGCACCATGAGTGCGAGATCGCGCAGAACCAGGCCAGCTGCAACCACAGTGACGGCCCCCGCTACTGGGTGCACAATAACATGATCACGGTGAATGGCCAGAAAATGGGCAAGTCCTTGGGCAACTTCATCAACCTGAGCGAATTGTTCAGCGGAAAGCATGACATGCTGGAGCAGGCTTATAGCCCGATGACCATCCGTTTCTTTATCCTGCAGGCACATTACCGCAGTACCCTCGATTTTAGTAACGAGGCACTGCAGGCGGCCCGGAAAGGCTATACCAAGCTGATGAACGGGCTGAACGTGCTGAAGAAACTGAAGTACCCAGAAGAGGGCATCGCGGAGCCGGATCAGAAGCTGAACGAGGATTTGCTGAAACTGGCAGAGGACTGCTACCGGGGCATGAACGACGACCTGAACACGGCTCGTACCATTGCTTCGCTCTTTAACCTGCTGAAGAAAATTAACAGCCTCTACCTGGGCCAGCTGAAGATCGAAACGGTGTCGAGAGGTACCTTTGACACCGTCCGCAATACCTACCAGGAACTGGTGCTGAATGTGCTGGGCCTGGAAGAGGAGGAGACCGGAAACAGAGATGAGATGCTGGGCATGGTGCTGGCTTTCTACAAGGAGGCCAAAGAAGCCAAAGACTACGATAAAGTGGATGCTATCCGGGCCGGCTTAAAGCGGCAGGGGATCGTGATAAAAGACCTGAAGACAGGCGTGGACTGGGCCTATGAGGAATAAGCCTGGAGCGTTGGCGCTGCTATTGGTGGCTTTGGTTACCTGTTACAGCTGTACATCCCTGCAGACAAGAGAAGCTAAACAGGCAGAGGAGCAACTTTCAGGCGTAGCAGTGCCCGCTTTCAATGCTGACTCCGCTTACGCTTTTGTGGCCAGGCAGGTAGCTTTTGGCCCTCGCGTGCCTAACACCGTAGCCCACAAAGCTACCGGTGATTGGATCGCAAGCAAACTGACGTCTTACGGGGGCAAGGTGCAGGAACAGCGGTTCCGGATGGCTGCTTTTGATGGCACGGAGCTTAACCTGCGCAACATTATCGCCTCCTATAACCCAGCAGCTACCCACCGGGTAATGCTGGCAGCCCATTGGGACACACGCCCTTTTGCCGATAAAGACGAGGTATCCCCTGATGTCCCCATTGCCGGTGCCAACGATGGGGGCAGTGGCGTGGGAGTGCTGCTGGAGATTGCCAGGGTACTACACGAGGCAAACCCAAAGCCGGGGATAGGCATAGACCTCATGTTTTTTGACGGCGAGGACTACGGTCAGCCTGCTAATAGTGAGTTGCCTTACAAAGAGCATACCTGGGCCCTTGGCTCACAGCACTGGAGCAAGAATAAACATGTTCCGGACTACCAGGCGGAGTACGGCATCTTACTGGACATGGTAGGGGCGGCGAACGCCCGCTTTGCCCGCGAAGGCTACTCTATGCAGTATGCCAGGCAGGTTGTAAACAAAGTGTGGAAAGCTGGAAAGGAGGCCGGTTTTGCCGATTACTTTAAGCGCCTTCGAGCGCCCGCTATCACAGATGACCACTACTATGTGAACAAGTGGGGCGGTATTCCCATGATTGATATTGTGGAGTATAACACGAAGGCGAGAAATGGAGATTCTTTTGGCCCTTATCATCACCGCCATAAGGACAACATGGCTATTATAAGCCGCAACACGCTAAAAGCCGTGGGCCAGACCGTACTCCAGGTACTTTATCATGAGTAACAGGACTTCGGCAAAGCGAGGGCATCCTTCAACAGGATGCCCTCGCTTTTTTTTCATATGTTTTGTTGGAGTGACAAGATGGTTTCCAGGCACTGCAGGGATCGAAAGTTGAGAACGAGCAAGGCTCTACAGTTCGTCCCTGTCCTTTGTTGTAGCTTGCCTAAATGGTAGAACGCACTGGCTTATTATTAAGCAACCTTTTCTAAAGGCGTAAGTATAGGAGTGCAGCTATAACATACATAGCCATGCCTATTGGTGCCAACCAAGCTATAAAACGGATAGTGGAGGGCGATAGCCCTCCACGCCCTTATCTTCCGGGCATGTTCCCCTTTGCTGTGTCCAAATTGTTCCTGAGATGTCTACCTTAAATGCAAAGCCGATGACGTACGATGATATTGTTTCTTTACTTGGGGCTGATGCCGAGAGTCTGTTGCAGTACCAGAGCAAGACCATCCCAAAAGAGCAACTGCATGTACCTGGTCCTGATTTTGTCGACAGGATCTTTGTTCAGACGAACCGGAGCCCGCAGGTGCTGCGCAGCCTGCAGCAGCTTTTTAACCACGGGCGCTTGGGCGGCTCTGGTTATATCTCCATTCTGCCAATTGACCAGGGCCTTGAGCACACGGCTGGTGCCTCCTTTGCCCCTAACCCCATCTACTTTGACCCCGAAAGTATCATGAAGCTAGCAGTAGAAGCCGGTTGTAATGGTGTGGCAACCACTTTTGGAAACTTGGCGATGATGTCGCGGAAGTATGCGCACAAAATACCTTTCATTGTTAAGATTAACCATAATGAGCTGCTCACCTACCCGACCAAGTACAATCAGATCATGTTTGGGTCGGTGGAGGAAGCCTGGAACCTGGGGGCTACCGCAGTGGGGGCTACCATTTATTTCGGTTCAGAGGAGTCATCCCGCCAGATCATAGAAGTGTCGGAGGCTTTTGAACGGGCACATCAGCTGGGGATGGCCACCATTCTGTGGTGCTATACCCGTAACAACGCCTTCAAAAAGGACGGGGTGGATTACCATACGGCCGCTGATATCACAGGACAGGCGAACCACGTTGGCGTAACCATTCAGGCAGACATCATCAAACAAAAGCTACCCACGAACAACGGAGGCTTTACGACCATTGGTTTTTCGAAGTCTGATAAGCGGATGTACACGGAGCTAAGCAGCGATAACCCCATAGACCTGTGCCGTTACCAGGTGGCGAACTGCTATATGGGGCGTGCCGGTTTGATTAACTCCGGAGGCGAGTCGAAAGGGGAGTCTGATTTGCAGGAGTCGGTACGGACGGCGGTTATTAACAAACGTGCCGGGGGCATGGGGCTGATTCTGGGGCGAAAAGCATTCCAGCGGGAGTTTAAGGAAGGGGTAGAATTGTTGAATGCTGTACAGGACGTTTATTTGGCGCAAGAGATTACACTCGCGTAATTTGTAGCAGAACTCCTGATTATTACATACTTTTGTGGCCGACCTTTTTCTTATGCTTCCTTTGAAGCAGGAGAAGGCCGGCCACAGTTTTTGTGTCATTCGTTACCTGGTAAAGTAAAACACCTATATATTTAAAGTGCGGTAAGCACGCTTTTGACTATGATGCCTTGGTTTAAAAGAGTAGATAAAGGAATTCATACACCCACAGAGGAGAAGAAAGAGACGCCGGACGGGTTATGGTATAAATGTCCGGAGTGCAAAACCGTGACCAGCATGGCAGAGCATCGCAAGAACCTGAATACCTGTGTGAAGTGCGATTACCATGATCGTATCGGGTCTAAGGAGTATTTTGCCATCCTGTTTGATAACAACAAGTTTACGGAGCTGGACGAAAACCTGACCTCAGGCGACCCGCTTAACTTTGTGGATACCAAGCCTTACCCACAGCGCATTGCCGCTACCCAAAAGAACACAGGCCTTAAGGATGCTGTGCGAACAGCTTATGGTAAAATAAACGGCCAGGAGATTACCATCGCCTGTATGGACTTTGCTTTTATCGGTGGCTCGATGGGTTCTGTGGTAGGTGAGAAAATTGCCCGTGCCATAGACCATGCCCGGAAGACACGCACTCCTTTCCTGATGATCTCAAAGTCAGGCGGTGCGCGTATGATGGAAGCCGGCTTCTCTTTAATGCAGATGGCAAAGACATCTGCCAAGCTAGCCCTGCTTTCAGAGGAAGGACTGCCTTACATATCACTGCTCACTGATCCTACCACAGGTGGAGTAACCGCCTCCTTTGCCATGCTCGGCGACTTTAACATTGCGGAGCCAGGGGCATTAATTGGCTTTGCCGGTCCTCGTGTGATCAAAGAGACAATTGGCAGGGACTTGCCGAAAGGCTTCCAGAGCGCGGAGTTTGTACTGGAGCACGGCTTCCTAGACTTTATTGTAGACCGCAAGGAGCTGAAGCAGCGCTTAACGGACTTGCTCGCTATGGTGATGCCCACTGAGGAAGAGAATGGCAACAAGAAACAAGTACGTAAAACGACAGAGAAGGTATCCTAACGCAATCCCTGTAAGCTTTATACTAACAGCGAGGCCTGTCTCTGTGCACGGAGACAGGCCTCGCTGTTTAGAAGTGCTTCATACTTAAGGTAATATACACTATATAAAATATACTGAGGGTCGGCAATAATTCTGGCACAGGAGTTGCGTTTGTAGTAGTAAGTATGGAAACCCATGCAGAAGTAAAAACAAGAACCCTAATTAGTATTTGTAAGAACTTTACACACAAGACCATGAAATTTTTAAAACTCTCCTTAAGCTCCCTGTTAGCCGCTACTATGCTTTTCAGCTCTTGCCAGTCGACAGCTCCACTGGCTGGCTCAGGTAATACAGAGAGAACAACACAGGCGAAAACAGCGGAAGGCGATAAACAGGGAATGAACAAAACAACCAAAGGCGGTCTGATCGGGGCTGGCGGTGGCGCCGTGATCGGTGGCCTGATTGGTAACAGGCTGGGCAATACTGCTGCCGGTGCTATTGTTGGTGCTGCCGTAGGTGGTGCTACGGGTGCCGTAATCGGTCGTCGCATGGACAAGCAGGCCGAAGAGTTGGAGCGCAGCATGGAAAGCGCCAAAGTAGAGCGTGTAGGTGAGGCTATCCGCGTTAACTTTGATTCTGGCATCCTGTTTAACATCAACTCTGCCGAACTGAGCGCCGGTGCGAAGCGTGACATCGAGAAGCTGGCTAAGACCCTGCAAGAGTACCAGGGGACCGATGTGATTATAGAAGGGCACACCGATAACACCGGCTCTTATGAGTTAAACAAGCGTCTTTCTGAGCGTCGTGCCGAAGCTGTGGCTGCTTACGCCCGTAGCCTTGGCGTAGACGGATCGCGTTTGCAGGCAAAAGGCTATAGCTATGATCAGCCAATTGCCGACAACACGACAGCAGAAGGCCGCGCACAGAACCGCCGCGTAGAGATCATTATCGTTGCAAACGAAGAACTGAAGGAAGCCGCAGAGAGCGGCCAGGTAAGATAAGCTACTGCATAACCTAACCAAAAAACAATGCCTGCCAGCGTAAGTTGGCAGGCATTGTTTTTTGGTGGCTAATGTGCTCCCGTTTGTAACATATCAAGAGAAGTTATAAAGGCATCTTGCATTAAAAACCCGGTAAATACTGGTGCGTTTAAGGATAAAAGGTGTCATACGAGGTGCTGAAAGCCAGTGCCTGTTGCCTCAAACCAGTAAAGTAACAGGAGCTCGTATGGTACAAATGGAATGCTTAAAAACTTAAGTAGAAGTATGGGCCACTGGATTAAAAGGCCTGATTTGGACTAAAGATGAGAACTATGAAGAACCTGAGAAACTTTTTATCAATTTTTGCTATACTCGCCGTACTGCTAAGTTCCTGCAATACGAGCCAGGTAGGCGCAGACAGCACAGATGATGACCGTGGCATGAGCAAAACAGCTAAAGGCGGTATCATTGGTGCCGGCTCCGGTGCTGTGGTCGGCGGTGTAGTAGGTAGAGTGGCCGGTAATACTGCTGCCGGTGCTATTATCGGTGCTGCCGTGGGGGGGGCCACTGGAGCAATTATCGGGCGGCAAATGGACAAGCAGGCAGAGGAGCTGGAGCGAGACCTGGAGAATGCTGAGGTAGAGCGCGTTGGCGAAGGTATCAAGCTTACCTTTGATTCAGGCATCCTGTTTGAAACGAACTCTGCTGAACTGCAGCCCAAGGCCCGCACCGAGATTGCGGAGCTTGCCGAGACACTGAAAAAGTACCCGGACACGAACATCCTGATAGAGGGCCATACAGATAACACGGGTACCCGGGAGTATAACCAGCGCCTGTCAGAGCGTCGGGCACAGGCGGTAGCCGATTATGCGGCCTCTTTGGGTGTAGACCGTAGCCGCCTGCAAACCCAAGGCTACTCCTTCGACCAGCCAGTGGCTGATAACACGACAGCGGCAGGCCGTGCTCAGAACCGCCGGGTGGAGATTGCGATCTTTGCCAATGAGAAAATGAAAAGAGCCGCAGAGCGAGGCGAACTATAATTTCAGATCAAAGCGTTTTACAAGCCGGCCGTGCCTTTGTGCGGCCGGCTTTTTTGTGCATAGCCGCTAAACTCTAACTTTTAAGCCATCAAGTGTGGCTGAAAGAAAACCAGACGAATGGGGTTATCGGGAGGGCTTTGTGTCGGGTCGCAATGGTAGCCGTACATTTCCTTGCCGTTCAAATACGGTAACAGCTTCTTGTAATAGGTGTGGCCGGTATTTTCCGGGTTAAAGGTAATATCATGAAAAACGCAGGTCTCCTTTGCTGGCAGGCGTTCTAGTTTCTCAAAGAGGACATCGGGTTTACCCAAATCGCCGGAATAGACGATACGGGAATCGTTATCAAAAATGTAAGAGTACGTTTGCAGGCCCTCGGAGTGCTGGCCATAGGTATCTACAGCAATGACTCCCTCAAACTGATCCAGGGGCACGAATTCGGCATATTTTTCAGGTTCTTTCAGCTGTATTCTCAGGAAGGAAGTTAATTGTTGCTTAAACTGTTCCGACGGATAGAGGATAACAGGCTTTTTGCTTTTTTCCACAATGCTTTTGTAGAGCAGAAAAGTAGCCAGGCTACCGCAGTGGTCATTGTGCAGGTGTGTTAAGATAACATGGTCTACCTTCTGCACCAGGTTCTTGCTCACTAGTGTCGGGAAAACAGTAAATCCACAGTCTATCAGGAGGGTTATGCCCCGGAACTCCAAAAGAGCAGCAGAGTTCAGGTAGTCTGTGTCGAAGGCGCCACCTGTTCCTAAAAACTTAATTCGCATACGCATATACCAGTGTGCAAACACCGGATGTTAAGGTTAGATTAACACATATATCGATTCGTGGTTAAAATAGTTGTGTGTATAATTATATTTATGCCGCTGCGCCCGCTGTCAGCCATACTGATAACAGCACTTTGAAAGCTATTGCCATTCAAAAAGTTAGCCTCTCTAAAGGAACTTGGCTAACAGATGCAGGAGGAAGGCCGTACAGATAGAACCCACCGAAACACCTGCTTATGGATGCAAAAGAACTGCCTGTCGAGGAAAAGACGCTGCTGACACATGACATGCTAAACGAGGCCTACAAGCGGCTGGAGTTGAAGAACCGCCGCGACCCTATGCATGAGCTTATCTCCACTATGCTCTCGCACCGGACAAACCACAAAGATGAAGAAAAGGCCTACTATACCATGCTGGAGCGCTTCGGCGACTGGGAAGGGGTGATGCAGGCACCGTTTGAGGAGTTAGCCGATGCAATTGCTACTACCCGCTACCCGGGGCAGAAAGCACCGCAAATTCAGGAGACACTGAAAATTATAAAGGATAAAAGAGGGGAGATAAGCATCGACTTTTTAGAGGAAATGCCTGTGGAGGAAGCAATGGAGTGGCTGACAAGCCTGCCAGGTGTCGGGCTGAAAACGGCTTCCTTGCTGCTGCTCTTTAACTTTAAGAAGCCCATCCTTCCGGTGGACACGCACGTGCACAGGGTAAGCCAACGGGTGGGGCTTATCGGGGCCAAGGTAACACCCAATAAAGCCCATGAGGTACTTCTGCAGCTGCTACCAAAAGATCCTGTGGAATTGTACAACTTTCACATACACTTACTGTGGCATGGCCAAAGGATCTGTACATGGCGCAGTCCCAAATGTGAAAAATGTGTACTTAACAGCATTTGTAATTATTACCATGATGTGCGGGAAGAGGGCATCGATAAGGTAGCCTGAAGGCCTACTGAGGGGCTACAGTACTGACCGGGAATTGGATTGAAGCGTAAAAATTCCTATCTTCGTAGTGGAAACAGTCAATACTTGATCCCGTAATTTCGCTTCGCCGTTAATCGGGCCTTATTTTTTTCCAATTACCCTTAAGGGAGGTACAGTTTTTGCAAAACCTTAAGGGTGTCTGAAAAGTCAAACCGGCTTTACACATCAGGAATGCAGCGGAGAAGGTTTGCGTAACAGCCTCCAGTGCCCAGTACACTTGCCGTTACAGCCCTTGACCGCCTTAGCCAGGATGACTGTCATCCTGGTGCTATATATCAATTGTAAGCCCCTGCCTTATGCCCTTTTCCTTTTCAGGTTAAGATATCATAAGTAAGCCAAGACCGGGGCAAATGTATCACTTAAACAAACTAACTATGGGTAGATCGCAGAACACGTTCATGAAGAAGCAACGCGAGAAGAAGAAAGCGAAAAAGAAAGAAGCAAAACTGGAGCGTAAGTTAGAGCGTCAGGAAAACTCTACGGGAGGAAGCCTGGCTGAGATGATAGCTTATGTGGATGAATTCGGGAACATTACAGATACTCCGCCTGAAGAACGAAAGAAAGAATCGTCAGAAGATGAGGAGGAGAATTCATAGACCCAGAGAAGCCCGAGCATTTCCATCGCCGTGGCCTTCTGAAAAGCCCCGGTGACGGAAGTGCTCGGATACTAAAGCCTTTACTGTTCTTCTTTTTGTTAGTAAAACTTTTACCTGCCGCAGTAATGTGGCTTTTTGTTTTTATAGGGGCAGTAGTCAGGGAAGATGCTGGTGTAACAGGTAACTAACCCCTCTGAACGCCTTAAAAGAAAAAGCGCTCGCGTTTAAAGCTTTTTTAGCAATAGGTTAACTGCACTCCGCTCTCACTTACAGCCAGTGCTGTTTCCCTGCCGCAAATTAATGCCAGGTTCAGTGGCTCGTGCCCAACCGGGAACCCATAGGCAACAGGATAGTTGTATTTGCCTGTGTGCTCTAATATGATCTCGTAAGCGGTTTTACCAAAAGGAACGGGGGTATCATTCATATCACTCATATCGCCGATCACAAGGCCTGCCAGGTTTTCCAGTTTACCGCTGCGGTCCATGTGTACCATCATGCGGTCCACATGGTACAGGTATTCACACAAGTCTTCGAGAAACAGGATTTTGCCCTCTGTGCTAATGTCGGAGCGGGTGCCTGTAAGGGTGTGTAGCATGGATAGGTTGCCACCTACCAACTGTCCAATGGCTGTTCCTGTGCGGTTAAAGGCATGTGGAGCGGCCGTATAAACCACATCTTCTCCAAACAGTACACGGCGCAGCGTTTCGATCGAATCTGCAGTGCCTTCTTTGGGGAAGAGTAGCGGCATAATAGCATGTATGCTCTCTAAGCCCAGGTTGTGAATGTGGCTGTGCAGTGCGGTTACATCACTAAAGCCTACCAGCCATTTGGGGTGTTGCTGAAATATAGTAAAGTCTACCTGGTCAATGATGCGGGTTGTGCCATAACCACCACGGGCGCAGATAATGGCCTTGATGCTGTCATTATCCAGCATCTGCTGCAGGTCCTGCAGGCGCAAGGCATCATTCCCGGCAAAGTAATTGTAGCTGGCCCCGATGCTCTCTCCTAATATTACCTGCAGTCCCCAGTCCTTGAAGGTCCGGATAGCTAATTCTATCTCAGGAAGGGTAATTTTTCGGGCAGTGGCAACAATGGCGATTTTATCACCGGGACGAAGGGCAGGGATCATGCTTTTAGACTTTGACTATCGGCTAAGATATGGCTTTTACGCCATATTTGCGAAACCACCCACCAGGACTGGTCCGGAATTAGGGTAAACACACCTTGTTTGCGGCAACTCCCCGCCTATTTAATCAGCTTATAGCCAAGGCTCACGACAAACTGGTCGTTTTGCAGTTTCATGCCACTCTGCTGCGGGGTGTTTGTATAGTCACGGTTTATGCGTTCGTAGCGCACGTCGGCAGTCAGATTCCACACATCAATCCCTATGCCCGCCTGGTAGCCCCAATCGGAGTTGTTTAGAAACTCTTCTATGTCCTGATTTTCCTGTTCGGCGCTTATGAGCTGGGAGATAACAGGGCCGGCCTGCACACGCAGTACCTTAAAGAAGTTATACCCTACCATGATAGGTACATCCAGCCGGTCGAACTCAAACTCCTCTACCTGCACATTCTGGATGTTAAAGTTGTCAGTCACTTCTATGGTGCCTCCTGTAGAGGTAAAGAGAGCCTCTGGCTGCACAAAGATACCGGCAACCTGTAAGCGGGCAAAGAAGCCGGCATGGTAACCGGTCACATTCTCCGGGTTTTTATACTGTAAAGGATTGTTGCGGACTTCGCTTACCTTAACGTTCGTTGTACTAAGGCCAGCCTTAACACCGGCCTGAAAAAACTGGGCCTTGGCAGCCACACCTGTCGACAGCACAATTGCTGCCACGATCATCAACGTTTTCATAGTCTTCCTACAGTTTTGTTTTCACACCCAAGCTATTGCTTACGCATAACGGACAGCTTTGCACGTTAGTATAGCTAAAACAGCAGAAGCCACACGAGGTGCGGCTTCTGCGTTTGGTAGTAGATAGAATAATAGGAACGGTAACTTACTTACATCTCACCTTAAACAAGTTATACCTTTACTCTAGCCCTGCTTTAACAGAGCGGTGCAAAAGTAATGCTTTCAGCGAACTCTGAAAGCTATTTTAGACGAAGCCCCAGGTTTTCTTCATAACATCCTTAAAAGCGTAGACAAACTCCTTTTTATTAGGTTGGGCAGACGTTTTTTAGTTTAAAGCACCAGAACAAGGGGGAGGGGGCTTGTGCTTTTAGGTGCTGTTACACGTCCTGCCTGGGAGCCAGGCCGACATTTCGCTTTGCTTCCCGTACATAATTCCTAATTTTGATGTTACATGCTCCCTACTATGCGCCTTACCTCCAGACCTGTGCTTTGCAACTACTATGTTACCTACCGCTGCAATGCCAAGTGCTCGTTCTGCGATATTTGGGAGAAACCGTCGCCTTACATTACGTTAGAGGATGTGGCGCAGAACCTGCGGGATCTGAAACGCTTGGGGGTACAGGTGATAGATTTCACAGGCGGAGAGCCGCTGTTGCACCGGCAGATAGACGCCATGCTGGGTATGGCGCATGACATGGGGTTTATTACCACGCTTACCACCAACGGCATGCTCTATCCTAAGCTGGCAGAGCGGCTGAAGGGAAAAGTAGACATGCTGCATTTTTCGCTGGACTCTGCTGACAGGGAGGAACACGACACCGGCCGTGGGGTACCTTGCTATGACTTAGTGATGAAGTCTATAGAGGTAGCCAAGGAGTTGCGGGAGCGGCCAGACATCCTGTTTACCGTGTTCCGGAAGAACCTGCACCAGTTGGAGGAGGTGTACCAGAAAATCATCCTGCCGAATAAGCTGTTGCTCATTATAAACCCTGCCTTCGAGTACAACGAGGTGGAGACTGGCGAAAACCTGACCCCTGAGGAGTTGGATTACCTGGCAGCCTTTGGCCGGCGCCCGCAAGTGTACCTCAACGAGGGCTTTGTGGAATTGCGACGCGACGGGGGCAACCATGTGGAGAAGCCTGTTTGTAAGGCGGCGAGTACGACACTGGTTATATCGCCGGAGAATGAACTGGTGTTGCCCTGTTATCATTTAGGGACCAAGCGCTTTCCTATTAAAGGGAACTTGCTTGCGCTGTACAGGAGCCAGGAGGTAGCTGAGTTAAAGCGGCAGGAGGGGCGGCTGCCCGCCTGTGAGGGCTGTACGATTAATTGCTACATGCAGCCCAGTTTTGCCGTGGAGGTGAACAAATACTTCTGGAAAGCACTGCCGAGTACCCTTAAGTACAATTACATGAAGGGTACCTGGAAACGCCTGCTTCCCTTTAGCAAGTAGTGAAGGGACCAGTCCAGGGCTTGGTTTAGGTACACAAGTTCGTGTACTTCACGCGGAGTGATGACCAATTATTCAAAATTCAGTCAATCAAAATTAAAAGAGATGCCAGTAATACTTCCTGTTAAAGGTATAAGGCCCCAGATGGGCGAGGGATGTTTTATAGCCGACAACGCTACCATTGTAGGCGATGTGGTGTTGGGCAGTGAGTGCTCGATATGGTTTAACGCCGTGATTCGGGGCGACGTGAACAGCATCCGTATTGGGGATAAGTCAAACATCCAGGATGGGGCTGTGATTCACTGTACCTATCAGAAAGCAGCTACAACTATCGGAAACAATGTATCCATCGGGCACAGAGCCATCGTGCACGGCTGTACGGTGGAGGATAACGTGCTGATCGGGATGGGGGCTATTGTGATGGACAATGCCCGTGTGCAGAAAAACTGTATTGTGGCGGCAGGGGCCATCGTGTTGGAGAATACCTTGTGCGAATCGGGCTGGATTTATGCGGGTATCCCGGCCAGGAAGGTAAAACAGCTGAGCCAGGAGCAGGTAGAAGGCCTGGAGAAAGTAGCTAACAACTATGTGATGTACAGTGGTTGGTTTACGGGAAGGGACTGATTAGCCCAGGTGCCCTGCTACCTGCTCCTGCAACAAGCGTAGCTCGGCTTCCGGTAACTCCTGTTGCAGTTGCTCAAAGAACACGCGCTCTTCCTGCCGGATATGCTGTTCCAGGAGTTGCCCTATCTCATGGAGCTTTTGCGACAAGTTTTCTTCCTTCACCTCTGGTAATGCCAGCATCAGGCCTTCCAGTTGCTTGTGTTCTGAGCATAACTTAACAACCTGTTTTGCCAGGTGCTCTGAAAAAGCGGTAGCCATGGTAAAAACCGTAGCCTCCTCCAACGCAAAATGCGGCTGCAGGTGCTCCTGCCAGAAAGCTAGTGCATAATCACGCTTACCCGAGGCTGTGGTTGGCATTCCTTTGTAAGGGGGCGCATCCTGTTGTAACAGGCGGGAAGTTAACAGGCCTCCATGGTGCTGACGAGAGATAGGAACAAGGCTTTCATGGCGTTTCATAGGCTGCTGTTATGCGTTAGGCTGCAGTATTTCGTCCCGTACTTTCAGGAGCACCCACTCTACCCGCCGGTCTGATTTCTCCAGCACGCGCACTTCGTACTCATTAAAGGTGGCAATTTCGTTCAGGTTCTCCGGAATCTGCCCGTAGATCACGTTCATCAGACCACCTACTGTTTCATAGTCTTCGCCTTCGGGAAGGGGGTAGGGCAGGAAATCATTGGCGTCAGGGATAGGGGCAGCCCCGTTTACCTTGAACTCAAAGTCACTGACCTGCTCCACGATAGGGACCTCCTCATCATATTCGTCCTGTATCTCGCCTACCAACTCTTCAATAATATCCTCTATCGTAACAATACCCGATACTCCTCCAAACTCATCCGTCGCTACGGCCATGTGCATATGGCGGCGCTGAAACTGCTTTAACAGGAGGTTGATTTTTTTCGTCTCAGGTACAAAATAAGCCGGGCGCATGAGTTTCTCTATGGCGATCGCTTCTCCAAGGCGTATGATGCTCAGGATGTCTTTTACATACAGGATACCCACTATGTTGTCGATGTTACCGCTATAAACAGGCAGGCGGGAGTAGCCCTCGTTAAAGATCACCTCCATCAACTCCTGCTCGCTGATACTCACGTCCACAGCTACTACTTTTGTGCGCGGCACCAGGATCTGCTTTACCATGCGCTCGTTAAAGTGGAAGACATTCTCGATCAGTTCATGGTGCGCGTCCTGAATGGCACCGCTTTCCACGCTTTGCTCAAACAGGAGGCGCAGTTCTTCTGCCGTGTGTACCTCAGCGCCATGCACAGGCTGTATGCCCATTGAGCGGAGAACCAGGTTAGCCAGGCCATTCAGTAACCAGATAAAAGGGCTGAACAGGATATAGAAGAAACGCAGGGGGTAAGAAACAGCCAGGGTGGTAGACTCTGACCGCTGTATTGCCAGGGATTTAGGGGCCAGCTCGCCAAACACAATGTGTAGCACGGTAATGATGGCAAAGGATATAGGCAGAGCGATTGTGTGGGCCAGCTCTTCGCTCCCTCTGAAGCCAAAGAACTCCATAACGTCGATCACGATTCGGGCCACCACACTCTCGCCGATCCAACCCAAGCCCAGCGAGGCCAGCGTAATTCCCAGCTGGGTGGCCGACAGGTAAGCATCCAGGTGGGTGAGCATGTTCTGCGCGAGCTTGGCCATCGCGCTGCCTGCCTGTGCCCGTAGCTCTATCTGCGAAGCCCGCACTTTTACAATGGCGAACTCTGCGGCAACAAAGAAGCCATTTAGGAGGACAAGAAGTATGGTCAGCAGTATGTCTAGAAGCATTGGGGATCCGGGCTGTTAAATTCAGCAAGCTGTAAAATTAAATAAAATACGTGCATCTGCTATAAGGGTATGTCTAAGCACGGCTCAAATAAGAGCTTTGCGGCTCTCGCTAACCTAAGCTTTATCTTAATATATAGGTTTTTATGCATTAATAAAAAGAAAAAGGTACCCGGAGGGGTACCTTTTTCTTTTCGAAGGCCTGAAGAAGACCGGTTAGGAGTGCAACTGCACAGCGGTGGCCTCGGCGGTTTGAAACAACTCGCGGGCATTATCCTCGGAGAGGCGGTGCAGAAATATGCGCCTGGCCTCTGACTCTGATATCAGTTTGTAAGTATTATCCTCGAACTCTTCCTGAAAAGGATTGCAGGAGGAGTAGATGTACTCTCCGGTAAAGGTATGGTACACTACATGGAAGTTATATTTCTCATCCCGCACTAGTTTGATAGCTTTAAAAACATTCCCGAACTCTTTGCCGCAAACTGTCCGCAAAGAGAACTGGATGTGGTCATTAAAGTGCTGCTCCATACCGTGTAGTGATTTATTAATATTTGTTCTTGTATTTGATATACAATCTGAAAGGCTTTTAAATTCCGGTTAGTCTGTAGTTTGTGCTGTCTTTGGGTAAACGTTGCCGGAGGGGCGGTATACACGCTTAAACAGGCAGGGAATGAGGATGGGGATGGCGCTTTGTGTCTTATAGTTTCATTATGCTTTTTGTTGAATATATTTATCCCCTGTTTTTATAATGTTTTTCCTTTGGAGGGGCGGACGGAACGAACAAAGTGTGCCCGCATGAGCTCAGGTACAGTTTATCGGTAGGGCGTGTGGCCGTTTTGTACAGGTTATCCTCCAGGTCTTTTTAAGCAGCGGGTTTGAGTTAACCAGGCAGCGTTGTTTTAAGGGAGGAATGGTTTTTGGGGTGGACTGTGTAACATTAAGACGTTCTGGAATGTTGTCTGTCCGGAGTAGTATGGCAGGGACACGGCATCCAATCAAAAATGCATACTTTTGTAGTACAATGCTGATATGAAAGAGCAAGGGGCAGCCAGTGCTGGCCTGGCTCTAAAAGGAAAATGATTTCATGAACAGACACAGATTGCTGAAGCAGCTAATTGCTACCTGGCTGCTCTTTGTAGTGGCACTAACAACAGGGCAGGCACAGGTACTGAAGCCCGCTACCTGGAGCTACGACGTATCTAAAAAGCAGGTGGCAGTAGGGGAGGAAGTAGAGCTTCTCTTTAACGTGCGTATCGATAAGGATTGGTACTTATACTCCTCAGACTTTGACCCGGACCTGGGGCCTATGGTAACAGAGTTCAAGTTTCAGAAGCACCCCTCTTACGAATTGGTGGGCGACATAAAGCCCGTTAACCCAAAGAAGAAGTACGATGATATCTGGGAAGGGGAGTATACCTATTTCACCGGAACAGCCCAGTTCCGGCAGAAAATACGCGTATTGCAGCCAGACCTGTTGGTAAAAGGGGGCTATGAGTACCAGGTGTGTACGGACGTAGATGGCCGCTGCATTCCATTCGATGATACGTTTACCTTCACAAATAAGCAGCTAAAGGTAACAGGGGCTGCCCCGGTAAAAGAGAAAGCTCAGCAACCTACGGGCAGCCAGGAACAGTTAAAGGCTGAAACAGAGGAAGCGCAGGCAGCTCTAACAGAGGCACCGGCGCTAACAAAGGGTACAGTTCCGGTGGACAGTGCCGTGTTGAGCAAAACCGCTGCCACTGCTGATTCAGCTGTAGCCCTTGTCTCTGCCTCGGCTGTACCGCAGCCTATTGCCGGAACTGATGCTGATGGGCTATGGGCCTTCATGCTGGTGGCCTTTGGCTCAGGCCTAGTGGCCTTGCTTACCCCTTGTGTGTTCCCGATGGTGCCCATGACGGTGAGCTTTTTTACAGGAAGCAGTGCCAGTCGTGCGCAGGGCATCTTTAAAGCTGTGATCTATGGTCTTTCCATCATTGCCATTTACACCATTATTGGTACCGTGGTAGCCAAGCTTTTTGGGGCAGATGGCGCTAATTTTATCAGTACACACTGGTTGCCGAACGTGCTGTTTTTTGTGGTGTTCCTGCTGTTTGCCATGTCCTTTTTCGGCATGTTCGAGATCACCCTGCCAAGCTCCTGGTTAACGAAGGTGGATGCCCAGGCAGATAAGGGCGGCTGGATTGGCGTGTTTTTTATGGCATTTACGCTTGCCCTTGTTTCTTTCTCCTGTACGGGCCCTATTGTAGGCAGTATCTTGGTGGCCTCTGCAGGCGGCGAAACGCTGCGCCCGGTAGTGGGCATGTTCGGTTTTTCGCTGGCCTTTGCCCTGCCCTTTACGGTGTTTGCCGTGTTCCCGTCCTGGCTCAGCGGCCTGCCTAAGTCCGGTGGCTGGCTGAATGCTGTAAAGGTGGTCCTGGGCTTTATCGAGCTGGCTTTGGCGCTTAAGTTCCTGAGCATTGCAGACCAGGTGTACCACTGGGGTATACTGGACCGGGAAGTGTTCCTGGCGCTGTGGATTGTTATTTTTACCCTGATGGGCTTTTACCTGCTGGGCAAGCTCAAATTCTCGCACGACTCTGACCTGAAGTACGTTAGTGTGCCACGCCTTTTGCTGGCTATTGCCACTTTTGCCTTCGTGGTATACCTGGTTCCCGGCCTGTTCGGGGCCCCGCTGAAGGCACTTTCGGGTTACCTGCCGCCACAAACAACGCAAGACTTTGATCTGAATGTGATTGCACGTGAGAATGGGGCAGTTACTCCTGTAGTAGCTGATGCGAACGAACTCTGCGAGCCACCGAAATATGCTGACTTCCTGCACCTGCCGCACGGCTTGCAAGGGTACTTTGACCTGGAGCAGGCGAAGAAATGCGCGGCTGCGCAAGGCAAGCCTATTTTCATTGATTTTACAGGCCATGGCTGCGTAAACTGCCGCGAAATGGAAGCCAATGTGTGGTCAGACCCAGCGGTGCTGCAGCGCCTGCGTGAGGATTATGTGATTGCAGCCCTATATGTGGATGATAAAACGGAACTGCCACAAAACGAGTGGTACACAAGCAGCTACGACGGAAAGGAAAAGACGACACTCGGTAAAAAGTACGCGGACTATCAGATCACAAAGTTCAATGTGAATGCACAGCCTTACTATGTGCTCATGGATGCGCAGGAGAACGTCTTGGTAACCCCAATCACATATGATCTGAATGTAGACAACTTTGTCAAGTTCCTGGATGCCGGTGTTGCTGCTTACGAAGCAACACATGATCAGGAGGTACTATAGGGCCTTCAGCGTGAGGAGCCTGTCTTTACTAGACAGGCTGTTTATAGTAGACTCTCATAAAAAAGCCCACCGCTGCGGTGGGCTTTTTTATGAGAGTTATATTCTTAAAAATTACTTCTTTGCTTCCTGGTAGCGACGGGATACCTCATCCCAGTTCACAACGTTCCAGAAGGCGCTGATGTAGTCTGGGCGACGGTTCTGGTAGTTCAGGTAATAAGCATGCTCCCATACGTCCAGGCCCAGGATAGGCTGTCCTTGGCAAGCCTGATCGATGTTCATGATCGGGGAGTCCTGATTAGCAGTAGAGCACACGCTCAGCTTGCCACCATCGCCTACGCATAGCCAGGCCCAGCCAGAACCGAAGCGCGTTGCGGCTGCTTTGTTGAATTCTTCTTTAAAAGCATCGAATGAACCGAAGGCGCTGTTGATAGCGTCTGCCAGTTCGCCGGATGGCTGGCCACCGCCGTTTGGCGACAGGATGGTCCAGAATAGGTTGTGGTTATAGAAGCCACCCCCGTTGTTACGAACAGCGGTGTTGCCGCTCACGTTTTTCAGGATCTCCTCGATGGACTTGTTCTCCATGTCCGTGCCCTGGATGGCGCTGTTCAGGTTGTTGGTGTAGGCCTGATGGTGTTTCGTATGGTGGATTTCCATGGTGCGCGCATCAATGTGCGGCTCCAGTGCGTCGTAGGCGTAAGGTAGTTTCGGAAGTTCGAAAGCCATAGTTTTATGTATGTTTTATGTTGAAAAAATTACGTTCGTACACTCGTCACAAGTGTACGTCATCGTTTCAAATATAGTTAATTTCTTTTAGCTGCAAAGAAGGTGCTCATCAGCTCGGCGCACTCCTGGGCCATAATGCCGCTTACCATCTCCGTTTTAGGGTGCAGCAAATTACCGACACGTCTATAACCGCGCTTCGGCTCAGATGTTCCGAAAACCACCCGTTTTAGCTGTGCCCAATAACTGGCACCGGCGCACATCACGCAGGGTTCTACGGTTACATACAAGGTGCAGTCGTGCAGGTATTTGTTACCCAGGTACTCAGCGGCGGCCGTAAAGGCTAGCATCTCGGCATGGGCGGTTACATCGTTCAGTTTCTCGGTCTGGTTATAAGCCTTGGCGATAATGCGGTTGTTGCTGACGATTACAGCTCCAATCGGAATCTCCCCTTCCTCGTACGCCTGCTGTGCCTGCCGGTATGCCTGCTGCATAAAGTGCTCATCGCTATAGATCGATAAAAAGTCTGTTGCCATATACTGTTTTTTGTAAAGGTACCAATTGCAGAACAGAAGAAACAGGGACCTGTTCCTGAGCAGGAAGAACACCTCCCGGGGACCAACGCCTGATATTTCCTTTTGTACTATAACACAAGATAAAAAAAGCCCCTCCTGCAAAAGGAGAGGCTCTTACGGAGTGTAGTATGTTTTCTTACTTTAGTTTAACAGAGCTCATGATCTCGCGGGCCGGCTCCTGCCATTCGTTCCGAAGCATGTAAGGTACGTGCATCGTAAAGATAAGCATCTTGCCATCCTTGATGGTATACTGTACAATGCTATACTTGTTCACAGGGCCTAAGTTAGAGGCACCCCGCTCGTCGGCCACGGAAGATACGAACTCAAAGACAATAAAGTCCTGCCCTTTTATTTCAGTTACCTCGTCGCGGATAAAATCCACCTTCGTAAACTTCTCCAAGAGCGATGCCTTGTAGAACTCGCGCAGCATGTTCAGGTCCTGTGCTCTAAACTGAGCCGGCTTTTGGGTAACGCTAAAGTCTATCTGGCCATTGGGGCCGGTGTAGGCGGCAAGAGGCCTGGTGGTAGCAGGGTATTCGCGCGCAATATCGTCATCAGACATGGCCGAGAAGTCCTTCGGCAGTGCTATACTGATTTCCTTGCTCAGGTTAACCTTCTTTAACTTAGGTTGGACAAAGGCTGTGCCTGCAAACAAAATGAGGACTAAAAAGGCTATGTATCGCATGTTCATAAGTTTCTAAGGGCAAAGCTATAAAATAATGGGTAAACGCCCTTGTAGCAAAACGGTGCAATTACTTTGCCAATCAGTCCGGCTGCCTCGCATGCTCCCTGCTACGCTCGCAAAATATCCTATGCAGCTTTTTCTCGTTAGAATAAAGAAAGTGTAGCAAGCCGGAAGAGGTAATTGTACACGCAGAAAACAAACAAAGCCATTTTAAACAACAGCATTATGTTAGATAACATCATTAATAACCTGAAGACACAGCTGACAGGAGAACTGCAGAATAAGTATAACCTGGATTCAGGCCAGGCGAACAGGGCAGTAGACCTGGCAAAGGATAACCTGAAAAATGAAATGACAAACCGCGCCAGTAACGGAGATTTTGGTGGTATCATGGATGTATTGAAAGGGCATAAAGGACCGACAGAGAGCCCGGCGGTTGGTGGGGCCATCAACAAGTACATCGGCGACCTGACTACGAAACTAGGTATCCCTGAAACCATGGCCAAGCAAATAGCCCCTTTTGTGATCACCTTTATCATGAACAAGTTCTCGAGCAAAGTTACAGGAGAGGGTATGGGGCAAACGGAGATTCTCGGAAGCCTGCTTGGCGGAGGAGGCGTGAAAGACGCGATTAGTAAAGGCATCGGCAATAAGTTAGGGGGCCTGTTTAAGTAAGCCGACTAACCTTACGACTGTAAGAAGCAACCACGAAATAACAAAGCCACTCCCAGCAGGAGTGGCTTTGTTTTGTAATGTCAGGTATGGTTGTGGGTGGCTGATAGGCATAATACTTACTTATATCTCACCTTAAACAAGTATGCCTGTCTTGCCGGTGCTACATAGCTTTCCGGCAATGTCTTGCTTTTATCGATTGGGATGCAGAAAACAGGCCGCTGCTGCGTTTGAACGGTTTTCCTGCAATCCTACCTATGCTGCCTTTAGAGGATCTCCAATGAAGTAACAAAACAGAGAGTGGATATAAAAATAAACTCTACAAACCGTTGCCTTTTCTCGACAAAAGCACTAGTAAACGATTTGCTCCTTGTGCTTATGCGCCTTGCCTTTCAGGATAGTGGCGAATGGGAATTGGTAGCCACGCGGATTCTGCTAATTTTGCAGCCGCTGCTACAGTGGCACCTGTCAATAACCCTGGGCAGGTGAAAAGCTAGTTCTGATGCCGGAGAGTTTACACAGTATTTTCTTTAAGTTTATGAAGTTTGGTGTGGTGGGCTTTACCGGCTTGCTGCTTGACTTCGGGGCGACCTACGTGGCGAAGGAGAAGTTGCGCTGGAATAAGTACATCGCCAACAGCCTGGGCTTTCTGCTGGCAAGCGCCAGCAACTATTACCTTAACCGCATCTGGACCTTCCACAGCGCAGATCCGGAAATTGGCTGGCAGTACTCCAAGTTTCTGATGGTGGCACTGATAGGGCTCCTCTTCAACAACTTTATCGTTTACCTGCTTACCGACCGGGCAAGACTTAACTTTTACGTCGCCAAGTTTTGCGCCATCGTATTCGTTTTCTTCTGGAACTTCTCCTTAAACTACCTGTACACGTTTGCCAGGTAAGTTACGCTTACTTGTATAGTTTCTAGCTATACCCTCCGCACTTGTATAGTTTCTAGCTATACCCTCCGCACGGCAGATACTTTCTTTATCCTTTAGCAAGGCTTACTCCACTACTTCATAAATCTGCACGTGCTCGTCCTTGTGTACGCGCGGGTTCAGCAAGTGCAGTAGCTGATCGTAGAGCGAAGGTGTAATGGTGTGATCAAGCTGTAAGTTCGGGAAAACCTGGTGCAGGCGGGCCATGCGCTCCTCCATGTCGTCTGTGCCCACTACTACTATGTAGTCCGGTTTGTAAGGAGACGTCCTTACCTGTTTCTGGAGTAGTTGCGGGGTTTTGTCTTCATTAAAGGTATATGTCATCACGAAATTCTCTGGCAGTTGCTTCTTTCCCTGTAAGTAGTCTTGCCATACCATGTCGTCATTTCCTGTATAGCCTTCATAAATAGCACTCATACGGCCGAGGTAAAAGAGGGGAGGGTTTTTAACGCTGTGGTTTCCGAACTCCAGCACGACCCCATCAAAGTCAGGCTTTTCAGAGAGGTATACCAAGGGTGCCACCCGGCTCTTTTTAGTGTAGGTAAAGGCCATGCCAACAGTCGCCAGTATGTTCAGTACCCAAAAAAAGCCCCAGCACCAGGCTAGTATTTTGCGGCGGTTTTGCCAGAAGGCTGAGTTGCGGACAAAGGCTTGCCAGCCAATCACACCCAAAATCATGATCAGGGGAAAAAGTGGTAGTATAAAACGCTCCTGCTTGTTTGGGAACAGGGAGTGGGCTACAAAAAAGACAAGCCCTCCCCAGAAAAGCTTAGGGGCAAGCTTTGCTGTGCGGGCATAGCCCACTACCAGGAAAGCACTTACCGGAGGCACCAGGAATCCCAGAACAGTCAGGGCGAAACGGTAAACAGGGCCGGAGCTGAAGTCGTTGGCATGTTCACTGTTATACTGATAGTAGGCAACAATAGAGTGGAAAGGGTAGTCGAAAAAGATGATGTCGATAGTACCCTGTACCAGGAAAGCAGCCACGGCAAAGCCTGACAGCACAGCCATCGCCGCACGCCACTGGCGCTTGTAGAGCAGCACAAGACCTGCTCCGGCACCAAACAACACGGTATGGTAACGGAACACAAAGGCGAGGGCAAACAGCACCCCGGCCCAGAAGTACGGCCATATCCGTTTATGCTCCGATTGGTCTTCTTTCACCATCAAGTAAAAAGCAGCCAGGTAGGGCGGAATACAGACCATCTCCACCAGGTTCCGCACGCTCATAAAGGGCATGAACCATACCAAGGCGAGCATCAGCCCCACCAAACGGGCATTCGCCTTGTTGGAGAGTTTCTCCGTTAGCTTATAGCCAAAGTACACGATTAGCAGCGAGTAGAGGGCATGCACCAGGCGCACCACCGTCATCTTTACTTCCGGGCTAAAAACGCCAACTGCCTCCAATACATAAAAGATAGCATAATGAATGAGCACGTAGAGCATGCTATGGCGCGGCGGCATCGGCTCGTTTAGCCACAAAGGCAGGCCATCCAGCCAGGCCTGGGCAATCCGGATTACATCAAAATGATCGTCGCTAAAAGCGAAGCCTTTCGAGAAAAAGGCGGCAACCACACGAATAGCCAAGGCGACTAGTAGAATGACCGACAGCGGAATAAGGAAACGCTCGCGTGGTTCTCCCAAGGTCGCGGCATCGGCTGTAAAGGCTTTGGCAACAGTTTCTTTTGTGGTATTTTGCATGTAACTAGAATTGGCCGGTTGCAAATTTAAGGGTAATTATAAAGATTCTGTGTTACCTTCGTTGTTTAATTAGTACTTTCGAAATTGGCGACTATTCATCAGATGTCAAGAAGGCAGGTGCCGCGGAAAATTATGCTGTTGGTGCTGGCCATCGTGTTGCTGGCTTTTGCTGCCGGTGTCTTTTTACTGTACCGGCATGAGAAGCTGGAGTACAAAGAGGTGTTGGTGCTGGGGCATGCAGGTTCTGGTTTTTTCTCCCCCATAAATCCTTTTAATCCACTGCCGGCGAACAGCATGGCCTCTATTGTGAAGGCGATGGAAGCGCATGGGGCCGATGGCGTGGAGGTAGACGTGCAACTGAGCGAGGACGGTGTGCCCATTCTGTATCATGACATGACGCTGGAAAGTATGACGGCTGCCGAAGGACTGATCGAGAACCATGTAGCAGCAGATGTTATAGGCTTAAAGTACGACGGGGGCTTTTTCTATAACCTGTTTCAGGAGGAGGAGATTATTACCATGGAGGCCCTGCTGCAGTATTTTGCCACTTATCAGGAAGCACCCTACCTGCACCTGGACCTGCGCAATTATAGCCCTGAGCGCCATGCGTACTATGCCCGTACCTTGATGGCGCTGTTACGCGAGTACCGATATCCCCTGCAAAAGCTCGTATTCATTTCTCCGGATCCTGACTTTTTGCAGGCCTTTAGGGAAGTGGAGCCAGGGGCGCAGCTGATGTTGGATACGGGCGGCGACTTTGAGCAGGCACTGCAAACGGTAGCAGCGTATGAGATAGGAGGAATCTGTGCCAATGGCGGGAGCGTAACAGCCGAGCAGGTAGCCAGGGCGAAAGAACTAGGGCTGGAGGTAGCCCTGTTTGGCGGGAAATCCCGCTCCAGTATTGCCCGCATGATCAACTTAAGGCCTGATGCCATTCAGGTAAACAACGTGGAGGCCATGCGCGACATGTTGGACTAACATCTTGGCTCCTGATAAAGTAAAGGAGCTGCAAGATTATTACATTTGTAACGAACTATACTTTATTGACTTATACTATGCTCCGAACACACACTTGCGGTGAGCTTCGCATCGAGAATATAGGCGAAGAGGTGACACTAACTGGTTGGGTACAGCGCCTGCGCGATAAGGGCGGCATGCTTTGGATAGACTTGCGAGACCGCTATGGCATTACACAGCTTACCTTTGAGGAAGGCGTGACTTCAGCAGAATTACTGCGGCAGGCCCGCGACCTGGGGCGTGAGTACGTAATACAGGCAAAAGGCAAGGTAGTGGAGCGCTACTCTAAAAATGATAAGATACCGACAGGTAACATAGAGGTGAAAGTGGACCACCTGGAGGTGCTGAATCCTTCGAAACTGCCACCGTTCCTGATTGAGGATGAGACTGACGGGGGCGATGACCTGCGCATGCGCTATCGATACCTGGACCTGCGCCGTTCCCCGGTGCGTCGCAACCTGGAATTGCGCCACCGTATGATGCGGGAAACCCGCAATTACTTGGACAACCAAAAGTTTATTGAGGTAGAAACTCCTTACCTGATCAAGTCTACACCAGAGGGCGCGCGTGACTTTGTGGTGCCGAGCCGCATGAACCCAGGCGAGTTCTACGCCCTGCCACAATCGCCGCAGACCTTTAAGCAGCTACTGATGGTGTCCGGCTTCGACCGGTACTTTCAGATTGTAAAGTGCTTCCGTGATGAGGACCTGCGCGCAGACCGCCAGCCGGAGTTTACACAAATAGACTGTGAGATGTCTTTTATCACACAGGAGGACATACTGAACACCTTTGAAGGTTTGATCAAGCACCTGTTTGACCGGGTAAAAGGGGTACAAATAGAAACGCTGCCTCGCATGACCTACGCCGATGCAATGAAGTACTACGGCTCTGACAAGCCGGATACACGCTTTGACATGCGCTTTGTAGATCTGAATGACTTGGTGAAGGACAAAGGCTTTAAAGTATTTGACGAGGCAGAACTGGTGGTGGGCATCAACGCAACAGGTGCGGCCAGTTTAACCCGCAAACAGGTAGATGAACTGACCGACTTTGTAAAACGGCCACAGATTGGTGCGACAGGTCTGGTTTATGCCCGCGTAAACGAAGACGGAAGCGTGAAGTCATCTGTTGATAAGTTCTACTCACCGGAAGACCTGCAGGCATGGGCGGCTGCCTTTGGTGCAAAGCCCGGAGACTTGCTGCTGATCTTAGCCGGAGCAAAAGAAAAGACACGCAAAGCACTTAATGAACTGCGCCTGGAAATGGGAGAGCGACTGGGGCTGCGTGATAAGAACACTTACTCGGCCCTGTGGGTAGTGGACTTCCCGTTATTGGAGTGGGACGAGGAAACGAATCGCTACCATGCCATGCACCACCCTTTCACGTCTCCTAAGCCAGAGGACTTAATGCTGATTGGCGAGCGTCCTGGCGATATTCGTGCCAATGCCTATGACATGGTGATCAATGGGGTAGAAGTAGGTGGAGGCTCTATCCGTATCTATGACCGTGGTTTGCAGGAGCAGATGTTCTCCCTGCTGGGCTTCTCGAAAGAAGAAGCGGAAGCCCAGTTTGGCTTCCTGATGAGCGCCTTTGAGTATGGTGCCCCACCACACGGAGGTATTGCTTTTGGCTTTGACCGCCTGTGCACGCTTTTCGGAGGTTCTGACTCTATCCGGGATTACATTGCCTTCCCTAAGAACAATTCCGGTCGGGATGTAATGATAGATGCACCGGCTCCTATCTCTGGCGAGCAGCTGGATGAATTACACATAAAGATGAAAGACCTGCCGAAAGGGTAACAGTCTCTTTTCCACAAGAATGGAAGGCCTGCAGCTTATTTTAGCTAGCAGGCCTTTCTTTTTTTCCTCTTTTCTATTCATACCACCCACCAAATGTGGAAAACCGTGTGGAATGTAAATTAAAAAGCGCCTTTATACACACTGTATAAACGAAACGCCTCTATAGCTGTGGATAAGTGGATAACTACTGTTGATAGCTTCTTTGTGTAGTATGTTTTGTGGCCTATACAGTTGTTCTACATAAGTGAAGAGCAGAAGCTGTTTGTTTTGCAGAGCCTTGTGTACAGCCTGCCTGCTGCTTTTGCAATGCCCGCGACTCGTCTATCAAAGTAAGCCCGGAGTAGCGATTGGGAAAGAATGGACAGGAGATAAAGCACGACCGTTTTATAACATCCATACCCATTGTGAGAGGGGGTTGCTACTTGGTACTTAAGATCAGTCTCAGCATAGCGGAAAAGCACCATCTATGGGCACTGGGGCTGCGAGAAGGGATAGAAGGTACTATTGCCACACTTCAATCCAACTTATCCACGAAAGCAAGAACAGTCTTACAAGTTGCTTCGAGATACACATCATAACTTGGCTACGGTAGAAACAAAAAGAAACACGTAAGGCCGTATAAGCATAGAGACAAAGAGAAGCTTATTATTCCTAATAACAGGTAGTTGTTTTATGACAGAGGCACAGCAAAAAGCAAAACCAGAGGATACAGAGGTTTGGGAACCAGTACCCAGAGTTGTAAGGCCCGGCGAAACGCATGTAGCGCCTCCGGAAGATGCTCTTGTTTTGTTTGACGGCAAAAGCCTAGACCAGTGGGTTATGACTGATGACAGAAGTAAGCCTGCTGAATGGATCGTGTCAGATAGTGTGCTGACGGTGAACAAAGAAACCGGTAACATCGAAACTCGCAGAGCATTCAGTGATTATCAGCTGCACCTAGAATGGCGCATCCCTGAAAATATAACAGGCGAAGGACAGGCGCGGGGTAATAGTGGCGTTTTCTTAGCCTCTACAGGCAAGGGCAATGCTGGCTATGAGCTGCAGGTGCTGGACTCTTATCACAACAAGACCTATGTGAATGGGATGGCAGGCAGTATTTATAAACAGTTTATCCCCTTGGCAAATCCTTCTAAAAAGCCTGGCGAATGGCAAAGCTATGACGTGTTCTGGAAAGCCCCTGTTTTTGAAGCTGATGGCGCCCTAAAAACGCCTGCTAAGGTAACGGTTTTGTTTAACGGCGTGCTTGTACAGAACAATGTGGAGTTACAGGGTGCGACACAGTACATCGGTAAACCTTCCTACAGTGCACATGGGCCTGCCCCTCTTAAACTACAGGCGCATGGAGATAAGAGTGAGCCTATCAGCTTCCGTAATGTTTGGATCAGAGAACTGTAGCAGCAACCCGCTTTACAGGGAACTATACCCCTAACATAAAGCTCTTTTCACAAAAATGAAAGAGGCTGCACCTTTAGGAACAGCCTCTTTCATTGTGATACAGGAGAAAAACTTAGATCAGGTCGCTTACCAAAGCTGGGGCCAAGCCTAACAGAATGGTTAAGGCTGTGATAAAGATTAGCGTGAAGGAGGCAAAGCTATTTACCTTTATGGGCTCCTGGCCGCCTGCCGGTTGCATGTACATGGCAATCACTACACGGAAGTAGTAGTAGATACCTACTGCTGCCAGTATAACCGCTATCACCACCAACCAGATCAGGTTTGCATCCTGCAGTACTGCCGAGAACACAAAAAACTTGGCAAAGAAACCAGCTGTCAGCGGAATACCTCCCAAGGAGCACATCGCTACGGTCATGGCAAAAGCCAGCAACGGATTTGTTTTACCCAGGCCATTAAATGCTTCGTAGCTCTCGCCACCGCGCTGTGTTGCCACCAACTTTACTACGCCAAAGGCCGCTACCGTAGCGGTAGAGTAAGCCAGGGAGTAAAACAGGATAGAGGAGGCAGAGTTGGCATTAAAAGCGATCAGGGCCATTAGCAGATAGCCTGCATGCGAGATACTGGAATAGGCCAGCATACGCTTGGCGCTTGTCTGTATTACCGCTCCTATGTTACCAACTAAAAGTGTCAGCACAGTTATGGCAATCAGCGTCGGGAACCAGGTAGCGTAAGAAGCAGCAAAGGCCGCAGCCATCAGTTTGAAGAAAGCAGCCACACCTGCTGTCTTCACTACTGTCGACATGAAGGCCGTGAAGAAAGTAGGGGCACCGTCATACACGTCTGGTGTCCAGAAGTGAAAAGGAGCGGCAGAGATCTTAAAAGAAACCCCGATGATCAGCATTAACAGACCCAGCGTGAACATGGTCGTCATTACCCCGTCGGTGGCTACCTGTGCGGCTGCAATCTCGGTAATGTTAAAGGTACCGGTCGCGCCGTAGATCAGTACGATACCAAACAGCAGAATGCCTGTGAAGAAAGCTCCCATCAGGAAGTATTTCAGGGCCGCTTCGTTAGAGCGCAGGCTTCTCTTGTCGCTACCTGCCAGTACATACATGGCAATAGACAGGATTTCGATACCCACAAACAGCATCAGTAGGTTCTCGTAGCTCACCATCATGATGGCGCCTACCAAAGAGAATAACAGCAGCGAATAGTACTCCGCCAGGTTTGCGTCGCGCTCTTCCACATAACGCTGCGAGAAAGGCAACAGCAGTAGGGTCGCGAGGGTCATGATGCCTGTAAACGCTACCGCATAGTTATCGATGGTGAGCATGTTGTTGAAGTAGCTCTGCGCATCGTTCCAGTTAAGCAGGTTTACACCAAACACCACGGCTAAAAACAGCAGGGCTAAGGGTAATAAGATCCTCTTAGAGTTCGCAAAGCCTACAAACAGGTTCACGATGCCGAAGAGGGAAAGAAGTATGATGGAATTCATGTCGTCTTTTTTCCTGTAAATTACTTTAAATGCTAGCGCTGCTTAGCGATTGATAATGCTTAGTAACTGCCCCACAGCAGGTTCAGAAATGCTCAGGAAGGTACCCGGGAACAGACCGATCCAGAACACCATGATCACGAGTGGGATCAGGACAGCCTTTTCGTTGAAAGTCAGGTCTGTAAAAGCCTCTGTTACTGGCGACTTCGGTCCAAACATCACGCCCTGGAACATGCGCAGCATGTACACAGCACCCAGGATAATCGTGAGGCCTGCTACGGCACCAAACCAACCATTGTACTGAAACACCCCGGACAGCAGCAGAAACTCGCCCACGAAGCCATTGGTCAAGGGAAGGGCAATAGAACCCAGCAACAGGATCATAAAGAAGATCGAGAGCGTTTTGGCATTCTGTGTGATACCACCCAGGCTGGTGATCTCTCTTGTTTTCGTGCGGCTGAAGATAATATCGATGATGAAGAAAAGGCCCACTACGTTGATACCGTGGCTCAGCATCTGGATAACGCCTCCTTGCAGGCCTTGCTCGTTTAGGGTAAAGATACCGGCTGCGATCAGGCCCACGTGTGCAATGGAAGAATAAGCGATCAGGCGCTTCAGATCACGCTGACGGATGGCAATGATGGAGGCGTACACGATACCAATAATAGAGATAATGAGTACAAACTCTGCCCACTCGCTCACACCGTAAGGCACCACAGGTAGTAACCAGCGCAGTACCCCGTAGATACCCATCTTCAGCATAATGCCAGACAGGAGCATCGTGGCCTGTGTCGGAGACTCTGTGTAGGTATCCGGTTGCCAGGTATGGAACGGGAACACGGGCATCTTAATAGCGAAGGCAATGAAGAGGAACCAGAAGATCCATCCCTGTGTACTGGCATCCAATTGTAGCTGATAGAACGCGAACAGGTCGGATGAGTGGGTTCCTGGTGTTTGTAAGTACAGGTACACAAAAGCAGCCAGCATGAAAAGCGAACCGAAGATGGTGTACACAAAGAACTTGAAGGTAACCTTTATTCTGTTTTCTCCACCCCAAAGGGCAGCGATAAAGTAGATCGGGATAAGCGCCACTTCCCAGAAGAAGTAGAACAGGAAGGCATCCAAGGCCATGAACACCCCAATTAAGCCTGTTTGCATAAACAGGATGAGGGCGTAGAAGGCATTCGGGTTCTCGTAATCGTGCTTAAAGGAAGAGAGCACGATCAAAGGTACCAGGAAGGTCGTGAGCAGGACCATCAGCAGGCTAATGCCGTCCATACCAATGCTAAAGCGGATGCCGGCACTCTCAACCCACGGAATGCTCAGTGCCAGCTGGATTCCCCCGTTTTCAATGTTAAAGTAAGAGGTTGCCACCAACGCCAGTGCAAATTCAGCAAGGGCAGCGACAAAAGCTACTTTCTTGGCACCTGGTCCTTTTATCAGCAGCACCAGGAGGGCAGCCAGGGCTGGCCATAAAAGTAAAAGAGCTGTTAAAATCATCTTCTGAGAACCTTATCCGATAAAGAAGTTTAAAAATAGAATCAGGACGATGCTAAACACCATCACCAGCACATAGAAGCCAATGGCACCGCTCTGGGCATAGCGCAGCGAGCGTCCGCTTTGCATGACTAGCTTACCGAAGCCATTCACAATGCCATCCACCACGAGCACATCCACAAAGCGATGGAAGGCGCTGGAGAACCACATGAGCGGACGAACAATGATCGTGTTATACAGCTCGTCAATATAGTACTTGTGATAGATCAGGTTGTGGATAGGAGACAGGCGCTCTTCCTCTGGGGCAGGCACTACTTTCTTGCTCACATACATCACATAGGCAATAATGATAGCCAACACAGCTACACCAACAGAAACAGCCATGAGCATGTATTCTGTTGCATGGTCTAAGTGTAGGGGCTCAAGAGCGCCAGCATTTACAAGGCGGGCATAATCGTAGAGCGGAGCCAGGTAATCGCCTAGTACGTGCTCTGAGCTAAATACCGCAGGTAGCCCGATAAAACCACCTACAGTAGACAGAGCTGCCAGTACGATAAGCGGAATAGTCATAGAAGCGGGAGACTCATGTAGGTGATTCTTCTGATCTACTGTACCACGGAAGGTCCCGAAGAAAGTCAGGAACAGCAGGCGGAACATGTAGAAGGAGGTCATGAAAGCAGCCAGAAGGCCAAAAGCCCACATCACCTTGTTATGCTCATACACGTGCGCCAGCAACTCGTCTTTTGAGAAGAAACCGGCAAACGGCGGAATACCGGCAATAGCCAGTGTACCGATCAGAAAAGTAACAAAGGTAATGGGCAGGTACTTGCGCAGGCCACCCATGTAGCGTATATCCTGCTCATTGCTCATGGCGTGAATCACGCTACCGGCACCCAGGAACAGAAGCGCCTTGAAGAAAGCGTGCATCAGTACGTGGAACAGGGAAGAGGAGAAGGCCATCACACCCAGCGCCAGGAACATATAGCCCAGCTGCGACACGGTGGAGTAGGCCAGGACCTTCTTGATATCGTTTTGCGCCAAACCGATGGTCGCAGCCAGTAGGGCTGTAGCCACCCCTACGATGGCGATAATTTCTAGCGTAGTAGGAGCCATCACATACAGCACGTTTGAGCGCACCACCATGTAAATACCAGCCGTCACCATGGTGGCGGCATGTATCAGAGCAGATACAGGAGTAGGACCCGCCATCGCGTCTGGTAGCCAGGTAAACAACGGAAGCTGTGCACTTTTACCCATAGCACCTACAAACAGCAGGAGGGTAATCGCGATCATTACGCCCGAGTCTAAGCCGCCGGCATAGCGCACAGCCTCGGCAAACACCTGCGGATAGCTCACGCTACCAAAGGTCATAAAGATCAGGAAGATGCCCAGCAGGAAGCCCAAGTCACCGATACGGTTCATCACGAAGGCCTTCTTCGCAGCGTTGTTGTAGTTGGTATTCTTGTTCCAGAAGCCGATTAGCAGGTAAGAGCAAAGTCCTACACCTTCCCAGCCCACAAACATCATCACGTAGTTCGAGCCCATCACCAGCACCAGCATCGAGAACATGAACAGGTTGATGAAGGCGAAGAACTTTCCGAAGTTCTCGTCGTGGCTCATGTAGCCGGCCGAGTACAGGTGAATGAAGAAACCAATACCGGTTACCATCAGCATCATGAACAGCGTCAGCTGATCAATCAGGAAAGAGAAGCCAATACGCAGGGTGCCAACAGAAATCCAGTCGTAGTAGTTAACGATGTAGGAGCGGCTGTCATTCGTCAGGAAGTCAAAAAAGAGGTAGATGGAAATAAGGAAGGAGGCCAGTACGGTACCGCATCCTATGAAGCTCACCAGGCCTTTCGCCAACTTTCGATTGCCCAATCCGTTCAGTATAAAGCCTAAAAGCGGCAGTATTGGAACGAGCAAACAGAGCAGTGCCATCTCTTGGTCTATAACCGGCATTACAATTTCTCGCATCTGTATAAGGTTGTTATGCTATTCAGGGTTTAATGAGAAGTTACCACTTCAGGTAGTTCAGGATCTGCACATCCGTTGAGCGAATGTTACGGTAGGTCATCACGATGATGGCCAGGCCGACGCACACTTCTGCCGCCGCTACAGCCATAATAAAGAAAACGAACACCTGCCCGTTCGCATCGGCACGGTAGGCCGACAGGGCGGTAAGCAGCACGTTCACAGCGTTTAGCATCAGCTCCACGCACATAAAAATAACGATAGCGTTGCGTCGGGTAAGCACCCCAATAACTCCGATAACAAAAAGAGCAACACTAAAGTACAGGTAATAATCTAAGGGAATGGTTCTGATAACCTCGGGTATGTGGTTCATCGTCTATGGAACTGAACGTATTACGGTTAATTTACTGTCCAAAAGTTAAGGGGCAAAGTTATCCCCATTTTCGTAAAATCCATAACATATTTCCAATCTTCTTCTACCGCCTCTGTGCCTGGTTTCCGCTTCTAGCAAGCCTTTTTCTCCGGATCAGAAGCCTTGCTACATTCCTGAACTTTGTACTGTTTAGAGGGCTACAGCATGCCCTTTTGCCACCTTCCTGTTTTGTTCCCGTAGCTTATGTACAGGGCGTACGGCACTAGCCCAATGACACTGAGCTGAAAGGCAATCCGGCCCTGTTAGCCTGGCTTCCGTTAAGAGGCCGTGTTTCCGTTTTTAGAAATGCCCTCTGTTTCCACGTGTACACGTTTAAAACTGATGATGAACTATAACTGCCTTATTATGCTTTTTGCCGCTGCACTTGCGCTTTCTGCCTGTAAACCGGAGGAGACCATTAGCCGCTCTCTTGTCCCGAAGGAGGAACTTCCGAAGTACGAACTGGAGGCCGTAGTGCAGGAATCGAAGCTTTATGAAGGGTTGCCCTCTGCCTCTGGTATAGAGGCGAACGGGAACATGGAGGGGTACTTTGTGGTCGGGGATGACTCTCCTTATCTGTACCAGTTGGACGAGGAGTTTAACGTTATCAACGAGCTCCCGCTTTTCGATACGAGTGGCTTCATAAACGGGCGTATTCCCAAAGCTGCCAAACCAGACTTAGAAAGCATGGCCCGGTTCCGGTACGGTCGGGATGAGTACTTGTTACTCCTAGGCTCCGGCTCAAGCCCTGCCCGCAACAGAGCCTTCCTGGTTAACCTCTCCGAAGAAATGGCAGTGAAGGAAGTAGACCTAAGTCGCTTTTACCTTTTTCTGCGGAAGATATTGCAAATAGAGGAGGAAGGCGTGCTAAACCTGGAAGGGCTGGCGATTGGTGAAACCTATACTTACTTAATGCAGCGCGGAGTTGGGGCAGACACGAACGCCCTGTTTCGGTTCGAGACAGATGACTTTGTCGGATATCTGATAAATGATGCTGAGTTACCCATCGCGGCGCTCTACTACTTTGAGTTGCCACTTTCGGGCCAGGTGCAGGCTGGTTTTTCGGGAGCCTATGTGTCAGAGGAGAAGCTCTTTTTTACAGCCTCTGCTGAAGACACTGCCAATGCGATAGAAGATGGAGAAGTGGTTGGAAGCTACCTGGGGGTAATAGACCTGAGAAGCCTTCCTTATGCTACAAGCCCTGCCAAACCCTTACCGATAGCTGCCTCCCTGATCCGAAACCAGGACGGAACTGTATATAAGGGAAAGGCGGAGTCGCTGGTGGTGGAAAAGCTGGATGATAAGGCCTATAAAGTAATTGTAGTCAGTGATGATGATTTGGGCGGTTCAGAATTGCTAGAAGTCCTGTTACGGTTAGAGGAAGTAGAACCGGATGAGGTATAAAAGAAAAGGGGCCGCTTTAATAAGCAGCCCCTTTTCCTTGATGCAGGTTTCTCCTGCTTGCATTATTTCTTAGAAGTGTTGTTCTCCTACCTCTTTCTTGCCCAGCATTACAGCACCCACCATCGCTACCAGGAACAGGATAGAGGCTAGCTCGAACGGTAACAGGTACTGCGTAAAAAGTACTGCCCCCAGGTTCTCTACCATACCTATCTGCGAGTTATAAGTCTCCGCGTTATAACCTGCCACTTCTACGTCTTTTAAAGCGGCAATCATCACTACAAAAAGCAAACCACCCGCTATTGTGCCGGCTACCTTTGTTAAGGTGGACGTCTTTACCAGGTTCTCTGACTTTTTATTCATATTCAGGAACATGATCACGAACAGGAAGAGTACCATAATAGCCCCTGCGTAAACGATGATGTTTACGGCTGCCAAGAACTGCGCGTTCAGCAGAATGTAATGGCCTGAGATCGTAAAGAAGGTAATGATCAGGAATAGGACGCTATGTACCGGGTTTTTAGAGATCACCACCATCAGGGCGCAAAGTAGCGTCAGCGAAGCAAGGAAATAGAACAGATTCTCTGTCATCGGGTTATTTCGTTTCAGTAATTTTTAAGGGCTCCACCAGGCGGTCTTTGCCATAAATGAACTCCTCGCGCTCGTAACGTGCCGGCGCAATTTTATCGTCTTGTAAGAAAATAGCAGCTTTCGGGCAGGCTTCTTCGCATAGTCCGCAGAAGATACAGCGCAGCATGTTCACCTCGTACGTAACTGCGTATTTCTCTTCGCGGTACAGGTTTTCTTCGCCTGCTTTGCGCTCTCCGGCAGTCATGGTTATGGCTTCGGCAGGACATGCCACAGCACATAAACCACAGGCGGTGCAGCGCTCGCGTCCTTCCTCGTCGCGCTTTAGCACGTGCAGACCACGCCAGTGCTCGCTACGCTCGCGCGTTTGCTCCGGGTACTGTATGGTTGCTTTCTTTTTAAAGAAGTGCTTGAGGGTGATGCCAAGACCCTGGGCAATAGCCGGCAGGTACGCCTTTTCGGCGAACGTCATCTCCTTCTTCTCCAGTTTCTTGCGTCTATTTGATAGTGGTTCCATCTCTTGTCGCTTTTGAGTGTTGTATTGCTTTCCCCTTCTAACAGGTTTCCGACTACCAACAATTCAAATTTCGGTACTATAGTTTAAAATAAATAGTCTTTCAGCAGAATTCCGCCCCCTGTCAGGATAATGTTCAGGATCGCCAGCGGGATCAGAATCTGCCAGCCCAGCTTCATCAATTGGTCGTAGCGGAAGCGCGGAAGCGTCCAGCGAACCCACATAAAGAAGAAGATGAACAGGAATATTTTGGCAAACATGGCAGCCACTCCAACTAAGGTGACAATGTTGTTAGCCGTTACGGCACTTTCTGTTACACCCACTAACCAGGCTTCTAATTCAAACATGAATGGGAAGTTGTAAGCACCGAAGTACAGGGTTGCCATCACAGCGGATGCCACAAAAATATTGATATACTCTGCAAACAGGTACATACCCAATTTCATGGAGCCATATTCCGTGTGGTAACCGCCAATCAGTTCGGCCTCACTTTCGGGTAAGTCAAACGGCGTACGGTTCGTCTCAGCAAAAGCACACACCAGGAAGATGATAAAGCCTAGCGGCTGATACCAGATATTCCAGTTAAAGCCTGCCTGCTGTTCTGCTATCTCTCTTAAAGAAAGGGAGCCAGTCATCATCAGCACCGCGATCAGCGAAAGGCCCATGGCCAGTTCGTAGCTGATGTTTTGGGAGGCTGCCCGTATAGCGCCTAGTAGGGAGAACTTGTTATTAGAAGCCCATCCACCAATCATTAAGCCATACACACCCAATGACACCACCCCGAACACATACAGTACGCCAATATTTACTTCGATTGCCTGTAACCAGATCTGGTGGCCGTCTATGATCAGGTTATCTCCAAAAGGAATAACCGCACTAGACATGGTGGCTACCAGCATGGCGATGCCGGGTCCGATGATAAACAGCGCTTTGCTGGCACGGGCTGGTATAAAGTCTTCCTTAAAGAAGAGTTTACCAGCATCGGCTAACGGCTGCAGTAAACCAGCAGGGCCTGCACGGTTAGGGCCTACCCGGTCCTGAATAAAAGCCGCTATTTTACGCTCGAAATAAGTAGAGTAAGTGGCTATCAGCAGGGTGATGCCGAAGATCACCAGGATGTAGATCGCTTTGTATAATAGGTCTATTGACTCCATAGGTTATTCCTGTGGCAGGTTTTTCTTAGTGGATGTTGGCAGGTTTGGAACAATCGGCACGTTTACGACAGGCAGTTCGTAGTGGTTTGCCGAGATGACAGAACCTCTCTCGATGTGGCGTGGGCCTTCGATGGTCCAGTCGCTTACTTCCTTCTTATCGAAACGGCACGTGTTACAGATGAACTCTTCCACTTCGTTGTACTGGTCTTTGCGTGCTGTTACGCGCAGTACTTCCTCTCCTCTAGTCCATAAGGTCACTTTACCTGAACAGGTAGGGCAATCACGGTGCGCATCCATCGGCTTTGTAAACCAAACACGGTTCTTAAAGCGCCAGGTCTTGTCAGTCAGCGCGCCCACCGGGCACACGTCGATTACGTTTCCTGAGAAATCGTTGTCGATCACGTTCTCGATATAGGTTCCGATCTCCGCGGCATCACCACGTCCCAATACGCCATGCACACGTTTCTCCGTAATCTGGTCAGCCGTATACACACAACGGTAGCATAGGATGCAACGCGTCATGTGCAGCTGGATGTAAGGACCCAGGTCTACTTTGTTGAACGTGCGACGCTCTTCCTCAAAACGCTGTGCACTCACGCCATGCTCGTAAGAAAGGTCCTGCAGGTTACACTCGCCAGCCTGGTCACAAACCGGGCAATCCAGCGGGTGGTTAATCAGGAGCATCTCTACAATACCTTTGCGCGCGTTTAGTACATCTTCGTTTGTCGTGTTTTCCACCACCATGCCGTCCTGTACCTGGGTGATGCATGAAGCAACCAGCTTCGGCATAGGGCGTGGGTCTTTGGCTGAGCCTTGTGCTACTTTTACCAGGCACACACGGCACTTACCGCCGCTGCCTTTTAAAGGGCCGTAATAACACATGGCAGGGGGCACTACTTTGCCCCCAATTTTTCTAGCGGCCTGCAGAATGGTAGTTCCTTCTTCTACCTCTACCTCTATGCCGTCGAATGTTACCTTTACCATTTTAATTTTTCCTGTTTTTGGTGCACAAGCAGGGCTTGTGCTTTACTTGTCCGCTACAGAGCGGCTTGTTTCTTAAGCTGTAACCGCGTCTAGCTTTCCTCTATACACGGCACCCGGGGCTGTCGCCTCTTTCGGGTGCTTGATGTGCCACTCAAACTCCTCTCGGAAGTGACGGATAGCAGCTGCCACTGGCCATGCTGCCGCATCGCCGAGTGGGCAAATGGTGTTTCCTTCGATCTGCTTTGCTACGCTTACCAGCAAGTCAATATCCTGCTGATGGCCGTGGCCGTACTCGATGCGGTGCAATACTTTCTCCATCCAGCCTGTACCTTCACGGCAAGGGCTACACTGGCCGCAGGACTCGTGGTGGTAAAAGCGGGCGTAGTTCCACGTGTTACGCACGATACACTGCTCTTCGTCGAACACAATAAAAGCACCAGAACCCAGCATAGAGCCAGTCGCAAAGCCACCGTCAGATAATGACTCGTATGTCATCAGGCGGTCTTCGCCGGCGGCTGTTTTCAGGATCAGGTTCTTAGGCAGAATTGGCACAGAAGAACCTCCTGGTACCACCGCCTTCAATTCTCTTCCTTTCCAGATACCACCCAGGTACTGGTCCGAGTAAATAAACTCTTCTACCGGTACCCCCAGCTCTATCTCATAAACGCCCGGATTGTTGATGTTACCGCTGGCAGAGATCAGCTTCGTACCTGTGCTGCGTCCTACACCAATCTTGGCATACTCGGCACCACCGTTGTTCACGATCCAAGGCACCGAGGAGATGGTCTCCACGTTGTTTACCACAGTAGGAGAGGCAAAAAGGCCTTTCACCGCCGGGAACGGAGGCTTGTTACGCGGGTTTCCGCGCTTCCCTTCCAACGATTCCAGCAGGGCTGTCTCTTCGCCGCAGATATAAGCACCACCACCTGGCGCCACGTGCAGGTCCAGGTCGTAACCGGAGCCTAAAATGTTCTTGCCCAGCAAACCGGCAGCATATGCTTCTGCGATAGCTTTCTCGAGAATGCGCAGGACAAACATCAACTCGCCACGGATGTAGATATAGGAGGTATTCGCTCCCAAGGCGTAGCTGGAGGTGATCATTCCTTCTATCAGGGCGTGCGGATTGTACTGCATGAACCAGCGGTCCTTGAAAGTACCCGGTTCTGATTCGTCGGCATTACAAACTAAATAGCGTGGAACACCCTCTGGCTTGGCCAAAAAGCTCCACTTCATACCAGTAGGGAAGCCGGCACCACCACGGCCCCGCAGGCCCGATGTTTTTACTTCTTCCACCACCTCTTCCGGAGACATCGTCTTCAGGGCTTTCTCTACAGACCTGTAGCCGCCATGCTTACGGTACACCTCCAGGGTCTCGATGCCTGGTACGTTGATATGCTCAGTTAATATTTTAAGTCCCATTGTAGCAGGATGTATTTCTTAGCGTTTAGACAAGACAAAAGACTATTGACAAAGGGCAAAAGAGAATCAAATTAAAAGTCCTTTGTCCGTGTGTCTTTCTTCCTTTGTCAAATAGATTACTTCGCCCAGGTTGGCGTTTCGTGCTCCTTTTGGCGCATCATCTCCAGGAACTCGTCCACACGTTCCTCGCTGTCGAGGTTCTCGTAGTAGAGTTCACGCACTTGCAGCATCGGGCCAGTTCCGCAGGAAGCGAGGCACTCCACCGGCTTCAGTGTAAACATGCCATCGGCTGTGGTTTCGCCTTCTTCAATGTTCAGCTTGCGCTTCAGCGTGTTGATTAGCTCGTCGGCTCCACGCAGGCAGCAAGGGCCTGTACGGCATACTTCCAGTACATGCTTGCCAACCGGCTTCAGGTTGAACATGGTATAGAAGGTTGCCACCTCATACACCTCGATAGGCTGTATGTTCAGGATCTCTGCGATCTTATCCATCACCTCCGGGCTTACCCAGCCGCCAAACTCAGCCTGCGCAATGTGCAGGATAGGCAGTAGGGCTGACTTCTGGCGACCTACAGGGTAGTGGCTGATGTAGCGTTGGATTTCGGCCATGGCCGCATCAGAAAACTTTACTTCGTTTATAGTCTCTGCCATTTTTCAGTTGTCATTGCCCTTCGTATTCAGGGCAATGTTAAATGGTAAATGATTCTTATTTTTGATTATGCGTCCAGCTCGCCGGCGATTACGTTCAGGCTGCTCAGTGTCAGGATCGCGTCAGCCAGCTGGCCACCTTTGATCATTTCTGTATAAGCCTGGTAGTAGATAAAGCAAGGTCTGCGGAAGTGCAATCTGTAAGGTGTGCGGCCACCATCGCTGATCAGGTAAAAACCTAACTCGCCATTACCGCCCTCTACGCTGTGGTAAACTTCGCCAACCGGAATGTCTGCTTCACCCATCACTATTTTGAAGTGGTAAATCAGGGCTTCCATGCTGGTATACACATCCTTCTTTGGAGGCAGGTAGTAGTGCGGCGCATCTGCATGGAAAGATCCTTCTGGCAGGTTTTTGTACGCCTGCTCGATGATCTTCAAGCTCTGCCACACTTCCTCGTTACGAACCAGGAAACGATCGTAGGTGTCGCCCTTGGAGCCTACCGGTATTTCAAACTCAAAGTCCTCATAGGAAGAGTACGGGTTCATCACACGCACATCGTAGTCTACACCCGTGGCACGCAGGTTAGGTCCGGTAAAGCCATAGCTCAAGGCACGCTCTGCCGAAATAGCCCCTACATCAGTTGTCCTGTCAACGAAGATACGGTTACGGGTAAGCATTTTCTCAAACTCCGCCCATACTTTCGGGAAGCGCTTGAGGAACTCATCAATCAGGTGCAGGGCCTTTGGCGATAAATCGCGCTCCATGCCCCCGATGCGGCCCATGTTCGTCGTCAGACGGGCACCGCATACTTCCTCGTAGATGTCGTAGATATGCTCACGCTCCTGCATCACGTACAGGAAACCTGTAAAGGCACCGGAGTCCACACCCAGGATAGAGTTACAGATCAGGTGGTCCGAAATACGGGCCAGCTCCATCATGATCACGCGGATGTACTGCGCACGCTTTGGAACAGTGATGCCCAACAGCTTCTCCACCGTCATATGGTATCCCATGTTATTGATAGGAGAAGAGCAGTAGTTCATGCGGTCCGTCAGCGGCGTGATCTGGTAGAACGGCCGACGTTCTGCTATTTTCTCAAAAGCACGGTGTATGTAGCCGATAGTAGGCACAGCGTCTACTATCTTTTCACCGTCCATCTGTAGGATGTTCTGGAAAATGCCATGCGTTGCCGGGTGCGTTGGACCCAGGTTCAGCGTGGTAAGCGGCTGCTCGTCCGTCAGGGCCAGTCCGTGGTCTTTCCGGAACTGCTCCAGTTCAGTGAGCTCTGCGGTTTTATTTTCAGTAGCCATTATGTATATCCTTTGTTATTTGCTGTAGCTGACCTAAGGGTTAAAGGAAACTACAGCGCATTGGCTTAACGTCCGAAATATGTATCTATCTTATCTTCCCTAGTCTGGTCTTCCAGCGGATACTGTTTCAGCATCGGGTGGTACTCCATCTCCTCGATGTTTAGGATGCGGGTCAGGTTCGGGTGCCCTAAGAACTTAAAGCCATAGAAGTCGAAAGCTTCACGCTCCATCCAGTTGGCGGTGGCGTAAAGGTCTGTCATGGTTGGCATTACCGGGTCTGAGGCAGGCATAAATACCTTGATGCGGATACGGTAATTATGGCGCAGGCTGTGCAACTGGTACATCATGCACATCTCCTTGTCACCCTGTCCGGGATAATGGATACCGCACATCGTGGTCAGGAAGCTTATCTGTAATTCCTTGTCGTCGCGCAGGTACTGGATCAGGTCATGTATCGTTTCACGGTTGGTGGTGATCGTCATGATGCCATCCGGGCTAAAAGCATCCCAGATGTTATCTTCCCCAAACTGGCTTATGATTTTACCGAGTACGTTTTCGTTCGTAAGCTCCATTTGCTTATTTAATGTTATAAGAGGCTAATAATGCCTGATATTCCGGCGAGTTGCGGCGGCGCAGCGATTCGTTTTCGGCCAGTTCCTGTACACGCATCAAACCGTCTAAGATCTGCTCCGGGCGGGGTGGGCAACCAGGTACGTAAACATCCACTGGTACCACACGGTCAATCCCCTGCAATACAGAGTAAGTATCAAAAATCCCGCCAGAAGAAGCGCAAGCCCCTACGGCAATTACCCAGCGTGGCTCAGCCATCTGCTCGTACACCTGCTTCACAACAGGTCCCATTTTCTTGGCAATGGTACCCATCACCATCAGGATGTCTGCCTGGCGTGGGGAAAAGCTTGGGCGCTCAGAACCAAAGCGGGAAATATCATAATTAGAGCCCATGGTAGCCATGTACTCAATACCGCAGCAAGAGGTCGCAAAAGGCAGGGGCCACAGCGAGTGCTTACGAGCCAGTCCAATTACTTTCTCAAGGGATGTGGCGAAGAAACCTGCGCCAGACAAGCCATCTGGTGCGTCTACTATCTTTATATCTGTATTTTCGCTCATGTCAAAAGATTGGGTGTGTCATTTAGGGTAAGATTCCCCAAGAAGATGAACACAAGTGCTTTGTAAAAAGTTTATTAGTTTATTCCCATTTAAGAATACCCTTCTTGATCACGTAGAAGAAACCTGCCAGCAGTAAGCCCATGAACACGAGCATTTGCAGGAAGCCTTCTAACCCAAAGGCTTTGAAGTTAACCGCCCAAGGGTACAGGAAGATGATCTCGACATCAAACAGTACAAAAAGAATGGCTGTCATGAAGTACTTGTAGGAGATTGGTGTACGGGCATCGCCCACCGACTCAATACCACTTTCCCAGGCAGCGCCTTTTACTTCGCTGTTCCGTTTGGGACCTAATAAGTGCGTGAGCACAAGCGCAAAAATCACAAAGCCGAGGGCCGCCGCAAATTGTATGATTATCGGCAGGTAGTCCGACGGTATGTACTGATCCACAGATGGTTCCATAATGCTGTAGTCCTTAAATATATTAGAGAGCAAAACTAGTTATAAATCACCAAGATTCAAAAGACTTACTGTGCCGTAAAAAAGGCCTCTCTCTGCTATAGGGGTGCCATTATTCTTATTTTTAGTCATTCTAAATAAGATACTTGCACGTGCTTTAAAACTACAGAGGCCGCGCCCTTTGCAGAACGCGGCCTCTGTTATGCCATGCAGCGAGTACAGCTTATTTGTCTTCGCCCAGGAACGGATAACGGTAATCTACTGGCGGTACGAAGGTCTCTTTGATAGAGCGGGCAGACACCCAACGCAGCAGGTTCAGCATAGAGCCGGCCTTATCGTTTGTACCGGAGGCACGTGAGCCACCGAATGGCTGCTGGCCTACCACGGCGCCTGTCGGCTTGTCGTTGATGTAGAAGTTACCGGCAGCGTCGTTCAGTTTTCTTGTCGCGTACTCAATCACATAGCGGTCCTGACTGAAGATAGCACCGGTCAGTCCATAAGGTGAAGTCGAGTTCACCAGTTCTACAGTATCCTCGAAGTTGTCCGCATCATACACGTAGATCGTAATAACCGGTCCAAATATCTCCTCGCACATGGTGATGTACGTTGGGTTATGCGACAGCAGGACTGTAGGCTCTATAAAGTAGCCTTTGGACTTGTCGTAGTTGCCTCCGGCAATCACTTCAATCTCATTGCTCTCTTTTGCATTATCAATGTAGCGGGCAATCTTATCGAAAGACTTCTCATCGATCACGGCGTTGATGAAGTTGGAGAAATCCTCCGGAGGGCCCATCTTAAACGATTTCAGGTCTTCCTGCACGTAGGCTTTTACTTCTTCCCACAGGTTGCTCGGAATATAAGCACGGGAAGCCGCCGAGCATTTCTGCCCCTGGAATTCGAAAGCGCCTCTCGAGATAGCTGTGGCCAGTGCCTTGGCATTTGCAGACTTGTGGGCCAGGATAAAGTCCTTACCGCCTGTCTCCCCCACAATACGCGGATAAGTCTTGTACTTGTGGATGTTGTTTCCAATGGTTTTCCAGATGTTCTGGAACACGCCGGTACTGCCGGTGAAGTGGATACCGGAGAAATCAGCGTGATTGAAGATCACATCGCCTGTCGTAGGGCCATCCACGTAAATCAGGTTGATCACGCCATCTGGCAAGCCAGCCTCTTTAAACAGCTCCATGATCATGTGTGCGGCATAGATCTGCGTGTGGGCAGGCTTCCACACCACCACGTTGCCCATCAAGGCTACAGCAGAAGGGAGGTTACCGGCAATGGCAGTGAAGTTGAACGGTGTCAGGGCAAACACAAAGCCTTCAAGCGGACGGTGCTCCATGCGGTTCCACACACCTGGCGAGGACTCCGGCTGCATCTGATAAATCTCGGTCATGTACTGCACATTAAAGCGCAGGAAGTCCACCAGTTCACAGGCAGAGTCGATCTCGGCCTGGTAAGCGTTTTTAGACTGGCCCAGCATTGTAGCGGCATTCAGTTTTGCACGCCATGGCCCGGCCAACAGCTCAGCGGCCTTTAAGAAGATGCTGGCGCGGTGCTCCCAGTGCATGTTTACCCACTCCTCGCGGGCTGCCAGCGCTGCGTTTATCGCTTGTTCCACGTGGGACGCGTCGCCTTCGTTAAAATGGCCCAGGATGTGCTGGTGATCGTGCGGCTGCAGCATGGGCTGCTTGTTGTCGGTGTAAACCCTGTCGCCGCCGATGTACATCGGTACGTCCAGCTCTTTCGACTTTAGTTCTCTATAGGTGCGCAACAGCTCCTCTTTTTCTGGGGAGCCGGGGGCGTAAGATTTTACAGGTTCGTTAACGGGGGTAGGTACTCTAAAAAATCCTGTTGCCATGTTCTTATAGTTACAGATTTAGAATTAGTTTTTCATAGTTCTGTTACAGCCTTCTGCCGCAACCGGGCAAAGGTAAAGTTATTCTGCGATTTTTGGGCATGAAGGGAAAGGAGGAGTAGCAGGCGGGTCTTGGCCCAGGCTGACCTGAGCTGCCACTTCAGGCCTTTTGCCTTTCTCCACCTCTTTGGCTTACGTATACCCACCCCTTGCCAACGGAATGGAGGTGCGAAGGTTAGCCCTACGGTGTAAGATAAGGAGAAGCAGCGGGATAGGGGGCTTGCCTGGAGGGAGCGATATTTTACCCCGGAACCTGCTTATCAGGGCAAGAAGAGACCCTATAACTAAAACAGTCCTATGGCTGGAAGTGTCAGCAGCGCCTGCTTAAAGGATTTGTTTCAGTTCGCTCAGGCAGCTGATCTCGTAGGTAGGCTTGGGGCGTTTCCGGCCTTTTACCTTCTCCGGGTTAAAGTATACCTGGTCGATGCCGGCGGCGCGGGCCCCTTCTATGTCACACTCGTAGTTGTCGCCGATCATCAGGCAGTCCGCTGGCAGCACGTTGATGCGCTCCAGCAGGTGCTCAAACATCCGGCGGTCTGGTTTTTTAAAGCCACAGCACTCCGACGTGACGATCTCCCGGAAGTAGCCGTGCAGCCTGGACGAATTCATCTTTACGTGTTGTACCTCTTTAAACCCATTGGTGATAATGTGCAGACCATACTTGGGTTGCAGGTACTCTAGCACCTCGTAAGTATAAGGGAAAACAGCTGTTTTGGTGGGGCAAAGGTCTATATAGGCCTCCGATAGTCCGGTGGGTACTTCATGCTCCAGCAAGCCAAGCCCGGTCAGGGTTTTCACAAAGCGGCTTTCCCGCAGCTCTTTCTGGCTGATCCTGCCTTTGTTATAAAGATCCCATAAACGGGTGTTTACAAACTTATACTTATTGTAAAAGGAAGTGCTGTCGAACTTCCCAAAACTACCCAGCCCAAACTGATCGAAGAGGCTGTACAGGGTTTCTTCCGAGTTCTTTTCAAAGTCCCAAAGGGTGTGGTCCAGGTCAAAAAGGATGTGGGTGTATGTTTTCATAAAAAAGCAGGTGAGGTTCTTGTGAAACGAAAGAAGCCGTCAGTTGTTATAATAGGAACTATTCGGATAGTAACTACCCCTAAAGCTAAACTTATGCAATATAATCGGGTTTTGGAAGTTATGGAGTTGCCGGAGGTTTATTCTGCCGTCCAGCGGCGGGCCTGGAGCTTGTTTACTGCCAGTTCCCGGTTCGAGAAAAGGATCTGGTACACTTCCTGGTCTTTTAGCAGCACGGCGTCGCGCTCCATGTAGGTAAAGATCTGCTGTACCAGGTCGGCGGCCTCTTCTTTTACAGAGTAGTACACCCACTGATCCAGCTTTCGAGGGGCAACAAGACCCGCGTTGCGGAGATAGGAAAGATGGCGGGAGGTTTTGGTTTGAGTAAAATCAAGGACCTGTTCCAGGTCAGAAATGCACATTTCCTTGTTGTGCAGGATCAGGTTGAGGATACGGATTCGGGACTCATCGGCAAGGGCTTTGAGGACCTGCTCTCCAAAAGAAAGGCTAAAGTGTTTGAGTCTCATAACTAGGGTGGCGACAGGAACAAAATTAGGTAAAACCAGCCATTATAAAATATTTAATAGTATAATTGTATCACATGATCGCTTCTGCACCAAAACGTTTTATAACTGCCTCCGGCTTACAATGGCTCTTGCTGCCACTCCTGGCTGTGCTGTTTTTGCTGTTACCCAACGGCGCCAAGGCACAGGGGCAACAGCGTGTCGTGCAGCTTTCAGGCTTTGTTGCCACGGGTGATAGCCTGTATGGGGTGGCAGGGGTAAACGTGTTTGTGCCGGGCACCAGCCGCGGTGTGCAAACGAACCAGTACGGCTTCTTTTCAGTACCTGTGCTCACCGGAGACAGCGTGCTCTTTAGTGCCATCGGCTATAAAAAGCAGTACCTGATCATCCCGAAGAACTACAGTAGCCAGAGCTATTCCATTATCATGCAAATGCAGGAAGACCCGACCGAGCTTCCCACCGTAGAGGTGTTCCCCTGGCCAACAGAGCGGGATTTCCGTGAGGCGATAGCTAAGGTGAAGCTACCGGATGAGGGGCGTGCCATTGCTACCCGTAACCTGGACCCGGAGCGCTTAGAAGCTCTCTTCGAAAGCACCCCAATGGATGGGGCCGGTAACTTCAAGTTCTGGAACCAGCAGCAGATCCAGCAGCAGCAGAACCGCTACATGTATCCTACTATTAGTCCCTTTGCCATACCCAAACTGATTGACGCCATCTTCAACGGCAATTCCAAATAAGCCGCTCTCCGGCTTCCTGTGCTATATTCCTTAACTACAGTTTACAATGTCCGTAATGTGATTGTACGGAACATAACAGATTAATTGTAAACTGCTCTCCAGACAAGCGAAGCCTACGGTTGTCGCTTACAGGCATTGCCTTACGTTATACTGCGACTGTTGCCAAAGCCTTTCTTTTAGAATAGAGAGTCTGGCGTGGGCAGGTAGGAGATAACTGGCCATTGGAGGGCATAAAGGAAATAAACATGCTGGAACCTGATAAGTTAACGCTCAATATACCTGATACCACCAAACCCCGCGTCGTTATTATTGGGGGGGGCTTTGGCGGCATCAACCTGGCCAAGAAGTTAAGCAACGATGACTTTCAGGTGGTGATGTTTGACAGACAGAACTACCACGGCTTCTGGCCGCTCCTATACCAGGTGGCTACCGCCGGGCTGGAACCGGATGCCATTGCAGAGCCCCTGCGGAAGATGTTCGGCAACGACGACTACCCGGACTTCCACTTCCGCTTAGTAAGGGTAACAGGGGTAAACCCTGCCGCGAAAACAGTCGAGACAATTATCGGCGACCTGCCTTACGATTACATTGTAATCGCCACGGGCACCAAGTCGAACTACTTCGGTAACGAGCAGATTAAGAAGTACTCTTTCCCTTTAAAAGAAGTGCCGCATGCCCTAAACCTCCGAAGTCAGCTGCTGCAGGCCTTTGAGCAGGCTAGCATGACAGTAGACCCGGAAGTGAGGCAGGCCCTTTTGAACATTGTAATTGTAGGTGGCGGGCCGACAGGAGTGGAACTGGCCGGTGCCCTTGCCGAGATGAGAAAGCACGTGCTCCCGACTGACTATTCTGGTATTGACTTCAGTAGGATGAACATTTACCTGGTGGAGGGCCTGGATCGGGTACTCCCTCCTATGTCGGCAGAAGCGAGTGAAAAAACCTATAAGTACCTGAACGAACTAGGGGTGATCATGAAGCTAAACACGCTGGTGGAGTCTTATGATGGCGAAACGGCTGTTTTAAAAGGAGGTGAAGAAATTAAGACCAACACGCTCATTTGGGCAGCAGGGGTTTCGGGAGCTTTGATTGACGGGCTACCGGCTGAATCTGTGGAGCGGGGCAGGATACTGGTAAACCAGTACAACCAGGTGCTCGGCTTTCAGGATATATTCGCAATAGGGGATATTGCCTTTATGAAGTCGGATGAGTACCCCAGAGGGCATCCGGGCGTGGCCCAGCCTGCCATTCAGCAAGGCAAGCTTCTGGCTAAGAACCTGAAGCGTATTATCCGGAACGAGCCATTGGAGCCGTTTATTTATAATGACAAAGGATCGCTGGCGATCATCGGGCGAAACAAGGCTGTGGCTGACCTGCCAAAGAATATGCACTTCGGTGGTTTCTTTGCCTGGTTTATCTGGCTCTTTGTGCACGTGATGTCCTTGGTAGGCTTCCGCAATAAACTGGTCGTGCTCAGTAACTGGTTTTATAAGTTCTTTACCTATGAGAACAGTACCCGCTTAATTATAAGGCCTTTTGTACGGAAAGGGGAGCGTGTCAAACGGCGCTTTATTAATAAGTATGACACAGACTGACGTGTTGTAAATTAAGGCTACATGCATAACAGCAGGCGGGCACTTGAATGCCAAGTTTGACTGAAACAACAAATCGCCAATAAAAAAGCCTTCGGATGTGATTCCGAAGGCTTTTTGTTAATACCGTTGAGACCTTACTTATCTACCGGCATTGTTGCTGCCATTGCTGGTGCTGCTAGTGGCGCGCTCACGCTGCATTGGGTTTCTTCTGTCCTGATTCTGCTTAAAGATCTCGAAACGAGACGGAGCCAGACGACGTGGGAAGAAGTTGTTTTCCAGGTCGGTGTCAGCGGTCTGCAACTGTGGGTCCAGTGTAAAGCTTACAACCGGCTTCTCTGTTACAAACACTTTCGTGATCTCGTCGTTGTTGTAGCGCCAGATCTCTGCAGGGATGTTCACTACTTCGTCTGTACCGTCTTCGAACTCCATGCGTACGATAAGCGGCATTACCAGGCCACCCAAGTTCTTGAAGCCTACTTCGTAGAAGTTCAGGCCAGAATCCAGCGTCTTTTTCTGCTCTGGTGTCAGGCCAGCCAGGAACGACTGGTACTGCTTCTGCTGCGCCGGCGTGGTGGCAAGCGGATCGTAGCTGTTGTAGAAGTCTTTCAGCTGTGGCTTCAGTTCTACCAGCGTCTTCTGAATATCCTTTAGGTTGCGCTGCTCCGACAGGGTCTTTGGCTCCTGGTTCAGTTGCTCACGGCGCTGCGCGTTCACAAAAGCAGGATCCTGGGAATCGATCGTGTACCACTTCACGTCATCAATTGCGATGTCAGTGTGGTCTGTTGTATAGAACCAGCCTCTCCAGAACCAGTCAAGGTCCACCCCGGAGGCATCTTCCATGGTACGGAAGAAGTCAGCCGGCATTGGGTGTTTAAAGGCCCAACGGTTGGCGTACTCTTTAAAGGCATAGTCGAACAACTCACGTCCCATCACCGTCTCACGCAGGATGTTCAGGGCTGTAGCCGGCTTGCCATAAGCGTTGTTACCGAACTGCAATACAGATTCTGAGTTGGTCATGATCGGTACTTGCGTGTTCTTGGCGCTCTTCATGTACTCCACGATGTCCTGTGGCTCACCACGGCGGGATGGGTAGTTGCGCTCCCACTCCTGCTCAGACAGGTACTGTACAAAGGTGTTCAGGCCTTCGTCCATCCATGTCCACTGGCGCTCATCGGAGTTAATGATCATCGGGAAGAAGTTATGGCCCACCTCGTGAATGATCACAGAGATCAGGCCGTACTTGGTACGCTCTGAGTAAGTGCCGTCCTCTTCAGGGCGGTAGCCGTTGAAGGAGAGCATCGGGTACTCCATGCCGCCTACAGGGCCGTGTACCGAGATCGCTACCGGATAAGGGTAGTCGATGGTGCGCTTAGAGTAAGTCTTTAGCGTATGGCCAACGGCCTCTGTAGAGTACTGCCCCCAAAGTGGGTTTGCCTCTTTCGGGTAGTAGGACATCGCCAGCACGTTCTTGCCGCCCACGTTTACGTTCATGGCATCCCAGATAAATTTACGGGAGCTTGCCCAGGCAAAGTCGCGCACGTTATCGGCTTTGTATACCCATGTTTTCTTGTTCTGGGCGTGGTCTTTCTCTGCTTTGGTCGCTTCTTCCTGCGTCACGATCACGACAGGCTTGTCGCTTTTGGCAGCCTCGGCCATGCGCTTCTGCTGTGTAGAAGAAAGTACCTGGTTTGCGTTCTGCAGTACGCCTGTTCCGGCCACTACGTGGTCGGCAGGTACGGTGATGCTTACCTTGTAGTCGCCGAAAGGCAGGGCAAACTCACCGCTTCCCAGGAACTGCTTGTGCTGCCAGCCGTTCACGTCGTCATACACGGCCATGCGCGGGAACCACTGGGCCATCTCGTACAGGTAGTTGCCGTCTTTCGGGAAGTACTCATAGCCAGAGCGGCCGCCCAGGGCTTTCTGGTCGTTAATGTTATGGTGCCAATCTATCCCGAAGCTAAATGACTGGCCAGGCTTTAGAGGCGTTGGCAGATCAACGCGCATCATGGTGTTGTTGATGGTGTACTTCAACGGTTTGCCGCTGCGGTCTTTTACCGACTCGATTTTAAAGCCGCCGTCAAACTTCTCGCGCGTCATGTACTCCACTGCACGCAAAGACATATCCTTTTTAAGCTCTGCGGTTTGGGTCAGGTTGCTCATTGAGTTTGGCTCAAAGATGTTCTGATCCAGTTGTACCCACAGGTACTTCAATGCGTCCGGGGAGTTGTTCGTATAGGTAATGCTCTCAGAACCTTTGATAGACTGGTTCTTGTCGTCGAGCTCTACGTTGATGTTGTAATCGGCCCGCTGCTGCCAGTATTGGTGGCCAGGTGCTCCTGAGGCGGTGCGGTAGGTGTTGGGTGTTGGCAGTTCTTGCCCCAGTTGGGAGAACTTTGTGTCCTGTGCTTGTGCCACCAGGGGCCCAACCATCAGACCAGCCAAGGCCAAGCCTTTTAGTAGGTGTCTCATATGGTTTTGGTTAAGGAAGATTAGTTTAGTTTGTAAAGGTGCTTTTATAATTAGTTAATGTTTTAACGCTAAAAGATACTGGTTTCCATCATCAATATCAAGGAGATGCCTGCCGCCGCACTGGAAAGCACCATGATCCAATCGCGCTTTTTCGCGTGAAACAGGTTCAGGACCAGGAATCCAATAATCAGTAATATAGACACAATCAGCAGTTGTCCGAGTTCAATCCCGATGTTAAAGGCCAGCAATTGCTCCCATATCTCCCCACTGCGCCCCAGCATGGCCCTCAAGAAATTAGAGAAGCCCATGCCATGTACCAGCCCAAAGAAGATGGCCATCAGGTTGTGCAACGACAGGATCGTCGGTTGCTTGGCCGCAGCTCCTTTTAGCTTGAAGAAGTTCGTGACGCAGGTCAGAAAGATCGTAACCGGTATCAGAAACTCGATCAGGGCCGTATCGAACCGGATCACTTCAAAAACAGCCAGTGCCAGCGTAATGGAGTGCCCGATGGTAAAGCTGGTGACCAGGGCAATAACCTTTTTCCAGTCGCTTAAGGTATAGATAGCACTCAGGGCAAGCAGGAACAGCATGTGGTCGTAGGCCTGGAAATCGAAAATATGATGGAAGCCTAACTGAACGTATGTAGAGAAAACGGAAGACAAGCGGTTTTACGTAGCGTTATATGAATATAGAAGTTGGCAAATTAGGATTAATGCTTTATAGATGCAATATGAGTGCCAAACATAAGGCCGCACAAATGGGTTAAGACGTCCTGTGCCTTTTGCTAAAGCGGTACCAAAATCTAAATCAGCTCCTGTTTCTGTAGGCTTATCTGGCAATATTCCTAACTTTAAGAGGTGATGTACCTATTCCTTTATTCCTACAGCAGAAGAGATTTAAAAACAAATATGATGAGACCAAATAACTCCAAGAGCCATCCTCTAGTAAAAGCAGCAGCGTTCGGGCTGGCCAGTCTGTCGCTTGCGTTTTCAGCCTGTACCTCAACGGGTACCGAAAACGCGGCGGACGCAGTAACATCTGAAAGTGAGGAACAAAACTTAGCAACATCTATGGTATACGTTGGCACCTATGCAGACCCGGAGGCGGAAAGTATCTTTCTCTATCGCCTGAATCCAGAAACAGGAGAGTTGACTCGGGAGAGTGCGACAAAAGGAGGGCCGAACCCCTCTTTCCTGGCTTTAGATGAAGAGCGCCGTTACCTGTATGCAGTAAACGAAATAGGAGACTACCAGGGGCAGAACAGCGGTGCCGTCAGTGCCTTTGCGGTAGACCCGCAAACAGGAGCCCTAACGTTGCTAAACCGGGTGCCTTCTAAAGGCGGGTCGCCTGCCCACACTACGGTGGATGGGGAGAACAAAACAGTGCTGGTGGCCAATTATATGGGCGGTAACGTGGCGGCTTTCCCGATCCAGGAGAACGGACAGTTGGGAGAGGCTAGTTCTGTGCAGCAGCATGAAGGCGCCGGGCCGAATAAGCAACGGCAGGAAGCACCGCACGCCCATTACATTGCACCGGACCCACAGAACAAGTATGTACTGGCGGTGGACCTGGGCACCGACAAAGTGTATAGCTATCGCCTAAACCCGGATAAAGCAGAACTAACGCCAAATGACCCTGCTGTAGCTTATACCACGGAGCCCGGGGCAGGACCGCGTCACCTTACTTTTCACCCGAACGGCCGCTATGCTTACCTGATCAACGAACTGAACTCGACCATGGTCGCGCTTGCTTATGATGCAGACAAAGGTACTTTTACAGAGATAGAGACTGTGCCAACCATACCGGCTGACTTCAAAGAGAACAACCAGACCGCAGAGGTGAAGGTATCGGCGGACGGCAAGTACCTGTATGGGTCGAACCGCGGGCATAACAGCATTGTGGTATATGCCATCGACGAGAACACAGGCAAACTGACGCAGGTACAGCTGGTGAGCACAGGAGGGGACTGGCCGCGCGATTTCAGCATTGATCCGACTGGTAACATTTTGATGGTAGCCAACGAGCGCTCTAATAACATCACCACCTTTAAGATAGACAAGGCAACGGGTAAGCTGACACCGACTGGGTACGAAGCAGAAGTGCACAAGCCGGTAAACGTACAGGTGGTACCTGCCTTTCAATAGCCAGCACACACTGACCGACAGAATCAGCAGAAGCGTCAGCCCATAAGGCTGGCGCTTTTTGTCTGGTCTCCTCTGTATTTGTTTGAGCATAAAACTTTTAGCCGAACACAGCGCCAAAGCCCTGAACTCCGTAGAAAAGCGACAGAAGCCCCAAGCGTGTCATTTGTAAAGAACAAGCAACAATGGCTGAGACAGAAAATGCTACGGTAGGTAACAGACGATCATTGAAAGTAGCGTTGGCAGGCCTAAGCCACGACCATGTGCAGGGGGTGTTGCAGCGCTACCAGGAAGGCAAAATAAGCATCGTAGGCATTGCCGAGCAGGATGAGGAGTTGGTGCAGCGTTACCAAAAGCAGTTCCACCTTCCCAAGTCGCTATTCTACAAAAGCCTTTCCAGGCTCTTACAGATCCGGAAGCCGGTGGCTGTGATGGCTTTCAACGCGATAGCTGGACATGTGGGTGTGGTAGAGAAGTGCGCCCCTTTGGGGATACACGTGATGGTGGAGAAACCTCTCGCTACCAGCTTACAGGATGCGGAGCATATGGCCAAACTTGCCCGGCAGCATAACATCTACCTGCTTACTAACTACGAAACGACCTGGTACCCCAGCAATCAGGAGGTGCTGATCATGGTAAACCATAAACTCAATATTGGGGAAGTCCGGAAGATGGTGGTGCATGATGGCAACGCCGGACCGAAAGAGATTGGCTGTTCAGCAGAGTTCCTGGACTGGCTGACGGACCCGGAAATGAACGGTGGAGGCGCCATCATGGACTTTGGTTGCTATGGCGCTAACCTGATGACTTGCCTGATGCAGGGGCAGCGGCCCAAAGCGGTTACTGCTGTTACGCGCCAGCTAAAGCCCCATGTTTACCCAGACGTAGACGACGATGCGACTATCCTGCTTGAGTATCCAAAAGCGACGGGGATCATAGAGGCTTCCTGGAACTGGCCCTTTGATATCAAAGACCTGGAAGTGTACGGGGAAAGTGGTTACCTGCAAGCCGTCAACCATGACTTCCTTAGAAAAAAGGGCGCTGGCGACGAGACATATAGAGTAGAGAGGATAGAATCCCTGGCGGAGCCTTATGAGGACTATACTTCTTACTTTGCAGCAGTGGTCAACGGGGAGATCAAGCCCAAAGGAGACCTCTCATCCCTTGAAAATAACCTGATCGTGATGGAAATACTCGAGGCAGCCCGCCAATCAGCCCGGGAGGAGAGAAGAGTCGTACTGGAAGAACAAGAGAAACACCTAGCTGAAGATTAAAGACATTGTTGACAAATGATAGAGGTACTGCCCCAAACACAAGGCGATTTACTAGCTGTTAGAGTAAGCGGCGAGCTTACCAACGCAGACTTTGACCAGTACCGGGAAAAGATCCGGGACCGGATGAAAGCAACCGGATCGGCCCGGCTTTACTACGAAATGGCAGACCTGCACTGGGTGAAGCCCGGTGCGGCCATGGAAAATGCTTTACTGGACATTGTGCATGGGCGGGAGTATGGCCGGGTAGCCATGGTAGGGAACAAGGCCTGGCATGAATGGGCAGCCAAACTCGTAAGCCCGGTAAAGAAAAAGGGCGTCCGCTATTTCGAGGTGGAGGAGCGAGAGGAGGCAATGAGGTGGGTACAGGAGGGGGAGTAGGAGCAAAGAGCAGGGCCTTACATCGAGCTACAGGACCGACTCCTTTTTAAAGCCCGTTTATCTTTTTACATTTACCTAAACCTATATAGAAAAACATGTTTGTACACCACGTTTACTTTTGGCTAAAAAACCCTGAAGCAGCAGCAGAAAAAGCAAGATTACTGGAAGGCTTAAAGTCACTACAAACTGTAGAGACTATCCGCACGGTGCACATAGGCGTGCCAGCCGATACAGACCGCCCTGTGATTGAAAGAGGATATCATTTTTCTTTACTCCTGATCTTTGATAACAAGGAAGACCACGATACGTACCAGGTGCATCCGGTGCATAAAAAGTTTGTGGAAGACTGCTCCTCCCTTTGGTCGAAAGTGGTTATTTATGACGCTGTAGACGCCTAAGCCCGATTAAACCTAACAGAATAAAGAGCCCCTGCCCAGGAACTACTTCCTAAGCAGGGGCTCTTCTATAATTTTAAGAAACCAGAAGCGCTATTCCCTTACGCGCTGCATGGTGGTTTTGGTCTTACCGTCCTTTGTCGCATGGATCATTTTGTCTGCGCCCTCCCACGAAACGAGGGCTGTATCGGTATGTGACCCATACATGATGCTCAGGATCTGGTTCTCCGGGTCGTAGAGGTATCCCCCACTGAGGCCTCTACCATCGGGGCCCAGCACCATCCTGAACTGCCCCGATTCCTCAAACACAAAGCGCATTTGGTGATCGTCCAAGGCCTGTTCCATGGTTTCGCCTCCTTCTTGTCCGTCTAACTGCATGCCTACCAGTTTCCAACTTCCTATAATGGAGTAGGTGTTTTGATGTGGTTTCACAGCAAAACCAGAGAAAGTAAACAGTATAAGCAGGGCAAAAAGGGATAGGTAAGCTCTCATGGGTAAACTGATAACGTAGAACTATACAAGGTAGTATTTTTATAAACGTTGTACTTGGATGAGGAGGGAAAGTTACTGGCCTGGTGTACCTATATCACTTGGCTTTGTACTGGCCGCTCAATAGACCTCGCGGTGCTTTTACAACCCGCGGATGCTTGTGCCAATGGCTGTTGCTAACTCGTTATAACGGAGACGCTCGCAGGAGCTGCGCACACTGCGCGTTCTGGCAAGAGCTTTGAAAACTGTCTCCGGTCCTATAAGAGGCATACAAAACAAAAAGCCCCACCAACGGTGGGGCTTTTGCTCAACTAAACTTTAACTTTATTACTCTTCAAACTCTTCTTACTCCCCGGTAGGGATCTCCACGTCCACGTTATTGAAACGTATCTTGCCGTCTTCTAGTACTGCCTCGACCACAGAATCTTTATTAATCTTGCCGGACAGGATCTCTTTCGACAGCTCGTTCAATACCTGGCGCTGTAGTACACGCTTCAGCGGACGGGCACCAAACTGCGGGTCAAAGCCTTGCTCGCCCAGGTAGTCCAGTACCTCGTCGGTCGCGATCAGCTGGATGCCAGCCTCTTCCAGGCGCTGCTGGATGTGGTGGAACTGAATATTGACGATCTTGCGGATGTCGCCACGGCTCAGCGGACGGAACATCACCAGTTCATCAATACGGTTCAGGAACTCTGGTCGTACCGACTTTTTCAGCAGGTCAAACACTTCATCCTTCGTACGCTCGATCACTTCGTCGTGGTTGAACTCGTCCATCGTCTCAAAGTTAGACTGAATGATGTGCGAGCCAATGTTAGACGTCATGATGATGATTGTGTTCTTAAAGTTCACCACACGGCCTTTGCTATCCGTTAAGCGACCGTCATCGAGTACCTGCAGCAGGATGTTGAACACATCCGGATGCGCTTTCTCGATCTCATCAAGCAGCACTACAGAGTACGGTTTGCGGCGGATCGCTTCTGTCAGCTGGCCACCTTCATCGTAGCCCACATATCCCGGAGGCGCACCAATCAGACGGCTCACCGCATGGCGCTCCTGGTACTCGCTCATGTCGATGCGCACCATCGCGTTATCGTCGTTGAACAGGTAATCTGCCAGTGCCTTCGCCAACTCCGTTTTACCTACACCTGTTGTACCCAGGAAGATGAACGAGCCGATCGGCCGTTTCGGGTCCTGCATACCGGCACGGCTTCGGCGCACGGCATCAGAAATAGCCTCGATGGCTTCTTCCTGACCAGCTACACGCTTACCCAGTTCCTGCTCCAGGTGCAACAGTTTCTCACGGTCACTCTGCAGCATCTTGCTTACCGGAATGCCTGTCCACTTGGCTACTACTTCGGCAATGTCTTCGGCATTTACCTCTTCCTTCAGCATAGGGTTCTCGCCCTGCATTTCGCGTACCTGCTCCTGCAGTTGCTTTAGCTTCGCCTCAGCTTCCTGAATCTTGCCGTAGCGCAGCTCTGCTACGCGGCCATAGTCGCCGGCACGCTCGGCCTGTTCGGCTTCATGCTTATAATTCTCGATGTTCTCTTTCTCTTTCTGAATGCCTTCGATGATCTGCTTTTCGTTCTGCCATTTGGCTTTCAGGTCATCGCGTTTGCCAGAAAGGTCTGCAATTTCTTTAGAGAGGGCAGCTTCTTTGTCTTTGTCGTTTTCACGGCGAATTGCCTCACGCTCGATCTCCAGCTGCATGATGCGGCGCTGTAACTCGTCCAGCTCCACCGGCAAAGAGTCGATCTCGATGCGCAGCTTGGCCGCCGCCTCGTCCATCAGGTCAATAGCTTTATCCGGTAGGAAGCGATCCGAAATATAGCGGTTCGAGAGCTCCACAGAAGCGATGATAGCATCGTCCTTAATGCGTACCCCGTGGTGTACCTCATACTTGTCTTTGATACCGCGCAGGATTGAGATGGCATCCGGCACACTTGGCTCGTCAACCATTACCGCCTGGAAGCGTCGCTCCAGCGCTTTATCTTTTTCAATATACTTCTGGTACTCTTTCAGTGTAGTGGCGCCAATGGCATGCAGTTCACCACGCGCCAGCGCTGGTTTCAGCAAGTTGGCTGCGTCCATGGCGCTTTCGCCACCCGCACCGGCACCGATTAGAGTATGGATCTCATCAATGAAGAGGATGATCTCACCTTCAGCGTCCGTTACTTCTTTGATCACTGCCTTCAGACGCTCTTCAAACTCACCCTTATACTTAGCACCTGCTACCAGCAGACCCATGTCCAGACTCATCAATGTTTTGTCTTTCAGGTTCTCCGGCACGTCGCCGCTTACCATGCGCTGTGCCAGGCCTTCTACAATCGCCGTTTTACCTACACCTGGCTCACCCAGTAGCACTGGGTTGTTCTTGGTTCTACGACTCAGGATCTGCAGCACACGGCGAATCTCTTCGTCACGGCCAATCACCGGGTCAATCTTACCGGAGCGGGCCAACTCGTTCAGGTTCTTGGCGTAGCGCTTCAATGAGTTGTATTTCGCTTCGGCGTTCTGGTCTGTTACCTTCGTGCCGCCACGTAACTCTTTGATCGCCTTTTTCAGGTCTTTCTCATTAAAGCCTACGTCCTTCATCAGGCCCGCCACTTTATCACGGCCCGCCAAGATACCCAGCAGCATGTGCTCAATGGCTACGTACTCGTCACCAAACTCCTTCAGGTAAGAAGTGGCCTTTTGTAGTGCCGCCGCCGCATCGTTGGCTAAGTAAGGGCTACCGCCACTTACTTTCGGGTAGGCATTTACAATTTCATCCAGCTTGCTGTGCAGAATGTTGCCGTTAATGTTCAGCTTCTGCAGCAGGAAGTTGGTTACGTTCTCGTCTGTTTCCAGAATAGCTTTTAGAATATGCCCAGTCTCGATAGCCTGCTGCTGGTTGCCGCCTGCTATCTCGGTGGCTTTCTGGATAGCCTCCTGAGCTTTGATGGTATAGTTATTAAAATTCATTTCTTTCCCTGTTTTCAATAGTTTTACTTACGCTAACCATACAATCAATTTACGCACCATTGGTACTTTTGGGTGGTTTTAATGTAGTTATGTCATGTTGTGAAGCGATGATCTTGAGGAATCAAGACAAATTGTCTGAATCAGGATTTGCAGGATGTGGAAGGATGGACAGGATTTTCTCCCGAACATGATTTAAAGATTAAAGAATTTTGAAAATAACGATGAAGTTAGATGAGATAACTTATAGGGCTATAGGATGCGCGATGAAGGTGCATAATACCTTGGGAAGTGGCTTTCAGGAGGTGATTTACCAGCGCTGCCTTGCTTTGGAGCTAGAGCTAGCCGGGCTAAACTTTGAGCGGGAGAAGGAGCAAGTAATTTACTACAATGGTATGGAAGTTGGGAGCAGAAGAGCAGACTTTATAGTTGAAAGCAAAATTGTAGTAGAGTTGAAAGCGATCGTTAATCTGGAAGATATCCACCTGGCACAGGCTAAAAACTACACTGTAGCCTACAACTTTCCAGTGGGGCTACTCATCAACTTCGGTGCGCTCAGCCTCCAATACAAAAAGGTGTTTAACAACAGCTACAAGGCAAAAACGTAATTCTTTCATCTAACTCTTTTACACCCCCAGAAGTCCTGCCCATCCTTCCACATCATTAAATTTTACACCTTCGGAAATCCTGTCCATCCTTCCACATCCTGCAAATCCTGATTCAGACCTCGCTCTTGAACACCGCCGCGTAATGGTCCGCCAACCTTGTTGGCTCCGGTAGCTTGTACTTGGTGGCGCAGGTCATAGCTATCTCGGTGGCTGATTCTAAATCTATCAGGTGGCCGGGCGAGACGAACACAGGTTTTACATTGTCTTTGGTGCGGAGTACATTGGCGATATGCTCCTCCTTATAAACCAGGGGCGACACAGCCCCTTTGGTGCTTGCAGGCTCTGTGTACTTGCCGACCAGTACCTTTTTGGCTACCCCTATGGTGGGTTTTTTCAGGTGCAGCCCCAGGTGGGTAGCAATGCCCAGCTTACGCGGATGTGAGATGCCATGCCCGTCTACCATGATCAGATCAGGCTTTTGCTGTAGCTTCTCATAAGCCAACAGCAGGTTGGGTGCCTCGCGAAAGGCTAAAAAGCCCGGTATGTAAGGCAGTTCCACCGGGCCATGGTGCCATACTTTCTCAAGGACCTCCAGGCTAGGGTAATGCAACAGCACAAAGACAGAAAGAATGCTGTCTTCTCCTATAAAGGAGGAGTCGCAGCCTGCAATTAGCTTTAAGTCAAAGTCAGGTTTCTGAATGATGACCTGCTGCTGCATCTGCTGTTGCTGTGCTGTTAGCTTTTTAAGTACAGCAGGGTCGGGTGGGGGAGTATTAAACCTTCTATAGTAGGCCATATTTTCTTTTGGATAGTTGAATGACTGGGTATTGAGTGGGGCATCGCTGCTTCCGATAGGTGTTATACAAACGTCCCTTTTATTCTGTTATGCACTAGCAATTGTTCAATTCTAGTCTATGCGCTGCAGGGTACCCGTAAATCAGCAAACAGCAGGCGCCAGTGCGCGCCATCGTGCATGAAGTAGAAACGATAGGAGCTAGGCGTATGCAGCACCACCTGCTGGACCTGTTGCTGCATCTGCTGTACATTTTCTTCCTGCTGTTCACTTAAGTTCGCATACTGCCACATATCCGTGTTCCTGAAGCTGGTGGCGGTAGTATAAAAGCAGCCATCCTCTGCATAGCCGGTGCGCCCCTGGTCCATCCAGGCACAGTCGAACTCCGGGAACTCTTCCCGCTCCTGTAAGGCACATGCCTGCATTTGCTGTGTAATAGAAACGAAAGGTAAGTTCTGGTAACTGCGTTTTACTTCCTGTATGCTACTATAATGGGTATAAGCAGGTACTGCACCCGGCTGCTCGATCAGCCAGAAGCCCTGCTGAGGATCTATAAATTGATTTAGTGCTACCGTATCCTCTGTTTGCAATGCCTGAAAGAACCTCGAAAACGCAACCTCAAAGCTCAGGGTATCGGCGCCAGGGGAACTCTCTTTTCGCTGTGGCTCTTCTTGTACAGCTTCTAAAGAATCAATGCCACTTACAGCAGCTCCTGCTTTTTCCAGGCTTCGCTGTTCCTGCTGGCAGGCGAGCAGCAGGGCAAGTAAGAAGATAAACGCACAGTGTAAATAGCGCATAGAGTAGGGCTTTACTGTACCTGATTACGAGCTTAGAGGGGAAGGGAGTTGTACTTGCTGAACTTTGAAAGGGGCAGGTCGTAACTGATAGTAAGCCTTTTCTCAAGGATGGAGAGGACTGTAAGAAAACAAAAAGCTATGGCAAATTATAACTTCAACGATAGTGTTAGAATAGATGTGCAGAACGTGTCGCTTATAGGCGACCTGGTAATTCCGGAAGAAGCGAAAGGACTGGTTGTGTTCTCGCACGGCAGTGGGAGTAGCCGGCTCAGTCCCCGCAACCGTTTCGTGGCAGAGCACCTGCAGCGCTCCGGCTATGCCACCTTACTCTTCGACCTGCTAACTCCCGAGGAAGACGAAGAGACGAAGAACCGCTTTGATATCCCGATGCTCACAAAGCGGCTCATTGACACGACCGACTGGATACAACAAGACCCCAGAACAGCTGACTTTAACATTGCTTACTTTGGTGCCAGTACCGGAGCCGCCTCTGCTTTAGGGGCCGCCGCTGCGCTTGGGAACGACATCATAAAGGCTGTGGTTAGCCGCGGTGGACGCCCCGACTTGGCAGATACTGCCCTGCCAGATGTACAGGTGCCGGTGCTGCTCATAGTGGGTGGCAAGGATGAATCGGTGTTGGAGATGAACATACAGGCAAACAACAAACTGCTTGGCATCAAGGATGTGGAGATCGTACCCGATGCGACACACCTGTTCGAGGAGCCCGGTGCCTTGGAAATGTGCGCCCAACTAGCCACCGACTGGTTCCGGAAATACCTGCCACCCAAGAAGCAACAGCCACTTCGCCAGAACCAACCCTAAAGGGGGCTAACGCAACAATAACGAAAGCCCAGCGAGCCAGGCAGACTTAGTTACTCAGTTAAAAAAACTAAACCGAGAAAGCGATGGAGATGATACATAACCGGCAAGAGGCCGCCCTCATGTTGGCAGACCGACTGGAGAAGTACAAAGGAGAGCCCGGCGTAGTGCTCGCCATCCCACGGGGAGGCGTACCTGTCGCGGCTCCGATCGCTAAAAGACTAGGCATGCCGCTGGAAGTCATTCTGTCCAAAAAAGTTGGACACCCCTCCAACCCTGAGTTTGCTATTGGCTATGTTAGCCTGGAGAGTGTGAGTGTGGACGAGCGGGCAAAGGTGCCGCAAGATTACCTGGAAACAGAGATAGCACGGGTCAGGCAAAAGCTACAGGAGAAGTATGAGCTCTACATGGGCAACCGGAAGCACGAAGACCTCAAAGGGAAAGTAGCCATTATAGTGGATGACGGTATCGCGACAGGCAAAACGTTGATGGGCACGATCGATTTAGTGAAGAAGCAGGGGCCAAAGCGCATTGTGGTGGCGGTGCCTGTTGCCCCCCCGGCAGCAGTAGACCAAATCAGTGAGGTAGTGGATGAACTCGTCTGCTATCTGGTGCCACCCAACTTTCAGGCGGTAGGGCAGTTCTATGAGGAGTTTTACCAGGTAAGTGATGAACTGGTCATCAACATGCTGCAGGAGCAGGACCAGAAGCGCTAGCGGCCTATCATAAACTCAGTTTGATACACTTTGCTGGCTACAACTACACGCACAAAGTATAAACCTGCGCCTTGCAGTTGCCCGGTTAAAATACGCGTGCGAAAAACCCCGTTTCTGCTCTTTAACTTTTTAGGTTGTTGCACCAGCTTCCCTTCAGAGGTATAAACATAGACTTCTGCTTCTGTCGTTGCCTGCCCTTCCAGGAGGTGTAAGGTTACGCTGTGCCCGCTGCTTTTAGTTGGGAAAACAGTTAGTGCCAACTCTCTTTCTGGCACCTCTACCTGTACTACTTCTGATAAGCTGCTTGTCCCGTTTGTATTCACTTGTTTCAAGCGATAGTAAACACTCCTGGCTGATACTGTAGAATCTGTAAACGTGTAGCGTTGTGGGGTTGCCGTAGTTCCTGCTCCAGTCACCTTCCCTGCCAGTTCAAAGGTGTCTCCATCTGTTGATTGCTGTACCTCAAAGTAAGCATTGTCTTTTTCCGAAGCGGTCTCCCACACTAGTTGTATATAGCCTTCTTCTGTGCTGCGTCCGGTAAAGGAAGTTAATTCTGTAGGAAGTGGCGCGGAGGGAATTTCTATTGCGTTGAACCACTTTTGGGCCATTTTCGCCTCGCCGCTAGCGTTGGGGTGCACCCCATCCCAAGTGTCTACCCCAGTAGTAGGGTCAAAGCCGGCGTGTTGGTCAACCAGTACGACGGGAGAGGTGGCTGTATGCAGTTCCTTTACCAGGGCAGGAATTCTCTTGTTAAGCTCTCTGATGTTCTTCGCAGCCCCGGGCCCTACTTTTTGCTCGTAGGCAGGGATCAGTTGCGCCAGGTAGACGGCTACAGTAGGGTTTTTGGCGCGTATCTGGCTGACAACTTCCTTCAGTTCATCTATTGTTTCCTGATAACATGTGTTTCCCGTGCCACACTGCCTGAACATGTCGTTCGTCCCCAAATGAATAAGCGCAATATCCGGGGTGTAGCTTTGCAGCCATCTGGATAAGTGCCCCTTTCCGTCTCTCCCAGATAAGATCTCATCTACAGTCCAGCCCCAGTGGCCTTCGTTACGGTTGATGTAGGGCACCCCTTTATAAACAGTGCCTTCAACTGGAGAATCACCGCCCTCGTTTACAGCATGCGACCCTACAAGTTGTACGTCTACCCCTGCATCAATTAACTTTTGCCATAACCTATACCTGTATCCTGGGTTCTCTGTGTTGCCTTGTGTAATAGAATTACCAAGGCACATGATCTTTACCTGAGCAGTGGAAGGAACAGCTGCCGAAGCAAAGAAAAAAACAAACAGGTAGCGTAGCAGGTACAGGTGAATAAACGTATAGACTGTGCTCATGGGGAAGAGTAGGTAAGCATGCTTTGATCTTAGGTAGACGTTGCCCGTAGATTACAGTTTCACAAAGGCCGGGGATTTGGACAAAGAAAGGAGCGTGGTCAGCGGCAAACAGTTTGTATGCGAAGGCAAAGCAGCTTCTGTCTTGTTACTAAGTAACTTAGAGCGGGAACTTCTACTTTAAACGGACAGGCAGGAAGGCCGCTGAGGTTAGCCGCGTTTAGTCGGGAAAGGACTGCGGGAACAGCAGGAAAGCCAGTATCTAACTTAGCCTATATCAAAAAGACTCTTATATTTGTTATTGGAGCCAACCGAAAGCAGCATGGGCTGTGAATCCGAACGGTATCAGAATAAATCAGCAATTATAATCTCTACTCCTCTTGTATAGGGGAATATAAATTAAACTAAAAGAAAAAATGACGACAAAATCAGCCAACATTGTTTACACCATAACTGATGAAGCGCCGGCTTTGGCAACCCGCTCTTTCTTGCCAATCGTGAAGACCTTTACGCAGGCAGCAGGTATTGATGTAGAAACAAGGGACATCTCCCTTGCAGGGCGTATCCTGGCTACTTTCCCTGAAAACCTGACAGAAGAGCAGAAGCAAAGCGATGACCTGGCATACCTGGGCGAGCTTGCTAAAACTCCGGAAGCGAACATTATCAAACTTCCTAACATCAGTGCTTCTGTGCCACAGCTAACAGCGGCTATCAAAGAACTGCAGACACAAGGATACAAGGTGCCGGATTATCCTGCAGATCCTAAAAACGAGGCAGAGAAAGAAGTAAAGGCACGTTATGCAAAGGTGCTTGGTAGTGCAGTAAACCCTGTATTGAGAGAAGGTAACTCTGACCGCCGTGTGGCAGATGCAGTGAAGGAGTACGCTAAGAAAAACCCACACTCGATGGGAGAGTGGAGCGCTGACTCTAAAACGCATGTGGCCCACATGGAGAACGGCGACTTTTACGGAAGCGAGAAATCGCAGGTGATAGACAAAGCGGGTGATGTAAAGATCGAGTTTGTTAACGCCAACGGCAATGTAAGCACCCTGAAAGAGAAGGTAGCCCTGAAAGACGGCGAAGTGATTGACTCGGCGGTAATGAGCCGAAGCGCTTTGCGCTCTTTCCTGGAAAAAGCGATCGAGGACGCCAAGGAGAATAACAACCTACTGTCTCTGCACCTGAAGGCAACGATGATGAAGGTATCCGATCCTATTATGTTCGGGCATGCTGTTACTGTATTCTTCAAAGACGTGTTCGAGAAGCATGCGGACACATTCAAAGAGCTAGGTGTAAACCCTAACAACGGTTTGGGCGACGTGTACGCCAAGATCAAAGACCTGCCGGAAGGAAAGCGTGCCGAAATTGAGGCCGACATTAAAGCTGAGTACGAGAAGCGCCCTGAGCTGGCGATGGTGAACTCTGATAAGGGCATCACTAACCTGCACGTACCGAGCGACGTGATCATCGACGCCTCTATGCCGGCTGCTATCCGTTCGTCTGGAAAAATGTGGGGACCTGATGGCAAACTGCACGATACGACTGCTATTATCCCAGACCGCAGCTATGCCGGTATTTACCAGGAAGTGATCGAGTTCCACAAAGAGAATGGCGCTTTTGATCCAAGAACGATGGGTACGGTACCGAACATCGGTCTGATGGCGCAAAAAGCAGAGGAGTACGGCTCGCACGACAAGACGTTTGAGATGTCGGAAAGCGGTACGGTACGCGTAGTGGATGCCGCCGGTAACACGCTGTTGGAGCAAAAAGTAGAGGAGGGCGATATCTTTAGAATGACCCAGACAAAAGATGTGGCTATTCAGGACTGGGTGAAGCTGGCTGTTACAAGAGCCCGCATCACCAGCACACCTGCCATTTTCTGGCTGGACCCGAACAGAGCGCATGACGCTAACCTGATCGAGAAAGTAAAAGGTTACCTGAAAGACCACGACACTGAAGGACTGGATATCCAGATCAAGTCGCCGGTAGAGGCTATGCGCTATACCTTGGAGCGTGCCAAAGCAGGTAAAGACACGATCTCTGTAACGGGTAACGTACTGCGTGACTACCTGACGGACCTGTTCCCGATCCTGGAGCTTGGAACCAGCGCGAAAATGCTTTCTATCGTTCCGCTGCTTGCTGGTGGTGGTCTGTTTGAAACAGGTGCCGGTGGCTCTGCGCCAAAGCACGTGCAGCAGTTCGTGGAAGAGAACTACCTGCGTTGGGATTCATTGGGTGAGTTCTTAGCGCTGGCTGTTTCTCTGGAAGATCTGGCTTATAAGACCAAGAACGATAAGGCACAGGTATTGGCAGAGGCACTGAACAAAGCCAATGCGGAGTTCCTGGAGAAAGACAAATCGCCTTCCCGTAAGTTAGGTGGTATCGATAACCGCGGCAGCCATTTCTACCTGGCACTTTACTGGGCACAGGCACTGGCCGAGCAGTCGAAAGACCAGGAGCTGAAAGACAGGTTCACGAAGCTGGCCAAAGAACTGGGCGAGAACGAAGAGAAGATCGTGAATGAGCTGAACGCCGTGCAGGGCCAGACAGTTGATTTGGGAGGCTATTTCAACCCGGACACAGACAAGGCTATCAAAGCCATGCGCCCAAGCGCAACCTTGAACAATGCTTTAGATAACTTCTAGTAGCAAGAAGTTACAGTTATAAAGGAAAGGCTGCCTGAGGTGATCGGGCAGCCTTTTTGTTTAACTCTTGGTGTAGCTGGTAGTGCAGCTATGAGGAGCAGGCGAGGCAACATGGTTTTATTGGTCTCTTTAAGTAAATTGTTGATAGCGCTAGCTGTTGCCAGAGTTGCGGCAGGGAGAGGTTTTGGGTAAAGAAGACACGAGCTGCAAGCCACGCCGGCGATTGGCACAAACAAAAACGGCAGCCAATTTTGGCTGCCGTTTTTGTTATCCTTCTGACGCTAGTTTTGCATCTAATCATGTTGCTTAATACCCAAACAAGGTCTTTAGATCAAGTTGCTTTACTTTGCCGTACTTCTCCAGGGCTTTGAAGTCCAGCTTGTCCTTCGATCCAATGACCAGGATGGCTTGTGGTTGATTCCTGATATACTTCTGCTGGAACTCCTGCAGTTGATCAAAAGTCATGCTGTTAGCACTCTGGTACACATCCTGGCGGATGTCGTAGTTCAGGCCCAGCTTCTTGGCACGCTCGTAATCGAACAGGACATCTGCATTGCTGATGCGCTCCGTAGAGATGCTGTTGCGCAGTGAGGCGCGGGCATTCTGGAAGTTTGCATCTGCCAGTGGCATATCGGTTAAGAGGTTCTGCATGCCGGCCATCGCCTCGGCTAGCTTGTCAGCCTGAGTGCCAATGTAAGACAGCAGGTAATTTGCCCGGTCTTTCTCAGAAGCAGGGCTATAGAAGGAGTAAGTAGAATAAGCCAAAGCTTTAGACTCACGCAGGTCCTGGAACACGATGCCACCCATGTACTCGTTGTACAGCCGCACGACCGGAATAATATCCTTACTATAAGGCACAGACTTGCTCAGGAACATCATCTCGGCCTGTACCATGTCATAGTCGGCCCAGTACACGGTTGGCTCGTTAAAGTCGATCTCGGCGTACTCTTTTTCGGCTGGTACTGGTTTCAAGGTTGCTGGCACGAGGTGGTTTTCGTTTAGCGTCTCCACCAGGTTATCTGTTTCACGTGGACCATAGTAGAGCACGCGGTGCTCGTAGGTCGGAATGCTCTTGATTAGGTTTACGAGTTCCTGTGGTTTGGTAGCCTTCAGCTCTTTCTCGCTCAGTACCGTGTTGAATGGGTTCTTAGGACCATACTTCGCGAAGTTAACCATGGCCTGACGAAGGATGACGCCTTTGTTCTTTTTCGCATCCTCACGCGCCTTCAGGATACCGGCCACCATGTCGTTCAGGGCTTCCTGGTTTGGCTTAGGGTTCTCCAGCACGCTTTCGAACAGTTTCAGGCCTTCCTCAAAGTTCTCATCCAGGCCTGTCAGGCTCACGTACACCTGGTCTCCGGAGGCGAACACATCGAAGGAGGCGCCCAGCTTGTAAAACTCTTTCTGCAGTTCCTCGGCCGTGTACTTGTCGGTGCCCAGGTACTTCAGGTAGTTCACCGCCATGCCCAGCTTCTGGTTGTTGTTGGTGCCCATGTCCAGGATGTAGTACAGCTGGAAAAGGCCGTTGTCCTCGTTGTGGGTGTACAGCAGTGGGATGTTCTGCTTCAGGCTGGCTTCTGTGATGTCTTTCTCATAATCAAGAAACACTGGCTGCAGTGGCTTTACTTCCTGCTGCTCTGCCATAAAAGCCTTATAGTAGTCAGATTGCGCGTCACGGTTTACGGCCACAGGCGTAATGGCTGGCTTTTCAACCTTCTGGGCATTTTTATCCTCACCGTTACGCTTGTACACCACTACGTAGCTGTCGTTGAAGTACTTGTTCGCCACGTCTATCACGTCTTGCTTCGTGATGCTGGCAAACTCCTCCTGGCGGTTCACATACTTCTCCCACGGCATGTCATAAATGAACGCAGACACGAAGGCATCCGCACGATTGCTGTTCTCCTCATAGGCCTTCATGGTGTTGATCTTGTCGTTGTTCACCACAGCCGTGATCAGTTCTTCGTCGAACTGACCTTTTTTGATCAGGTCCAGCTGCTTTAGTAACAAGCTGCGTACCTCGTCCAGGGACTGGCCCTGGCGTGGCATCCCGGTCAGGCGGAAGGTACCGTAGTCCTTCATCGGCGTATCGTAGGCATAAGATTGCAGTACCTTCTGCTGCTGGTTCAGGTTCAGGTCTATCAGGCCGGCAGATCCATTGTAGAGCAGGTTGCTGATCATCTGCACCACAAGGGCATCCCTGGTATTGATACCTGGTGTGCGGTAAGCGATGGATACGTTCTCTGCGTCCGGCCCAACCACTTCCTTCACGATTGGCTGTTGGATAGGCTGTTCTTCTGCTACATTAAAAGCGGGTATAGGCTCCTTCTGCAAGCCACCCCAGTACTTGTCGATCAGGCGGATCGTCTCATCATAGTCCAGGTCGCCTGACAAGGCAATGGCCATGTTGTTGGGCACATAGTACTTGTCGAAATACTTTTTGATCTCCGTGATAGACGGGTTCTTCAGGTGCTCGATGGTGCCGATCGTGGTTTGGGTGCCGTACTGGTGGGTTGGGAAAAGGGCAGCGTTGATCACTTCGGCTACTTTGCGGCTGTCGCTGTCCAGGGTACGGTTTTTCTCCTCGTACACGGCCTCAAGTTCCGTGTGGAACAGGCGGGGCACCATTTCACTGAAGCGGTCGGCTTCTTCCTTTATAAAAGGTTCCAGCTGATTGCTCGGGATGTCATTTACGTATACCGTCTGGTCTACCCAGGTATAGGCGTTGGTGCCTTTCGCACCGATAGCTGTTGTTAGCTTGTCGTATTCGTTGGCGATGGCATAGGTAGCGGCTACTCCGGAAACGCTGTCGATCTGGTTGTAGATCTTCTTACGCATGGCCTCGTCTGTGGTCTGACGGTACTTTTCGTACAGGGCCTCAATCTTTGCCAGCTCTTCTTGCTCCTTTTCCCAGTTAGCAGTGCCTAGCTCCGAGGTACCCTTGAACATGATGTGCTCCAGGTAGTGCGCCAGACCAGTGGCGTCTGCCGGGTCGTTTTTGCTCCCGGCGCGCACTGCTACATAAGTTTGAATGCGGGGAGCCTCTTCGTAATCCGACAGGTAAACTTTCAGGCCATTATCTAAGGTATAAATGCGGGCATTCAGCGGATCGCCGGGTACTGTGTCGTACTCGTACTCTTTTTCGGCAGGTGCTGTAGCTACTGCCTCGGTTGCTGACTGCGTTTGGTACGTCTCGTTCTTACACTGCGTGAACACCAGGCCCAGCGCAAGTAACAATAGAGATGATCCTCTTTGTATCGTCATAATTAGTTGTTTGATGGAATGTATTCTATGAATATATAGAATAGTTATACTTAAAAATCGGTATCCAGGCCGAAGCGTTGCTTTAAATCGACGAGCAGCGGATATTTCTCGGCCAGGTAGTTGAATTTGTCTTGTGATGTATACAGCTTGCGCTCTTCCTGCATCTCTACGACCTCGGCGCTCAGTTTGATGTTTCGGTTACCAAGCACACGCTTCAGTTCGCCTAAAATGGCAGGGCGCAGGCTGGTGAACTGGTCCAGCATCACGTGGTTCTCCAGGTGCAGCGTGATCTCGTTCTGCTCGCTGATGTGGTACTGCCGGTTCAGGAGCGTATACTCCATCATGTTCTCCTCCTTCTTGCGGCGCAGGATGCCATGCCACACCGTTTTTAACTTAGCCTGGTCTACTGGTACAACTACGCCAACGTTCGCCTCATCCTCTTCTTCGGCCACGGCTACGTCTGCCACCGCTGCCTGTGGTTTTTGCAGGTCTTTCAGGCTAGGCAGCTTGCTCAGCTTTTTCGGCGGAGGCAGCTGTATGCCGGAACGCGGCTTGTCAGGGCCTGCGCCGGGAGGGCCTTGCGGATTGGCTGGTGTGATATGCCCATCCGGTGTTACCTCCTGTGGCTTCGGGGGCTGTTGCAGTCCCTCTGAGGGCACACGGCCTTGTTCGTGGGGCGCTTGCAAGTCCTTGGACGGTACTTCCGAAGGTTGCATTTTTTCCGAAGGCGCCACCTTGGGCTCGTGCGGCGGCTGTAACTGCTCTGCCGGTGTGGCACCTTGCGAATCAGAATTGGTAGAGGCTGGTGCCGGAGCCCCTACCTTAGCTTTTTTTGGCTCCGCACCATTTTGGGCAAAGCTGAGTGCTGCATTCAGGTGTGCCATCTTCATCAGGCACAGCTCCACGTGCAGGCGCTGGTTCTTGCTGCTCTTATAATGTGTGTCGCAGGTGCTCACCAGGTTCAGCCCTGAGAGCAGGAAGGACACGCTTGACTTCTGCGATTGCTCAGCATACTTGGCCTTGATGTTATCCGATACCTCCAGCAATTGCACCGTTTGTGGGTCTTTGCACACCAGCAAGCTGCGGAAGTGTTCGCCAATGCCGATCAGGAAGTTATGTGCATCAAATCCATTCTTCAGGATCTCGTCGAACAGGAGCAAGGAGCCTGACAGTTTCTGCTCCAACAGGTGGTCTGTTAGCCGAAAGTAGTAATCATAGTCCAGGATGTGCAGGTTCTCTACGGTGGCCTTGTAGGTTACTTGGCTACCGGAGAAGGTGACCATTTGGTCGAAGATAGACAAGGCATCGCGCAAGGCGCCGTCTGCTTTCTGCGAGATCAGGTGCAGGGCATCTGGCTCGGCCTGTATGCTTTCTTTGGTAGCAATACCGCCCAGGTGGCGCACCATGTCCTCAATCCGGATGCGGTTAAAATCAAAGATCTGGCAGCGCGACAGGATGGTCGGGATGATCTTATGGCGCTCGGTGGTGGCCAGGATAAAAATGGCATAGGAAGGCGGCTCCTCCAGCGTCTTCAGGAAGGCGTTGAAGGCCTGGTTCGAGAGCATGTGCACCTCATCTATGATGTAGATCTTGTACTTGCCTGTTTGCGGGGCATAACGCACCTGCTCCACGAGGTTCCGAATATCCTCCACGGAGTTATTAGAGGCGGCATCCAGCTCATGGATATTGAAAGAGCTGTTGCTGTTAAAGCTACGGCAGGACTCGCACTCGTTGCAGGCTTCCACTTCCGGGGTAATGTTCTGGCAGTTGATGGTCTTGGCCAGGATACGGGCACAGGTCGTTTTACCCACACCGCGTGGTCCGCAGAAAAGGAATGCCTGCGCCAGGTGCTTGCTGCTGATGGCGTTTTTAAGGGTGTTGGTTATATGGTGCTGCCCCACCACGCTGTCGAAGGTGGTCGGACGGTATTTACGCGCTGATACTACGAAATTTTCCATTACTACAAAGATAATCAATCCGAAGCTGAGTTGGGAGGGGTTTTTATCCACCCGTTTTACAGGTACTTATCCACGACTTCTGCTCCTGCTGTGGCAGCACTTGCCTCAGAAAATACACAACAAGACAAGCGCTGTTGATACTCCCGTTTCTCCTGTCTTTATAGCACGCAGATGAAACTGGGATATCCTTTTATATGCATGCCATAAGCTGCAGCGCCTGGGATAACGGATCTCTCCTAGTTACCGCTTGCTTCATTACGCTTGCAAAAACCATGGCATTTCTGTTTTGAGTGCTGTGTTGGCAAGGCCGAATCGGAGCAAAGCTTCTGCTATGGTTATAGCTTAATGAGGCGAGCGGGAAATTGTGAAACCGGCAACAGTACTCTAAAGGAGAAGCGGTTCTTAGGTCTGGAAAGCCACGCAGCAAGGCGTAAGATGCGCTTTAGCAAAAGTATGGCTTAGGCTGCTGCCCCTGCAGATAAACAAGGTTTACTCCTTACACCGTGTACAGCGTGGCTACAATAACGATAAGGCCGCTGAGCGTGAGCAGAATACTATAGGCGAAAAACAGCAGGAAAAACTTGTATACTGTGCGCCAGCGCGTGCTTCTGTAGATGTTGCGCATGGACCTGTAGATGTACCAGAGCGATACGCCGATCCCAAGCCACCACAGCCAGGAAGAGAGGAAGGGAAGGAGCCATCCCAGTATAATCAGGAGAGAGGCAAACAGGAACAGGAAGGAGTGTACGTGTATGGAGTAGATCAGGTGCTCTACGTAGTACTTGGAAGAACGCAAGCTCACCAGTTTCAGGATAAGGGCAAACAAGGGCAAAAGGATAAACATCACCTTGGGCAGGTGCCCCACCAACTTGTTTTTAAAAAGCTCGCTCTGCAGGTCGTCGTCCATCACCTCCTGCAGCTTTGTTTCCAGGGAGTGCAGTACCACGTTGTCGTCCGACCCGAGATCTACATTAAACTTCTTTCCCTTACCATCTGCCTTTGGCTCTTTGGCGGGTTTCTCCTGAGTTGCCGCCTTGGGTTTTTCGGTTGCCGGAGCAGTATAGATTACGGCCTCTTTGTGCCGGCGACCGGCAGAGTCCAGCGCGGCCTCTGCGTTATCTAAAATGGTATAGGTGTAGTTGGCGTCTTGGTCCGACATCTTCCCGATCTGGGCTTTCTCTAGAACGGCGCCTCTCACCTCGCCAATTGTCTTTCTGGCCTCCGCCTCCTCCCTGGCCTCTGCCGCTGCGGGGTTTTCCTCGCGTATGCCCTTCTCGTTTATGTGCGTTTTGGCCGTGAAGAGAAAGAAAAACAAGATGCTGATAAAGATGTACATGCTGATCGGGTTCAGGTGCGAGGCCCGTTTGCCGGCAAAGTACTCTTTTGTCAGGTAGCCAGGCTTTGTGAAAAGCGGCACCATGCTGTTGAAGAGCTTAGACTCGAAGTGGAAGTAGTGGCCTACACTGTGCAGCGCCAGGTGCAGGAAGTCCTCATGCAGTTCCAGGTTCTCTTGCCCGCAGTTCGAACAAAACTTGCCCTGAATCATGGTGCCACAGTTCAGGCAATTGGTGTCGGAGCGGTAGTGTTTTTTCATAGTGCTATAGGGATCGTTTATGTAGTGCTTTGTAAAACAGCGGCAACTATTTTACATGGCCCAAAATAAAGAATAATTGGTATAAGCCGTAGAAATATTTCCTGCGGTAAAGGAGCGTTTCAGTACAGAAAGCGTGTGGCGTAGCGAAGCAGCAGGAAGGGGAGGAGAAGAACTTTACCTGATCGCCTGATACCCGCCTACAATCCCTTTTTTAGAAAGTACCAGCTGCCACAGCTGGTTGTTACGGGCACGGAAAGAGCCGGCGCTGGAGAGGAGGTAGTATCTCCACATCCGGTAAAAACGTTCGTCGTACGTTCCCTTTAGCTGATCCCAGTTTTGATCGAAGTTTCGGAACCAGGCCATCAGGGTCGGGTCGTAATAGGGGCCAAAGTTGTGCAGGTCCTCTATTACAAAAACATGCTCCATGGCGGCACTCAGTTGCTTCAGGGAAGGGATGAGGCAGTTCGGGAAGATATAGGTATTGGTGAAAGGGTCGGCGGAGGTTTTGGAGAAGGGATGCCCGATGGTGTGCAAGAGGAACAAACCATCGTCTTTCAGGCAACGGGCTGCCGTTTGCATGTAGGAGCGGTAGTTACGGTAGCCCACATGCTCCACCATGCCAATCGATACAATATGGTCAAAGGTCTCCTGCACGTCGCGGTAGTCCTGCAACCGGAGTTCCACAGGCAGCCCCTTGCACATTTCCTGCCCTAGCGCCAACTGCTCCCGCGATACCGTTACGCCAACCACTTCTGCGCCATAGCGTTCGGCGGCAAACTTGGCAAAGCTTCCCCAGCCACAGCCAATGTCCAGTACCCGTTGGCCCGGCTGTAGGTTAATCTTCCGGCAGATCAGGTCCAACTTGTTTTCCTGTGCCTGGTCCAGGGTATCCGCATCATTCCAGTAGCCACAGCTGTAAACCATCCGCTTATCCAGCATCAGTTGGTAAAGCTTGTTGCCAATATCATAATGCCGTTGGGCATTGCGGGTTGCCTTCCCTTTGGCCTGCATGTTAAACACCTTCGCCAATAACATCTTCAATACGGTTTTCCAGCCCAGCTTTGCCTGTTTGTACAGATCTGCCCGGAGCACCCGAAAGACAAAGGCATCGATCTGCGCACAGTCCCACCAGCCCTCCATGTAGGACTCGCCCAAGCCCAGCGTGCCCTGGCTGAGCACGCGCTTGTAAAACCGCTTGTCGTACACCTGGATGTCCCAGGGATCAGGACCGTTCACTTTAACGTCTGCCTTCGCTAAGATTCTAGCCACGCTCTGCTGCAGGTCTTCTGTTGCCATGGTTTGGGAGTAGGAGTAGTGTTACAAGAGTAGCTTTTTTACTGTATCGTAAAATTTAACGTGCAGAAGGAATAAGGGTTAGGGAATCAGGTTGTTACGCAACAGTAACAGCCCGAAGCGTACAGCCGCCTTCCCTAAACAAACAAAGGCAGCCTCTTGTAGAGACTGCCTTTGCACTTAGCTTAATGAAAACACAAGCTGTTAATACTGTTTTCCGGGATGAGAGTCCTTCTGGGCTTGTTCCACGCCTTCCTCCCCGGAAGTGTTGCCCATGGGGCCGTCGGTACCCATCATTTCCTTTTTCATTTTCATCATCTTCTCCGTTGCCATCTGGATGCCCTCTCTTACGCGGCGTCCATACTCTTCGTCAGCTTGCGTGAAGTACTCCAGCATCTTGTCCTGAATGCGCTTGTCGCAGGTCGCCAAATCATTAGACAGGTTGGAGATAAGCTCCTCACGTTCCCAATCCTCGAAGTTGCGGAAAGTCTCGCCAGCCTGCTTGAATGGGTTCGTGCGGTCGATTGCTTGTCGCACCAGGTTGGCCTCGTAGCGGGGCGTATACTCTTTGGCAGGTTTCGGAGCCTCCTTCAGTCCATCTAAAACAGAGGGCTCGTAGTTGATATGCTTGTTCTGGCCAGGGGCGAAGTCTGTTTTGAAAGACATCTTGCCACCGCGCTGGTTAGTGTATACTTTATTTTTTGGTGCATTAATTGGCAACTGCAGGTAGTTCGCCCCCACACGGTAGCGCTGTGTATCGGAATAGGAGAAGGTACGGCCCTGCAGCATCTTATCGTCTGAGAAGTCCAAACCGTCTACCAGCACCCCTGTCCCAAAAGCAGCTAGCTCTACTTCGTTAAAGTAGTCCTCAGGATTTCTGTTCAGGGTCATTTTACCCACCGGATGCCATGGGAACTGTTCTCTTGGCCAAAGCTTGGTATCGTCGAGCGGGTCGAAATCCAACTCGGGGTGCTCATCATCGCTCATGATCTGCACATTCAGTTCCCACTCCGGGTAGTCGCCGCGCTCGATGGCCTCATACAGGTCCTGGGTAGCATGGTTGAAGTTCTTGGCCTGGATTTCCATCGCCTCCTTCTTTGTCAGGTTACGAATGCCCTGCTTGATTGGCTCCCAATGGTATTTCACCAGTACCGCTTCGCCGTTCTCGTTCACCCATTTGTAGGTGTTCACGCCGGAGCCCTGCATCTGACGGTAGTTGGCCGGAATGCCCCATGGCGAGTACAGGAACGTGACCATATGTGTTGCCTCCGGAGTACCTGAGAAGAAATCAAAGATACGCTCTGCACTCTGTATGTTCGTGATCGGGTCTGGTTTCTGTGAGTGGATCAGGTCCGGGAACTTCATGGCATCCCGGATAAAGAAGATCTTCAGGTTATTGCCTACTAAGTCCCAGTTCCCGTCTTCTGTGTAGAATTTCACAGCAAAACCGCGCGGGTCACGGAGCGTTTCAGGAGAACCAGAGGGGTGACCTACCGTAGAAAAGCGCACAAACACCGGTGTTTGCTTTCCTTTTTCCTGGAACAGCTTCGCACGGGTGTACTTCGAGATAGGCTCATCACCTACTTTGCCGTAGGCCTCGAATACGCCGTGGGCACCGGCACCCCTGGCATGCACTACGCGCTCCGGTACACGCTCACGGTCAAAGTGCGAGATCTTTTCAATGAAGTGGTAGTTCTCCATCGTGGCAGGCCCGCGGTTGCCGACAGTCCGGATGTTCTGGTTGTCTCTTACCGGGTGGCCCTGTCGGGTCGTGAGGATCCTTTCCTCCTGGCCATTGTTGCCTGACTTGGACGGGCTGCCGTTAGCGCCCTGCGGGTTTTTGTTGTTTTCAATCATTAGTACTCCTACTTATGTTAAAAATGGGGACAGTCTTTACACCTTTACTCTATTAATTTCTAATAGGTTATAGGGATATTTATAACTATTATCTATCCCTTATAGAGAAATACAATGAAGCGTGAGGATAGACAACAGTTGCTGAAGTGTGGCAGGCGTGTATAGCTTTTTTCGAAATCTTTGTGGGGTGCGCTATGCCTGCCTCTACTTAATTAACGGGTTTGCTATGAATAAGTTGAAGCGATGCGGGGAAAGGTGAAAGGAGAAGCACTTGTACAATCCGGCCCCAACACTGTAGCGAAAGAATCAGGGCGAAAAGAAAGACAGAGAAGGAGGTGCTAAATTAAAGAGGAGCGTTTAAAAGTACAGCCTGAAGACGGTGCCTACGCCCTCGGCTGACTCTACTTGTATGCTGCCTTTGTGTAGCAGCATGATGTGCTTGGCCAGGCTGAGGCCAATACCGGAGCCATCTTTATGGGAGGTGAAGAAGGGAATGAAAATGCTTTCCTGCAGTTCCTCCGGTATGCCGGTTCCGTTGTCCTGTACCTCAATGAGGGTTTTGCCGTTCTCGCGGCTGGCTGTAAGGGTAACCTTTGGTTCCGGACGCCCCTGCACAGCTCGCTTCGCGTTCAGGATCAGGTTAATAAGCACCTGCTCCAGCAGGTTCACATCGCCGTTTAAGGTGAGGTTAGGCGGTGTTACGTTGCAGCTTAAGGTAATGCCCTGCTCCTCCAACTGCGGGCGCATCAGGCCATTGATGCTTTTAAACAGCTCCTGCACATATACTGTCGTCATCATCAACTCCTGCGACTTGTTCAGGTTGCGGTAGAAGTGAGCAAAGCGCAACAGCCCCTCGCTCCGCTTTTTAATGATGGAGATCCCTTCTTCGGTATCCTGCAGCAGCTCCGGGTCTGGTGTGGCCTCGGGGTCCTGTTCGCACTTTTCCCGTTCCAGGTGCAGGTGGCGGCCAAGGGTATCGGCCAGCGAGGCGATGGGCGCAACAGAGTTCATAATTTCGTGCGTCATCACGCGCAGCAGCTTTTGCCAGGCCTCGGTTTCAGTGGCATCCACGGTGGCACTCACGTTTTTGAGCGCAATAAGCAGCAGGTGGCGCCGCTGCATGGTAAAAGCCGTGGCAGAGAGCAATAGCTGTGACTGCCCCGTCTGTAGCTTTAGTTTCAGGAGTTTGCTTTCGCCGGCTTTTATGAGGGTCAGTGCTTCATACAGTACGGGGTAACGCGGGGCCAGGCTGTCGATGCTTTTCAGGTAGGGCAGGCTCAGTAGCTTTTGAAAAGCCTCGTTCACCCACTCCACTTCTTTCGTTTCTTCATCCACGGCCATAATGCCGCTGTCGATCATCTGCAGGATGGTCTGCATGTACTGGAACTGGGCCTCTTTCTCGATATGGAGCTGCTTATACGTATCGTTGATGAGGTTAAAGGCTACGTGCAGCTGCCGTAAAGAGCTGTTCGTGGTGCACTCATTGAAACGCTGTGAGAAGTCCCGCTGCTTCACGGCCTGCAGGAACTTGGCCAGTTCGTTGTTGCTGCGGGTGACGTACATGGCCAGTTCCCAGACCTGCCCTAGCATGACCAGTATGCCCGAAGTTATCTGTAGCCAGGTATACTGCGTCAGGTAGTGCAGGGTCACGTACATCATGCCCAGCAACAGCACAAACCGGACAAACAGTCCGAACTCGAGGCGCTTAAATATCATGCTTGTTCAGTCGGCGGTAAAGGGCGGTACGGGTCAGGCCCAGTTCTTTAGCGGTTCTCGAAATATTGCCTTTGTTCTTCTCCAGCACCCGGACGATGGTTTCACGCTCGATCTCGCTCAGGGGCACCGGCGTTTCCGGTATGTAGGCAGCGGCAGGGGTAACAGGCGCCATTTCCATGGGCGAGAAGCTAAAGTCCTGTGGCTGCAAAACATTGTTCTCGGCCAGAATAATAGCCCGCTCCACGGCATGCTGCAGTTCCCGCACGTTGCCCGGCCAGTTGTGCTGCTTCAGTTTCTGCAAGGTTTCGGGGGCAAAGTCGGGGGCAGCTTTGTGGTTCTTCTGGGCATAGACGGCCGCAAAATGGCGCGCCAGCAACTCCACATCACCGTGGCGCTGGCGTAGCGGAGGCAGCGTGATCTCTACGGTGTTGATGCGGTATATTAGGTCTTTGCGGAACTGGTTGTGGGCTGCCAGTTCGTAAATAGGCTCGTTGGTGGCGGAGACCAGGCGGATGTCCACGGGCACAGGCGTATTGGAGCCAAGGGGCGTTACCTGCCGGTTTTGCAGTACTGTAAGCAGCTTGGCCTGCATGGCTGGGGAGATGTTCCCGATCTCGTCCAGGAACAGGGTGCCTCCGTTGGCCGCCTCAAAACGGCCGGCCCGGTCTTCCCGGGCATCGGTAAAGGCTCCTTTCTTAGAGCCGAACAGCTCGCTTTCAAAGAGAGAGTCGGTCAGGGCTCCCATGTCCACGCTCACAAAAGGTTTGCTGGCCCTAAAGGACTTCTCGTGCAGGGCCCGGGCCACGAGCTCTTTGCCGGTGCCGTTTTCGCCTAATATGAGTACATTGGCTTCAGTGGGGGCGATCTTCTCTATTTTGTACAATACCTCCTGTATCGCGTCTGACTGGCCCAGTATGGTGGTGCTGCCCGCACTTTTAGCTGTTGCGGCTGTGTTACCTTTGGCCTTCTGCTGCCTTTTGTCCAGTGTCTGGTGCAGCGTTTCCAGCAGCTTCTCATTGTGCCAGGGCTTCACGATAAAGTCCGCGGCGCCCTCTTTGAGCGAGCGCACAGCCAGTTCCACATCGCCATAGGCGGTGATCAGGATCACCGAGGCGTCCTTGTCTTTCTCCAGCACCTGGCGCAACCAGAAAAGCCCTTCGTTACCGGTGTTCAGGGCGCTTTTGAAGTTCATATCCAGGAAAATAACGTCGAACTTCTGCCGCTCCAACAAACCAAGCAGGTTATCGGGATTCTTTTCTGTTACTACTTCTTTTACCTCGGTCTTGAGCAGCATCTTCAGGGCGAACAGCACGTCCGTCTCGTCGTCTACCACCAGCACGCGGGCATTTTTTGCAGTGGCCATAGGTACCTAAAATTCAGATTGAGAAACCGAATATAACTATTCTATCTGATAAAAATAAAACCGGAACGAAAGGGCGGCTAGAGGTAGCTGCAGCCTGTGTTTATACCTGTAGCGGAAGCGCACAGGTGTAACGCGTGCAGGTGTATCGAAAGCGTACACTTATCTTACAAGGTATGGGTGTAAGTAACTGTAAAACAAGTTGTTGAAGTTTTGGCATCTTAATTTCTTGTAGGAAAAGTGTACACGAAAGAAAAAACAGAAAAAATTTCAGCGCCACGCTTTTTCTCTATAACGCCTACAACTATGTATAAGAACTACCTCAAAATGGCCTACCGCAACCTGATGCGCCACAAGGTCTTCTCGCTGATTAATATTTCCGGCCTTGCCTTAGGCATGACCTGTAGTATCCTCATCCTGTTGTGGGTGAAGGATGAGGTGAGCATGAACCGCTTCCACGAAGACATAGACAACCTGTACCGGGTAATGGAGGTGCAAAGTTATCCGGGGGCTGATGACCTGACCACCGATGCCAATCCGGGTCCACTCGCAGAGGCACTGGAACAGGAACTGCCCGAGGTGAAGCACGCTGTTCGCAGCACTACCTGGGAGTGGAAGCAGCTGTTTGCCTACAACGACAAAGTATTAAAAGTGGGCGGGCGGTACACTGACCCGGAGTTCTTCGAGGTGTTTTCTTTCCCTTTGCTGCACGGTAATGCCGCACAGGTACTAAAGCAGCCGAACTCAGTGGTTATTTCAGAAACGGTGGCAAAGCAGTTCTTTGATTCTCCGGAGGCCGCGATGGGTAAAATGTTTAAGGTAGACAATAGCAAGAGTTATAAAGTGACCGGCGTAATGCAGGACGTTCCAAAGAATTCTACCATGCAGTTTGACTATGTTATGCCGCTGGAGGACTGGATAAGCACGCCTGGTGGAGGATGGCTGAAGGACTGGGGGAATAACGGTATACGCACCTTCCTGCAACTGCAGCCAGGCACTGACATGGCTGCCTTTAATGAGAAAATAAAGCCCATCGTGAAGCAGCACGAAAAAGAATCCAACATCGATTTATTTGTGCAGCCTGTAAGCGACATGTACCTGTATGGCGAGTTCCGCAATGGCAGCCAGGCAGGCAGCGGAAATATTGAGGATGTGCGTCTGTTTTCGGTGGTGGCTGTTTTCATCCTGATCATTGCCTGCATTAACTTCATGAACCTGGCCACAGCCCGATCAGCCAAGCGGGCCAAAGAGGTGGGGGTGCGCAAGGCCATTGGGGCAAGTAAATCAGCGCTTATCCGCCAGTTCATGACGGAGTCGGTGTTGGTGGCTTTTCTGGCGCTGTTTGTCTCTGTTAACCTTGCAGGCATTCTGCTACCACACTTCAACGACCTGACAGGTAAATTTATATCGATAGACCTGACAGATCCGCTGATGCTTTTACTGCTCTTCGGAGTGGCCTTGCTGACAGGAATTATTTCTGGTAGCTACCCTGCGTTCTTCTTGTCGTCTTTTGATCCGGCGGTGGTGCTGAAGGGAACAACGAAGCTCAGCAAGCGTGTCTCTGTGTTCCGCAAAGGGCTGGTGGTGTTCCAGTTCATGCTCTCTGGCTTGCTTATCGTCAGTACCTTAGTGGTGTACCTGCAGCTACACTACATCCGCACGAAGAACATTGGTATGGATCGTGAAAACCTGATGTACCTACCACTGGAAGGGGAACTGCAAAGAAAGTATGAAGTTGTAAAGCGGGAGCTGGAGGGTATACCCGGCATTATGTCGGTGTCCTCATCAAACCAGAACCCGATGATGGTAGGTAACTCAACAGGCAGTGTGGAGTGGAAAGGCAAAGACCCAAATGCAAACATTCTCTTCAGCATGATGACGGTTGATTATGATTTCCTGGAAACTATGGGGATAACGCTGAAGGAAGGGCGCGACTTTTCTAAGTCTTTCGGTACAGACACCGCCGCTTTCATTGTGAACCATGAGGCCGCCCGCCTGATGCAGCTGCAGGAGCCGGTTGGGGAATCACTGACTTTGTGGGGGGAGAGGAAAGGACACATCATCGGTGTGGTGAATAACTTCCACTCAAGCTCCATGCATGTAGCCACACAGCCACTCATCCTGGTGCTGCTGCCGGAAGAGGATAATACCTTGCTAGCCCGCATAGCCCCGGGTAAAACGACAGAAGCGGTGGCGGCAGTAGAGCAGATTATAAAAAGGCACAATCCGGCTTTTCCGTTTGAGTACCATTTCCTGGACGAGGACTTTGAGATGATGTATAAGAGTGAGGCGATCATGGGCCAGCTAACGAAATATTTTGCTGGTATTGCCATCTTTATTTCCTGCCTGGGCCTGTTTGGCCTGGCCCTGTTCACCGCTGAGCAACGAACCAAGGAGATTGGGATCCGCAAAGTGCTCGGAGCATCCATCACAAGTATTGTGTACATGCTATCCAAAGATTTTCTGAAGCTGGTGCTCATCGCCAACCTGATTGCGCTGCCACTGGGCTGGTACTTTATGAGGAGTTGGCTGAACGACTATGCTGAGCGAACAGAGATGAGCTGGTGGATTTTTGCCGTCGCATTTGTCTCCACTGTTCTCATCGCCATGCTCACACTCAGCTTCCACGCTGTGAAAACGGCGGTCACCAATCCGGTTACATCGCTCAGAACAGAATAGCCAGGCCTACGATAATCAGTGCTAAGCAAGCATGAATAGAGGGTTATAGACGGATATGTTTTAAAGCTTATCCTTTGAGCTGCAAGTGAGCCTTGCCAGCTTCTGAAGCCACTCGTTTTTGCTTATAAAACTTAAACATACTCTAATCTAAAATTAACAGCGGCAGCCTTGCAAGCAAACGAGCTTGCAAGGCTGCCGCTGTTATACAGACTTGGGTGCCTAAATGAACAATTCTTAAGTTTTTACAGGCTAGCAAGGGAGTGTTACAAAAGCGCACAGGTGTATCATGTACAAGTGTATCAGAAGCGTACATGTATAAAGATGTACTTTGATTAAGTAATTGATTGTTAGTGTGTTGCGTTTTTGGCATTTAAATTACATATAGTTTTTTAGCAAGGGTGCAGGCATGAAGCAAATGCTGCACTTGCTAAGAAAGAAGCCGAACCACAAGCTGTTACTACAAAATAAAACTGTTATCCATTACTCATCTAATAAAAATAAAACTATGAAAAAGTCATTCAAAATCTTGTTCGCGCTGCTGTTACTGGCCATGCCAGGCTTCGCTCAGGAAACATATAAAGGCTTACCTGTTATAAAAGCCACCGCTAATGTGGCAGACTATAAAATAGGAGGGGAGTTGGTAAAAGGCACCTGGCAGATTATGCCCGAGCTGGCACCGGATGTGCTACAGGTACCCGTACACGCGCAGCAGGAAAAGGTAGTGTTCTACACGAACCTCGATTCTATCGTGTTTCATGTTCAACCGGGCGAAAAGCACCAGTTTTATGTGATGCTTAACGGAAAAGACTATGCTTTAACAGAGCTGCAGGGCTTTGGATTTGATGGCCTTAAGTTTAACGAGTTGCAGGTGAATCCCTCTTACAGTTTTACCTATGAGCAGAATGTAAACAACATTTTCCTGAACACGCTCCGGGGCAAGTATCAGTTAGATGAAGTAGTGAAAGGAGCCTCCAATGACACCGAAAGGGCACTGCGCATGGTAAACTGGGTGCATAACCAGTGGAAGCACAACGGGGCTAACGAACCTTCCAGACCAGACGCGCTTACAATCCTGGAGGAAGTGAAAGATGGAAAGCAGTTCCGTTGTGTGGAGTACGGCATAGTAGCCACCTCCTGCCTGAACTCGATCGGCTTGCCTGCCCGCGTAATGGGTTTAAAAACAAAGGATGTGGAAACCACTGAGTACGGCGCAGGACATGTGCTGCTGGAAGTGTTCCTGCCCGACTTACAGAAATGGGTGATGCTGGACGGGCAGTTCGACGCCATGCCTGTGCTGCATAATATTCCGCTGAACGCTGTGGAGTTCCAGCAGGCCATCGCCAGTAACTACGACGAGCTGGAGATCAGAAGCCTCTCTGGTACCAGCAAAGCACAATATGTGAACTGGGTATACCCTTACCTATACTACTTCGACGTGCGCTTCGACAACCGGGAAGGCATGAACATCGCAAGAGAAACCATCAAAGGAAAATCCTCGCTGATGCTTGTTCCGGCAGGTGCCAAAAAGCCAAAAGTGTTCCAGGTAAAGTACCCGATGAAAGACTACCTGTACACGACTTCTCCCGCTGATTTATACCGGTCCCCAGAGATCAACACGCTTCAGTACGCAGAGCCGATGCAGTTAAGCGTAACGGGTTTCTAACCTGCCTTGGGCAGTTGGTAGGGCTGGCTATGATCCAATTTATTAGGAGGGAGAATTGCCCTAGCCAGCCCTTCCGCTCAACTAATAAAACGTGCTTATTCTCAAATAGTAAAAACATTCACAATACAGAAAAATGAAGAAATACCTATTTGCTCTGCTTTTGCTGGTAACTTTCTCAGTCAAAGCGCAAGTGCCTAATACCTTGAGTCCGGCCGATAAGGTGTATGGTTTGTCTAAGTTCTGGCAGGAGGTGAACTACAACTTCGTGTACCTGGACAAGGTGGACCGGGTGAAGTGGGAAAACGACTACCGGGAAGCCATCATAAAAGTACAGAACACGAAAAATGATTACGAGTACTACCGGGAGCTACAGAAACTCTGCGCTACGTTAAAGGATGGCCACACGAATATTTACATGCCTAAAAGCGTGGACAGTCTGGTGTATAACGACATGTTCGGGAAGTACAGGATCTACCTGAGCAACATCGATAACAAAGCTATCATTACCCGCACCAACCTAAGTATAAAAGACGAAGTGCCGGTGGGCAGCGAGATTGTGGAGGTGAACGGCTTGCCGACAGCGGAGTACCTACAGCAAAACGTGCTGCCCTACCTTGCTTCCTCCACGGATTATGTGCTGATGGACCTGGCAGTTAAAGACATGCTGAAGGGGCCGAAAGGAGAGCAGTATACGATCAAGTATAAAACACCGAAAGGCAAGGTGAGGTCGCTGACGCTGACACATGCCAAAACTACGGAGCAGGAAGTATACCCTGCACTTGAAAAACGAGAACTGTTGGAGCTAAAGTGGTACCCGAACCAGACAGCCTACCTGGCCCTGAACGGTTTCCATGACCCGAAGATAAACGAGCTATTTCTGGAGAAACTGCCGGAACTGCGCAAAGCCAAAGCGCTTATTATCGACCTGCGCTACAATGGCGGCGGCTCTACCACCATAGGCCGTGAAATCCTAAGTTATCTGTCTCCGGACACGCTGCTATATGGCTCCAAAAACTCTACTCGTCAGCATTTAGCAAGTTATAAAGCTTGGGGTGTGTTTACACAACCAAAAGACACTGTAGGTGACGAATGGGCGACAAAATCGTTGATGGCTTACCAGGATAAACTGATGCATGAATTTGACTACAGCCCAGCCCAAAACAAGGTGGAGGCAAGTGAGAAGCTGATGATCGTGCCTACGGCCATACTGATCGGGCATCGTACCGCCTCTGCCGCCGAGGACTTCCTGATCTACGCCGATAACCAGCGGCACATGATCAAGATCGGGGAGAACTCCTTTGGCAGCACCGGCCAGCCCTTTATGTTTGAGATGCCCGGCGGCGGTGTTGCCCGCATCTGCACCAAAAAAGACACCTACCCCGACGGCCGCGAGTTTGTGGGCTACGGCGTGAAACCGGACATCGAGGTGAAGATGACGCTGCAGGACTACATCGGGAAAAAAGACCCGGTGCTGGAGCGCGCGCTGATGCAACTGAAAGGGCAAAAACGGCATCTAACCAGTAAAAGCAACTTTTAGCAAAACTATGAAGAAGAGTGTACCCTATGTAACAGCTGCGGCGCTGGCCCTTGGCTTTACGACCTGCCTTGCGCAAAAGACGCAGGAACTGCCAAGTATAAACTCGAATGTGGAGACGATTACCTATGTGCTCAACAGTACGGACAGGCATGCCGGCTGGAGGATCTCCCCAGAGCAAAAGCCCGACCGGCTGTCTGTGGAGTGCAAGCAGAAAGTGACCAAGGTAGCCTTTGTGACGGATGTAGACTCTATCGAGTTCCTTGTTAAAGAAGGGGATACCGTACGGTTCTACGTGCAGCAGGCCGGGCGCGAGAAAGCGCTGACCGAGATCGTGGGCGTGCCGAAGAACGTGAACTTCAGCAAGAAGTACATCCGCGAGAATGAGGGTAAGTTTGCGGTAGAGGTGCCGGAGGTGCATGAGCTGGCGAATATATTGGTGGCCATCTCCAACATCGGGCAGCAGGACTCGAACATGGTGGACATGACCACGCCTTACCACAAAGAGGTGATGGCGCATTTTTCGCCATACAAGAACCACCCTATCATGGATGTGGTGAACAAGCACATCACCAAAGTGTTCGACAAGGATAGCTACTGGTACTACTATGCCATGAAGATGAACGCCTGCGCCTACGTGTTCGACAAGAACGGCAGCATCAAGAACGCGGGCATCATCCGGAAAATGGGCTTTGATAACCAAGGTGACCCCATCTTGGCCAACCTCGCGCTCCTAGAGGACTTTGCCCGAAAATCAAACTTCCGGGAGTTCTACAAACAGCACCAGCCATACTATAACGACCTGGTTAAGACGTACCATGCTTTAAACCCGATTGACCAGCAGCAGGCATGGCTGGAGGATAAGTTCAAGTTCAAGTATGGCAATTACCTGGTGACGTTCTCGCCGCTGGTAGGTGGTGCCCACTCCACCATGAGTTTTGAAGACAACGGCTTTGAGCAGACCGTGATGTTCGTGCGCCGGGCAGACCTCAAACCTGAGTATAACGAGAAGGTAAATGAGATGCGGAACTCGCGCGTGGTGTTCACCGAGATCGACCACAACTTCGTGAACCCGACATCCGACAAGTATGCTGCGCAGATAAACGAGGTTTTCGGGGACAGAGCCAAGTGGGTGGTAGAGGGCAACGGCACCAGCGCCTACAGTTCACCTTACAACGTGTTCAACGAGTACATGACCTGGAGCGTCTACTCGCTTTACTGCCTGGACAAGTTCTCCGCCGAGGATAACGCCACTTTCATTCCGCTCATGGTAAACCAGATGGAGAAAAAGAGGGGCTTCGTGCGGTTCGGAGATTTTAACCAAAAGCTGCTCTCGCTCTACAAAGCGAATCCGAAGATAAGCATAGATGAACTGTACACTTCCATGCTGGACTGGAGTAAAGTGCTGCAATAGGCTTTCAATTAGAACCAATTACATTATTAAAAATGAAAAGGACCTTTGTTGCTCTTGGGGTGGCTTTTGTAGCAACGGTAGCTGCGTGTGTAGCACCTGGCAAAGTAAGCGAGCCGACAACTGACACGCCTGCCTGGATTCCCTTTACTTGGATAAAGGGCGAAGTGAGCGGTAAGCAGTTTGATAAGATGGCAATGAACGTGCCGCTCCGGCTTGAGAGCATTCCGCACGCCTTCGAGGCCCAGTTCGACATGGGGGCAACAGGCACGGTTATTCTGTATGAGAAGAACCTGGCAAACTACTTTAAGCGCTACCCGGCTCTGCTGCAGCAACTGGATACGACGGCGGTCGTTTATTTGAACAACACCAAGAACCCCGTGCTGAAAGACATCAGCTTTAAGCTGGGCAATGTGGCGTTTGAGAACAGGCATGCGGTTCTTTTCAAGAACTACGGCGAGGAGATACCCCTGGACTCTGTCCGAAGCCCTACGGCAAAACACGTGGGCACGGTAGGCGCCGGCATTGCCAAAGGGAAGTATCTGATCATCGATTACCCGAACCAGCGCTTTGCGGTGCAGGATTCTATCTCGCCACAACTGGCAGCCAAAACAGCCTTTGTGCCGGCTAAAGTAGGAGCAGATAACCGCATTAAAGTGCCCCTAACCATAAACGGGGAGGTGCATGACGTGATGTTTGACACTGGGGCCAGTCTGTTCCCCTTGTCTGTGGGTACCAAGGACTGGTATGCCTATGCCGACACGGCCCAAAAAGACTCCATGGAGATTACCTCGTGGGGGCAGAAGGTTTATATGTATGGAGCACCAGCCAAGGTGGATGTGTACCTGGGCAAAGCCAAGCTGCCTCCTACCAAAGTTTACTCGCTCCTCAACAACACCAACTTCGATAACTTTTATAAGCAGGAAGGCATTGTGGGGCTAATAGGGAATGCCTATTTCCTAGATAACGTAGTGGTGGTCGACTTCAAAAACAAGCGCTTTGGCGTCGTGCAGGAGTAGTGAATGCAAAGGAGAGTTTCTGGCCGATGGTGAAACCTAAAAGAGCATCTGGCTGTTTACTACACAAGAGAAACAGATAGGAATATGACATAAATTGTTTACATTTGTGGCATACTTCTTGAAGTATAAACAGTAAGAATTCGTTCTTTAACTTAATGGGGATGACCGGAATTGACAGCTTGTGCAGATTGCGTGTAAGCATGTCGGGTGATGAACGTACCACCTGTTAAAAATCCGTTCAAACAATAATCGGCGAATCTAATTACGCCATGGCTGCCTAATCTAGGTATTAGGTAAATAGCCATAGTCTCGTGCAGGTTCCGTGGAACTGCTTGCATATATGAGGCTTCGATCCGTTTCACTAGTCTGTGTAGCGATGCGATGCACAGGCGAAACTAAAGCATCTAAGGAGTGCGCATAGGCTTGACCTAGGCCCGCAAGCTCCCGACAATTCAACTAGCGTCTAAACATGTAGAAAGCACGACGGTTTCCTTGTCTGGACCAGGGTTCGACTCCCTGCATCTCCACATTCACTCCAGCGCCACCCGGTACGAAACCGGGTGGCGCTTTGTTTTTCAGCCCTTTTCGCTATTTTTGCTTTGTTAGAACGGGTACGGTAACAGGCCGTAACAGGTGTTTTTACGTCACAACTTACGTTACCATTTTCGGCACTACCGCAAAACCCTTACGTCACAAGCACGTCACAAGTCACAATAGCTATGATCTACGTCACCTTCTACCTCCACCGCGCCAAGTCCCCGATATCCCCCATCTACGTCAGGGTACACCCCGGCGACTTCCGCGCTTCCACGCACCTTTCCGTTGAGCCCAAGTACTGGGCGCTGAGGGGAAAGAAAGTACCGCGCGGCACGGTGGTAAACAAATGGCTCACGTCTTCGCACCCCTACGCGCTGGAGTGGAACCAGCACCTGCGGGAGCTCAACGACAAAGTGCACAGCGCCTACTATGAGGCGCAGCGCGAAGGCCGCCCGCTGGAGGAGGTGGACCTGGCAGGCATCATCGACCCGGGCGCCCGCAAGGCCAGGAAGAAGGAAGGGCCGCGCACTGTTCGGGAGTACCTGGAGCGCTGGGCAGAAAAGTACGTGGAGAAGAAGCTGCGCGGCATCAAGGATCCGGAGGAACGCGCCACACGCAAAGGCAAAGTAGAGGACTACACCCGCAGCTATAAGCAGGTGGTGGATAAGCTGGAGGAGTATATGCCCGGCATCCGGCCTGAGCAAATCAACGAGGAAACGGTGGAGGCCTTTGAGGAGTGGGTGCTGAACCACGAAGAGTATAATGTGCAGTACTCCACGGTGCAGCGCTACCGCAAGATTCTGCGCACGGCCATGAAGGAGGCGGGGCTACCGTATGAGTGGCTGCAGGTAGGAGCCGGCGAGGTGTCCACGAAGTACGACCTGACCTGGGAGGAGGTGCTGCAGCTGCGCGACGCTTCCTACTCCAAAGAGTCGCTTCGAAGGGCTGCCCATACCTTTGTTATCCAGTGCCAGCTGGCGCTCCGCTTCGGGGACGTGTCTTCCCTGAAGCCGGTCCACTTCGAGCAGATCAAACTGGAGAAGTACGGGGAGGTAACCGTGGTGAACCGCACGCAAGGCAAGACGGGAGATTTGGTGTATGTGCCGATCCCTTCCGTTGCCGCTCAGCTGATGGAGGAGCACGGCGGCATACCGGTGCTGCGTACCCGCTCGGGCAAGATCAGCCTGCAGAAATACAACGAGTACCTGAAGGATGCCGCCAAAGAGGCGAAGCTTACCAGGTTGGTTAGGCAAACCAAAAGCTATGCAAACGGGCGAATTGAGGAGTCGCAGGTGCCGCTCTCTGCGGTGATCAGTTCACACGATGCCCGGCACACCGGGGCAAGCCGGGTGCTGGCCGTAAGCAAGGACCCGGCGCTGGTGAAGAAGCTGCTGGGGCATAAGGGGCGCGACGTGACGGAAAGGTACTCGCACTATAACCCGATGGACGTAGCGGAGCGCCTGCTGGACGCCTGGCAGGTAATAGAAGCAAGCAAGAGTAAAGCGTAATGGAGTTTGTTGATCTGGAGACAGGGTTTGGACTGCTGGGCTTTGCCGACTATGCGGAGTTTAAGCGGGTGCGGCAGCTCTGCCAGGAGAAGCGCCGGCACGTGGCCTATGCCGGGGAGTGGGGCAAGCTACGGGAGATTCAGGCCAGGCACTGGGTAAAGCCCTCGCACTCGGGCTACATCGATTATCATTACCCCTGGCAGGACTTCTTTATGACAGCGAGAAACACCCCAGTTAGGCCGGGGCTTCGCTCAGGCCTGGAAAGCCTGGCTACCGCTGTGAAGGTGCTGGGGGAGAAGTGCGGCTATGAGGTGAAGTATGTGCTGGTGGTGCGAAAATGAAAAAGGGAAGCAGAAGCCTCCCTTTTTGTCTATGCTGTAGTCTGTTGCCTTCTGACTGGCGTTTTTTCTTCAGCAGGCAAAATGAAGAAGTATTTGTAGACACGGTAAAGAGTTTGGCCTAGAAGGTAATCGAATGCCGCATAAACTGCTTTAGCATAAATGTCTGGGTTGACCAGCATGTGGTACAGAATAATGAAAAAAGCGACTAATGCGCAGATTATCAGCACGGCCTGCACTCCCATATGAAAAAAAGCTTTCACAACATAAATGCGATCATCTAATTGCTGCCTGTTACTATCGGACATAACTCGCCTCCTTTCTAGAAGAAGCCCTCTCCCTGCTGATCTGATAATAAGGTTCAATCTCTACTTCATCATAACTGAAGCAATATTCATCCCTTTCAAGAGCCTCACATATGTCACATTCAATGTAATCAGGAACATCTGCGGGCGAATCAACAGACACTATGATACGGCCGCACTCTTGATTAGGACACTTAACTGCAAAGCGTTTTTTAAAGTACCCTTCGCGTACGGCCATTTCACAAAATACTTTTGCTACAGAACTTGGCAGGTTGTAGAACCGCCTTACATTTTCAACATAGAACCTATCCGGGTTAATACTTTTCAATACATTAACCTTATCATCGATAATTCTCCCAATGAAGGTATTATCAATTGTTTGCAAGAATTTTGCTAATAACATTCTGTATCTGATTTGCAGTGAGCGGATACTTGTTGAAGCTGATCTCTCCTTTTGAGGGGTCAATTGTAAAGAGGTCACACAGTTCGTCATCCTGAACCTTATACTTTAGCACCGTCCGGTGTAACGGATCTTTCATGGTTTCTCTATACTCCTCGGGGTAAACTTCCTTATATGTTTCCTCTTCGTCCATGGTTACAGTGGCAGTAGATTTAGCTCTTTTGAATTTTAGGGCTTTGCCGTCCAGCAGGCCGTTGTCCCAAAGATACTTAACCCCTCTGTTCATGTCGCACACATCAACCTGGTAGTTTCTGCCGAAGTGGTTGAGTATCTCGTCTTTGATAGCTGATTCTTCAAGCATCCTTTTGCTATAGACACACCTATTTCTTTCAAAATGGGCTTTGAGGTTCTTTTCCAGGATGGTGAACTGCAATATAAGCCGATTCCCGTCCAGAGTAATTTTTATCGGCTGATAAAAGTCAATCGTCCTCGTTTCGAAAGGTTCAATTAGCACGACATTGTGGGTAATCTTTGGCAGGCAGTGAAGCACCCAGCCATTCGAGGTGCGGACGCTTCGCAGCACTTCTATAGGGAAGTCTCTAGCAGAGAAAGAGCCTGAATCGAAGGCACGGTTAAGAGTGTATATATACACGTGCTGCTTTGTGCAATCTATTTTGTCAAATGCGAACTCCCTGAGCGTGTGATCTGTATTACCATATACTAAGGTATCGATAAGCTCCGGTTGTGTACTGGCTGTTACTTGAAATTCTTCCTTAAGTAGCTTAACAGGAAAGAGCTTAAGCAGCCTTCTGTTTAGGATCTCTGATTCGGTGCTGGACATTGTAAGGGTGATTTATTATTAGAATATAGGCTCGTTTAACATTTTTAGAGTGGTTTGGGCTAAAGCCGCTCCTCGTACTCCCTTCTCAGCTTCTCATACTCCAGCCAGTACTTTATCATGCTTTTTGTTTTTTTCTGCTTTCTTGTTAAAACTGGCAAGGAACCCGACGAGGGTAAGTTGCACCAGTGCGTTTAAAACATAGTTCCACGTCCAAGAACCGAAAAGCATGTCCGGGACCAATTCTAAGACTATGTAATGCACATAGGCAATAGTGGAGAAGAGAACAATAAATCCCAAAGCGCTCACAAATCTCTGCAACAGTGTCAAGCTAGACTTTGCCACTAATATTACAGGTACACCAAAAATGATGAATAGCAGGTAGAGCCCTCCTGAAGATAATAGATGCCATAGGTCATAAGAAACGGTCCAGCTATCAGAGTTATCCAACATAGCTACTTTTGTTGTACCGTATTTAAAAGTGGATACATCCCTCCAAAAAGCAACAACATGGTCTGCTACCGTTTTATGGGTTACAACTTCCTCCCGCAGACGTTCAAGTCCCAGTCTTGTTGTAGATGATAAGGTAGTGTCTTTGAGCAGCTCTGAAATGTTTCTTGCGTTGCTAATACTCCGGTCAATAGTATAGTTGTAGGAAAAGGCAAACATATTATCAACCAACACAAATAGTAGGAAGCTAAAAGCAGCAACTATGACACGAGTAGTGATGTGTCTTCTGTTGTCGCTAATGAAGTCCAAAAACCTTTCGATGAAATCCAATATTAGAAGGATGTTGAGTTATTCTTATACAATTTTTTTCTAAAACCGCTACCTGTACTTCCTCCTTAGCTTTGAGGAGTACACTAGTGAATCAAAGGGAGCTTAAGCCGATTTGCTAAGACCTGTACTCTTTATAATTTCTATTATTTTGTTTGGCGAATCTGAGTCAGCATCAACATTCATATATCCAGTATGTTGATTTGAAAAGATGGTTCTAGTAGCTTCTAAGAGTACAGCGTTTTTAATTTGCTCGTCATCAGTGGCACTTGTAAACGCTTGAAAGGTCGCTAAAGCATTTTGCCTATGCTTATTTAGCACGTAGTTATGTCTATGTGCCTTATAGTTCTTAGAACACACAGATAAAAAATAAAATAAAGCACTTAGGATAACTATTTTATTAAGAATGTATTGAATCGTGTGAAACCTTATTGTTTCGGGAACTAATGTTTCTGGCACTTTGATAGGAAAGGTATAGGTTGAATTAATGATATCTCCTAGTTTGATCACAGAAACAACAGTAGTAATTACCATTATTATGAGGCAAGCTAGCCACAGAAGCGATTTTCTTTGATGACTTGTTGCTTCTTTTTGGAATACAGCATAGTGATTGGCAACTCCAGCCTGAAGAGCAGCGCTTTTCGCATTCTCAACGGCTTCCTCAAGACCCTTAATCAACTTATTCTTGTCTTGATTAAAGGAGCTCTCAAACTCTGTTCTCTTAGCCTTCACACCTTCTTCGAAATCAAAAAAACTTTTCTTTAGTGCGTTTATCTCTTTAGAGAAGTAGGGAGCATCGACTAAATCAAAGACCTTCTGTAAAAGAATGTCTCTGAGGCTTCTGTTTAAATTCGCAACATGACTGATGAAAACGCTATGGCCCTCGCCATTTTTATCGTTTTTAAAAACAGTAGGGTAGAAAGTCTGCTTAAGGCTTCTGATGTTGTTATCTGCGCCTAAGCGGGGTATTTCTGTAACCAGCGAATGACGTTTATTGTGATCTACATTTATGTTTCGCTCGTAGTAAAGGTCAAGTTGGGAACTGAACAAACATAGTACCTTATCAATATTTTGGTGTAAGCTTTGTAGTAACTGGTAAGGGAAGTCGGACAAGTTTAACTTCTGAACACGTGAGGTGAGCCGGAAAAGTTGTTTAAGCTCGTTTTGGGCTTCTGGCTTTTGTATAAGTGACAGAAAAAAAATGCCTCCCGACCCTATCAGTGAAGGCTTTATAAGTTCAATCATCTTAAGCTTAAAGTTAAGGTCATGTATTACATGCCCTTTTTGTCGCGCTATGTCCTCGCTTGTTTCCTCTAGTTCGTCAAAATTTATCATAATATTGTTAGTGAAGTCTTAGTATTGAGGCTAAGAGTACTTTTGTTTAAGCTGTTTCGTTAATAAAGCAGCTCCTTATACTCCCTTCTCAACCCCTCCTACTCCCAGCGCACCTGCCGGGGGTGGGGGGTAGCCTTTTTAGCACAGGTTACTGCTCTTGCAATTTCACCCGTTTAAACTCCATTGTGTACTCCAAGTCTTCATGAGATTTAGGGACACAGTCGAATGCGCGGCAATGCCACAGCATTCGGTCTTCCGATGGGAAGGAAATGCCGATTCGGTGAGCCGGGTGGTTCCTGGTGAAAGTGTAGGCCAGGAGGCTATCCTTGCCCCCGTCCTCCTTCAACTCGTAAGGAAAAGCAGAGGGCTGCAGCAGTGTTTTGACATCTACAATGGTGTCCTTAAACGTGTAAATAATATGGTGCCTTCCTGTAGAGTCATGCACGTAAGGGTTGTATGTGGTTACCTTACCCAAAGAATCGAACCAGGTGCTAGTGTCTTTCAATACGAGCCACTCGCCTTGAAGACGCTCGCGCAGGGGCTTTCGTTTTTCCAGGATGCCGCAGGAGGACAGCAGCAGGACAGTTAGGGAGAGGAAAATTATGTGTTTCATAGTATAGGGGGTTTATGGGTTTCATAGTGTAGGGGGGTAAGGTATACAGGCGTACTCTATTGCTAAAGGAGGAACCTGTAGAAGAAGCTGCCGTATTAAAAGTAATTCCATACGTTAAATGAAGTGTTGTACTGCTCAGCCTCGCTGTAAGTCTTCGTTCTAAGAGAAGAGCGCCTCCCCAAGGGCGCTCTTTTCGTTTATAGTTGTTTTATAGCTTGGGAAGGGGGTGTTGGGGCTATTGCTTGCTGTGGTTTATACAACACCTGCAGAAACAAAACTCACATTGGGCAGATGTATCTCAACTAAGTGCTCTCTGCGCTTCATCATAGCAGCAAGCCTTTCTAAGTTAGCGGCTCTGTCTTCTCCTAACTGTTCCAGGTTGTTTACTTTAACGGCTGTGCCTGTCATGCAAACCATTAACATACCCTGTGCTCCACCTACCTCGGCATAATCAATGTCAGTGCCTATTACTGCATTTCCACCGGCTGCAAGGCATTTGAGCCGTAGCTGTGCGAGGCAAAGCTTTTCACCGTTGCTTATCTTGGTGTTGTAGGTCTGAGACTGCATGCCGAAAAAGTCCGTGATGCTAGACTTAAATTCAGCAAATACCCCCGTTCCGGTTGTCGATTGTGCTGTCACCATATCCAGGACAGAGTAATCCCAGTGAAGAGGGGCGGGGATGGAAACAACTTGTACGTTCTTGAGCAGGTTGCTTACCTCTACGTTAAGAGCGGCAATCTCTTTGCTGCATTTTGCCTTTGCTTGTTCAAATGGTGCTTGAGCACATTTCTCGCAAAAGTCTTCATGCTGAAGCGTCGTAAACTCTCTGATCAGTGCACCGAACTTTTTATTTACGAGTTTATTGCTGCTCAGAATGCCAGTAGTCAGTTTAGCATTGCAGTTAGGGCACTCGGTAAGGGTAGGCGTTTCCATAAGCTGTAGGGGTTAGGGTGTATGCAATTATTTTGTACAGTTAAGCCATGCTGTTAATTCTGATGCTCGCTTTTATGTAGCCCAGCGCCCTGATGTTCTTCAGGGGAATGTCTTTGTCCTGGTGGTGCTTGTTCTGGCTTACCAGCTTCACGTAATCATCTCCCTTCTCAGACTTCTGGATGTACTTTACTAGGGTAAGGTCCTCATCTCCGATTGTGGCAGAGAGCAGGTACATCTCACCATATAGTATTCCGTTGGCGATATCATGGATCTGCTTGTACATCACAATATCTCCGCTCTTCAGCAGTGGGTACATGCTGTCTCCCGATATATGCACTGCCCCGTCGCACTTCGGTAGGTTAGGCACTCGGATAAAATCTAGGACGTTTTCTGAGTTGCTGAAAAGCTTCTTCAGGCCTGCAGATGCCTCGAAGTCATAAAGTGGGATGTCCTGTTCTTCTACTCTTGTGTCTGTAGGTTTTGCGAATTCTTGAATAGATGTTTTAAACATATCCCCTTCCCCTGTTAACAACCACTCGGGAGATAAGTTGAATGCGTTAGTCATGTTGACTAGTATCAAATTGTTTGTTTTCCTGTCACCGTTGTAGTACTTCTTGAAATTCCCCTCATTTATACCTGCTTTTGCGCAAAACTCTCGCTGGCTGTCAACCTTCTTAAGTTCGACTAGCTTATCGTATGCGGTCTTAAACCTGTGGTTTATAGCTTCTTGAAGGTTTTCTTCAGAAATCATTAAAAAATAGTTAGTCAAACGTATTGACTTAATTAGTCAAATGACGTATGTTTGTTGTGTAATCAATTGCTAATCGAAATATAACGAAAAATGAATACTCAAACGCAACAGCAGCCAAAAACTGTGCGACAAATGATGCCGCCCAACTACCTGCCGGAGCTGGTAAAGCGCACGGGTATGGCCACCAATACCATCTACCGCGCGGTAAAATATGAGCAAAAGAACTCCAAGGCCTGGCCCCACATCCTCAAGCTGATCAAGGAGTACCAGGAACAGCAGGAAGAAGAAAAGCGCCTGCTTAGCGCCTCCTAGGCCTACTGCCTGATGCCCACCCCGCTTTAGGTCATACCAGAAGCAAAGTTCATTTGTTGCTTTAACCGCAACAACGCGAATGAGTTACGTCTTTAAATATTCGAATCTCCATATATAACAATTCAATGTTAACACCGCACAAGACCATCTCTGTCCCCCAGCAGCTCGGCATCAAGCTCAGCTACCTGGCAGAGCAGCTCGACTGCACCAATGAGACGCTGCTAAACAACATCAAGCGCGACCCCAAGCACCGCCTTTACCTGAAGGCCTTTAAGATCGGACCGAAGGAGTACCGCGTGAACTGGGAAGACGCCGTGGATTTCATCAGACGCAACACGGTGGGTGTAGAGATCAACCTGCAGCAGCCGGAGTTTAAGAAGAGCGCCTAAGCAAGAGAGGTTCTTGCCCGCTCTTCCCGGAGTACGCTTGCCCGTAGTTGGAGGGCAGATTCAATCGTTTTGTACTGATCGATTTTCAGTGGATGTGAGGCTTTCTTGAGCAGCTGATGGATGTAAAAGAGCCCTTCAACCGTCTGTCTCTTATCAAGTGTTTTGATGTCAATGGTCTCAAACATCAGTTCTAGCATCGTTCCCATCGGAGTTCCTGCTTTAAGTGGTTGGGTGTAAGAGCAAAATAACAGGATTGAGACAAAACAAAGCTTACGGGGAAATACGGAATTACAGCACTACAAACACTTAAAATTAGTACGGTCAAACACTAAGCATTCCCTTTTATCACCCTTATACTTTTAGCCCTTATGAAAAAACTTAACTACCGTCCGCTCCGCAAGACGGACGAGCACCTGGTGTGCTTTCAATCCCTTGATGGCAACGGGCAGGACCGCGAGTACCTGGTAATGCTGGACCAGCACACCATGCAGGAGGTAAACCTTACCTCTAACACCACCTGGCTGTACCACAACAGCGAAAAGCCACTGCCGGAGTATGCCGCCTGGAAACTGGGCAGGCTACAGGTGCTGGGCTACCGCATCTGCACCTTTGAGGCCTACCTGTTTGCCCAGGACACGCTGGACAGCAGGCTGAAGCCTAAGCCTGCCCCGGTAGATGTGAAGGTTCGCTTCACCCACTTCAAGAACCATCCTTTAACAGAAGGGACGGTGCCGGTATGATGTGCCAGTGGTGCGGGGACCTGAAGCCCATCGAGAACAGGGAGCTGCAGCTCTGCGGCACCTGCAACAAGGCCAGGCGCAACACCGGGAAAGCAGAGCTGCCGGACATGCCGCTCTCCCTGAAGAGCAAACGCCAGCTGGCAAATGAGCACAAAAGCAGGAAGCGCCAGCAGCTGAGAAGCAAGTACAAGAGGCGCTAATAACACAGCCTACACTTAGAGTAAACCATGAAGGCATTGTTTTACAGCAAGACGGGAAGGGTAGTTTGGAGGTGCACCAAAGACGCAAAATTTGAGCTGGAGAACGGCTCGAAAGCCAGGCGGAAAGGTGCTGTGAGAGGGGTTCTGTTTGATGCGGAAGGCAAGGCCATCGACAAAGCGGAGTACCGCTGACAAATCTTAAACCTTTCATCTTTTAGCCAAAGAAAATGAAGATCAAGTTCTCACCAATCGCCGCCCTCATTGCGCTCTTCCTGATCGCTTTGCTGGCCAGTTGCAACCCCTTAAAGCAAGCCCGTAAGGCACACCTCAAGTGCCCGGCCTACCGCTACGACAAGTACTTAAAGCCCAAAAGCGAGCGCAAAGGGCTCCTGAACCTAAGAGGGGTGAAGTAGCCATGAAGACGCTGGCCCCTACTGTCCGGATCCGCTGCAAGGCAGGGGAACGGGTAAAGAACAAAGTTAGACGCCTGACCATGACAGAGCAGTTCTTCCAGAACGAAATGCTCGACCAGATGGGCCTCACTAAATTGCCTAAATCAAATTGCCAACCCTATAATTCCACCCTTTTATGTTAGAAAAAGAACTCTTCCCCCACGAAAAAGACCCTAACGCCATTCGAGACTCCCTGATGGGCTGGGCAGACAAAGTGCTGCCGGACGAAAGCTATTACAAGGATCTGGAGCCGGATGAGATAGCTGGCTTCCGGGCCGAAGTGTCCGACAAGCTGATCAAGGTTAACCAGATCAAGCAGGACATCAAGAGTTACACGGCCCTCAAAAAAGAGCAGATGAAGCCCCTGGAGCAGGAGCTAAGCGATGCCCTGGACGCCGTGAAGACCGGGCAACTGCGTGTAAAAGGCACGCTTTACCTGATAGCCGACCACGACGAGCGCATGATGGGTACCTACGACGAGTCCGGCAAGCTGATAAGCTCCAGGCCGCTTAAGCCGGAGGAGCGCCAGACAAGCATTCTAAGCATCAGCGCCAGAAACAGAGCCGCAAACGACACTACTTACTAATCACCCTTATATCCTAAACCAATGAAAGATCAGGAGATCAACATCAACGTAACCGGCGAAACGAAAGAGCTGGTAATCCGCAAAGGCGAAGCGGCCATTTTACGGGAGCCGGAGATTGTAGACGTAAAGGGAGCGATCACAGCCCCTTGGGAATACCTGGAAAATAAGATGGATACGCTTGCCACTCATGATGAAACTCCCTACAAACTGTACTACCCTGAAAACTCCACTCTGTACGTTGACCGGGAAAACAAGAAGCTTACCCTGCTACTCAACGAGAAGTGTCCTTTAGGGGATACCATCACTGGCCAGCTGGTAGCAAGCCAGGAGCTGAAGCTTCTGGAGATCAACTCCGAAAAGCGCTGGAGTGTGCAGGAGTTAAAGCGCATGCTCAAGCAGGTCCGCTTTATGTTCGCCAACCGCGACGAGAACCTGGCTATTATCGCTGCCCTCGATAAGTTCAATGCCACTGTCACGACCAATGTAGCGCAGCACTCCAGCAACAGAGGCGACAGCCTGAACAGCATAGAGCGGGTAGTGTCCGGCATTAACTGGAACAACACCTTTAACCTGCTGGTGCCCATCTTTAAGGGAGGGGAGAAGAAGAAGTTCCTGGTGGAGATTGCCGTGGATGCCACAGACGCGAACGTGCGCTTCTTCCTGGACTCGCCGGACCTCTACGACCTGCAGGCGCAGGTACTGGAGCAGGCGCTGGAAGAGGAGGTGAAGTACTTCCGGGAGTGGGGGTGCTCCGTGGTGACCATCAGCTAAAGTAAAAAGGGGGAACCATACGGAGTCCCCCCTTTCGCTCACACTTAAATAACAACTATTCATTATCAATATTTAAACGCTCTAATATGAATGGTATTGCATCTGTAGTGAAGAATAAGTTGGGAGGGGCGGTCAGCTAAAAGGAAAAGGGCCGCTAAAAACGGCCCCCTTTCTCTCAACTTAACAAATCAGATATCAATTAACAATCATAAAACGCAGCTATATGGCAGGTATTGCCACAGTAGAGCAGAATAAGTTAGTAGTGGAACTAACGGTCAGCTAAAAGAAAAAAAGGGCCGTCAAAAACAGCCCTCTTTCGATTGTTTAGAAATTCATTTCAATGTAACGACTCTGTATGGTTCAAGTTGCCACAATAGAACAGAATAAATTCGGCGTGGTGGTTTGCTTCCCGCCCAGGGCAGACATCAGCAGGCAAGTGTATAAGCTTCTGATCAGCGGAGGCTTCACCAGAGCCGGCTGCATGAGCTTTAACCACTGGATGGCAGAGGCCACCAACAAAAGCATTGCCCAGGCTGGCCAGATCGTGGCCCTGTACAACACACCGCAGCCGAAAAGAAAACAACTCCTTTACCCTAGACGCAAGACAAGATGAATACAGCAGATCCTAAACCAGAGGTTCACAAGTCAAAAAGTATAGAAGTTCTCAGCGATACCAGGTATAAGGCCGCTCAAAAGCATGCGGCCAAACTGGTGCTGGTCAGCAACGGACTAAAGATCACAGTAACGCTTTATGGTGCCACTCCGGAAGTGCTGGAGCGGAGAGTGAAGGAGTTCTTTGGAGAGGAGGTGAAGGCATGAGCGCTGAAAGCAAAAGGCTCAATCCTGCCTATGTCCGCAACAGGGATAAGCCAATCCTGAAAGCCTACCTCAAGCACTGCCCTATCTGTGATCAGGTAAAGGACCGGGACGATTTCTGGAAGCACCCAACGGCTTCAGACGGCAGGCACCCCAGGTGTAAGCAGCGCGAGAATGAGAAAGCCAGGCAGAAAGGAGGCAAAGCATGAGTGACCAGGAACTACATAAAAAGCTGGAGCATGCTACCCGCAAGATGCGTGAGGCACAGAAAGAGTACTTCCGGATAAGGTCCCAGCAATTCCTGCAGCTTTCAAAGCAATGGGAGCGGGAAGTAGACAAGATCCTTCAGGAGCTGGAGAACAGCAAGCACGGCAGGCAAATGAGCCTGCTGTAGCTAAAGCAGGTTTGCAGCCAGTAGAAGCATAACTACGAGAAAACAACATGAATTATATAGAGCTAATCAACCAGTTCTGGCGGCTGCGCAGAAAGGTGCGATTCACCGCACACGAAGCCGATTTGTACTTCTATCTTTTGAATGAAGCAAATGAGCTTGAGTGGGAGAACCCCTTTCAGCACGCCACAACGCTAATCTGCGCGAATCTCGGCATCAGTCGGAAGACATTTGTCGACTTACGCAACCGATTAAGGCAAAAGGGACTGATCGATTTTACAGAAGGGCAAAAGAATAAGCTGGCCGCAACCTATATGCTCTTGTATGTTTCCAAAAGCACCCCTCAAGGTAACATACAAGGTAACGTAAAGGGTAACATACAAGGTAACATAGATGGTAACATACAGGGTAACGTACTCGGTAACCATTCTACTAAACTAAACCAAACTAAACTAAAAGAAGGGGATGATGACGCTGCCGCGTCTCCCCCGAAAAAAAAAGGAGAGGAGGGGAAAGCTTCTTCCGCTAAACCGCCAAAAAGTAAAAAGCCCCCCAGTGCCGCGCAACCCCCCAAAGCAGAAGAAGACCCGGTGCACAAGGATTTCGTGGATGCTTACTGGCAGTGGTACGTGCAGAAGGTAGGAGAGCCGCCCCACTTGCTGGAGTCGGACTACAAAGCCCTCAAGAAGATCAGGCGCTACCTGACGGAGGCAAAGAAAGGGGATGCGGCAAAGGCCCTGGCCAGTTGGCAGCACATCCTCAACAACTGGGGCAAGCTGGAGGACTTCCTACAGAAGCAGATGCGACCTGCTCAGATAGACAGCAACATGACGAATATTCTAGCACAGTTACGGACAATACATCAAACAGTTACAAAAAATGCAGGCAATCAAGGAAATAGCAGCAGACAACCAGCTCAGCACCGGGAATCCCCGGAAGAATTCGCAGCCCGCTACGGTATTACCATCGAAGGGCCAGTACCTGCAGGTGGTTAAGACCGTGATCCACGGCTTTGAGCCCGACAGCTACACCAGGCCCCTGCTCAAGCTGCTGTACGCCTACGCTACCCGCTCAGAGGAGTTTGAGGAGGCAGGCTTCAGCCTGAACAAGGGAATCCTGCTCTTCGGGATGGTGGGCACCGGCAAAACCGACCACATGAAGGCCCTGCAGCGGGTACTGGTGAGCATGCACAGCCCCTTGGCCTTTGCCTATACCACCTTGCCCCGGGTAGCGGCTAACTACGGCAGCGACGGCTACGATGCCTTCCTGCGCTACTTCAAAAAGCACTGGCTGTTCGATGAACTGGGAGACACCGTGAAGGAAACGGTAAGCCACTACGGCAACAAGGTGAACGTGGCAGAGAACCTGATCCATAACCGCTACGAGGCCTTCAAGCATGGCTACCTCTCACACTTCACCACCAACCTGGAGCCTGGTCAGCTGGCAGACCTGTACGACGGCCGCATGTGGAGCCGCCTGCAGGAGATGTGCAACCTGATACCCGTGTTCGGTCCTGATCGCAGGCCCGATGCTGCCCCGCGTCCGCTTTACGTGGCAGGTCCCGGCTATAGCAAAGCCCCGGCGCCGGCCCCGGTGTTCGACAATGCCCGGAAAAGGCAGGTGGTACTGCAGGAAGTGGAGAAGCTGAAAGCAGGGGAGAATTACAGCTTCCTGGATGCAGGCGGCATCATCTTCGAATGGCTGCAGGAGCAAGGCCTGATATCCGGGCAGATACCGGAGGAGATCGAGGCAGAGGAGATGCACAAGCTGCTCACTTCTGCCAAGTACAACGACCTGAACGCTGCCAGCCGCAAGGAACTGCGCCGGTTCCAGGAAGCAGAGGAGCCGCCCCAGGGCAACCACTACACCCGGGAGCTGCGCTACCGCTGTGAGAAACGGATGCTACGGGAGTGCCTGGAGCAGCTGGCGAAAGGAGAGCATGAGCTATGAACATGACTACCAAGATCCATGAGCTGCAGCGGCAGATAACGCTGTTGAGTAAAAGGGCGCGGACAGCCCGCTATCAGCACACCAAGGATAAGTACCTCGCCGTAGCAGCTGCCAAACGGCAGCACCTCCGAGACCTGATCAAGTTGGATAACAGCCTGAGAAAGGTAAGCAAGAAACAACCCTGTAGGGCTAAATACGGCTTTGACGAAGAAGCGCTCTTTTAATTTCATTTAATGGCACAGAAAAAGACAGAGGTAATTTCTGTAGAAGAGGCAAGGATACTGCTGGCCAACGGTACCAAAGCGAAGGTAAAGGTCAAGCGCAAGAAGTCGGAAGCAGACAGGCAACTGGAGGAAGCCCTTCAGCAGCATCGCATAAAGGAGCTAAACAAGGCAACAGGAGAGGAAGTGGTGGCAGAGCACAGGTTTCACCCTGAACGGGAGTGGCGCTTTGACTTCTACCTGCCCCAGAGCCGGGTAGCGATAGAGGTGGAGGGCGGCGTGTGGACCCAAGGCCGGCACACCAGGGGCAAGGGCTACATCGGAGACATGGAAAAGTATAATAGCGCTCAGACGATGGGCATAAAGGTGCTGCGCTTCACGCCCGATCAGCTGCTCAAGCCGAAGGCGCTAAAGGTAATTAGGCAAGCATTGAATCAGCAATGACAAACATCTACATCAATGGGCTGGGGTATCGCAACCCTGTCACCGAGGCCGATCAGGTTATCTGGTTTTGGGATCAACTGGCTAAGACTACTTATCGGAAGGTGCCGACAAGGTTCTGGAACTCCATCAAGGAGGGGTATAAAAGCAGGCTACTTAAGCTGGAGGCTTACGAGGTGCTGGCATTCATCAACGATAAGACCACATCAGCGCAGGAGAAAAGAAGGATTCTAGCCAGGGAAAAAGCCCAGGCCAGAGCCAAGATTGAAATGAGGAATTTCGAAAGGGACTGGCGAGAAAGGCGATTTAAAATTTATCTAATCAACTCTATAAACTACAACTAACCATGAATCAGGAAACAGAGAAATTCGAGAACTGGGCCATCGTCGAAGTGATGGGTCACACCAAAGTAGCTGGACTGGCTAAGACGGTATCATTCGGCAATACCGTCATGCTCCGGGTAGACATTCCGGAAACGGCAAAACAACCCGCCCACACGAAGATGTACGGCATGAGCAGCATCTTCTCCATCAGTCCGGTTACGGAGGACGTGGCCCGCTCCCACGCCGAAGCCTGGAACCTGCAGCCGATACTTGCCTATGAGGTGCAGCGGGCCTACCAGAAGAAGTTTGACGAGGCAGTAGAGAGGGCGGTGGAGCGGAAGACGAACCCGCAGCTGCAGAGTAGCTACCGTGACGAGTATGAGGATGGTCCTTTCTAAGCAGTGACCAGAGTAGCCATCTACGTCCGTGTCAGCAAAGAGCAGCAGAGTTACACGCGCCAGGTAAAGGAGCTCACCGCCTACAGCAAATCCCGGGGCTACAAGGTGGCAAAGGTGATTGCCGAGAAGATTAGCGGTGCCAGGAACAACAAGGACCGCGGCGGTATACAGGAGCTGGTGGAGATGGTCCGGCAACAGGAGGTAAGTAAGGTGCTGGTAAGCGAGGTGTCCCGGCTGGGGCGCAAGACCTCGGAAGTCCTGCAGGTGCTGGAGGAGTTGACGGAGCAAGGGGTTTCGGTTTACGTGCAGAACTTCAACATGGAGACGCTGAACCCGGACGGAAGCCGAAACCCCATAGCCCAGTTCCTTTTCACCATCCTGGCAGAGTTCGCCCGCATGGAGCGCGAGAGCCTGATCCAGCGCATCAACTCCGGTCTGGCAGAGGCCAAGCGAAAGGGCATTAGGTTGGGAAGGAAGCCGGGCAGCGTAGTTCCCCCTGCTAAATCCCTGGCCAAGTACAAGGACGTGGTGCAGCTACTGCAGGAAGGCAAGACAATCCGGGAGGCAGCAGCCATCTGCAAAGTAGGTACAGCTACGGTCCTGAAAGTGAAGAAAACAATGTATTCAATTAATTCTAACTAATGAATTTATAAGCACATGGAGGCCAAGTTTTACCACGAGAAATGCGAAGAAGTAATGAAGCGGTATCCAGATGGCTATTTCGATATCGCAATAGTTGATCCTCCATACGGCATAAAGGAGTCAGCTAAACGAGCTCGTTCAAGAACGAAGCTTGCAAAGACACGATGCTATAGTGGCTCTACATGGGATCATGCTATTCCATCTGAGGAATACTTTCAAGAGCTATTCAGAGTAAGCAAAAACCAAATCATCTGGGGCGGCAACTACTTCATTGAGCATCTGCGAAACACGCGCTGCATGATCATTTGGAGAAAGCTGACAACGGGCAACTTTGCTGACTGCGAATTAGCCTGGACAAGCTTTAACAGCTCAGTGCGAGAATTCACCTTTATGTGGAATGGGATGCTGCAGGGTAAAAGCATTGCTGAAGGGCATGTGATGCAATCGGACAAAAGCAAAAATGAAGCTCGCATTCATGAGTGCCAGAAGCCGGTTGCCTTGTACAAGTGGTGCTTGATGAACTATGCCAAGCCAGGGATGAAGATGCTTGATACGCACATGGGCTCTGGATCTAGCGCCATTGCAGCTTATGATTTTGGTATAGAAGAATTTGTTGGCTGCGACACTGATGCTGAGCACTTCAAGAATGGCACCACCAGGTACAACAATTATGCTTCACAGGGAGTGTTCTTCACGCCTGCAGAAGTAGTAACCAAGATTTCACTTCAATTAAACTAAGGATAAAAACACAGAAGCCACACCCCTTACAGAGCGTGGCTTCACAGCTAAGACTTTAGGTAACCTGATTAACACTCACCTTAAGCAGGTACCGCGTTTGCCTCATAGCATCCCAAAGTTAGTGCTTAACCTGAGCCCTGCGTCGCATTTTCGACGAACAGTGGGGTTAGCGTGCTCAACAGTTGATAGAAGCGGAACAGGAGGCATTTGAGGTTAAAAAACGGTGCTTCTCAAAAAACACGCCTAAAGCATGGGCAAAACCACGGCATGCGGCGGGAAAAAAACGTCCTTGATGCGGGTAAAATCCCCTTTAATCCTTTATGCGGGAAGTTTCACTAGCACGTATTAGTATCAAAAAAACGAGCTACTATGAACAAAAAGCAGTTAGGAAGAGAAATGTATATGCAATATGCAAAGCGCATGGGGTTGCAGCACACAATGCCAGCATGGGAAGAGCTGTCAAAGCTGGAAAGAAAAGCTTGGATAGGCGTTGCCCGCTACGTTATCATGGACATTGTGCTATAAACTTCAAGTAATTATGTATCAAAAACTGACAAATGGAATCAATAATTGACGGGTCTCAGCTAGGTCACATCATGGTGGATCTGGAGACGCTTTCCACGGGCTCTAACGCTGCTATCCTCTCGATAGGAGCGGTAGAGTTCGACCTCACCACAGGCCGGACCGGCCGAACCTTTTACCTCAACGTGGATCTGCAGAGCTGTATGGATGCCGGCCTGAAGATAGACGGCCGTACCGTGTACTGGTGGTTTAAAAGAGAAGCAGAGGCAAGGCTACCGCTCTTAGAGAACCCGGTCCATATAGCGGCAGCGCTGCAAAGCTTCAGCGAGTTTGTGTTGACATGCGGCGGTAAGGAAGCCCAGCTATGGGGTAACTCCGCGCGCTTTGACCTGGGCAAGCTAGACGATGCTTATAGCGCCTGCACCCTTCCTGTTCCCTGGAGCTTCCGAAACGAGCGGGACGTAAGAACACTGGTAGCCTTTGCCCCGCACATCAAAGACCAGGAGCCAAGGATAGGCACCCACCACCACGCCGTTGACGACTGCTATCACCAGATCAGCTACTGCGTCAAAACATGGCGCTACCTGCAATCCCCTCTTTAAAAATTTTTATTCTCCCCTCGTACATGATTTGTTATATATAGTAATAGTGGTATCTTTGGTTACTGTATAACATAGGATGTAGGTAAATGAGCGTAGCCACAGCGCCCCCTCCCGTTAAGCCGACCACGGCACAGATCATCAGCAGCTATGCGCTTCAGCCCGGCGAGGCAGAGGTAGTAAGCTGCCTGCTAAAGGACACAGACAAGTTGCAGAACTACTGGAGGGCAAGGGCGGCGCTGGAGGAGCTGATAAAGCAGGAAGAAAGAACTTTGGCTTAGTATATAGGGGAATTGAATAACAGTTGTTTTCATAGCTTGGAGAGAAGCGGGGTTTTGCCCCGCCATCTTTTTCTTTTTATCCGATGAAGAAGTGCAAAGCTTGTAAGAATGATCTTCCCCTGAGTGATTTCTATCCCTGCGGTTCCACCGTCACTCCCAGGTGCAAGCCCTGCCATCGGGAGGAGATGAAGAAGCGCAGAAGCGGCGAGGCCTGGCAAGCTTACTACCAGAAGAACAGAGCCAATATCCTGCAAGCCTGCAAGCGCTATTACCATAAGAAGAAGGACAATGCCCAACATTCAGAAGAGCAAAGACAGGCCCTGGAATAGCCGGCCGGTAGCCCGGAAGAACCAAGGCAGGGAAGAGCGCTCCAGCCTGTACGACAGTGCCAGGTGGCGCAAGCTACGGGTGCAGCACTTTATGGAGTATCCTTTATGTGTGCATTGTGAGGAAGCCGGAAGGGCTTCTCTTGCTGTTATTCTGGACCACATCATACCGCACAGGATAGACAAGAGCATCGACTTCTTTGACCGCCGTAACCATCAGGGCTTATGCAACAGCTGCCACAATAAGAAGTCTGCCTTAGAACGGCGGGTGTATGATTACCAGTCCGGAAGCTTCCTTGGGGAAGTGACAGTTGTTTACGGTCCTCCTGGCTCTGGTAAGACCACATGGGCCGGCCGGCAGGGTCCTGATCTGCTGATAGACATGGATGTGATCTGGATGGATGTAACCGGCTTAGGCTGGTATGAGAAGCCGGAAAGCTATCTGCCTCAGGTATACCAGGCGCGTGATCAGCAGATAGACAGCATAGTCCAGCTGAGGAAAGGGCAGAAGGCGATAGTGGTCACCACGAACCTATCTGTCTATAAGATACAGGAGGCGGTCCTGCGCTATAAACCTAAGCTGGTACGCATGGAAGTAACCGAAGAGGAATGTATCGAGCGGATCATGAAGGACCATAGAAGGCAGGATAAACAGCACCACATAGCCCTGGTGCATGAGTGGTTTAAGAAGCATAAACAGTAAGCTTAACAGAGATGAGCGACATGAGAGACTGTATTATTTGTAAAGAGAGCTTTGCACCTAAGACGGTTAAACATTTAACGTGTTCAGCTAAATGTTCTAAGGCTAATAAGCTTGCTAAGTGGTATGCTAAAATAGGTAAAGCTACATGTGTTACTTGTGGGGTAGAGTTTCAGCCCAAGAGCCCTGTTAATCCAGAGCAGGGCAAACTAAACAGGTACTGTTCTTTAAAATGCAGAAGTAATGATCCTGCCTTCTTTGAAAAGCGTGGTCATGCCTTAAGGCTTATACCTGCAAGAAAAGGGCAGAACTACTCTTATGTACACTTTAATAAGTGTAGGGTTTGTTTTAACCTTTTTACTGCTAAGTATAAGGCTAAGGCTCTTTGTTCAGATGAATGTAGAAAGGTAGAATATGCAGCATATTTAGAATCACAGAGGCAAAGCCAAAGACAGTATGCGGAGTCTGTGTATAAGCCTAAGGAATTCAACTGTAAAGAATGCGGTAAAGCATTTACTACCGTGTATGGTGATAAAAGGAAGGAGTACTGCTCTACCAGATGCAGTAAGAAGCACTTAGGTAGAGTTGCCAAAGGCAAGAGAAGAGCCCGTATCAGGGGCCAGGATTATGAGAGTGTAAACCCATTTAAGGTCTTTATAAGAGATAAGTGGAAGTGCAGGATCTGTGGTATTAATACTCCAAAAAAGCTAAGAGGAACAATCGAGCCTAACGCTCCTGAGCTTGACCACATCATTCCTGTTGCACAAGGAGGCTCACATACATATAGCAACGTGCAATGCGCATGCAGGGCATGTAATAGCAAGAAATCAGATAAAGTAATAGGGCAACTGCCTTTAATACTGCCAGGGGGTAGGGGTATCCAAAGTTCGGCACTTTTTGCCCACATAACCGTAGCCCCAGCAAGAAAAATCGGTGTCAGTTCAGCATAAACAGGGGGGGTATGGCCAATCCACGAAAGTCAGACGAAGACAAAAACATTCAGGGAACAGCCCGCAGGGACCGTTCCGCACCGGAGTCCGTTTCTCCGAATCTTGTGACGAAGCTGCCAAAAGCGCCTTCAATCCTGGGAAAAATCGGAAAAGGTTTGTGGAAAAAGTATACCAAAATTCTGCACGAGCAGGGAGTACTTGCCACAACGGACCTTGACATGCTGGCCCAGTACTGCATGCAGCTGCAGATAGCAGAGCAGGCGGCGATAGAGCTGAACAACGGCCTGGTCGAGACCCTGAACAACGGGAAGCAGAAGATGGAGGTGAAGTCAAAGTACCTCTCCATCTTCAACGATGCCAGCGACCGCGCAGCCAAGCTGGCCAAGGAGTTCGGCTTCACGCTGCTCTCCAGAAAGAACATCCCTGCCCCGCCTAAAAAGAAGGAGGGCAGGCTAGTGGCCCTGATGGGCGGCAAATAGCCTATGAATTACAACCCTATCGCTAAACAGTATGAAGAAGACATTCTTTCCGGCCGCATCAAGTCCGGCAAGCTTCTTCGTTTGGCGGTGGAGCGGCACCGCAACGACCTGCTGCACGGGCACGAGCGGGGTATTTACTTCAGCCATGAGGAAGGGCAGAAGATCCTTGACTTTGCAGAGGTAATTTGCCTCTCCCCGGAGGAGCCGATTCAGCTGGCGCCCTTCCAGGTCTGGGAGCTGTACGTATTCTACGGGTGGAGGAGAGCGGATGGCAGGCGCAGGTTTCGGGCCAAGTACAAAAGCAAGGCCCGAAAGAACGGTAAGACTCCGATCGAGTCGCTGCAGATTCTGTACCACCTGACAGTCGAGGGCCTTTTCCGGGCAGAGGCTTACGTCTCGGCAACCAAGGAAGACCAGGCGAAGATTGCCTTTGAGGATGCCAAGTTTATGGTGGAGTACTCGCCGGACCTGCAGGAGTATCTTTCCTGTAGTGCCACGACCATCTTCAACAACGAGAACAAATCCAAGTTTCAGTTCCTTACCTCAAACCCGAAAACAGCGGACGGTACCCGGCCTTCCTATGCTGTGATCGATGAGTACCACGAGTTCGACAACGATGACATGCTGGGCAAGCTGCGTACCGGTATGATTCACCGGAAAGAGCCGATCTTTAACATCGTAACTACCCGGGGTACCGATAAAAGCAAGCCGCTTTACGCCAAAGAGCAGAAGATCTACATTCCCATCCTCAAAGGCATCGTGCAGGATGACTCCATCTTCGTGCTGATCTTCGCACTGGACGAAGAGGACCTGGACGCTGAGGACGGAAAGGGCTGGATGAATCCGGAGAACTTCATTAAGGCCAACCCCATGATCGGGCACATCCTGAGCTTGGAGGACATGATTCAGGAGATGAACAATGCCATCCTGGAAGGGGAGGAGGCGATTGTGAAGTTCAAAACCCTCAACCTGAACATGTGGTGCGATGCGGCAAAGACCTGGGTAGAGGATGACGTGTGGGTAAAGGCCGGCAGCAAACTGGAGTTGAACGATTACGAGGGCCGGGAATGCTACGGGGGGCTGGATATGGCCAAGCGGGAAGACTTTATCAGCTTTTGCCTGGCGTTCCCGAAAACGGTAGGGGGTGAAGTGGCCTTTGACCTCTTCTGGTGGCACTGGATACCAGAGGATACGGTGAAAAGGCGCGTCTCCAAGGGCATGCACAACCTCCGGGACTGGATCAAGAAGGGCTATGTTTTCACCACGCCGGGCAACGTGACGGATTATGACCCGATCGAAACCTTCATAAAAGAGTGTGCAGATAGGTTCAGCATACGGGGCATCAGCTACGATAAGCACAACATCGGTAACATGGATACCAACCTGATCAATTATGGGGTGGAGATGAACGTGTTTGCCCAGACGATCATGAACTTCTCTGAGCCGACAAAAACCTATAAGAACCTGATCCTGCAAAACCGGCTGAACCATGGGCAAAACCCCGTCATGCGCTGGCAGATGTCGAATGCCGTGGAGATCAACGACACAAACGAGAACGTGCGGATAAGTAAAAAGCACTCCCGTGAGAAGGTGGACGGGGTAATCTCTGGGATCATGGCCATAGGGGAGTACCAGACGCAGAACTGGGCCGAGCCCGAACCGGAGCCGCAAATTTTCATTCTATAACATAGCCTAAACGTTGTACTATGCTGCTAATTTCTACGATTCAACCCTACCCACCAGAGCTTTTGAAACTGCTCAAACCGGGAGGATTTGACGAAACTTTCTGGGATATGTGGGGAACAGGCGCTTTCCGCACGCATGAGGCCTGTTATGAAGTGCTGGAAACGACCTACGAGAAGTATTTTGGGGAGCGCAAGTACGCTGATTTTGGCAGTTTTAAGGCTGCCAGAAGCTACCAGCGCGCCAAGAACCGAAAGGCTGCGGTAAAAGCGTAAATAGTTAAAGACTTTACCCTATATTCTGTTTTTGCAATATTACCTTTCTGCCTGAATCCTAAAGGGCAATCTTATCAAACTTTTCGGCTACACTATCAAATGGGAGAAGCGGTCCACCCTGCCCAGCGTGTCTGTAGATAACGCATCGGGGTGGTTTGGGCTGTTCAATACTTCTAGCACAGTGGTAACGGAAGAAAGGGCCCTGACTCTTTCCACGCTTTACTCCTGCGTGAAGGTAGTTGCAGAAGGCGTAGCCGCATTGCCGTGGCATACATACCGGAATGTAGAGAAAGGGAAAGACATTTACCGGTCGCACCCTTGCTACAATCTGCTGCACACACGACCCAACCCTTTCACGACCTCTTTCATGTTTCGTGAGACGATGATGGTCTGCCTGCTTCTGTGGGGCAACTTCTACGCTTGGATAGAAAGAGACGGGGCGAACCGCCCTGTAGCTCTCTGGATGCAGAAGCCCTGGGAAGTGCAGGTGCTCATGCAGGATGGTAAGCTGTTTTACAAGACCTCTGCCGGTATCATCCCTCACTATGATATGATCCACGTGGCAGGGATGGGTTTTGACGGCATCGTGGGCAAATCCCCTATCCGCCTGCAGGCTGAGCAATTGGGTATAACGCTTAACTCTCAGAAGTACGGGGCAGACTTCTTTAAGAACGGGGCAACCTTGGGCGGCATTCTGACCAATGATTCCGGGGTGGTTTACAGGCCGGAGCAGGTAGAGCAGCTGAAGAAAATGTGGTATGGCGACACGCATGGACCGGACAATAACCACAAGACAAAGATTCTGGGTGGAGGCCTGAAATACCAACGTATCGGTGTGCCACCTGAAGAGGCCCAGTTTCTAGAAACAAGAAAGCTAGGTGCTGTGGAGATCTGCGGCATGTACCGCGTGCCTCCTCACATGGTAGGCATCACAGACAAAAGCACAAGTTGGGGTAGTGGCATAGAGCAGCAGGATATCGGCTTTCTGAAATACACGCTTCTGCCATGGCTGGAGCGGATAAAGCAGGAATTTGACCGCAAAATATTCCGGGAAAGCGAGCTAGGCGAGGTCTATAACGACTTCAACGTGAACGGCCTGCTACGGGGGGATATCAAGTCGCAGACAGAGCACATTCAGAACATGATGGATAGGGGCGTTTATTCTATTAACGACGCCCTGAGCTTTCTAGGGCGAAATACCATTGGTCCGGAAGGAGAGCGTCGCCTGGTACAGCGCAATATGGTTCCGCTCGACCGGGTGGACGATGTGATAACCTTAGAACAGAGCAAAAAAAGTGAGCAAGGAAAAAAGAATACTAAGTAACTCTGGCCTGCAGGTGGAAACCCGCGGAGAGGGAGACGCCAAGCGAGAGGTTATTGTGGGTTGTGCCATTAAGTACAACACACGCAGCCAGCTTTTGGGATGGTTTTTTGAGCAGATAGACGAGCGCGCACTGGATGAAGCGGACATGAGTGATGTGGTGGCGCTTTTCAATCATGACATAAACCAGGTGCTGGGGCGCTCCACGGCAGGCACCCTTACCCTGGAGAAGCGCTCCGACGGGCTTTACTACGTGATAGACCCGCCCAAATCAGCGGCCAACCTACTGGAGTCCATCCAGCGCGGAGATGTGCGGGGCTCTTCCTTCCAGTTCTCGGTGGCGCCCGGTGGCGCTGACTGGGACATGGACCCCGAGACCGGCGCAGAGGTACGCACCGTGAAGAAGATCAAGCGCTTGTATGATGTTTCACCGGTCGTTTTCCCGGCTTACCTGGACACTGACACGGAGGTAGCTAAGCGCGCCTATGAGGAATACAAGCAGGAACAGCGAGAAAGCAACAGGTGGGAGATAGAGGCTGCTGCCAGAAAGAGAAAATTAAGGTTAAACCAAATATAAAGTTCAAATGAGCAGATTAAAGTCTTTGCGCGATGAGCGCGGTCAAAAGATGGAAGCTATGCGCGATATCGATGCAAAGGCTTCTCAAGAGAAAAGAAGCCTTACAGCCGATGAGCAGAACGAATGGGACGCAGCAGACCAGCGCGTTTCAGAGCTTGATGCCGAAATCCGACGTGTAGAGCGTCAGGAAGAAATTAATGCTCGCATGGCTGCCACAAGCGGTGAGCGTCTGGACAATGGCGTAAACGAGAATGACCGAAGAGACATTCAGAAGTACTCTTGGTTAGGGGCCGTTCGCAGAGCCGCCGGCTATGAATCTATGGATGGCATCTACAAGGAGATGCACGAAGAGGCGGTAACAGAGGCCAGATCTTCCGGTATCTCCACTTCTCCCAAGGGTATTATGATCCCCTCTGTGGTGCTTAATGAAAAACGTGATGTGACTGCCACTGGCGGCACGGGCGGTAATCAGGGGGGAGTAGCCATTGCTACTAACCTGATGAACTTCATCGAGGCGCTGCGCTCGCAGTTGGTGCTGGCTGGCCTTGGTGCCGACTTCATGACCGGCCTGGTGGGTAACCTGGACTTCCCTGAGGAAGACGGATTGTTTGCGCCTACCTGGTTAACAGAGAACCAGACTTCGAACAAGAGCGATGCTACCTTCAAAAAGAAGAGCATGTCTCCGAAGCGTTTGGCTGGTCACATGGACGTGTCTGAGCAGATCCTGCTGCAGACTTCGCCATCAATCGAAACACGTCTGCGCAACCAGATGGTACGTGGCGTGCAGCAGGCGCTGGACCTTGCCGGCATCAACGGTAGCGGATCAGGCCAGGAGCCAACCGGTATCCTGCAGACTGTTGGTATTGGTGAAGTAATTGGTGGCGCTAACGGTGCCGCTCCTACTTACGACCATATCGTGAAGCTGGCTGGTGCCGTGGACGCAAGCGATGCCCTGTTGGGTAACCTTGGCTATTTGACAAACACCAAGGTGAGAACAGCCCTGAAGCTGACAAAGAAGGATGCGGGTTCCGGCCTCTTTGTTTGGGGAGATAGCCAGAACGAACTGGCAGGTTACAAGGCAGGTGTTACAAACCTGGTACCGAGCAACCTTGCCAAAGGAACAGGCACAGGCCTGTCTCCGATCATCTTCGGCAACTTCAACGACCTGTTGATCGGTCAGTGGGCTGGTATCGAGATCCTGCCGGATCCATACACCAAGGCTGCCGAGGGCATGATTCGCATGCACGTGAAGACCTTTGCTGACGTGCTGGTGGCACGCGCGAAGTCTTTCGCTGCCATGAAAGACGCCATCGCTCAGTAGTAATTAACAGCGCAGGTCCTCCGGGGCCTGCGCTTATCCTTCACACAATCATATCAGCATCATGAAAATTAAATTCTTAAAGCCACACCCGGCCTTCGGGTACTTTCCTGGTCAGTCCGGAGAAGTGGAAGATGAAAAAGCAGCAGAGCTTATCAAGGATAAGTTTGCTGAGGAATCAAAAGAAGAAGAGGAATCAGACAAAGGCAAAAAAGCCGATTCCAAAGAGAAGAAGGAAGATAAATAAGTAACCCATGCGCCTGAAGTACCCACTTGTCGTTTCCGCCGAACCGCTTACCCTGTTAGAGGCTGCTCAGCAGTGCCGCCTGGCAGACACGCAGGCAGAGGTGGACGCTTTGCCGGATAAGGACTTGCTCGCAAGCATTATCACCACGGCACGCGAGACAGTGGAGAACTATACGGAAAGGGCAGTGGCGGTCAACAGCTTTGAACTGTTCGGGGAAGTTTTGCCAGCAGAGGTAAAACTTCCCAGACCGCCTTTCATTGAGGTAGTGAAGGTGGAGTACTGGAACGGCACAGAGCAGGTAGTACTTCCGGCGTCCGAGTATGAAGCAGAGATAGGCTCTGAACCTGCCTGGCTCTACATCAACCTGCCTGCAGACATGGTAGCCAAGCGCAACAGCGCTCGGATCACCTATAAGGCAGGCTATGCTCCCATCATTGAAGGAGCAGTGGAAACGCCCACGGTGCCGGCTTCTTTAAAGGCAGCCATGAAACTGCTGGTGGAGCACTACTACAATAACCGCGAGGCCGTGATGATCGGCACGACCAGTACCATTGGTACCACCATGCCTTTGGGGGTGGAGTACCAGATGAATTTTTACAGAGTCTATAGCTGATGGTAAGAACGGGGAACATGGACCGGAAGATCACCATTCAGCGGGCTTCCATAACACACGACGCAGCATTTAACGAGCCGCGTGAGACCTGGCATAACCTGTACCCGAACCTGTGGGCAAACAAGCGCTCCAAGTCAGGCAAAGAGGTGTTTTCTGCTGATCAGGAGATAGCAACAGAGGTAATGGTTTTCACCATCCGCTATAAACCGGTGCTGGTAACAGACCGCATCGTGTACGAGGGCAGGATCTATGATATCCTGCCTCCTTTAAACGAGCTGGGCAGGAGAAGATACCTGGAGATAACAGCCAGCTGGAGCGGCGAAACGGAGGAGATTCCGGAGGGGGCTATTGTCCTGGAAAATGGCGCTTATATCGTGACGGAAGGCTAATGGCAAAAGGAGTACAGCTAAAAGGAGGCAACCAGGCAAAACTGGTGCTGCAGGCCCTGCAGAAAAACCTGGATGCCGACACGCTGCGCAAAAACATGCGCAAAGGCGCCAAGGTGATCGCTGATGAGGCCAGGCAAAACACCAATGCCACGGACCCTAGCGGGGAGCTGGGCAAAGCGGTGGGGGTAATCAACGATCCGGACGACCGGACGGGCGTGCAGGTAGCAGCCCGGCGTGGCAAACGATACGAGAAGGGCTATATCGCGCACATTGTGGAGTACGGAGCTGCCCCGCACATCATCAGGGCCAAAAAGGGGAAAAAGCTCGCCTTCAAGCATGGTGATAAGACGGTGGTAGTGGATGAGGTAAGCCACCCGGGCATTAAGGCAAGGCCTTTCATGCGTCCTGCCTGGGAAACAAAGAAGGACGCAGCGCTAAACAGGATCAAGGAAGGGCTGAAGAAGGAGATAGGCGACTTTGGCAGCAAGTATAAAAAGGCGAAGATGCGATGATGCAGTTCATAATAGACAAGCTGCTGGCTGATGCGGGTGTTTCAGCCATTGTCGCGAACAAGGTCTACCCGCAGGTAGCGCCGCAAACAACCCTTCTTCCTTACGTCACCTGTCAGGTGGTAAGCGATGTGCCGGTACGGTGCCGGGAAGGTATCGCCACAGAGGAAGTACTGATTCAGGTAAACGCTATTGCCGCTACTTATACCCAATGCCACGACCTGTTCCTGGCTGTCCGGAATGCGCTTGATGGCGCAAAGGAAGGAAACCAGGAGAGTGAATGGCTGAATGCGCAGGACCTGACAAGGCAGGAGGGAAGCGCACACGGAAAAGCAATCGATTTTAAACTAATAATAGGCTAAACAATGGCATCAAGAACAGTAAAGGGCAAAGACCTGGTGATCTCTGTCAACGGAGTAGCAATCCTCTGTGCCAATAACGTGACCTTCAATTCAACCTACACCATGATAGACGCTGCCTGCCGTGAGTCCGGGGGCAACGCTGACGCAGAGTACGGGGAGAACTCCCACACACTGGAGGTATCGGGCTGGTGGAAGATAGACACGCCGGAAGACGCTACCCAGATGCGGGGCATAACACTGGCAAAACTGCACAAGCAGAAGGCGCGGGTTGACTGGACCTTCGGAACTGACGTTGCAGGCGAGGAGGAGTTTTTCGGGCAGTGCCTGATACCGGACCTGACGGTTAACGCCCCCCAGAAGGAGAATGCCGACTACTCGGTTACTTTCCAGGGGGTAGGCGAGTGGGACATCAGAACGATCGTCTAAAGCATTTGGGGCACCCCTTGGTCTTTGTGTTTAGGACCGGGGGTGTACCCATCTTATTTCATATTCCTTATTCCTTATTCCTAACACAATCCTAACACGATGAAAAACCTTGGCGAGTACCGCATGCAGTTCGGCGGTCAGGAACGAGTATTTAAGTTCGGCAACAATACGGTCCGGCTCCTGGCTGATCACTACAACATTCAGGAGATTGACAGAAGCTACTTCAAACTTATACCGGCCTTGCTTTGGGCAGGGCTGAAAGTGCGAGAAGCTGTAAATGATTTACCGGAAGACTTCTCTGTAGAGCATGTGTGCGACTGGATGGATGAGGCAGGGGAAGAAGCATGTGCAGCACTCTGGCTGGAGGCAGAGAAATGCATGGGTTTTATCAGCCGCATGGCGGCAATAACCAGCAAACTGAAGCAGGAGAGGCAATAAGCTTCGAGAAAAGCTGGCAGCAGGACTTAGAGTTAGCCTATGGAGAGATGGGCCTGCTGCCGGATACTTTTCTAGAGATGCGCCCCTGTGACTGGCAGGCCCGGAAACGCGGATTTTTCAGAGCAGAGGAAAGGCAATGGGCACACACCCGCCTGATCGTTGCCGCACTCACCGGCCAAAAGCCAACAAGTATCATCAAGCTTTCTTTTGACAGAGTAGAGAGCAGCATCACCACCAAAGAGGACGCTGATCGCATCCTCAAACAGTGGGAAGAACGACAAAAAAGACTAAAGCAGCAGCATGGCCAATAATGTTCTAGCAAGCATGGTAATCTCCCTTGGGATGAACTCCCAGGGGCTTGATTCGGGCATTAACAATGCGCAGAAGTCGCTGCTTAAGTTCCAGAACTCTGCTGATAAGCTGAAAGGCGTAGACCTGAACAGCCTGAAGGTCAACTTTGACAAACAGGTCACCTCGCTTTCCCAGCTTCAGAAGGAAGCAAGGGAGTATGACAAGGCCTTGCGCTATGCTACCGATGAGAAGGAGATAAAGGCGCTGAACAGGCAGCTGGAGGAGACCTATGCGGAGATGAACCGCATTAAGTCGCTTGGTAAAACAAGCCTTACGGGTATCGCTTCCGGCAGCAACTCAGCAGCCAAAGGGATGGGGAACCTGGCTGGCTCAGCTGGTCAGGTTAACATGGAATTTGCCCGAATTATCCAGGATGCCCCGTACGGCATGATGGGTATCGGCAACAACATTCAGCAGCTGACGGCAAACTTTGGCCAGTTGCGGCAGCAGGCAGGCTCAACACGCGCAGCCTTGGGTGCCGCCCTGTCTTCTTTAATCACCCCGGCCTCTGCCTTAACCTTAGGCATAGCTGCCCTTACTTCTGCCTGGACTGTTTACCAGATGTGGTCGCAGCGTTCTGCGAAGGCTACAAAGGATACAGCCAAAGCTTTAGGTGATGCAGAGCAATCTGTAGACGATTATATCGATTCGCTGGGCAGCTTAGCGCAGGCACGACTGAAGGGGGAAAGGGAAGCCCAAAAGGAACTTACTACCCTGCGCTTGCTCTATAAGCAGACACAGAATACGTCGCTGTCAATAAACGAGCGCAAAAGGGCAGTGGACGAACTGCAGAAGCAGTACCCCAGCTACTTCTCCAATCTGAAGGATGAGGATGTGCTGGCAGGAAAGGCCGCTAGTGCCTATGACCGCCTGAGCAAGTCTATCCTGGATACGGCAAAGGCCCGGGCAGCGCAGGAGCTGATAGCAGAGAAGGCCCGGCAACAGCTGGTAAACGAGCAGAAGATAGCAGATCTGCGCCGCAAGGAACAGTCCATGCAGGCCCAGGCCATCAAGCAGCAGGAGACACTGGCCAAAGTGCAGGAAAGGCTGCGAGCCCAAGGAGATAACAGCCAGGCGGGGAGTGGAGCCGCGTTGCAGATCAGGCAGGGGAAGGAGCTGAACGCCATTATTGGTGAACGGCAAAAGCTGGAGCTGGAGAATGTTCAGATCATGGAGCAAATAAGAGCCTTAGAGCCGACTGCCACCCTTGATCTGTTCTCTGAAGATTCAGCAGCAAAGGGTAAAGCAGCAACAGACTTCCTGGCGCAGTTGCGGGAAGAGTTCAACCTGGCAACAAAGCAGGCTATCCTGTTCGGGAGCTCCTATGATGAGATGGGCACCAAGGCAGAACTGTTCAAGACTGCCATGATCGGCCTGATGGAGCAGGGCCTGAAGCCTCAGGACACCCTTATTCAGAGCCTAAAAGCTTCTTATGATCTTTTTGCCGGCACTACCCTCCCAAATGTAGGAAGTGCCATTGATAAGCTCACAAAAGCCAACCTACCGGCCCTACGGGAGGAGCTTAGCGGAATGGCAACCGCTTTTGAGCCGGTAAGCGTGGGCCTTATGGAAATGTCAGAGTCTGCCAGGGCTTTCTTTCAGCAACAGGCAGACGCGGCAGCGGCCGCAATGGGACAGATAGAGATCAGCGCAGAGGAGATGACTTCTTTTATGCAGGCCTCTATCGGAAACGCCATTGCAGGCTTTGGCGAGGCCTTGGGGCAGATGATCGCAACAGGAGATGTAGCAGGCTTTTTTGACAGCATCATGATGATAGTCGCAGACTTTGCCGGCAACTTCGGTAAAGCCCTCATTGCGGCAGGTGTGGCAGCGCTGGCCTTTGAAAGCTTACTGGCTAACCCTATTGCAGCCATCGCAGCCGGTACCGCCTTAGTAGCTGCGGCAGGAGTGGTGAAGAGTGTTTTATCTAAAGGGCCAAGCGGAGGAGGTGCCGGAGGTCCTTCTCTTGGCGGCTCCGGAGGCTACAGGTCTCCAAACCCGAACGGCTTCAGCACAAGCTTTGAAGGAGAGAAAGAGCGGGAATTTGTGATACGTGGAGAGGATCTGGTTCTCCTTGTAGAGCGCCACAACTATAAGAAAATGAGGATTCGTGGCTAGGATACAGTTAGCAAAAGTTTGCGGCACGGCCTCTCAAAACCCGGGCATCACCAGGAGGCACTACTGGGATACGGTAGCCCGAACGGAGGTGATGCTGGAAGAGGCGCAGGGCAGCACCTGCTCTAATGAGGTGTTGCCAAAGGGAACGCTGGTGGACAGCTGGTACGAGGGCAGCACCCTGGTAGAGGTGAAGACTGTTTGGGACGGTACCGGCCGGGCACCCAGGGCAGGAGGCTATACCGAACAGATCCGCACCGAAAATGCCGGTGGAGGCGGGGAGACGGTTTGCGGCCTGAAGATAGACGATGTGATCGTGTCCGGAACGGGCAGCGAATATACCATCACCGTTATCATTTCCGGCTACTCGGGAGCCGTGGAGTACAGTTTAAATCAGTTTGTGGATGTGCAGGACAGCAATGTGTTTACGGGCCTTCAGCCTGGCCAGTACATTGCCTATGCCAGAGCGAAGTAAACCATGCCAGTAATAGGGGAAGATCCGGTATACAACATAGGGGGGCACTCGGAGGGCTGTAACAACGGCGCCGGGTTTATCTCCCTGTTCGGCATCAGCACGGCAGACAACACAGAGCTGGACGTAAGGTTGCAGACCTTTTCGGGCACTGTGCTGGATAGGTTCACCTGCCCTCCCGGCACGCGTGACGCGGGCAAGTCCTATACAGACTTAGCCAATGATAACTATACAGTAGTCTATACCCCTAAAGTAGACGGGCTGGCTCACGTTGGCGACCAGGTGAACATTGCCATCTCCTGTGAGGCGGTGCCGCCGCCTCCGGAGGAGGAGCAGCCGGTTTGTGTGGCCACGAAGGCTTTCACCATTGAGCCGCGTAGGGGGCCGCGCTTCTTTATGGTCTGGAAGGACGATAAGCATCAACAGCACCGGGTAGAGTGGATGCAGAAAGGCTATACTGGAGAGCCGGAAGAGTTGAGGGGAGAGGGCAAGCCTTTTACAGTGGAGTATCCTGGCCTGAGAAACAAACTGGACGTTCTGAGCGGTAGCGGGGCGAAGGTGGGCATTATCGTGCAGCGCTACGGCCTGATGCAGGACCTCTATACCGTGGACGAACGGGAGTACCAGGTAAACCACTACATCGACGGCGTGCTCAACTGGCGGGGCTACCACATGGCAGATGTGTACAACGAGCCTTGGATCAGCATTCCCTTTGTGGCCACGATACAGGCCTACGACGGCATCGGCTTACTTCAGAACCGCCCCTACCTGGACCCGCACGGGGAGCGCTATTACGGCCGGGCCAGAAGCATCGACGTGATCTTCCGTTGCCTGCGCCTGCTAGATCTGGACTTGCCTGTGTGGATGGCGGTGAACGTCTGGGAAACAACCATGGACCTGAACGTTGAGCCTTTAAGTCAGGCTTACGTGGATCAGTCCGGCTATTATAACGACGAGAACGAGGCGCTGACCTGTAAGGAAGTGCTGGAAAGGATACTAAAGCCTTATAATGCTTTTATCAAGCAGGCCAAAGGCGCTTTGCATATCATCCGCTTCACAGAGACGCAGGACGTGTACCAGCGCCGGCAGTCCTCCATGGGCAAGGGAGATGCGCAGGTGCAGCTGGATCTGAAGAAGGAGCCGGAGTTTGAGGACCTGTACGAGATACGCCGTTTTGGGGAGGTGTCTTACCGGGAGGGCAGCCAGTACATGACCTCCATGCCTGCCTACAAGCTGGTGACAAGCGTCACCAATTACGGCCAGTACGAGAACTTCGTCTTTAACGGCGACTTCGAAAGGTGGGTGGATGGCGAGCCCATGTTCTGGAATCTGGAGGAAGGCCTGCAGGTAGAGCAGATACTGGACGGGGAGAAGTTCCGGCTGGGCTTTCCGCAGCCACGCATGGCTGGGGATATTGATGTGAAGTACCTCAGAAGCGAGGCCTATGAGTTCCTGGTACAATCCACCAGAGGCTTTACTGTCTCTTTTGACTATACCATCACCGTAGAGGATTACCCGCCAAACGAGACGTTCAACTGGCTGGAGCTGCCTGTCTTCTCGCTGGAGAACGGCAACCTTTACCTGGCAAACGATGCCGCTTACCCGGCAGTAGGCAACTTTAACGGTACGGTGGTGACGTTCCAGAATGCGCTGATCAAAAGCGGTGTGGCCAATGTGAGCAACCTGGAAAAGCGCATTGACATGGTGTATGCCAATCAGAACGGCAGCTTTACCTATCAGCAGGGAACAACGGTAAGCGCGGCAGCCCCTGATACGGTACCCAATGAGCCAGCCGGCACCCTGATCGCTACTTACCTCACCTTTGACCAGGGAGAGGTCACGTTCGGCTCTGTCTCTTCTGCTACCAAAGTGATGTTCGACGTGAAGCCGGGCATTGGGGAGTACTACGGAGAGCAGCAGTCCAAGCTAAGGGCTACAAGACGATACAGGGGCTACTACCCTTATGACATAGATCCGGAGAACAGGATCAACATTGCCGGCTGGGACACCCTGGACAGAAGGTTTGGGGTAAGCATCGGAGACCTGGAGGGAGACAACGGCTTCTTTACCAAGAAAGGCACGTTTACAGTGCACTTCGATCCGCTGTCCGTTGCCGGCAAGCCCAGGCTCTTTATCGGCAACCCACAGGTGTACCGCGACAACCTGCGCGGCGTGCAGATCACTATCGATAATGTGCGCTTTCAGGAGCGGCAGCTGGATGGCATTGAGCGCATGAAGATCACAGGGGAGAACGAGGGGCAGATCAACACAGCGCCGCTGGAGCTCGACCTGTACCATGGCTCAGGCATACCCCGAACAGAAGCGCTTATAACACTGGCTGACGGTACGCCAGCCTACAAGTTTAACACTGGCTACCTCTTGCAGGAGCTGACAGTGCGGGATATCCTGGCGCAGCATCCAAGAGCCCTGCTCGTGATGTCTGCCAGGCTTGCCGGTCCTGTGTCGCCTATTTCTGTGCTCAAAGACCCTTTCCTGCCTAACAGCAGGTTCCTGGTCGACAGGTACTCTTACAATGCCAAGAGCGGCCTGACAGAGATAGAGGCCATCGAGATCTTCGGCGGGCCGGAGGAGCTGGTACCGGAAGACGCCATTTTCACAGAGGATTACAACGGGATAGCAACAGAAGACTTTACATACATCACCATCGAATAATGGCAGAGAAAAAACGCATATCGGACTTTCCAAGTGTTACGGGTTCCGTGCAGGGGCACTTCCTGGTGCCTTTGGTAGACCTGAACGAGCCGAACGCAGCAGACCGGAACAAAAAGGAGACCCTGGACAGGATTAAAACCTTTATCACCTCAGGCATCCCCATTCCTCCTTCCGGGGTGGAGTGGGATGTGATGCCCGGGATAACGGTTACGGGTTACGATATCGCCATCGACGGAACCGGCGCTGTTGATTGGAACGGCACACCTGTGCCCTATGCAGCTATCACCTTTACGGTGCTGCCAACCGATACAGGTCTTTTGAGGTTTGATTTGATTTACGCCAAGGCAGACGGCACTTACGAGATTGTAACCGGACCGCCCAGCCAGAACCCTGTTGTTCCTCCTTACCCTTCATCAGGTTTGTATGTGTCGCACTTCCTCGTGTCTCCTACTGCTGTTGAGCAGCAGGAGCCTGTTTCATACATCACCCGGGAGGAGTTGCTGGCAGAGTTGGCGGGATACGTGACGGATGAGGAGTTGGCAACCGCCCTGGGCAACTATGTTGTGAAGGAAGCTGGGAAGGGCCTTTCGACAAACGACTATACCACGGCTGAGAAGGAGAAGCTGGCAGGGCTGGACGGGCCGCACTTTAAGGGGACTTACACGACCCTATCGGCCCTTCAGACAGCCCACCCAACAGCAGTAGCGGGGGATTACGCCCATGTGGATGGTGGCGCTGGGGCCGATGTTGCGGAATATATCTGGGACACGGACGACAGCAAGTGGGTCCTTCAGCAGGGTAATTCCACATCTGAGACCGCGGCCTCTATCAAGACCAAGTACGAGTCTAACCCAGATACGAACGCTTTCACCGACGCGCTGAAAACAAAGCTGGAAGGGATCGTTACCCGGTTTTCGGAGTATGTCGGACTGACAAGCGGGGAAGCCGACACGGACCTTTTGGCGGTGGAGCGGACAGACGGCACCAAGGCCAATTGGACGCTGGCCCGGTTTAAAGCCTACCTGTTTGCGAGCTTGGGCTTTGCAAAGACGGTGAATAACATAGCACCAGACGAAAACGGGAATATAACAGTAGCCAGCGGCACTTCTTACTATTATAATGTTAAGGACTATGGGGCTAAAGGTGATGGAGTGGCAGACGATACGGTAGCCATACAAGCGGCTATACAAGCGGCTTTTGATGCAGGGGGTGGGGTTGTGTTTATACCAAGAGGCAAGTATTTAATTAACGGCCCGCTAGACGCTGCCAGTAATGCGCAGCTTTATTTCCCTTTGAGCAGCTATAGCGATTCCGCTAACATGCGAACGGTAAAGATATTGGGAGAAGTCGCACCGCATCAATTTTCTAACCCGTTCACAGCCACAGGGTCTAACACACCACCGCAAAAAGGGGTAATATTAGAATCTAACTTACTGGCAGCAGGGGATGTTATAGGAACAAGGTCGGAAACCGTAAGCTGGGGCACGTACAACTTCTTGCATGCGCAAATTCAAAATGTTTGTGTAAGGGTTAGAAGCAAGACAGATGGGGTAGACGTGGCACCACAGGCCACAGGCATTAACGCCACAAAATTAGCATATTTTAACGGGGATAGTTTGGAGGTTTCCACAACGTCTAACCAGAACGTAACAAAGCAACCCGCATCAACTGCTTACGGCATCCGCATGCCGAAAACAAACAATTTCGCTTTCTGTACCTTAAGTAACTGCTTTACCTATGGAATGTATGTGGGCATTGATGCCTATGAGCATACACGAATATACGGCACATTGATAGACGTTTGTTGGATAGGCTTAAAACTCAACGCGGTAAACCACGCCATACATGCAGACAATATTTGCATACAGCGCTCTAGGGTGAACATTCAAGCCGTTGGAGGTACTTATTTCTCGATTGACAGCGTAAGCTTTGAGGATGACCCTAGTAATTCAATCGGTTCGCCAGGTTGGAACGCTACAGTATACGACCTGGAAGAAGTGGCAGGCTCAGGCACAGGCGATGGGGCAGACGGAGTGGCGCGAGGCTTTATACGTTACCACAGATGCCGCACCAAATACGGGCCAGATTACAGCACGTTTGCAAAAAGCAATGCTTATAGTGCGATTGCCCTGTTAAAGCTTTACGAGGTTGGCACAACAAGTTCAGGCGGAACAGCTACCACGTTCCCAACCGATGCGCTGGCATACTGGAAGTTTGAGGAAGCAACAGGGGATTTTGCGGACAGTTCAGGCAACACGAAGGTTGCTGTACGAGTGAATGGCGTAACGACAGGTGCGGCAAAGGTTGCGAACGGGGCAATACTTGTAGCCTCCTCAGCCCAATATTTAACCGTGGGGGCATCAGGGTTAAGCGCCGGTACAACTGGCTTTACGCTTGCAGGCTGGTTTAAACTCAACAATACAGCGGCAGATTATCAGGTACTTTTCGTTAAAGGCGAGGGCACTCAACGGGAGTATTCTTGCTACTATAGTAAAGCAACTGGTAAGATTGTGGCGGAATTTAACAACGGCAGCACCTTAGCGGGGCAGGCAACAATAACATTTACACCAGCTGGCTCTTACGTGTTTGTGGCAATGGTGCTTAATGAGAACACTTTGCGCCTAAGCATTAACAACGGAACAGCGGTTACAGCAGCAACAGGAGCCATTCTAAGAAACGGTTCAGGGGTGTTACATTTAGGTGCGCAAGGTGCAGGGACAAACCCAGTAGACGGGGGGCTAGACGAGATCGGCGTTTGGGGTAGACCTTTAACAGCAGACGAATTAACCTACCTCTACAATAGCGGAGCCGGGAGAACCTGGAACAGTTAATAGCGGATACTCACTTCATATTCATACCGATGACCTTTAACTACACCATTCCCCTTTGGGGCGTTATTGCCTTCTCCGTGCCTTTCGTCTTCGCTCTCATTGGGGGAGCCTACAGGCTTATCTACAAACAGAAAGAACAGGATAACCAGATACTGCAGCTGACTACGAAAGTGAGCCAGCTGGAGGAAGACCTGAAACAGGAGCAAAACCAGCTCTACAAAGAGATCAAGAGCCTGGACGTTAAGTTCTCCGACCAGCGCCTGGTGCTGGAAGCCATTAAAACCACCCTTGAACTTATGTTAAACCAAAAAATAAAAATCAATGCAGGTAATTAGAGCAATGACCGGCTTCCTGAAACGGTGGCCTGAGCTGTTGGGCCTACCCTTAGCCCTTCTTATTTTCTTCACGTCAGCCCCTTTGTTGCGCTGGCTTGACCCCACTTCGGCAGTGTTTGACCTGGGCATACTTCAGAAGATCTTTCTGGGAGTGCTCACACTGCTGGCTATTAACGCAGCAGTCTTCCTTGGGATAAAGTTCAACTTCCCGGTAGTCTACTCTTACTACAAAAACTTAATGAAAGTCGACTTTTTAACGCTAACAGCATGGCAAAGATTCTTACTCTTCTTATCACTTTATGCCTTATTGTTTCTGTCAGGAGCGCTCATAGTCAGCCTGATTTAAGGAACAACGTAGCGGCTGTGTACAACAGCCAGATCGGAGTCAATGAGCGGGGCGGGAACAACAGAGGGCCGGAGGTAAAGCAGTACCTCGCCTCTGTAAACCTCTCGGAAGGTTACGCCTGGTGCGGGGCTTTCGCTAACTGGGTTATGAAGCAATGCGGCATGCAGGCACCTAAGGGTGCTGCTATGGCCATGGCCTGGTTTCCGAACAGCAAGACGATCTGGAAACGTTCTCGTAAGGACAACGCAACACCCCAACGAGGCGACCTCTTCGCACTATATTATAATAGCCTTGGCCGGATCGGGCATGTGGGCTTTATCGAGAAATGGGATTATGGTGACGGGTATGCTATAACGGTTGAAGGTAATACCAACGATGCTGGGAGCCGCGAAGGTGACGGTGTTTACCGGAAGCGTCGCCTGATAAGGCAACTGTACGCGGTTTCGGATTGGATTACAGCTAGTGGAGGAGGTGCGCTGAACTTATGAAGGTAGAACCAATATTAAACGGATCTGTACATACGCACCTCTTCTTTTGTCCTGGCTGCAATACGGCGCATGGTTTCTCTGATAAAGTGCACACCTATAACGGAGACGGGAACAAGCCCACCATCAGGGCATCTTTGCTGATCGGGAGCCAGGGAGGTGCAAAGTACCTGTGCCACTCCTTCGTGAGGGATGGTAAGATTCAGTTCTTAAGCGACTGCACGCACAAGCTGGCAGGCCAGACAGTAGAACTCCCAGAACTATAAAGATGAAAAAGCTATTCACCCTTTTACTGATGTTCGGGACACTCCTGTCCTTAACATCCTGTACCTTGCTAGAGTCAGTCTTTAAGCCTGATGGTCAAATAACCGCGCAGGTGATCTCTCTGGACAGCCTAAGTTTTACGCCTGCTGATTCCGCACAGCTGGCGGACCTGGGCGTTTTCACCAAAAGGCTTTCAGCAAAAGAGCTGCTGGTGATCACGAAGGGGAGAGGGGGCAAAGTGAAGATCAAGAACTCGTTTAACCAGGACTCCTATAATAAGGAGTCCGGCAACAAGGACAGTTACAACGAAAGCAAGAAGTCCGGCAACATCGACAGCTACAACGATAACAAGAAGGCTGGCCAGCAGCAGGACGTGGGCAACTCCAAGCTAAAGGACGTGGGAAACGTAACAGAGGAAAAGCAAAGTCTCTGGTGGCTTTGGTGCCTGATCATACTGCTTACCCTAAGCTTCAGCTGGCCGATCATAAGGAGGTTCTTGCCGTTTGTCTAATGTTTTTTATAAGAGCTAGTTATCGCTGAGCTTGCAAACCTTGTTCGTAAAAGGCTTTATTTATGTGTGGTAATATACCAGTCTATTAGAACGCATATCAAAGAAGTTATAAAGGAGAGTGCAACGACTTTGATGACAAGAAGAGGCGATACCGATTGCTTGTTCAAGTATAGAACGATCAACCAAACGGCAGCCAAGCACAGCGAAAAGACCATACTAGACTTCAGGAATCTTTTCTTTGTGCTCACTAGATAAATGTTAAAGGTTTAAGGTTTTTCTGTATTATTGTAGGTGTTCGTTTAAACAAAGTTAGGATGTTTTGGAAAGAGATACAGACTACATAGAGAAAATAGATGTAGTGAGGGCGGTTGCTTGCCTTATGGTCTTTCTTTACCATGCCTGTCAGGTTGCGTTCCCAAGCTTCCTGACTGTCTATGATGGCCTCTTTCTGGATTACCAGAGTATGCCTAAGCTAAGTTTGTTGCTTGCCTTTTCGCCAGTCGGGTTCGGGTGGTCAGGCGTTCCTCTTTTCCTGCTCATTAGCGGTTTCCTAATTCATTATGGTTACTTACAGAAGGGAACGCCTTTAGACATAGCAGCCTTCATTAACAGGAGGTTCTGGCGCATATATCCTGTCTATCTACTCGTGATGCTCTTTTTTGCCATCACGGTAAGTAACCCAGTAAACAGGTGGGATATTGTCTCTCACTTGCTCCTGATCCACAATTGGGATCAAACTACCATCTTTTCTATTAACCCCTCTCTGTGGTCATTAGCGCTGGAGTTTCAGCTGTATATGTTGTTTCCCCTCTTCCTTTATATCAGGAATAGGGTGGGGATAAACAAAACGTTATTACTGCTGTCAATCCTGGCCGTAGTCTTTTCCTTTGGGGATATGGAGGATTGGACAACTCGTCTTTCTCTGATGCGCATGTGGGTTATATGGGGTATGGGCGCATGGTTAGCAGAGCGTTATGTTTCAGGTTGTGGTATCCCGCGGTTGAACAGGTGGCAACTGGCAGGGGTGTTGATGCTTGTCGTGTCTATAAAGTTCTTCAATTTTTATAAGGTATGGGACTACCACGCCTTCTCCTGTTTCTATCTCCTTGCCCTGGGGGCTTACCTTTCTAAACCTGTCAAAAAGCTTAATAGGGTTACAAGGCCTGTCTACAAAGTAGCTGTTTGGTTCGGCTTAATCAGCTATAGCGTATATTTAATCCATCAGCCCTTCCTGCCACAGCTTATTCGATATTTCGTGGATCAGTGGCAGGACAGATTTTCTTTGCCTCCAACTGTGACATTTTATTTTTCGAAAGGCATGGCAATAGGGTTCATTTTATTAATTGTGTCGGCTGTGGCTTATACCCTCTACACTTTCCTGGAGCTGGAATCTGTGAAATGGGGGCGGGCTTTCTTTAAGAAGTTTATCCTGCCGTACAGAAAAAAGGCCGCATCAGCGAGGGATTTAATCAAGGTTTGAGAAAACTTACTTTTGGCGCCCAGTAAGATTGGCTTCATTTGTTTTGTTACGGCACCTTATACGTCACACGTGTAAATGATACTGCTAATAATCAATTAGTTATGCTTGTTTGGTGAATCCCTGCATCTCCACTTAGTAAAAATTAAAGCCTTGTAACAAAGTTTGTTGCAAGGCTTTTTTTGTTTGTATCACCTCCCCAGAACATTCATTGGGCAGCAGTTGGTGCTGTGTCATCCGAAGAAAAGTGTAGCCCTTGACACAGATAGGCACCTGAGCTCGTTGTAACAGTACGTGAATTCGAGATAAGCTGGTCTAACAAAAAACATGGCTATTCAAGTAGAAAGGGTTGCAAGACACCTAAACCTGAAAAGCCATGAAAACCGT
>NZ_FZOQ01000052.1 GCF_900188175.1 Pontibacter ummariensis | reverse complement strand
GGGCAACAGTCTTGGAGGCTGTCTGTGGATCAGAATAAACTGTTACCGGAAGTTTCTCGAAACGGGTCTCTTCTAAAAGATTTAATCGTGACATTGGAATTTATAGCTATTTTTGAAATGCGTGCACGGACACACAAATCTAAAATAAAATTGATGAGGTGCAAAAGAATCCTCGCTAAAAACAGAAGAATGATCATGTGCTTTGTTACCCTTACTTTTCTACTGGAGGGTAACAAAGAATTTATCTAGTGCCGTGATGTATAATTTTATAGAACAAGGATGCCAACAAGCCCATAAATTTATAAGAGTTGTGTTTCTGTGGCCGCTGAACCACCAAAAAACAAGACAGGGGTGCCTTTTGGGGTTGTGTCACAAATTCATTTTTCCAAGACATGGAGGGGCTTCAGACTTTGCCTTTCCAAGAGAAGAGCTATTCCCAAATAAGGTGCAGGAGGAAGTTAAAATGTGCTGCCCCATTTTGAGTAAGGTCACAAGAAAACATTTCTATTCAGAGAGGGGAGAAGTAGTGAAGTTGATCGTTAGCTTTTCTCGTAACTGCTGTCTCCGAGTACTGATGGAGACATATTTTTAATTAGTAACTTCTGAAGTGAATTGCTTACTTAATACTGTGGCAGATTCCACAAGTCCAATAGCTTAAAATCACACATCGACAGCACCAACAACTGGGAAAGTGCGTTATTAGCTTGAAGCTCTGCGGCTGATCCGTCGAAAGGGAGGTGCATGCCATAAGCACCTCTCTTTCTGCGGCTTTTGCCATGCTGATGATAGTTATTAAGGCAGCATGAGCAGGACGTTGTAGTAGAAAAAAGGCTTGGCGAAGAGAAACATCTTGACGAATAAGGCTAAGTCTGTGTCTGCTGTTTGGTTATAAATCCGCCTCTACATAATAATGCAGGTTTTCTTTGGTAATTATGTCTAAAGGCAAATATTTAATAGGATTATTTTTTTTGTTGAATATCAGATGATCCGCTAAGCTTTTGATGCCCCAATAACCTTGTCCCTTCGGGTTCTGGTTTATGAGAAAGCTAATATAATCATTATTCAGGTAGCCAAGGTTTCTCTCGATTAGGTCATATCCCACTAAGTTGACATGCCTTAACTCTCGTTGTTGTAAATACTCGGCTATAACATGGGCCTTAGAGTTCGTGACAAAAATGCCTTTGATTTTAGGTGTATCTTTAAACAATAAGTCAAGTTGCTGTGAAATCTTCTGTTGCAAGTTTACCCGCAAAATATTATACACACTTTCTAATCCTTGAGTAGTGAAATAGTCCACAAACCCTTGTTCTTTATGAATCAAATGAGAAGAGTTAGGTACGTCCTCCTCAACGTGGACCACCATGAAGGTGGCTTTATCCTTGTAGCCATAGTGCAGTAGCTTTCCAGCTAAAAAGCCGCTTTGGTAAGAATCTTGCCCTATGTACATGAGTGGCTCATAGTCAGGAATGTGTGTATTAAAAAGTACAAAAGGAATACCTTGGCGTTTCCATTTGTTAAAATATGCCAGTGATTGCCGGTAGAAAACAGGAGCTATAAGTAAACCGTCAAAGGAACTTACTTCAACTTTGTCTGCCGCCTTAGAAAAGGAGCTTGCATCAAAGGGGTCAAAATTAATCTGTGTTATCTTCAGGCCATATTGGATTAGCTCTTCCTCCGCCTTTTTAATGCCATCTTTAGGTGCTTGCCAATAGTTATCAATGGCAGGGTCAGGGGCAAGGACAGCGATATGGAAAACTTTAGTACTGGATAGGGCTCGGGCTAAGAGGTTTGGCTTGTAATTAAGCTGTTGAGCAATTTTAAGTACTCGTTGGCGCACATCTTCGGCCACTCTCCCCCGGTTATGGAGCACACGGTCTACGGTTCCATTCGAAACATTGGCTCTCTCAGCAATGTCCTTTATTCTGATCATATAGCGCTCTTTATTGTTCTTGGTTATAATTTACGCACATTTTGAAATGTTTAGTACCTGTCCTATATCTTATTATTGAACGGATAAGGGGGCTTAGGTACGTGTTCGGCAAAGGCTCATTTGCCCGTTAGCTACTCTTCTATGGAAAGAGAGTAACAATATTACTAAATTTTTACTCTGTGAATAGAAAGGTAGCCCTCTCATAGCTAAGCGACCAATAAAATTGTAAATTAATTATTAAAACCAAGCCTTTATTCCAATTTTCCGTGTAAATGGAAGTTACAAAAAGAAACAAATATGAATGTACTTAGGCTGTGTCTGGAAAATGGAATTTAGTTATATCTGCCGTGGTTGTGGCAGTTGGAGGGAAGATAGAAGATGAGCCGCGGCAGATACAAACTAAGTCAGCGGCAGTGGGAGCTTATACAAGATGAGCTGCCGCAGCCAGTAGTCAGAGAAGACGGCAAGGGCAGGTCCGATAGGGACATCCTCAACGGTGTCTTCTGAATCCTTTGCTCGGGCAGCCCCTGGCGGGACTTGCCCGAGAAGTATGGTCCCTGGCAGACGGTCTACGACAGGTTCCGCATGTGGCAGCAGCAGGGCGTGTTTGAGAAAGAGCTCAGGAAGCTAAGGCTGCGCCTGCTGCAGGGCGGGTATCTGGACCAGAACCCTTGGTTGGTGGAGACTACCTTCAACAAAGCTCATAAAGCAGCTGCGGGGGCTAAAAAATGGCAGGCAGACTAGGCCCTAGGCAGGTCCAGGGCCGGCTTCTCCACGAAGGTGCACCTTTTGTGCTGCGGCAGGGGCTTACCGCTTCAGGTGCGTCTGAGTGGTGGGCAGGCCGGTGAGGCCCCGCAGTTTCTCAGGCTCCTTGAGCTGGAAGAGAAAAAGCACAGCGTGGTTGTGGCCGACAAAGGGTACTACAGCCAGACCATTCGAAAGGCGCTGCGGGAACAGTCGATAAAGGCCCAGATACCCGAAAGAGGCCTCGCTGCGGAAAGCAGGCGCAGAAGAAAGGGAAGACCGCCTAGCGTGAGCAAAGAGCTGTACCGCCAAAGGAATATCATCGAAAGGCTCAAGGAAATGAGGCGGTTTGCCTACAGATTCGATAAGCCCGCCGACAGCTACCTGGCTTTCGTTCAACTTGCTTTTGTGAGAGTCTGCCTAAAACCTTATTTTCAGACACACCCTAGGAATGCAGAACAATCGGGAATAATTCTGTCCATGGAATAAGCCTACTAACAGTGGTACCCAACTTTTCATGCACTAAGCCCTAATGTGATTTTAGATAATTGTTTATCTGCTCTTAATCTATCAATAGGATGCACGTTCTCTGGTAACCAGACTCCACCACACTAAGGATTTCAACGGTAGCGGCATAACTCTCAAAGAGGGCAGTATTGTGTCTTTAGAGATAGAGCCTTAACTGTCGTAAGTAAGTTGTGCTTAAGTGCCTGCTTTACGGCCACACATCACTAAGAGAGACGAACTGCAGCTTCGATATTCAGCATCTGGTCTATAGCATGCGAGCGATAGGGTTCTGTTGGCTTTGTTGTTACGGTTTTATTAGTAGCAGGTAGATTGTATTAACGCATTCAACAGACGATAAGTAGGGGATGAAGCTTTAGGAAATTACGATTTTAGCTTTGCGTTTACGTTAACATTGCCTATCTTTCTCATAAAACTAAGGAACTATCTCTGTAAAACGAAGGCCTGTAGTGGGCCAGGTAAGTTGTCTCTGCTAAAAGTAGTGGCAGTATCAGCAGATTTATTATTGTTCGCCCTGCCTAGAGGGGCTATCAAGTATTGAAAACTCCCTTGGCAAGGGAAGGTGTGGGTGTTTCTTGAATGCTTACAGCTGAATTAGCAGTTATATGAAGAAAGAGGAATCGTTTTTCCTAATTTGCGTTAACGTTAACGCAGCCCTTTTTATAAGCGTTCGCCTTATGTAGAATCAACTCAAGGTAGACAGTATAGAGTGAACCAAAAAGATGAGAGCCGGAATAGATTAACATATAAATTATCTTGAACTGAAAGGTAGTATTTGAATGAGAAAGCTTTTACGTGGGTCGGCTATCCTTTTTCTAGTGCTGATAGTAGTGCCCCTCAGGGCGCAGCACTACAAATTTAATGATTGGGCAACCCTGTTGAACCCGGCGGTGAATGTAAGCTTTGCCAGCAGCAATACACGTTTTGCACAAGACCAGGTGCCGCAGGTACCTCGTTTAAGCAAATGGGCGGCTGTGGCCTGGAAGGGCGAAAAAGTCCATACGCAGCTATTGGTTTGGGCGAATAGGGAGATACCGCAACTTCGTATAAGTCTTTCTGACCTAAAGGATGGAAAAGGAAACCGCATCGAGGCAACCAACATCAGAGCCGGGTTTGTACGGTATGTGCTTACCGACGAGTTCGGGAAGGGTTGCGGGCACCGTAAAGCGGTAGACTATGATTCCTCTTGGGTGGCCGACCCAATTGATACAGGCTCCTTCACATCGGTTGCGGCGAATAAGGTGCAGCCTGTGTGGCTAAGCGTCGCTGTGCCCCGCAGTATACAGGCCAGTACTTACAGGGGGACTGTCATTGTAAAGGCTGATAAAACCTACAAGCTGCCGATTACTGTAAAAGTACAGGAGCGGGAACTTCCGCTCCCTAGCCAATGGGCCTTTGATCTGGACCTATGGCAGCACCCGGCCGCTATTGCCCGTGTACACCAAGTGCCGCTTTGGAGCCAAGAGCACTATGCTCTGATGAGGCCTTATTACACTATGCTAGCTGCGGCCGGTCAGAAAAGCATTACCGCCAGCATTATAGATGAGCCATGGAATCACCAGACTTATGACAACTTTCCTAGCCTGATTAAGTGGACAAGGAAAAAGGATGGAACCTGGGCTTATGATTATAGTATTTTTGATAACTACATATCTTTTGTAATGTCTTGCGGTATCAGGGAGCGCATCAACTGCTATACGATGGTGCCTTGGAGAATGGCCTTTACGTACTTTGATGAAGGTACTGGCAGGGAAGCGGTGCTTAAGGCTAAGGCCGGCACGCCGGCATACAGCGCTTTCTGGGGTTGCTTTCTTCGTGACTTCGCCAACCATTTGAAGGAGAAGGGCTGGTTCTCCATTACCTCCATCGCGATGGATGAGCGGCCATTACCCGACATGCAGGCAGTCATTAACCTGCTAAAGGATAGCGACCCGCACTGGAAGATTGCGCTGGCAGGTATTTACCACCCAGAGATTGAAAAGGACATTTTCGACTATAGCATTGCCTCCAAGTGGAAGTTCGATGATCTGGTGCTACAGCGGCGCAATGCCAGTGGCATGTCGAGCACGTTTTACACTAGTTGTGAGGAAGCGCACCCCAACGGCTTCACCTTCTCACCCCCCGCAGAGCAAACTTGGATAGGGTGGTACGCGGCGGCACAGGGTTTTACAGGTTATTTACGCTGGGCCTATAACAGTTGGGTAGAGAACCCCTTGCGGGACAGCAGGTTCAGGACTTGGCCTGCCGGTGATACCTATCAGGTGTATCCTGGCCCGCTGACTTCTGTCCGCTTTGAGAAGCTTGTAGAGGGGATACAGGACTATGAGAAGGTTCGCCTATTGCGCGAGGAGTTCTCACGCACCGGCAACCAAAGTAAACTTAAGGAGCTAGAAAGCATCCTGAGTCCCTTTGAGCTGCAAGTTCTGGCTAACACACCGGCGGAAACAATGGTTCGCACCGCAAAGGAGGCTATGCTGCAACTATGAACTGTGTAGTCCTAGGGCTGTCCCCGGGACACAATATGTTTTTAATATACATTGAAAGACACTACTAAAGACAATTTTTGAATGGAAGTATTTGGCTTGTTCAATAAAGCCTATGGGTGTTGCCTTTAGGTATCAGGAAGAACCCCTGCACCTATACCCAGTGGATTGGATGGCCTAGAAGCTCTTTGGATAACATTCACGAGAAAGATACCGCAGATGAGTGAGTTTTAATCGACGTCAGTTGAGCTGCTTGATTGTCGGTGATAGTTGGCAAGGAAGCAGAAGAAGGTCTGGGAGCGTTGCCATCGGAGCCACGCAAGAAGATTGTTCCAATTCTAAAGATATAACAATAGAGAGATACTTCGTCCCTTCAATTCAGCAAGTATCTCCCCCTGATGGCAAGGTGCCTCAGTATAGTTCATAATTCCTCTTATCTTATGAGAAAGTTTGTATTCCTTTTTCTCCTGTTCATCAGCAGTGCTGCAGTAGCTCAGGTAGAGCCGGGGCAACTGGCTGACAGCCTCTTTTCTACCTATTATCACCAGCGGGCAACCCACTTCAGGAGTCTGCCGCAAACTTCAAGGGATATAATCTTCCTGGGGAACAGCCTCAGCGATGGCGGAGAGTGGGGTGAGTTATTCGGTGACAGACGTGTAAAGAACCGAGGCATCAGTGGTGATACCTCCCCAGGGGTGATGAATCGTTTGAAAGAAGTCGTGCTACGTAAGCCGGAGAAAGTGTTCCTATTAGTAGGAACCAATGATTTGGCTAGAGGCATAGCCCCAGACAGCCTGCTGAAAAATTTGTTCTGGATAGCGGATTATTTGAGACGGGAAGCCCCGCTGACTCAACTGTACATACAGAGTATCCTGCCGGTTAATGGCCGGTTCAAAAAGTTCAGCGGCCACACTGGCAATGGGAAGCAGATAAAGCATGTAAACGCGCAGCTTCAGACAAACGCTGCCAGGTATAACTACTCATTCATAGACTTGCACACACCCTTCTCTGACCGAAGCGGCAACCTCAACGCCAGCTACACCAACGATGGCCTACACCTGAATGGGAACGGTTATATGCTCTGGAAGCACCTGGTCTTCGACGAGGTGTTCGACCTGCAGGCCAAGCCTGCTATCCTGCCGGCGCCGCAGCAGCTGCAATGGACAAATGAGGCTTTCCCGCTTTACCAAACCCGCAGCATTGTGATTCAAGACCCTGAACTGCAGGCGGAGGCCATGAAGCTCAAATCTATGCTTAGAGAGCATGGTCTTGCCGTGCAAATAAAGAAAAATGCAGTAGCCGGTGAACCCCACATTGTCTTGGCAATTTCCTCAACCGGCGCCCCACGACTGTCAGAAGAGGCTTATACCTTAGAGGTAACAAACGATAAAGTGCAGCTAAAGGCTAACACGGGTCACGGTATTTTTAATGGGGTGCAGACTCTTGCCCAGCTCATGCGTGATAAAACATTTATACCCGGTTGCCAGGTACGCGACTGGCCAGCCTACGGATGGCGGGGCTATATGGTGGACGTGGGGCGGAACTACCAGACAATGGAAATGATCAAAGAGCAGATAGACGTGATGGCTCGCTATAAGCTCAACATCTTTCATTTCCATCTGACAGAGGATATTGCGTGGCGACTGGAGGTGCCCAGATACCCGCAGCTTACCGCTCCGGAGCATATGACGCGTAATAAAGGGGCTTACTATACTGTAGACGAGATGCAGGAACTGATTCAGTACTGCAAGGACCGCCACATTACTTTGGTGCCTGAAATCGATATGCCAGGCCACAGCGCCGCTTTCACCCGCGCCATGGGCGTAGATATGCAAAGCGAGCAGGGGCTGGCCTACCTGAAGAACATTCTCAGTGACTTTTGCGACACCTATGATGTGCCCTACGTGCACATAGGTGGTGATGAGGTGGAGATTACAAATCAGGCATTCCTGCCTCAGGTAACAGCCTGGCTGCACGAGAGAGGCAAGAAAACGATTGGTTGGGACCCGGGCGGGAATCTCGATAAGGCTACTGTACGCCAACTGTGGATGCGAGACGGTGCTGTTGATTCCGGGCAGAAGTACATTGACTCTCGCCACCTGTACATCAACCACATGGATCCGTTGGAGGCCATTACCACTATATTCAGCCGACGCATCGGTGACCGAGATACGGGAGACAGTGTTGTATTAGGTGGTACCCTCTGTTTATGGCACGACCGTAATGTGCTGAAGCAGGAAGATGTACTGCAGATGAACCCGGTTTACCCCAGCATATTGGCTTTTGCAGAACGAAGCTGGAAAGGCGGCGGGTACCCTGGCTGGATCACTAATATACAAGTTGATCAGACAAAGCAGCAACGAGATTTTCAGGACTTTGAGAACCGGTTGCTGGATCATCAGAAGTCCTATTTTGAAGGCATGCCCTTCCCATATGCCGCGCAGGCAGGTATGACATGGAAGCTATTCGGTCCCTATAAGAATAAAGGAGACGTATTTGCTTCATTTGCTCCAGAGAGGAAAATTTTCAAAGGTAAAAAGCCGGCAGCTGAAGCAGCGGGAGGAACCGTTGTGCTGCGTCACTTCTGGGATCCATTGGTGACAGGTGTATTAAAAAAACCGGAAGAAAATACGACGTGGTACGCTACCACCCAATTCTGGAGTGACGTGGATACTACAGGCCTGTTCTGGATCGGCTTCCAAAATCTTTCCCGCTCCCAGAACTCTGATACGCCCGCTAATGGAACCTGGGATAACAAGGGTAGTGCTGTATACCTGAATGGTGAGGCCATAGCGCCACCAGCGTGGAAGAGAGCAGGACAGCAAGGAAACCCTGAGATACCGTTAATAGACGAAGGTTATGAGTATCGAGTGCCCATAGCTGCTCCTGTTAAAAAAGGTTGGAATACGGTGCTGGTTAAACTACCAGTCGCAAGCTTCAAAGGCAGGGATTGGCATAACCCGGTAAAGTGGATGTTTACTTTTATACCGCTTGATATCCGGGGCTTGAGGAGCCATACAGAAACCCAGGATGTACTTTAGGAGCGATGTCTGCTATACGTTAGCTAAAAAATTTATCATCGCATCGCATAATGCGAGAACTACGCCTATGTACTCATCGTTTTTGAGCAGGTTGTCATCGTCCTCACTCCATAATGGTAAACCCTGTGCAGAGCTCTGTCTTGCTCAGAATGCTTGCAGGAAGAGGAAGTCCTTCGCCTTGAGAGAAAAGGTACTACCTTACTAATAGGAACGTGAATTTGTCTAAGGGTATTCGGAGTTATATCGTTATTACGTAATGAAGCCCTACAAGTAAGGGTAAGCCTAGAGACAAACCCCTTATAACCTTTTTAACAAAATGGGTGTCATGGTCAAAGCTTTGTTCCCTGTTCTGCTCATAGCAACATCCATCAGTATCTTCCCTAAAGAAGAACAGGCATTCGCTGGATTGAAGAGTTAGCTTATCATACAAACTTGTTGTTATCTTGTAGTATACCTGGGTCTACCTTCACATAATGGTAAAACTATTAAACGGCGGCCAATGGAGCAGCTGGAGCTATACAATACGCAGTTCCTGGAACTGCAGGAACACTTCATCGACTGGCTCCTGGTGCTGGTATACCACTTTTTACCGCTCACAAGAACTTTAACAGGTAAGCCGGAGCCTCCGGCCCTATAACCAGTTCTTCTATATAAGTCTAGCAGGTCCCTCCAAAGGGTGCTGCAGGTTTACATGCTGTGTCTTTGTTCAAATTACTTTAAGTTATGGCAACAAAACTTAGCGTAAGGCAGGCTTTTGCTTTTGCGCTCGTCACCATATATTTCCTGATCGCCATGACTGGCTTTTCTCAGCTGTCTGTGCTCTGGCTGCTCGTGCCTGTCGTGCCCCTGCACCTGATATTCTGGCAGAATATCCTGCAGGGGCGGCTTACGCTGCCTCGCAATTGTCCCCTTGTGGGCTACCTGCGCTATTTTTTCGAAAGCATTCGCCCGGAGCTGCGCCAGTATTTCTTTAAGACTGACACAGATGGCAAGCCCTTCAGCCGACGGCAGCGCTCGATTGTCTAGTAAAGGGGAGAAGCCTCAATGCCCATACGCGGGCAATGGAGGAGATTAGTAGCACCATAGGGAGTGGAATTACAACAGTTTACTGGAGAGTTTTACCAAGGCAGCCACACTTCGCTGGTGTAACCATTGTTCCGATGGGCGAGTAGGCAGGTAGGCCAGTGTCGAATGCCTCCTTTTAGGTTGTAAGTTCCCTTGCACCTTCTGGAGTAATTTGGTACCTTCAGTATCAGGCGCCCATACTGGGCGCACAATAAGCACATGAGGTGATCAAAGCCGTTGTGAGTAACTCACAAAGAAGCTAAATACGAAATAGAATGAATTTGATTAGTTAAACTCTGTTGAATGTCAACACCGGCTGTATGCTATATCCTTCATACCTCGGTAGGGTTCAGATAAAAAATATGACTACTTTTAATAAAATAAGATGGGTCGCAAGTATCCTATTGGTATTCTTCATTGTGCTTATAACCAACCTCATTGACAAAGACAATTTTAACAGGTTAGAATACTCGGTAACAACGATTTACGAAGATAGAATTGTTGCCAGCGATTTGCTCTTTGAAATATCTATGTGGATTCAAGAAAAGGAAGTTGCTGTAGTCTCCGCAGATTCGCTTTTCTTTGAGGAAGAGAACAATAAGACCAACCTTGACATAGACGGCTTGATACAAAGGTATGAGCAGACAATGCTGACCAAAAAAGAGCAGCTCATCTTTAATAATCTAAAAGAGGAACTAAGTAACTTAAGAGAGTTAGAAAAGGAATATACACATTCGGAGACTAGGGAAACAAATCATATCTTAAAGAGCTTAGACGAAATAAGTCAGCACCTTTATGACTTGTCGAAAGTGCAACTTAAGGAAGGCAGACGACAGATGTTCATAAGCAACCAAGCAATGGATACTATAGCCTTATTTACACAAATTGAAATTGTGTTTCTGGTTCTTATGGCTATTCTCATCCAAATAATTATTATGTACAAACCAAAAGGTAACTGAAAATAATCATAACAACGTAGTTTAAATTAAAGTCATAGCGAATAGAAGAATACTGCCGTAGGGCCTGTACTTGCCTTTGGAGACAGCCACCCCATGTGCAGGCGCTTTCCCTGAGGCTAGATTACGGGCGATGGCGGCATACTGCAGCTGAACGTTTACACTTTGGAAGTTTCGTAGCCATGCCCCAGTGCCGATAGTACTATTCAGCACTGGGGCATGGCTTGTTTAGAATTTAACTCAATCAAAGATGGATTTCGAATCAGTTATCATGGGGATTTTTTCCCTTGCACTTTTCATTGTGCCTATTCTGCTTATTCAAAAGATGCAGAAACAGCAAAAAAAGAAACTACAACAGCATTTTTTAGACTTAGCACAGCAACAGCAGCTAAAGATTTCTCAGTA
>NZ_FZOQ01000005.1 GCF_900188175.1 Pontibacter ummariensis | reverse complement strand
GATGTCGATGCAGGTCACGTCGATGCCCACCTCGGCAAAGCACGTGCCCGTCACCAATCCTACGTAACCCGTGCCAACTACTGCTATTCTCATAGATTCTTAAATAATGTTAAAGCTTCAAAAAAGCCCTTCTCATAAAAGGCTCTCTAAATATAAACAATGTTATAAATATACTAGTTATTATTATAATTATTTTAACGAACTGTGCTTCCACCAGTGTTGAAATACAAGCAAAGACCATGCGCTCGTTTGAGTGGTAAGGCCCTTCCCCAATTCCAGTGCTTGACGGATTAGCCGCGTCTGCTGCACCTCAAATATGCCCTGCTCTATAATGAACGCATCTGAAAGACACTCGTTCACTCGTGAGCGTCCCTCGGACCTTAGAAAAGAGAGTAGGGGAACTTCAAACCCTTGCTTTCCCCGCTTCCAGAGCTCTTCAGGCAACAAGTGCTTAAAGGTCTCCCGCAATATTCTTTTCTGTGCATGCTCGTCTATTTTTGAAGCAACAGGTAACGAGAAAGCAAACTTAACTAAGCGATTGTCCAGGTAAGGGCTTCTAACCTCAACCCCGTGCGCCATTCCCATCAAATCAACCTTGGCTAACATATCGTTTGCCAGTACCATATGCCAGTCGGCACAAAGTACGTTGTTCATGTCGTAGTGGTTTCTACTGATACAATTCAGCAACCTACTTTTACGGGCGTGGTACAGCCTGTTTTGAGCCGCCGTGCGGTGCTCAGGCTTCAACAAGGCCAGCGCCTGCTCCTCCTGCAGCCAGCTAGCCCATAACCAGTAACGGTCTTCTGGTGATAGCCTGGCTCCTGCAGCAAAGCGCTGTAGTTGTCTTACTTTATTTGCAGTAAAAGAACTTCTGGATTTAGGCAGCACCTCCCACAAAGGCTGAAGCTTTGTTACAGCACCAACGGCAAATCCACCTTGGGAGGCCCTGTACTCGGCCCTGTGCTTGTTGTAGCCTGCAAACAGCTCATCAGCACCATCACCGCTCAGGACCACCTTTACATCCTGGCTAGCCCTTTTGCTTAAGGCATATACGGCCAATGCAGAAGAATCCGCTAAAGGTTCGCTTAAGCTGTTCAACATGTCGTGCAGGTGCTGATACAAGTCCTGGTTGGAAAGCAGCAACTCCGTATGCTCTGTTTTATACTTCTCGGCAACCAACCGGGCATAAGCTGTTTCATCAAAACGAGGTTGTTCGGGGAAACCCACAGAAAAAGTCTTCAGAGAACTTGCCTGAGAAGCCGCCAAGGCCACCACGATAGAAGAGTCCAGCCCTCCACTCAAAAAAGCACCGACAGGCACATCAGCGACCATTCTATCTGCAACCGCCTGTTGCAGCAACTGCCTGAGCTTTTCCTGCTGTAGCTTAAAGGGCATCGGATTCTGTGCTGCTTTTTCACCGTCGAAAGACAATCGGTACCATACACTTTCCTGTACTCTGCCCCCCCGGATGTACAAAGCCTGCCCAGGCAGGAGCTTCTTTACGTGCTTGAGCATGGTGGCAGGCGCTGGCGTATAAGTCAATTGCAAGTATTGGTACAGCGAGGCGTAGTCTAGTTCCTGTGGGACGCCCAGCTCCAACAAGGCTACCATCTCCGAGCCAAAAAGAAAGGCGTTCGCATCCTTGTAGTATAGCAGCGGTTTCTCCCCGAACCGGTCACGGGCCACAAACAGGCTATCCTCCGCCTTGTCGTAGATAGCCACGGCAAAAAATCCTTTCAGCTTCTTTAAACACTCCTGCCTTTCCCGCTCATACAAGCGCAGCAGCACCTCGGTATCGGAAGCCGTACTCAAGGTATACCCTTTAGATGCCAGCTCCGCCCGTAACTGCTTGTAGTTAAAAATTTCCCCGTTAAATACGACTGTATAACGCCCGTCGTCGCTCGTCAGCGGTTGGTTTGCCTGTTCGCCTGGAGCTATGATAGACAGTCTTCTGTTACCTAGGCCTACCCGCCCGTGCAGGTACACCCCACCGGCATCAGGCCCCCGGTGCCGCAAGGAGGCCACTGCCCCCTGCAGACGGTTCAAGGCTACCCGGCCATTCTCTGTAAACGCGTAAACTCCTGTTATGCCACACATACCTTCCTGTAAAGTTAGAACTAATTTTGCCATTGCCCGGCCGCCGGTTAACGGCTCCTAAAATTTTCGGCCCGTCCGGACTTTTTTCACGGCGAAGCAACAACCCCACCCTCCTTTCGAAGTATAGATAATACAGTTCACCCTGACACTATGAAACCTGATTGGCTGGATAAGAAAGAGTATCCGTTTGAGTCGAAGTACATACAGCTTGAAGCGGGAAAGATGCATTATATAGATGAAGGCAAAGGTGCGCCTATTGTAATGATACACGGCACACCTGTCTGGTCTTTCCTTTATCGCAACCTCATCAAAATACTCCGCAAAAAGTACCGCTGCGTTGCCATGGACATGCTTGGCTTTGGGCTATCAGACAAACCGGAGAACTGGACCTACAAGCCTGATGCCCACGCTGCCAACTTCGAGCAGTTGATGGAGCATCTGCAGCTAAAAGACATCACCCTTCTGGTGCACGACTTTGGGGCCCCGATCGGTTTTGCTTATGCCATCAAGCATCCTGAGAACGTGAAAAGCATTGTGATGCTCAACTCCTGGACCTGGTCTTTGTCTAAGCATCAAACCTTTTCGAGGGCAAGCAAGTACCTGGTAGGCCCACTGGGAAAGTTCCTCCACTCAAAGCTGAATGTCTCGACGCACACGCTTATCAAAGAGTTGTTTCAGGATGAGGAAAAAATGCCGGAGCCCATACGCCAGCACTACGTCAAGGCCCTTGGCAACCCGGACGACCACGTCAGGAAGCTGGCCTGCGCCCGCGAACTGGTTGGAGTGAGCAAGTGGTATGACCAACTCTGGAGTGAGCGCCAGAAGATACAGGACATCCCGACACTCATCCTTTGGGGCGAGCGCGATAAGCTGATTAAGCTACAGGCACTGCAGTGTTGGAAAAGATTTTTCCATGAGTGTTATGTTATACCGTTTGAGGACAGCGGGCACTTTTTGCAGGAGGAGAATGCCGAAGAGATCGCAAACTACGTGAGCAACTTTATGAAAGAAGAAAGTAAAAAACATGAACTGACACACCACTCGTAAGAACTAACGCAGAATACCTATGGGAACAGAGCAACCTTTTAATGAATCAGCATTTAACGCGAACAGATTTAACGAAAACTATAATCCATCACCAAACAAACAGGACCAAATGAGAAACCAACAGCATCACGCATCACCCCGAACGCCACAGCAGGCCCCGCTAAACGAGTCTCACATTAACCTGATGCAGTCGTGGTTAAACCTGCGCGGCATGGACTACGAGCTACTGGCAGAGCAAAAGTATCTGGATCTAAACGAGACCTTTAAAAACAGAAAAGACAACAGCAAATGAAAGGGAAGCGCTACAAGCATAGCACTACTATCCTTGGACAGGTGAAACAGGCGCAGCTCGATGAGTTCTGCGCCTATTGCTTTTAAAGGTTTTGCCTCAACTTAAAAATCCTGCCGCTTCAAATTTTGTTTTAGAAAAGACGGCTTATCAGTATATTAGCAAGTAATAATACTTTCGAGAATACACTGCTTAAGTACGCTTTGAAAACACTCCATACTACGACCACCCTTTTAGCCTTTTTCCTGTTGCTACTGGCCTCCTGCCAGTCCTCCCAACCTGTCTTCAGTAAACGCGGTGAGGAGTACAGGTCTGCCCGTGAGATTGCAGAGGCAAAGCGCCAGGAACGCCGCGCTCGCAGGCTTGCCAGAAGAAACGGCGGTGATGACCACAATCTAGCCTCAAAAGAGCAGACTAGCCGGAATCGCGCTCGGAGCTCCCGCCATCTGGAAAAAAATGTAGCTACGGTGGTACAAGCAGCCCGCTCGTACACGGGCACTCCCTATAAATGGGGTGGCACTACACGCATAGGCATGGACTGCTCCGGCCTGCTCTGCGCTTCTTTTCAAAGCATAGACGTGCTGCTACCCCGTACCTCTGAGGAGCAGAGCCGGTTTGGCAACAGCATCAGGACCAAAGACATAAAGGAAGGCGACCTGGTGTTCTTTGGGGCTAACAAACACAGCCGTGATATAACGCATGTGGGCATGGTAACAGAGGTGATTAACGATAAAGAGGTGAAATTTATACATGCCTCTACCTCCCTGGGTGTGGTCGAAAACAACCTGTATTCTGACTATTACCAAAGGATATTTATAAAAGCTGTGCGTCCTCCCGTGTTCTAAGGCCCCCTTTTAAAAGGGTCTGTAACAGATTTTTATGCAAACATAACATACAAAACCTATTACGCACGTACTTAATAGCTAAGTGAATAATTCTTTTTCAATTAGTTATTTAAGTATTATGAATTTTCTTTACAAACGTTTGCTTCTGTGCTTTACCATGGTACTAATAGTGCAATTCGCATGGGCACAGGGGCTTACTTCAGCAGCTTTAGTTGGCGTTGTAACCGACCAGAGCAAAACGCCTCTTCCCGGTGCTACTGTCATTGCCATACACCAACCAACTAATACGCAATATGTAGCCACCACTAACGCAGAAGGCTATTACAATATTCAGAACATGCGTGTGGGGGGGCCTTATACCGTTGCCACCTCTTATATAGGCTACCAGGAACAACGGGTAGAAGGGATAGAGCTTATCTTAGGCCAATTGACGCGCGTAGACTTCCAATTACCGGAAAGTGCCAATCAGCTGGGTGAGATAGAGGTAATCGGGGAACAGAACGATATCTTTAACCAGGACCGCACGGGTGCGGCCACCAGCATAACCCGGGAACAGCTTCGGACGCTCCCTACCCTAAACCGCAGCTTACAAGACTTTACGCGTCTTACGCCGCAGGCAGCAGGAAACTCTATTGCCGGCACCAACAACCGCTACAACAATATCACCATCGACGGCGCCGTGAACAACGACGTGTTTGGTCTGTCTGGCAGCGGTACGCCGGGCGGGCAGGCAGGCACGCAACCAATCTCGCTGGACGCGATTGAGCAGATACATGTGGTCGTAGCGCCTTACGATGTAAAGCTGGGTAATTTTACCGGTGGCGGTATAAATGCTGTAACGCGATCAGGCGATAATACCTTCTCAGGCTCTGTTTATGGCTTCGCGAGAAACGAGGACATCATCGGTAAGTCTGTTGAGGGGCCCCGCGAAAGAGCCGACGATTTTAGCAACTACCAGTATGGCGTGCGCCTGGGCGGCCCCATCATAAGGGATAAGCTGTTCTTTTTCTTTAACTATGATGCAACCCGCATTACGGAACCCGTGCGCTTTGCCCCCGGCTCCCCTGAGTCACAGATTCCTTTAGACATAACGCGGAACCTTGCTGATACGGTACTGGCCAGATACGGCTATGACGTGGGCTCCTTTGGCGCTATCGACAGAGAGACACAGAGTGACAAGTGGTTTGGGCGAATTGACTGGAACATCAGCAACAATCACCAGCTCACGCTGCGCCACAATTATGTAGACGCCTTTGATTATAACATAAGCAGGAGCCGGAACGAACTCCGTTTTGGCAACAACGCGTACCGGTTCAACAGTGTCACCAACAGTACAGTGCTGGAGCTAAGCAGTCGTTTTGAAAACGATATAGCCAATAACCTGATCATCGGGTACACTAGGATCCGGGAAGACCGCGAAACGGAGGGAGAGTTTTTCCCGCAAGTAACGATATCGGATCCTATCGGCAGGTTTGAGTTTGGCTCGCAGCGTTCCTCTACCGCCAACGAACTGGATCAGGACATTTTTGAGTTCACCGATAACCTCACTTTCCTGGAGGGGCGCCACAACATTACCGTTGGAACGCACAATGAGTTCTTCAGCTTCCGTAACCTGTTCATCAACAACTTCAATGGCAGATGGGACTTCAGGGGGCTAAACGATTTTTACAACGACATCCCCAACAGGGTCCGCGCTACCTACTCCCTAACAGACGAGGAAAGGCCAGCGGCAGAGTTTGATGCCATGCAGCTTAGCTTTTACGCTCAGGACGACTACACAGCCTCCGAACAGCTCAGGCTGACCTTGGGACTACGTGTGGACGTGCCGATTTTCCCGGACGAGCCCGCAGAAAACCTAAAGCTGGAGAGAGATTTCAGCGACATTTATCCTGACCTGGAAACAGACCGGACACCAAGCGGGCAACTCTTATGGGCACCGCGTTTCGGGTTCAACTATACGCCCACAGACGAACGCAACTTCCAGATAAGGGGTGGTACAGGTATCTTCACGGGCCGCGTGCCTTTTGTCTGGCTATCTAACCAGTTTATAAACACCGGTACCATTCTGGGTACCCTCGACCGGCGTAACCCTGCAGGCTTTGTGGAGGACGTAAACCAACTGATAGACCCAACCATACCGCAGACTTTTGAGATAAACGTGATTGGGGATGACTTTAAACTCCCGCAGGTGTGGCGAAGCAACCTGGCTTTCGATTATACCCTGCCCTACGACGTCTACCTGACAGTGGAAGGTATTTATTCCAAAACCCTTAACGACGTCGTGTACCGGGACCTGAACCTGGTGGAGCCGGAAGGAAGACTGGCTGGTGCGGATAACCGTTTCGTTTACCCTCGCAACCGGCGCATAAACCCGGATTACACGAACATTGTGTTACTGGACAACACAGATGAGGGCTATCGTTACAGTGTTACCGGCCAGCTCAGGAAAGACTTTGTTAACGGCCTGCAAACCAAGGTAGCCTATACCTATGGGGTATCGAAAGACGTGAACAGCGGCACCAGTTCCACAGCGCTGTCGAACTACGAGTTTAACCAGATCGTGAACAACCCGAACGATCCTGCCCTGTCTTACTCTCGCTACGACATTCGCCATCGGATTATCGCCACTACGGGATACCTGTTCGAGTGGGGCGAGGACAACTTTTCTACAGGCATTACCCTGTTTTATCAAGGACAGTCTGGTTTGCCTTTCACCTACCTGTACAACGGAGACCTGAACCGGGAAGGCAACTTTGCGAATGACCTGATTTATATCCCCCGCGACAGGAGTGAAATTAACCTGATAGACGATGAAGACCTTGGTACCGCCGAAGAACAGTGGGAGGCGCTGGATGCCTTTATTGAGGCAGATGATTACCTCAGTGAGCGCAGAGGAGAGTACGCCGAACGTTATGGGGCACGAATGCCGTGGACACACCAGTTCGACATACGTATCCTGCAAAACTTCTACATCAGAACAGAGGAAAACCTCCACACCTTCCAACTCACCTTCGACATCTTTAATGTGGGTAACCTGATCAACAAAGATTGGGGGCGCCAGTACTTTGTAAGCAACAGCGCCAACGAGGTAATCTTCTACGAAGGCCTGAACGATGCGGGAGAGCCTACTTTTACGTTCAACCCGAATACCGTCGCCTACAACATAGCCCCGTTTGACTCGAGGTGGCAAGGACAAATAGGCTTGCGCTACATTTTTAACTAAGCTTACAAGCCATGAAGAACAAAAGGCCCTCAGGTTTTCACCTGAGGGCCTTTTGTTTATGAACCGTGAAAAGGGCTATTTCTTGTACTCTACGTACTCGCCGTTCTCCAGAATCAGTGTTACTGTCACAGCAATGTTACCACCTTTGTAAGCAGCGTAGGTCAGCTGGAACTTCTGTCCTTCCTCAGCAGCAGGATACTTGTTCTTCAGCAGGGCTCCCAGCGCTTTCAAAACAGCCTCTGGGCTCCAGTAGTTAGATGAAGTCGTGCTGCTTTGGTAGAAGTTACCGTAAGAAGCCAGGTTCGCTCTGTTGCTCTCGTTGCCAAGCGCAGGGTTAGCAGCAATCCACTGGTAATCGGCAGCAACCAAGTCGTAACGAACAGTCAGATCTGGTTTCCAGTTACCGTCCTGCTTGGCAAACTGCAAAGCTTTTGCCACAGTAATGGTTGCTTCAACAGCTACCCACTTTGTGCCATTGTACATCATGGTGTAGATCTCCTGGGAAGTCCTACCGCTATAGTAAGCATAGCTTACATACTTGATTTCGCCTGTCTTAGCAGCAAGGAATTTTTCACTAAGAAACTTGTTGAAGTATGCCGGGAGCGACTCCTCGTCCTTTGCTTCGAAGTTATCGTAGCGACCATTTCCAACAGAATCATAGTTTTCCGGTGTTACATGGTAGGCAACTACCCATTCTCCGTTGGTATACAGGAAGGAACCCACCAGCGTGCTTGTAGAACCTGATGCATAGTAGTCATAAGTCAGGACAACCAGTTGGTTCTCTTGTGGGGAGGGGTACTTATACTCCAGAAAGTTAATCAAGTCCTCCGCGCTGTTGAAGTTAGGGTAACGCTCGCCCAGCGCATCATAATCCTCCTCTGTTACGGTGTACTTTACGACACCAGAGGTAGTGTTCTCGTTGAACTTCTGTACCAGTTCGTTATAAGTAACCGTAACAGACGTTCCGTTATCGAACTGCGGGTACTTGCTGTTCAGGATCTGTGGGATAAGCTCTGCCGCTTCTGCCTCAGACTTAAAGTAATAGTCTTTGGCTACGTAAGCAGGTACCCCTGTCTTACCTTTCAGGAGCTCATAGTCTTTGCTTGCTAACTCAATAGCCAGCTCAGGTGCGTAAACATCCGGGTTTAACTGATCCAGCTCCTCATATACGTCCTCCATAGGATCGCACGCAGTAAAGGTAAATGCGGCGAAAGAGACAATCAGATATATATACTTTTTCATTTTAATTCTGCTTTACTACTGTTTAGAAATTGATTTTCAGACCAGTTGTCCAGGTTCTGCCAGTGCCAAAGAACACAGTAGAGTTAGAAGCATCGCTGATGTACTCTGTTCTGTCGCCTACTTTTCTTGCGTCAAATGTAGCTCTGGCATCGCTGATGTACTCTGTGTTCAGCAGGTTGTTCACGTTAGCATAAAGCGAAGCGCTTAAGCTACCGAGCTTAAATTTGAACACGGCGTTCATGTCTACAAGGCCATAGGTTGGAGCCTCCCAAGGAGTAAGGCCTTCTACGTTCAGGTTTGTAGGATCAAAGTCACCGTAGTAATCAGAATAGTAGTTGTAATCCACACCCAGCTTCAGGTCTTCTACCACCTGATAGTCTAAGCCAATAGAGGCAGTAGTCTGGGCAGCGTCTCCTACTTTCACGTTGGCCATGTGAATCTCATTCACAAAGCCTACTTTGTTTTGCTGCTCGTCATAGATATCAACTGCCTTCAGGTTGTTCAACCATCTCCAGTCTCCTACCGACACCATACCTCTTAGTTTGATTGCTGTAGTAGGCTGGTAGAAGAAGTCCAGTTCCACACCTTCGTGGCGGGCGTTCACACCTAGCAGGTTCGCGAAGAACGGGGTGCCGTTCGGGCCTTGGAAAGACTTCGTGAATGTTCTGTCTTTCCAGGTAGTGCTGTACACGTTAATGTTAGCGCTCAGTTTAGCTGTTCTGTAACCATAGCCCAACTCGTAGCTCAGGATTTTCTGGTTTTCAGCGTCCGGGTTGATATCGTTTCTGTAGTTCTGGAATACCGCGTCGAAAGACGGAGCTTTCTCAAAGTAACCCAGGTTGGCAAACACATTGTGGCTTTCGTTCAGGTTATAGTTCGCACCACCTTTTACCTGGTAGCCAAAGAAGTTCTGGAAATCAGTTTCCTGCTGCGAATCACTGTCCAGGTAGTTGAAGTAGTCGATACGCTTGTAAGAAGTATTAGAAGCAGAAAGAGAAAGGAACGCAGCAAGCGGGCCTGTCTTGTACTCACCCTGCAGGAAGCCACCCTCCCACAACACGATACCATCGTTGTAGTAGCTGATCTTATCGCCTTCTTTTGCCCTGTTAACAGGGTTGTTCTTGTTTGTCTTGTCCAGCACATAGTCCGCACCCAGCAGGTTTGTTACCTCTGTATAGTGCATGCCTTTGTAGTAACGCATGTCAAGACCTCCCAAAAGGTCGAACTTATCGTTCAGGCTCTTGGTATAAGTAGACAACACACCGTACCAGTTGTGGTTGTTGCGGGAAGCTCTCAGGTAGCCAATTGCAGCCCCATCAGCCGCGGCCTGGTTCAGGTCGTACGTAGCATCCAGGTCATACGGAGAGAACTGGTTTCCTGTGCGAAGCAATGAACCAGCGAATCCGCCGCCGCCGCCGTTACCTACAGAAGCGTAAGCAGCAGTAGAAAGAGAGGAAGTCTCATCAATTGTCCAGTAGTGGTTCAGGGAGAACTGTGGCTTGTGGTAGAAGTTATCCTCTACGTTTACCACCTCACCGTTCAAATATCCCCAATCAGCGTTGTACTTCAGGCCTTGTGGCGCATTACGGAATGTCTGGATCAGCTGTCTGTTCTGACGCTGTCCGTGCCACTGTGGGGCACCGAAGCCTGTAAGAGAAAGTGTGTGCTTCTCGTTGAACAGCTTAGAAACGTTGAAGAAGTAGTTGTAACCTTTAAACTGAAGACCTTCAGCCCAACCGTCACCCTCTGTTTTAGAACCAGCTACAGAGAAAGCCCAGTTGTTTTCAGTCAGGCCAGTAGAGTAAGCGAAAGAAAGCTTGTTATAACCGTCGTTACCAATACCATAGAAAACAGAACCACCTTTCGTGGCATCTGTAGTTTTTGTGATGATGTTAACAGTACCACCGAGGGAAGGCACCGCCACTTTAGCGGCACCCAAGCCGCGCTGCACCTGCATGGTTCTGGTTAAGTCTGTCAGACCAGCCCAGTTAGACCAGTAAACAGAACCGTTTTCCATGTCGTTTACTGGAACGCCGTTGATCATCACGGCCACGTTCTCGCTGCTGAAACCCCTTACGTTAATTCTGGAGTCACCGAAACCACCACCCTGCTTGGTAGCGTATACGCCCGGAGTAGACTTCAGCAGCTCAGGGAACTCCTGGTTACTGGCTTTCTCGGTGATGATCTCACTCGTGATCGTAGACATGGCAACCGGCGTCTCACGCTCAATCGCGAAGCTGTTAGCCGTAACAATCACTTCATTGATAGAAGTAGTGTTTGGCTCTAGCAGGATGTTTCCTAAGTTCTTGGAGCCTTTAAGGCCGGCAATCGAAATTTCTTTCTGGATGTAACCAATGAAATTTACCAGGAGAGCGGAAGCGCTGCCATCCTCTACTTTGATACTGAAGGTACCATCCGCAGAGGCCGGAACGGCTTGGCTTGTTCCTTTCAGAATGATCGTTGCTCCGGGTAAAGGCTCTTTTGTTGTGACATCAACAACTTTACCTGTAACGGTACCTTGAGCATACAGATCTCTTGGCGCTAAGCTAGTAAATAGCATTAGCAGGACAAGAACGAGTAAACTTTGTTTCATCGTTGTTTTTTAAGAAGTTGGGTTGGTTGATTAATTTGCGCGCAAAGGTACAATGAGAGAAGTCTAAACTTCAACTAAAAGTATTAAAAAAATATAAAATGCTTTTCGCGCATTTAACAAAAAGATAACCTTGATAATCAGAAGTTTTTGCGCATATACGGCGTTTTCAATCAATTACAATAACTAACCACTCACTCTCCTTATCCCACACCATCGCATTGCAAAAATAAAGTACAATTAAACTTACAATTAACAGATAAAGTAAATTATTGTACTTTTAAAACCACACTTGGCAACAATACAAATATAACTTTCACAATAATTACCCATAACAGCTTATCACCTAAAGCCATACTACGTTAAAACGGCTCGCCCAACAACTCCTCTCTAAGGCAATAGATGTAAATTTTGTAACAACAGCTGCACAATTAAGAGTATAGGAGCACTCTTGATATTACAAGCTGCCTTACGGTGTGGAGGTAAGTAGCCGGACACTGCCCTAAAGATTTAAAAGCAAACAACTGAGGGATCGGCAGGTTATCTCCTGTTGTGGCTGTTTGCAACTCGTATCCAGGAAAGGCTCTCAGGGTCTTTAGCATGCTCCGCGCCCCATACTTGATCCGAAACTTTACCCTTATCTACCTCCTTGCGCAACACCTCCTGCTTATGGACAGAAAGCTGTTCGCGCAGAGGTTGCGCCCTCTACAAAGCCCTTATCCACAAACCTCCCTTTTCCGGCAATACGAACACCCACACCCATCCCGAATAAAAGTCATAACACTAAAAACAGTGTCATGGGCCTCCGTCCTACTTTTCTTAGACTCAGTTATTTAGCAAAGGGGGAAATAACGGAAACTGTACATTCGTTTTCGCAAATAAAGCAAACCCGGATTAACAAATAAATAATATATCGACAGGTTGGAAATCAAAATCCGCTCCCTACTTTTGCGCGCAAAATCAACCAACCCTTTATGAAAAAGTTTTATAGTACAATGTGCCTTATCCTGGCAATGGTGCTGATGGTTCAGTATGGCTGGGCACAGGGAAGCACTACGGCTGCTATGAACGGTAAAATTACCGATGAAAGCGGCTCAGGGCTACCAGGAGCAACCGTTATTGCGGTACACACGCCAACTAACACGCAGTATGTTGCAGGAACTAACGCAGATGGCCGTTATAACTTCCAGAACATGCGTGTGGGAGGCCCTTACACCATTAAAACAAGTTATGTGGGGTATCAGGAGCAGCGCTTCGAGAACATTACCCTGAAGCTTGGCCAGAACCTTAACCTCGACATTAAACTAACGGGTAGCAATGTTAGCCTGGGCGAAGTCGAGATCGTAAGCAGAAAAGACAATGTGATCAATGCCGACCGTACCGGCGCCGCTACCAACGTAGCACGAGATCAGATCGAAAAGCTGCCTACCCTGAGCAGAAGCCTTCAGGACTACACACGCCTTACACCACAGGCCAACGGCAACTCTTTCGGAGGACGCAACTCTGGTTACAACAACACGACAATCGACGGAGCCTTATTCAATAACTCCTTTGGTTTACAGGCAAACGTTGGCTCACAGACCGGCGCCCAGCCCATCTCTTTGGACGCGATCGAGCAGATTCAGGTGAACCTGGCCCCTTACGACGTGCGCCAGGGCGGCTTTACAGGAGCCGGCATTAATGCGGTTACCCGTTCGGGCACAAACGACTTCAGCGGTTCGGTTTACTGGTTTGGCCGCAATGAGAGCCTGGTAGGACGCAACGTAGGCGACACAAAGATGCCGAAGCAGGAGTTCTCCCTCTCGCAGCGCGGTGCCCGTATCGGTGGCCCCATCCTCAAAGACAAGCTTTTCTTCTTCGTGAACTATGAAGAGGAGCGTATTACTTCTCCTGGTTCCAACCTTATCGCGAAACGAGACGGCTTATCGGGATCAAACGTTTCGAATGTTGAAGCAGCGACTCTTGACCAGTTAAGCAAGTTCCTGAAAGACAAGTTCGGCTACGAGACGGGCCCGTACGAAGGCTATAACATGGAGACCTACAACGACAAGGTAAACGCTAAAATAGACTGGAACATCAACAAGAACCATACGTTCTCTTTCAAGTATAACTACCTGAAGTCATGGAAGGACATTCCGGCCTCTAACTCTGGTGCACCAAACAACAACCGCCAGGCGAGCATTACGGGGCTTCCTTTCAAGTCCTCGATCTACGTGATCAACAACAACCTGAACTCTTACATCGGTGAATTGAACAGCCGCTTCGGCGATAAATTTGCTAACAATCTGATTGTGGGTTACACTGCTTTCCGTGACTTCAGAGAAAGCCCAGGCGGTATTTTCCCGCTCGTTGACATAGAAAACGGAAGTGGCTCCTCACTAACTGCCTTTGGCTATGAGCCGTTTACGGCCAACAACAGGCTGGATTCCGATGTGTACCAGTTCAGCGACAACTTCTCCATCTTTGCAGGTAAGCACGTGATTACGGTGGGTACATCAAACGAAGCTTACAAGTTCATCAACGGGTTTGCCCCTAACTACTACGGCCGTTACCGTTTTGCCTCTGTGGAGGACTTCTATAACAGCGTAAACAACGGTGTTTCTAACGCAAAGCAGTATCAGTTGCAGTACTCTGCGCTACCTGGTGGTGAGTTCCCTTTTGCAGAGATCAAGGCGATGCAGTTGGGCTTCTATGCACAGGATGAGTGGTCTGTGCTGAACAACCTGAAGCTGACAGGCGGTATCCGTGCCGACCTTCCGATCTTCAACTCGGATCTGCTGCGCAACGAGCAGGTAGAAGGCATGACCTTCCGCAACGGTGAGAAAATAGACGTAAGCCAGCTGCCAGAGACAAAAGTGCTTTGGTCTCCACGCTTTGGTTTTAACTGGGATGTGAAAGGCGATGCCACTACACAAGTACGTGGTGGTACAGGTATCTTTACAGGCCGCGTACCTTTCGTGTGGATCTCTAATCAAGCATCTAACAACGGGGTACTCTTTGGCTCTTTCACAGAGGATAACCCAACTGGCCGTCCGTTTACATCAGATGTAACGGCTTACATCCCAACAAACGCCGCTGCATCTTCACGGTACAACCTGGCTGTAACCGCAAAGGATTTCAAGTTCCCGCAGGTATTCCGCTCTAACCTGGCTGTTGACCAGGAGCTGCCTTTCGGTGTTGTGGCCACTTTTGAGGCGATCTACACGAAAGACGTTAACTCTGTGTACCACAAGAACGTGAACCTGCCAAACGCTGCCACTACAGCTAAGGGAGCTGATAACCGCCCCATTTTTTATCAGTTGGATAGCAACGGTAACCTGAAGCTGAACGCAAAAGGTTTCCCGACTGCTAACAACAAGATCTACAGCGGTAACCCGGCAGATATCACTGATGCTATCGTGATGGAGAACAGCAGCAAGGGTTACTCTTACACCTTAACCGGACAGCTGCAGAAATCTTTCGCTAGTGGTCTGTTTGGTAGCATTGCCTATACGTATGCTGATTCCCGCTCCGTAAACGACGGTGGTTCTATCGCGCAGTCTATCTGGAGAGACAGACAAGTTTCTGGTGACCCTAACGCCGAGGCCTTGTCTTACTCTAACTACCTGACTAAGCATAGAGCTATTTTGGCGCTTTCTTACAAGAAAGAGTATTTCAAGCACCTTTCCACCTCTATCTCTACCTTCTTTGAAGCGTCCTCTGGCTATAGATTCTCTTACACTTACACAGGAGACATCAACGGCGACGGGCAGAGTTCAAACGACCTGATCTACGTACCGCTAGATGCAAGCGAAATTGTTCTTGTGCCGGTTACTTACCCAACAGGCAGCACACTTCCTGCTGACACGCGTGATGCGGCTGTTGTTTGGAACCAGTTGGATGCTTACATCAAGCAGGACGAGTACCTGAACTCCAGAAGAGGCCAGTATGCAGAGCGTAACGGTGCGGAAACCCCATGGACAACACGCATGGACGTTCGCTTGCTGCAGGACTTGTTTACGGATATTGCTGGTAAGAAAAACACCCTGCAACTAAGCGTGGACGTGTTTAACTTCGGCAACTTGCTGAACAAGGACTGGGGTGTGGTGCAAATGCCTAACACGGCTAGCTTACTTAAGTATGAGGGCTATACAGCCGACGGCAAACCAAAGGTATCATTCCCTTACCTGGACCCTGCTTCGCAAACGCCACTTTCGAAGACTTTCCGCGATAACACGGGTGAGTCGTCTCGCTGGAGAGCGCAAGTGGGCGTACGTTATATCTTCAACTAAAAAGCACAGGCTTTTTAACTTAAAGGGGCAGCAAAAGCTGCCCCTTTTTATTTTGCAGAAATTATAAGTCCACTCTTTTGCAATTAGATTTTTTGTTCTATTTTTGTGCCACAACAAGGGGGATTAGCTCAGCTGGCTAGAGCGCTTGCATGGCATGCAAGAGGTCACCGGTTCGACTCCGGTATTCTCCACTTGATAATCAAGCACTTACAAGGTAAAACTGGTAAGTGCTTTTTTTATGTACAAACAATTTACACAGCTAGTAGTGTGAGGCTCCCAACTGTATCACCTACAGTTAGCGTCCCTTTTCCAACTCATGCTTCAGGTCGATCACGGCTCCAATAAAGGAAGCATGCACAAAGGTTTGGGGAATGTTGCCGATCATCCTTTCATGCTCCACATCGGCCTCCTCTGAAAAAAAACCGAGGTCTGTGGAGTATTTGATCACCTCATCCAGTATCTCTCTTGCCTTAACAAAATCTCTCCGATACACCCAGTACTGTGCCATCCATAAGCTGCCCGCCAGAAAAGCCCCTTCCTTCCGGCTGTCGAACTCGAAGAGGTGGCGGCGGTATAGTTTGCCTTTCCGGTAGTCCCGCTCCAGTGCCTTTACTGTAGCGAGTACCTCCGGGGCGTTCATGTCGGTATAAGCCCAGGCCGGGAACAGAACAGCAGATATATCTACCGCTTCCTCCCCCACCGCCGCGGCGTAGGCTCCCTCTGAAGTCAGGCACTTATTCTTCACGAACTCCCGTATCTCCTGCTCTGCCTCCTGCCACTTCTTCTTTTGCAAGCTACTCTCCGCATGTTCTGCAATAAACTTTAAGCCCATTGCCGTGATCACTTTAGACGAAGTGTAGTGCTTCTCCACCCCCTCCTCCCAAAGCCCATGGTCCTCCCGATGCCAGTTCTCCGCAAGGAAGTCTGCGGTCTGCGCCACTACCTCCCAGTGCTCCTTGGTCTTATACTTGTTATAGATAAGCTTTGCCGCCAGCAGAATGTTGGCGGTTGTATCCAGTTGCAGTTGGTCGCGCGCATCGTTACCGGTTCTTACCGGACGACTACCGAGGTAGCCACTCAGGTTTAATTCCTGCTCTCCCTGTATTGGCTGCTGATCCAGGCTATACATAGGCTCCAGAAAAATGTCTTCCCGCTCCGGCTTTCTCTTCAGCCCGCAGATAAACTCTAGGAACCGTCTTTCTTCCACTCCATTGCTCCCAGCCCTGGTCAGGGCGCTCACGATCATGCCTGTGTCCCGTAGCCAAACATAGCGGTAGTCGTAGTTTCTTTCCCCGCCCGGCACTTCAGGCAAAGAAGTAGTGGCAGCAGCCAGGATACCACCGCTTTCCTCGTGCGTCAGCATCCGGATCGCCCTAATTGACTGTGCTACCTCTACTTCATAGGGCCCGTAATAGCTAAACCTTTTGTCCACGCGCTCCCAAAACTGGCGGGTAGATGCGAGCCACTTCTCTGGGTCAGGGGCTTCTTCCAACCTAGTGTCAGAAAGAAACATCCAGGCCTGACCGAAAGACGCTATCTCCAGTTCGATATGGTTATCGACGATGTGGGCAGGGTGCGAGCTATAAAAAAAGAAACTGTTTGATATAGTGATACAGTTGCCTTCCTGTGTCAACTCAAAAGGCTGTTGCCCATAAGCAGGGGCAGGGACAATTTTTGACCGGAAGCCGGAGACGCTTCCTTCCAGTAGCCGGCATACCCCCTGCGGTGCGCTTTCCCCTGCCGGCATAAAGTCTACCAAAACGCTTACCCCTTCCCCTTGTGTGTAGGTGCTCTTTAAGATGGCAGAGTCTTCTTCGTAGCTCCGGCTTGCAAAAGCTCCTCCCTCCCACGCGATCCTCCACTCTCCTCCTCGCTCCTCATCCAGCAGGCTCCCGAACAGGCTGGGGCGGTCGAACCTCCCCGGGCAATACCAGCAAACAGTGCCTTCTTTGGTGACCATGGCCACCGTACGGCGATCTCCTATCATTGCCAGCGATTCCAGTTGTATTGCCATTCTCCTCTTTTTACGAATAGGCTTTCGGGCAAAGCCTTTGCCTGGAACTGTTAACGGAAGGATATACGTAAAGGATAAGGCTGCCCGCCCAGGCACCACCCTTCTCCCTGCCTGTAAGACGCTTACCATCATTTTCCGGACGCTTACCTGTAAACCAGGCGCTCCTCAAACTACCCCTGTTCCGGGTCGTACCTTAACTTGGTAAGTATGTGTCATGTAAAGGATTAAGCTTATGTCTTTGAGTTTTGAGGAGAACAAGAAAGCCGCTACCCTTTTGCAACAGAAAGTGGCAGACGAGCTAGGCACAGATGATATGGGCAAAGCCTGCCGCGTGTTCCGTGCGGTGTTGCATGCCATACGCGACAGACTGCCTGTAAACGAAGCAGTGCACTTTGCCGCACAGCTGCCTATTATCTGGAAAGGCATTTTTTACGACCAGTACAATCCTGACAGAGTACCTGTAAAGATCCGGGACAGACAGGAGTGGCTGCATTATATCCGAAGTAAAAACGCCTTTGCAGCCAACAACGACTTCCAGCAGGACGAAGAGATTCAGCAGTCCTACGAGGCGGTGCTACGGGTACTACAAAAGTTTTTGGGAACAGAACAGCTAAACAAGGTGCAGGGCTTTCTGAGCGAAGAGATTAGGGAACCGGTCGCAGCAGAGCAGGCTGCTGATAACAGCACAAAGCCTCCTGCTACCTATCTATAACAGGAGGCTTTGCGCTGTCACTGTTGAAAAGGCTACACAAACAGCCCCTCTACTGACAGATAGCGTTCACCTGTATCGTAGCAGAAGGTGAGTACTTTGGCCCCTTCCGGTATCTCCTCTTCTATTTTTTTGCCTACTGCCGCCAAGGAAGCCCCGGATGAAATACCCACAAACAGCCCTTCTTCGCGTGCTGCCCGCCGGGCGTAGTCAAAAGCCTCGTCCTGCTGCACTTTTATCACGCCATCCAGCACAGCGGTATCCATTATCTTAGGGATAAAGCCAGCGCCGATACCCTGCAGCGGGTGTGGCCCTGGTTCTCCGCCACTTAAGACAGGTGAGGCAGCGGGTTCTACGGCGTAAACTTTCAGGTTAGGGAACTTGCTTTTCAGCACCTTTGCCACGGCTGTGATATGGCCACCCGTACCCACGCCCGTGATCACATAGTCAAACCCTTCCGGGAAGTCATCCAGTATCTCCTTTGCCGTCGTGTCAACGTGCACCTGGGTATTGGCCTCGTTATCAAACTGCATGGGCATCCAGGCATTGTCGTGCTCTTCTAACATCTCCCTGGCCCGTTCGATGGCCCCTTTCATCCCTTTCTCACGGGGTGTCAGCTCTAACCTGGCGCCATACGCTGTCATCAGGCGACGGCGCTCCAGCGACATGGATTCCGGCATTACCAAGGTAACAGGATAGCCTTTTACAGCAGCCACCATTGCCAAACCCACCCCTGTGTTACCGGAGGTAGGCTCAATGATCATTCCGCCTTCTTTCAGTACTCCTCTCTTCTCAGCATCTTCTATCATGGCCAGCGCAATCCGGTCCTTGATACTTCCGCCGGGGTTGCTGCGCTCTGATTTCATCCAGACCTCTACCTTTTTGTTGTAGAGCTTGTTGATGCGAATGTGCGGTGTGTTTCCGATGACACCCAGTACTGAATTGGCTTTCATGCGTTCCTGTTTATGGTTGATTGTTAGATTGAGAAATTAATGGCCTCTGCCGGGTCAGCAGCGCGACGGACATCTACCTGCGGTCTGTGGTACACGCGGGAGTAAGGCGGCACACTCTCCGTAAGCCATACGTTACCACCAATAATACTGTTCTTCCCAATTACTGTGTTCCCTCCCAAAATGGTTGCCCCTGCATAGATCACCACGCCACTTTCTATGGTGGGGTGCCGTTTGATGTTAGCCATGGCCTTGTCTACACTTAAGGCCCCGAGCGTTACACCCTGGTATATTTTCACGTGATCTCCGATAAGGCAAGTCTCCCCGATCACAATGCCAGTGCCATGGTCAATACAGAAATTCGAGCCAATACGGGCACCCGGGTGGATGTCGATGCCTGTTCGGGCATGGGCATACTCTGACAGCACGCGGGGGAACAAGGGAACCTGTAGCTGGTACAGCGCATGTGCCATCCGGTGCACGGCTATGGCTTTGAAGCCAGGATACGTACGGATCACCTCCCCGATGCTCTGCGCGGCGGGGTCTCCGGCTGCAATGGCCTCCGCATCCTGTAAGAGCAGCTGGTGTATGTAGGGCAGCTGCTCCATCATTTGCTGCGCCACTTCCCTCGCAGATTGTGGCAGTTGTGGCTCTATGCTCGTCAGGGTGCGGAGCAAGTCGTGCTGCAATCCGTCGGCATATACTTCCAGCTCTCTAACGGTTTCGAAGCGTTCATCTGCCAAGGGCGGAAACAGCAGCTGCAGCACGCCTTCTACCAGATGGCAAATGGCAGAGGCGGGCAAATGGTGCTTTGCCTCCTGGTGGTGCTTGAATAAGGTGTTTACGAATTGACTATTCATGATGGGTCTAAAAACGTATCCCGCAAGTTGGTGTTTTAGCTCCAACAAAAAAAGAGGGCACTTGTTAAGGCCCTCTTTGAGTTTAATTCATTCTTCCCTTACTCCTCGCAGTGGCCAGGGCCAATCTTACCCTCGTTGTAGGCTGTTAATGTTTCCGCCCACTCAATTAAAAGTGCCCGGTCAACAGTTTCATAGGGGTCTTCAGGCTCATGGCTCTCAAAGTAGTCTTCTGCGTTTTCAAAAGCTTCTGTTACGGCAGGCGTAGAAGAGGCTCCTTGCATGTTCAGTTTAGCAGCAATAAACTGATGGGCCAGGATGTAATACGCATTTCCTCCTTTAGGAGCTGTCTTCAACACTTCCAGGTACGTTTTGTCACTGTTATAGAAATCATCTTTCTCTATCCCACCCCATCTGGTATCGTACTTTTTCCCGGATGCATGGTTTTTCCAGTAGCCCTGTGTTAGGGTACAGCCATAAGGTTCAGTTGGTGGTGGAGGAGTGGTTGTTCTTTCCACACTAAAACTGATGTTATCAATAGCACCGGAGCCATTCCATTCACCACCATCAAACATAACGATCAGTTTCTTTACGCCTCTAGTCCCATTTAAATTAACAGTTTCCACAGCGCCCTCCTTCTCATGCATTTTAAGATACTCAAAGTCTACGGTGCTGTCATCAGTTAATACTAACTGTACGTATGAACGATTCTCGATAGGATTATTATCTATATCAATCACGTCTATTGAGTTTAGCGTAACATCCCCTTCAATGCTGCTAAAGTCCAGCTCCATTCTGGCTCCCCAGGCGTTATCGTTCGGCCCGGCAATTCTACCATTGCCCTCATCAGTACCATCTGGATTGGCTGCAATCTCTGCCTCTGTGTACTGGTTAGCGATTAGCATCTTCCCAAGATGTTCAGGCTGTCCTAAGTCATGTGCATCATCACCCGTAGGGTTAGCTGCGTCATATATTCTGGCAACGTTCGTTTCCTGCCACTCACCCCCAGATGTTCTTCGCATGTTATACACGCCAACCGTACCATAAGCACCGGTTACTTCTGTAATGAAAGGCAGGTCCTCTGGGTTTGTCGCTGTAAACTGTTCAAAATCTATCGTATAGTCACCGGTTTCAACTGCCTGTTGTGCTGCAAGCCCTACCAGATCGGGGTTCGCTAGTTCTTCCTTCTCGCAGCTCATCAGCGCAACAGTGGCCAGGCAACAACCTAAGAGTCTCCAATAAAAGTTATTTCTCATAGTTAGTCTTTTAAAATATAGTTTAAATAATTGAAGTATGACGCAAACAGTAACTAATTGCTGTTTTAAAGCTTCTACATATACTACAGGAGCTTTAAAAGATTAGGCGTACACTCTGATTAACAGGTAAATATCAGATTACTTTTAGTGAACATCAGGAAAAAGTAAGTTAGACAGTCAAGCTGCACCTTTTACCTTTAATACTATCTAATGTTAGGTAAGCACAATAATTTCGACACTTCAGAAATGACACCATTTCAGAGGAGCGATTTATTTGGTGCCCACTAACTAGTACAGTTTAATAGAGTATCGCAGGTTTCTTTACCCTTTAACTCAATCGTAAGAAAAAGAATGAAAAAGTGAGAAGGACTAATCCAGCACAGACTGTGCACTGTGTCGGACCTGTAGTACCAGATAGAGGAAGGCCAACAGCGAAAACACGCCTGCCGTCCAAAAAACCAGAGAGAAGTTATCAGCCTCATTGGCGTACAGCCAGCCTGAAGACAAAGCGCCTATGCCAATCCCTGCTTCCAGAGCAATGTACATGGTGGCCATAGCCCGCCCCCGGCGCGCCTCATGGCTCAGGTCTATGGTCCAGGCGTAAATGGTGGGTGAGTTCATGCCGACGGCCACGCCAAACAGCACACCAGAGAGCAAAAGCGCAGTAGCCGAGGAAACCGAACCTATGACAAACATGGCAACGGTTAACAGGAAGGTGCTAACCCGAAGTACGTTTACCCGCCCGTAGCGGTCGGAGGCTTTGCCAGCCAGAAAACGGATCGCCAAAGAGGAAAGGGTGAAAGAGGTAAAAAAGAGCCCTTTGTTCTCAATCCCCAGGTGCTCGCTAAAGTCTGGGATGATGGTCAGGATGGTACCGAAAGCAAAGGAAGTGAACAGCATAACGAGGGACGGTGCCAGTACCCGCGGCTCAAAAAGTTCTTCCCGGGATATTTTCAGCAAGCCTACCTGAAAGCGGTTCGGATCGTCTAAGGTCTCCTGCATGTTCCAGATTACAGCAATAGACAGGAAAGCCATCAGAGAGGAGGCATAAAACATGGCATCTACTGACCACTGGTTGGCAATGGCCCCGCCAATGGCTGGCCCTGCCGCCATACCTAAACTCCCGGAAAGGCCCAGCAAGCCCATCGCCTCGCCCCGGCGGGCCACCGGCACCACGTCAGCCACATAAGCCGCCTTACCTGTTGGGGTAAAGCCCGTAGAAAAGCCGTGTAAAAAACGAAGAAACAGGAAGGCTGCCACTGTACCGGTTAAGGGGTATAAAAAGCCTGCTACTATGCATACCCCTACCCCAAAGATCATCACCGGAATTCGCCCCACCTGATCCGCCAGCTTACCACTAAAAGGGCGCGAAAGACCGGCTGTAAGTGTAAAGAGCGAAATAATCAGGCCTTTGTACTCTTCACCGCCCAGGCTGCTCAGGTAATCCGGCAACTCCGGGATGATCATGTTAAAGCTTGCAAAGAAGAGGAAAGAACTCAGGCAAAGTAAACCAAACTGTACCCCGTATACCTCTTTTATCTTCTCTGCCATAGCCTTTATTTGTTCCTACAAAGGTGGCAAAGGTTTTCGAGAAGTGCTAATGAGCTAATAGCTAGGTGTTACTGTGCACTAGCAAAGAAGGGGGAAAAGCCCTGAAGACAGGACACCTTAAAACGACTACACCTGGAGAGAGGGTTCAGGCGCTGAGGGTAATACATCATTTACAGGAAGCCCTTTTTCCAGCGCCGCCAAGTGTATACTTCGGGAAACATGGTGCGCAATCTCAGGGTTCTGAATAAGCCCTAGCCGCAACTTCTTTATTTCCCCGTTGTGCAGGATAAAACTAACCCAATGTTTCGTCACCTGTAATGCCTGCACGTCCTTCCAAAGCAAAAAGTGCTCACGCCCCCATACGGCCAGGCGGTAGGAAACACGCTCAGGTGTCATCGAAAAATAAGCGTCTTTTAGCCGGATAAAATCAGTCGCAACAGCCAGGCAAAGTAGCCCGATAAGCACAATAAGCACGCTTGCCATCGCCCAATAGGGCCGGAACGCAGTTTGCCACAGGAGTTCGCGCAACACCGCATATGCACCGCCTACACCCAGGAACAGGCCCAACACCAGGACAGACTTTTTGGTAGCGCGCAGCTGCTTGCGCGGGAATAAGTTAACGTACATCGGTTTCGTTTTATGGCAAGCAGCTTTATTGGAGCACGATCTCCTTGCGCTGCACCATCTCTGAGATTTGTTCTTTCACTTGCCAGAGAACGGTGTCGTTCTGGATCCGCTCCAGGCTTATTTCATGCACTTCCTCATTCTTGAGCACAAAGATGACTTTAAAGAGCCGTATGTGCACAGTATCCACTTCGTCCCAGTCAAACTCACTCTCTTTCTCCAGAAATCTGGAGCGGTACCGCACCCCCTCCTCATGCAGGGTAAGGTGGCGACGGTACTTCGGCTTACTGTCCAGCCATATTCTGAAAAAGAAATATGCCGGCACCAGCAAATTTAGCAGAAAAACAAACACCAGCGCCGGAGTAAAGTGTTTTGACACTGCCAGGTATATTAACAAACCCAGGTGTACCCCTACAGCAAGCAGCGCGAAAAACAGCAAACGTTTTTCGTTTCTTGACTGGAGCGAATAAGCTCCTTCAAAAAGTCTGACACTGATCTCCTGCATCATCAGCATGGGCTGGTTTCTCTAAAAATAGCAAATTCCGGAAATATGTCAAACGCTTCATCTTCCAACTTATGGCAAGTGTGTAGCACTTTTTAGTTAACTTAAGGCTTGAATCGTAAGACAAACATGAAAATACAATATACCCTGGCCTTCGCCCTGGCCACCCTTTCTGCTTGCCAGTACCTTCCCTTTCAGCGCTCTAAAGAACCGGTTGCCATAAACAAGTTCGGCGACGCAGAGCTACAGCGGATTTATACTTTACAGGACGAACGCAACACAAATGCCCTGTTACCATACCTAAACCATGCAAAGCCGCAGTACCGCACCGAAGCTGCCTTAGCCTTTGCCTCAGTACAGGACACCCTGGCCGTCCCCGCCCTCCTGGGCTTGCTAAACGATACCACCATTGCTGTGCGCGAGGCGGCGGCCTATGCTTTAGGGCAGATCGGGCATGAGAAAGCCGAGATGGGGCTAATCCAGCATCTGTCGCAAGAGCAGCGCCCTGTCGTACAGGCAGAGTTACTGGAAGCTCTCGGTAAAATAGCCACTCCTGCAGGCGCAACTTTTTTGGCCTCCTATGCCCCTTCTACCCCTGTGGCGCAGGCTGGAAAGGCTTGGGGGCTGTACCGGGCAGGCTTACGGCAGCAGTACACGAAGCAGGGAGTGGCAGAGGCCGTACAGCTCTTGTCGCCTGCACAGCCCTATGAGGCACGCCTGGCAGCTGCGCACTTTCTGGCTCGTACCCCTAAGTTAAACCTAACCCCACACCGCCAGGATATCCTCACAGCCGCAACGTCTGATGAAGCGCCGGAGGTGCGCATGGCTGCTACGCTGGCCTTGGGAAGGGTTAATGCCCCGGACAAAGCCAGCTTTTTATCGAACATTGCACAAAGCGATGCCGATTACCGGGTACGCTTGAGTGCTGTGCGGGCCATGGCAGGGCAAGAGTTTGAAGAGATAAAAGAAGCGGTACTGGCCGCTCTGCAGGATGACAACATCAACACGGCTGTGGCAACTGCCGAGTTTCTGCAAGCTAACCCAACAGGGGTTCCCCCGGAAGTGTTGCTAGAGGTACTGCCACAGATACAGGATGCCCGCGTGCGTGGTAATCTGATATGGGTTTTACTGCACAATAGCCTTCCGCATAACCGCACCTACCTGAATCAGCGCTATAAGCAGCAGTACCAATACCTCCGCTCCCCTTACGAAAAGGCCCAACTGCTAAGAGGGCTGTCTGGCGACTACAATAATTTTAAGTTCATAGCAGATGAGACCTTTACAGCACAGGCACCGGTTGTGAGTACTACCGGCATAGAAAGCCTGATCCTGATGCGCCAGCAACCGGACTTCCCCCGGAAGTTGGAAAACGAATTTGCCGAGACTTTGAAAAGAGCGGTAGGCTCAGGTGACGTAGCCCTAACAGGCATTGCCGCCGCGGCCATCCGCGACCAAAAACTCAAGCTACGTAGCCAGTACCGTACCTACGATTTCCTGACGGAGGCCCAGCAAAAGCTGGAGTTACCCCGCGACATGGAGACAAACATAGAATTGCAGAAAACGATCGATTACCTGAGTGGTAAGGAGGAAACAGAAATACCGCAAAACCCTTTTACCCACCCTATTGACTGGGCTTTGGTAAAGACGATACCTGTGGATCAGCAGGTGCTGTTGCGGACAGAGAAAGGGAACATTACCCTGCAGTTATTCGTGGAGGATGCCCCTGGGTCTGTGGCTAACTTCGTAGAACTTACAAAGCAGGACTTTTTCGACAGCCTGTACTTTCACCGGGTAGTCCCTAACTTTGTAGCGCAGGGCGGCGACAAGAGAGGCGATGGCTGGGGTAGCTCCGACTACTCTATCCGCTCGGAGTTTGCCCCTCTTCATTACCGGGAAGGATATGTGGGCATGGCCTCTGCGGGCAAAGACACCGAGAGTAACCAGTGGTTCATCACCCACTCCTCTACCCCGCATCTGGACGGCCGCTACACCATCTTTGCCAAAGTGGTGGATGGAATGCCTGTTGTGCATCAGCTAGAGGTAGGCGACCGGATCCTGGACGTAGAACTGGTGCGCAAACCGGTAAACCCGGGTAAGAGAAATCTCTAAAACCGACTATAAGAACGATGAAAGAAGACTGGCCAGAAGGGCTCCCTGTCGCGCAAGTGCGCATAGCCCGGCCTACAGATAAACTACAAGAAACAGCGCGTTTTTACTGTGAAGGTGTGGGCCTGCAGAAGCTAGGATCCTTCGCCCAGCACAAGGGCTATGACGGCATCATGATTGGGCTACCCGGGCTCCCCTACCACTTAGAGTTCACGCAGCACGAGGCTGGCAGCCCTTGCCCCGCACCATCAAAAGATAACCTGCTGGTGCTGTACATTCCGGACAAGGAAAGTATAGGTACTGTTACCAAACGACTGATGCAAATGGGTTATCCAGAAGTAGCCCCGGAAAACCCCTATTGGAAAGAAAAAGGAGCTGTTACTGTTGAAGATCCGGACGGCTGGCGACTGGTCTTAATGCCCACAGCAGGCATTGGTTAAAAAGCAAAGGCGGCACTTTCGTGCCGCCTTTGCTTTTATAACATCTATCACTTATTAAGAACAGCGCTCTACTGCCACATCAGCCGGAGACCGTAGCTCCGACCATTCAGCGATCAGGGGCTTGAACTCCTGTTGCAAGCTTCGGCTCTTGTTCTTGGCGTACCAGCCGTGCAGTTTTTCCACAAACTCAGTGTAGGGCACGTTCTGCGCCTTTAGCTCGGTAAATAGCTGCTGGGCAGGCTCCGGGCGTGGTCCCCAGGTACCGAGCACTTTCAGCGTTTCCGCATCCAAGGCGATCAGCTTTGGAATGGAACGGCCGCCGTTGGTCAGGAACTGGTCCATTAACTCAGGGTTCTCATCCCGTAGCAGGAGCTTTACGTCTATAAGCGGAGAGGCATCTGCCATCTTCACAATAGCAGGCAAGCTTTGTGCTGCATCGCCACACCACGCTTCTGTTAACACTACCCAGATCATCTTCGTTTGCACGCTCAGTAGCAGTTGTACCAGTTCATCGTCCAGTACGGTAACTTTCTCAACCCGGCGCATGCGGTGCGTATTCATACGCGTATATTCCACCATGGCGTCCGAATGGTCTGTGCCGGTGGTTTTTCCCGCTGCCAACAGATTATCTATCAAGTCACGGTACTGTGCGTAAGAAATCGCTTTCTCTAAGTGTTCAGATGTGATCGGTGTAGTAGTAGCGTTAAGTGTCTCAGCCATATTTCTATATTGTTGGTTTCTACTGTTGAAAAGGATATATACTCAGTTATATATTACAAGCCTTCGTTTTGAATAGTTCCGCTTAATTAGCCCTCGTCATGAAAGTAGCCTTCTGTACGGGTGGTTTTGCGTAATCGGTCAAGCCGATTGCGCCATCTGTCAAGCGCAAATCTTACTGACACCCATACCTTTGTAGTATAAACTATAACCGCAGCATCATGACAACCAATGCCTTCAGATTTTTAGTACTCGGCGGAACAGGCAGTATCGGATATGCCTTTACACAGGAACTTTTGCAGCACCAGGAGCATGTCACACTACTGGTACGAGACAAACAGAAGGCCGACAATTTATTTGGCCAGCACCCTACCTTACACCTGGTAGAAGGAGATGCGCAAGACGGAGAACTGCTGAAGCGCTTAGGTGCAGAAGCAACGCATATCTTCCACGGGGTGAACTACCCTTACGAGCAGTGGCAGAACAACATGGAGCGTGTCACACAAAATGTAACAGCGGCCGCAGCCATAAACAAATCTACTATTTTTTTCCCAGGAAACATATACAATTTTGGACAAATCGATGTCATTACCGAGAAGACACCTCCAAAGCCTGGTACGAAGAAAGGGGCCATTCGGGTTAAACTAGAGCAAATGTTGCAGGGGGCAGCCGAGCAGGGGAAGTGCCGCGTCATCAACCTGCGCATGCCTGATTTCTGGGGGCCGAACGTGATGAACGAAGGCATAGCACCTATTTTTAAGGGAGCACTGGCAGGCAAGCCCATGCCCTGGCTTATCCGTAACGACATTCCCCACCAGTTGGTCTATACCCCCGACGCCGCCCGTGTCTTTTATAGACTCGCAAAGCTAACACCACAAGAGCCCTATGCCGTTTATAACTTTGCCGGGGAGGTGGTACCCAGCATAAAACAATGGCAGGCACAAATCGCTGCTGCTGCAGGCACGCCCCCAAAGTACAGGTTGTATCCAGGGTGGTTGTTTAAATTGATGGGCCTGTTCTCCCCAAGCATGCGGGAGATTAGCGAAATGGGGTATCTCTGGCAAAACACGATCCTGCTAAACGATGATAAATTACGCCAGGCATTGCCCGATCTTCGCCTTACGCCCATGAAGCGGGCGATTGCTGACACACTGGAGTGGTTTAAAGAAAATGTGCAGTGACGGAGCCGTAACAGCTACAAACAGAAGGCCCCTACCCCAGCGCCTCACGAAAAACTGGGTAAGCCTTTTCCTTCTCTGTCAGCACTGGCTACTGGGTCATCTCGAACACTCTTGCGGTGAGAGCCGAAGGGAGCCAGCGAAGCTGTAAGAGATCTAAACAGGATTCCGGATAGAGCTCCCCAAAGGGCAATATGGTAGAATAGTATAAAATTTTAGGCAGATTTTACTAGAATATACTAGAAAATGAAAACTCCTATAAAGCGAGCTAAGATAGGATAACTTATGCTGTAACTAACCTGCCTCTACAAGCTTTGCTATTCTAATGCCCTTCCCCATAACTTTTCTCCCCGGCAGTAACAGTTACAGGTAGGAAGTTCTGCTTCGGTGGCAGCGGACAAGTAGCATAGCCGGTGAAGGCGCACGGTGGGTTATAAGCTTTGTTAAAGTCAATGACAGTTTTGCCGTCTGGACCTGGTTTAGGGATATAAAGGTAACGGCCGGAGCCGTACGTTTCGGTACCGTTGGTTTTATCAGCAAAGATGATGAACAGTTCCTCCCCCTCCTCCAGGGCATCCAGGCGGTACTGCTGACCATCCACAGCAAAGATTACTGCCCCGGGCGAAGGCTCGTGAGAGGTTTGCCCCAGCACATTGGTAATGGGAATTTGCTTAGGCAATGGGTTCTGCTCCAATCTTGCCTCCAGCTTCCATGCCGCCTGTACCGGGTAGCGCGCGATACCTGTGAAGGATTCGCGCGCCTCGCTTTCGGTATCCCATAGCCTGACGCCATACTTGTCGCCGCGCTTGATAACCGTCCATTTCAGCGGCCCATGTCGCAACTCCGGGGCATGTTCCATTTCTGGTGCGAAAACCACCGCCTCCTGTTGCAGAGGCTCGCCATTTAGTTGCACGTTTACACCATCGTTTACCTGCAGCCGTACCGCATTCCCATCCAGTATAAAGCTGCCTGCCTGGGCGGCTATCTTCCCCTCCGGAAACACCACGTCGTTATGAGTAGCACTGCCAAAAGTATTCTCTCCCGGCTCCAGCCAGTAGAGCCCCGTCAGCGCCAGCCAGCTATCTTCCTGCTGCAGGTTCGCCTCGCGCGCTGCATGCCACTGGTCTATGCTTGCCTCATAGGCGGTATCGGCTTCCGGAACAGCTGAAATCCTTTCAGTGTCTGAACCTGTGTGATCTTGTGAGCAGGATGCTAGCACAACTCCTGCTAACCAAAAGGCTATGAGTGTTTTATTCATATAGAAGTGTAACAGGAAAGCACGAAGCTTTAGTGCTTCCCCAAGTTCTTTGTCTTATGTCTGTCGCCTTTTCCTGGCTTAAGCTGCTACCGTGCGCTGGCGATAAACAGCGGGCGGCACGCCGGTCCATTTCTTAAAAGAGCGGGAGAAGACGCTTGGCTCGGCAAAACCCAACAGGTAAGCAATATCAGAGATCGTCTGCTGGTTATCCTGCAGGTGCTTTACAGCAATCTCCTTCCGCACCTCGTCCAGCAGGCTCTGGTAGGTTGCACCCTCTTCCTGTAGCCGGGCTTGCAGGCTACGCACGCTCATAGCCAGGTTCCGGGCAACAGCATGTATGCTTGGTTCCTCCCCTTTCAGCTGCTGGGCAATCTCACGCTGCACCCGCTCCCGCACCGTTTTCGGCTGATGCAGCCTTTGCAAGTACTCCGCTGCATACTTCTCAAACAGCTGGTTCAGCTCAGGGTTAGCTGTTACCACGGGCAACTTTAAGTAGTTACTGTCAAAAATAAGCCCACTGTGCTCTGCCCCAAACACCAGCTCTGCACCTGCAAAAAGGCGCGCATGCTCCTGTATGCTCTCCGGTTTTGGGTAAGTAAACAGCACCTGCTTAAACAGTACCGGCTGCCCCACCAAAGCTGCAAAGGCGTTCTTGTAAATGACCAGTTCCGAGTCCAGGGCGTTGCGCGGGTTTTGCAGGACTGGGCTCACCACCTGAAGCTTCACAAAAGCCTCCTCCCTCTGCACCTCTAAACTCGTCTGAATAGCCCCACATACAATATCCTGGTACTTGCACAGCTTCTGTAGCGACTCCTGCAGGTTGGCAGCGTTCATCATCACGTAAGCGATGGTGCCCATAGAGGTAGGATTAATGGTTTCGGCTACGTGCAGCGCCAGGTCTGGATCCTGTGTGGCAGCGATAGAAGCATTCCACAGATCCTGTACCGTTTCTACAGAGACACGGGCATTTACGTCCTGCACCAACCGCTGATCGAGGCCCACTTGCTGACAAATCGCAACCACGTCCTGCCCCTGCTGGCGCAGCACATGCAACAACAAGCCTACCGACGGGCACTTAGAGAATGAGCTTCCTGGGTCATGTGTAACAGTCTGGTTTCTGTAAAAGTAAGAAAGCGCTTAAATAGATGCAGCTATAGTTTGGCAAAGTATAATTTTATACCTTAGAATATATGGAAAGTATAATCGATCTGGAAGCCCTGACCGGGAAAGAAGTAAGGCAAGCCTTTGCCCTGTACGACCTGGACCACGGCTGGCTGGAGCAGGTCGTGTTCCAGGTGGAGGACGTGTTTCTGGCTGTTGCCGTGGACATGGATTATGACGAGGTGACTGTTTCGGTACTGCCCGAGCTGGACCTTAGAGCCTTGGAACAACAATTTAGCCGCAGACAGATATCCAACCAGCGCAAACGCATCAGCTACATCTGGCGGATGATGAACCAGCGCGGCTATGAGGATGCTTTCCAGTTGGAGTTTGACGATTTGGAGGGGACCAATGTGCAACTTCTGGCAGAAAATGCCCAGCTAAGGCTTTCCATTTTCCAACGTTACCGATAAAGACAAGACCAAAGCCATGAACCAACTCCTGTTCCTCTTTCTTTTCGCCAGCTTCACCGCTTTCACACAACAGAAGGCTCCAGTTACAGGCGACTGGAGCGGCTCTCTACAAGTGATGGGAACTGAACTTCCGCTGGTATTTCACATAAAAGAAAGCCCTGATGGTAGCCTCACCGCCACGATGGACAGCCCTAAGCAGGGTGCTAAAGACATACCCGTGCAGTCCGTAAAACAGGTACAGGATAGTTTGTACATCGACATGAAGGCAATTGGAGGGACATATGCCGGGAAGCTAAGCGGCCCTGAAACGATAGAAGGACAATGGAAACAGGGAGGACAGTCTTTTGCCCTGCAGCTTAAAAAAGGGGCCGCCGCAGAAACCATGAAGCGCCCACAGCACCCAAAGCCACCCTACCCCTATCAGCACACAGAAGTAACGGTGCCGAATAAAGAGGCGGGTATTACGCTGGCAGGCACACTTACGGTACCCCAGGGAGGTAGCCCACACCCCGCGGTGCTGCTCTTCACCGGCTCTGGCCCGCAGGACCGCGACGAAACAATTCTGGGGCACAAGCCTTTCCTGGTGCTCGCCGATCACCTCACCCGCCAGGGTTTTGCCGTATTGCGCCTCGACGACCGTGGCGTAGGAAAATCAGGCGGGGACTTTGCCTCCGCTACTACAGCAGACTTTGTGTCTGATGCAGCCACGGCCTTTGAGTACCTGAAGGGGCTGGACTTTATTGACAAGAAGAAGGTAGGCTTGCTTGGCCACAGCGAGGGCGCGCTGATAGCCGAACAAGTGGCAGCCACACACCCTGAAACCGCCTTTGTCGTGTTGATGGCAGGCAATGCTGTGCCGGGAACGGAGTTACTGCTGGCGCAAAACAAGGCCTTGCTCCAGAACGCTGGCGTGCCACAGGAGCTACTGCAAAAATACCTGGACCTACGCAAGGCCCAGCTCCAGGTAGCGGCCACCGAAAAAGACGTGGCAAAAGCTGCTGAGCAGATCCGGAAACTGGAGCAAGCGGCAAGGGCTAAGGTAACAGAGCAGGAACAAAAGCAGTTGGGGCTGACGCCACAGAGTGAGCAGGCTATTGTTTCCCAGCTCAGCTCCCCCTGGATGCGCTACTACCTGGCTTATGATCCTGCCCCTGCCCTGCGCAAGCTAAAGATGCCGGTGCTGGTACTCAATGGCACGAAAGACCTGCAGGTACCCTACCAACAGAACCTACCAGCCACGGAGAAAGCCCTAAAAGCCGGAGGCAACAAGAAGTACACGATAAAGGAATTACCCGGTCTCAACCACCTCCTCCAGACCGCCAACACAGGCTCCCCGGCAGAATACGGACAGATAGAAGAAACCATCGCCCCGGCTGCCCTCGAAACAATTGCGGAATGGATGAAAGGGCTTGTTAAGAAGTAAGGAACGTGAAACTTCACAGTCTTATCCAAATGAGAAGCGTCTTACACTTAGCTGCCGGCCTACTTGTTGTCACGTCCTTTAGCCAATGCGGTAAACAGCAGCTAGCTGCAGAAGAAGCCGTTGCAACTGCAATAAAGGCAAGCACTGCAGCTGATGACGATACGGAAATGCGTTTTTCACGCTACCATTTCACAGGTGTGCCCGGCGAGGAAAAAGACTTTTCCCAAACCGAGCTGGGCATACAGCCAAATGAGGTCTGGGTAAAGCAGGACCAAAGCCAACAAGCCTCTTCTACGTATCTCTACCGGTTCAACTATTATGACGTGCTGGTACAGGACTGGGGAAGCGGTCCTATCAAGCTCTATAAGTCTCTTAAAGCTATGCAGCAGGGCAATTCCTTAACGCTTCGGATACCCAACCAACCGCTTTTACAAGTACCGGAGGATGAAAACGCTGAAAGCCATTACTACCTTACCGGCCTGATGGATGCATACATGATCGTAGACGAAGGGACCAGCACCTGCCGCAGGTACCTGGTGTATAATACAGGAACGCTAGAACAGATTTATACCTTCGCGACCTGTGGGGAGGTAAAGCTTGCCGGGCCTCATGCCTTAACCTTTACACAGGACACCAACATTCCGGCAGATAGCCTGAACTGCTATGCCCACCTGACTCCTGAAGAAAAAAACAACTACCATTACGTGGTAGAGGAGCAGGTAAGTCTTAACCTGGAGGACAGGCAAGTTACCAGGAGCGGCCAGTTAACCTGTGCCTATAGGGAATAGCCCCTTCTTAAAAGAAATCAAACCCAGAAAACAGTTGTAAGCTTCTATAGCTGCACCTGAATTCCTGTTTAAGCATTTAGCAGCATGAGGATCGTCACCTGGAATTGCAATGGCGCTTTAAGAAACAAGTTTGAAGTTCTTTCAGAGCTCAAGGCCGACCTGTACATTATTCAGGAATGCGAGAACCCGGCGCAGGCGCAGCATAAGGGATATGCAAAGTAGGCTAACAACCATTTGTGGATAGGCGACAACAGGCACAAAGGCCTGGGGATATTTGCAGCGGAGCACCTACAGATCGAGCCACTGGATTGGAGCAACGTTTACAAAGGCCATACGGAAAGTTATTCTTTACCCGCCCAAACTGTAAAGTACTTTTTACCCTGCGCTGTTAACAAAAGCATCCAGTTGTTGGGTGTCTGGACACACCAAAATAACTCGCCTACCTTCGGTTATATCGGGCAGCTGTGGAAATACCTGCAAGTGAACAAGCAGCCTTTGAAAAAAGTCCTGATTGCAGGCGACTTTAACAGCAACACGATCTGGGACGCCCGGGACAGATGGTGGAATCACTCGGACGTGGTCAGAGAGCTACAGGAGCTGGAGATCGAAAGCTTATACCACAAGTACTTCGAGGAGGAACAGGGCAAAGAGTCGAAGCCTACCTTCTTTTTACACCGGAAGCCCCAGAAGCCCTACCACATAGATTATGTGTTCGGGAGCAGAGTGTTCTCGCGCGCCTTAACTCAGCTAGAGATCGGCAATCAGGAGCAGTGGCTCAAGATCAGCGACCATTTACCCCTTACCTGTGAATTTGCAGCAGAGGAACGCAAGTTAAGGTAACGATAGGAGGCCTGTAGCTTCCCCTTCTGCCAGAGGTGCTTATACTCAATCTTGGGCCGGCTCCTGTTCCTTAAGCGGCCTTAGCTGGGCCTGATCCTTATATTTTTTTAACTTCATACAAATTTGATTCACTACGCTAGAAACAGCATTCATCAACGTTACTATTCCCTTATGAGAACATTTTTTACAAAGACAAGTCTCCTGTGCCTCATGCTCATGATCAGCGGGGTGTCCCTTGCTCAGTCAGCTTCCAAGCTGAGCCAGGTAAGTGTGAGAGGCAACCAGTTTGTGACGGCAGATGGAAAGGCAATCGTGTTCAGAGGATTAGATACCAGTGACCCGGATAAGTTACAGCGGGACGGACACTGGAACAAGGAGTACTTTGAGGCCATGAAAAGCTGGGGAGCTAACATTGTGCGGTTTCCGGTGCACCCAACTGCCTGGCGCAGGCAGGGGAAAGAGAACTACATGAAGTTGCTGGACCAGGGCGTACAGTGGGCCACTGATTTAGGCATGTACGTGAACATCGACTGGCATAGCATTGGTAACCTGTGCAACGAAATGTACCAGAGCGACATGTATGAGACCACCCGGAAAGAAACCTTTGAGTTCTGGCGAACCATGTCCAGTCATTACAAAGACAACACCACCGTAGCCTTTTTCGAGCTTTTTAACGAGCCTACGGTGATGAACGGGAAGATAGGCACCTGCAGCTGGCAGGACTGGAAGGCGCTGAATGAGGAAATGATCACGATCGTAAGGGCTAACGGCTCAAAAGCTATTCCGCTGGTTGCCGGTTTTAACTGGGCCTACGACCTGACCCCTGTTGCCACTGCCCCAATCGATGCTGAGGGCATTGCCTATGTGAGCCATCCCTACCCCATGAAGCGTGAAAAGCCCTGGGAACAGAAATGGACCGACGACTGGGGCTTTGTGGCGAAGAAGTACCCGGTGATGCTAACTGAGATCGGTTTCTCCGGCGCTGACGATAAAGGAGCCCACGTACCAGTCATCAGCGATGAATCGTACGGCGAAGCCATCACCAGGTATGCCGATGAAAATGGGATTTCTTACACGGTTTGGGTATTCGACCCGCAGTGGTCACCCATGCTGATCAGCGATTGGGAGTACACACCTACGCGCCAAGGCCGGTATTTTAAAAAGGCACTTCAGAAGTATAAAAAGTAGCTTTTCGGCAGAGAAAACAAGGTGCGAACGGCAGGTTCTCAACCAACGGCGGCAAACAAGTCTACAAGTTAACAGCACCTACTACTTACACTGTAAAGTAAGTCTCCAACTCACGCAAAGTGTTTTCGTTTGTCTGCATATCCTGCACCAGCTGTCCTTTTTCCAGAATCACGATGCGCTCACACACTTCAATCACGTGGCTCAGGTCATGACTGGAGAGGAACATAGCCATCTGCTTCTGCTCGCGCATGTTGCGCAGCAGGTTCTTCAGGCGTATCTGTGAGCTGGGGTCCAGGTTGGCGAAAGGCTCATCCAGAACAAGCAGTTCCGGGTTCGAGAGGGCGGCAGCGGCAATGCCTATCTTCTTCTGATTTCCTTTCGAGAAATCGCGGATGTACTTGCGCTGATTCAGGACCTCGTCGTTGAACAGGTCCATGAAAGGGAGCAAGCGCTCTGTGATGTCGCCGTCGGACAGGCCGTGCAGGTCGCCAATGAATTTGAAGTACTCCTCGGCTGTCAGGTAGTCGATCAGGAACGCCTCGTCCAGGTGTGAGCCCGTATACTCTTTCCAGTCTTCCGACTGTGCCACATTAACGCCTTTGGAGTAGACCTCTCCTTTGCTGGGCCTAATCAGGTCCAGCACCATCCGAAAAAGGGTGGTTTTGCCCGCCCCGTTGTTTCCCACTAGCCCAACTGCCTCCCCAGCCAAAAGGGTGAGGCTTGGAATATTCACGACCACCTTGCCGCTGTAAGCCTTTACGATATCTTTTATTTCTATCATGTCTGGGATGTTTATTCTCTCGATCAAGCACCTATATGTACCTGTATGTGTGAAGTCTTTCTACCTAGTCCTGGCGAAAACTTGCTGCTAACTTATACTTATGCTTCACAAACCACCGGGCGGACCACTGCAGCAGCTGTTTCTGTAAAGTGAACCCGATCAGCCCCAACAGGCCGATCGCTGCTATCCCCAGATAAGGCACCCCCATAAAGCCAAAGGGGGCGTAGATCAGGACAGGCAAAAGCAAGGTCGGCAGCTGCATCAAAAGTTGGTGCCCGCCTACTCCCTGCCAGTTAAAGGCGGAACCCTTGTTCAAATCCAGCCTGCGAGTATTATAGACAGAGAAGAAGAAAACGACAAACACGTTCACCCCGATGTTGAACAGGAAGGCCGCTGTGTTAATGAGGATGATCTTGTACCCTAAAAAGCCATAGGGCAGCGTGAGGATAAACGCCAGGGTGACAACAGAGACAAACATCCAAAACTTAGCGGCATAAAACTGGTAAGGAGAAATGCGCCTTGTAAGCAGGGCGTCGAAGTGGCTGCTTTGCCAGCCTGGAACAAACTGCCCGTAGTTAAACATGGGCATCCCAGTCATGAAGATCCCGACAAAGACAAGTCCCGCGTACCCTTCCATCCATCCCTCGCTCCTATAAAACATTAAGCCATAAAAAAGGAAAACCACCGACATGATAACCAGGGACTTCGGGCGCTTATGACGCCAGACAAGTTTTAGCTCCAACTCGATCAGTTTACCTATCTCACCAAAGCGGTTCAGGAAGGTGATGTCTCTCCCCTCTACCTTGCTCTGCTTGCGCACGCTTAGTTCTTCCGGGTAGGTGTGAACTTTCAAAAACAGATAATTAAGCAAGTAAACCCCTGCTAGCAAAAGCACCGGCACTACTATCAGCCAAGGCTGTTGCAGCAAGCTTCCGAAGACCGCTTCAGACACCTCCTGCAGTTGCAGCGCGTTCAGGTATTCCAGCACCATCAAAAGGGTTACTGCCACCCCAAAGGCCAAGGTGTACAAGGGCTTATTGCTCATCTGCCGTTTAAAGTACAGCAGCAGGAAGTTGTTGAACAGTGTGATTGCTAGCAGGGCCAGTAACCACACCAGGGCCACGCCTGTATCATAAGCCGGCAGCACTGCCGACACCATAAAGGGCACCAGAAACAGTAGGGGCAAGAGGTTAAAGAAGCTCGGGACCGATTTCAGGAGCACGAAATGCACTAGTTTGCTTTTGGGGATGGGTAAGTGCAGGTATGGCTCTACCGCCAGCACGGGCAGCTCCTGCAGTATAAACCGGAAAAACAGGTCGATCATAAAATAGTACAGCAGGGCTCCGTTGAAGAGCGCCACCGGGCTCTGCTCCGGGAACGCCTTGGCAAGGATATCATCAATGTGGAAGCCCAGAAACAGGAAAACACTGCCAAAGTACAGAATCAGCAGGCCCGTGATCATGTTAAGCACAAGGCCTTTCCGGAAGACAGAAGAGCGCAACTCGGCTTTCCACTGGTGCGAGAGTAGCGTTAGAAGCATAGGCGTTGGTGAAGGAAGTATAGTATTTTCTAAATATGCTTAGAAATACCCTAAAACCCTAGCCCCGGCATTGGCCTTTAGACCAACCCAGGAAAAACCAATACTTACCGGGGAGAACTTACGATGAATCGGGCAGCAAACACATCTACAACTCTATACTATACCTTTACTGCCTACATATGCTATTATACTTGTTTAAGACAAACATGAAATACAAAAATTATATTAGGCCGTAGTAAATAATGTCATCCGCCTTTTATTTTCCTCTCCGTAGCCTTTGCATATTAATAAAAGCAAGCAGGCCTGCAGTTATGTTTCTCCACATTTTTTAGAGCTACAGAACACTTCAAAGCTTACAAAAATGAAAGACAACTACTTTCTATTTCCCTTCCTCTATCTTTCCACCTTTCTCATTTCAATCAAAGCATCTAATGCTCAAACATTTAGTTCAAATATCTTAAGTAAAGAGGGAGTTTATTCTAACACTACCATTCTGCAGGACTATGACGGTGATGGTGATTTAGACATTATTGCCACAGAAAAGGATCCAGATCAACTGATCTGGATCGAAAATGAACCCAACCGACAGTTTTCCAAACGCATAATAATAAGTTCTGGCGTCACATGGCCATCAGATTTAGATGCTGCAGACTTAGATAAAGATGGGGACACGGATTACCTAGTCAGTAGTGGTTCACGCTCAACCGGATATACAGGGGAACTAGCTTGGTTTCAGAGGCAATCAGACGAATCATATACAAAACATATAATCACATCAGCCAAGGACTTTGACAGGGCGGTAATCGCTGACTTAAATAAAGATGGCAATGTAGACATTATTGCTATAGGCTTTGATCAAGATCTTGTACAGGCTTTTATGAATGATGGGAGCCTGAGCTTTACTCCAAAAACGATTTATGACATGGGCAGAAAAGGGCAGATAGATCAAGTGGCGGTCGAGGATATAGATGCCGATGGCGATATGGATATAGCATTTGGAAACGGCATAGATGAAGGAAAGCTTTACATCAACGATGGCAATGCCGGCTTTACACTTGGAGCAGAGCTGTTTGCATGGAACGATTTAAGTGCTTCTGCAGGTCATGGTGACATGGAAATAGTAGACCTTAATAATGATGGCACAAAAGACATAATAACATTTACCGGTGCAGGCACTGGAGGCCTGTACTTTCTTGATGGTTCAAACGCTTATAATCAAACAGTAATTGACAGGGAAGTAGTGGACACTGGTGGAGACCTCGTAATCGCTGACTTCGACCACAACGGACTCGTGGATATTGTAAGACAACATTGGACTAAGGGATTTATATCTATTCTGTATCAAACAGCTCCCTTGCAGTTCTCTAAAGAGTACCTCGAATTAAATTGGGATTCTGAACAGGACGAAAGCCAAATGAGTGTGGGGGATTTAGATAACGACGGAGACTTAGATTTGGTAGTACCGGATGGAAGGACAATTGATAGAGACATTTCTTGGTTTGAGAACATAAATGGTAAACTGTACAGGCACTACCTCTATTCTAAACTGATTGGAGCCCGAACCCCTAAGCTTGCAGATTTCGACAAAGACGGCGACTTAGATATATTTCTTACAGTAACAGAGAACGCTGGCCCTTCACCAGAAGATGAAGTAGTTGTATTTGAAAACATTAATGGTGCGAATTTTATCAACTGGAGATTACATGACAACATAGATTATCCAGCCGATTTAGAGATTGCAGATATAGATGGTGACGGTGATATGGACGCGTTTGTGACGGCACGTGATGCCGGCAACCTACTGTGGCTTAGAAACGATGGAACAAAAGGTAGTTGGATAGCTAACACAATAGAAGAAAACGCCGATGCCCCGATGGGAATTGCTGCTGCCGACATAGACAAGGATGGCGACGTTGATGTTGCGCTTTGCTCATCAGACGATGCAAAGGTATATTGGTACTCTAATAATGGCAGCGGTACGTTTACTAGAAGTACTGTAGACGCCAACCTCTCAAGTCCTACTGAAATAGAGATAAGCGACTTAAACAACGATGGGATTAGCGACTTTGTAGTTATAAGTACACAAGCAGCAAACGCAGTCACCACTTACATCAATAATGGAAACAACGGATTTACTCGACAGGTGATTTATACAGTAAAGCCAGCCCGTGATCTTGAAACAGGAGATTGGGATATGGATGGAGATCAGGATATCACTATTAGTGTCTTTACTGAAGTACTTAGTACTACGGACCCTGCTGATATCGTGCTGCTAGAAAACAACGGCACTGGAAGCTTCACATCAACAGTTCTAATATCTGAAGGAGAAAAAATAAACGCCATAGACCTAAGCGATATGGACATGGATGGAGATCCAGACATTATTATGAGCAACGAAAAAGTAGGGGTTTCTAATTTGAAGCTGCTGACTGTTGGCATTAACACCAATGGAGAAATAGGACAACTTGTTCCAACATCTGTACTTGAGAGTGGGACTGTTTATGGAATTGAAGCAGGAAATGTAGATGGCGATGAGAATCTCGAAATTGTATATGCTGATTTTAACAGAGATGATCTGGTACTTATTAATGTAGAGCTTCTGTTAGGCTTACCTAAAGCAGAAAGACGCTTTCAGACTCAAGTTCACCTATACCCAAATCCATCTACGCATAGTGTTACCATTAAATCGGCGTCCACACAGGTAAAGCTTAGACACTATACTATATTTGATGTTACTGGAAAGATTGTTAGTCGTGGCCGGTTAACAGAAAAAGGAAATATTAACCTTCATAACTTCTCAGCACAAACCTATTTCATTTTAATTGAAACTAACAAAGGAGCAGTTACAAAAAAGTTACTAAAGCAATAGAGGTTACTAACTGCAAATAAGTGTCTAACCAGCCTACAACAGCTCTCTATCAGATGCTGTATGCTACCTCTAACTGAGAGTCCGTGCAGCACCTTCAGTTGTACGGACTTTCATTTTATAGTCCTCCTGTTATCAAACGCCTAAGGCTTTACACCTATGGTACCGGATCATAGCCGCTTCCGCCCCAGGGATGACAGCGGCCAATGCGCTTCAGCGCCAGCCAGCTTCCCTTAAAAGGGCCATACTTGTTAACGGCCTCCACGGCATATTGCGAGCAGGTAGGGGTATAGCGGCAGGCAGCAGGCGTTAACGGGGAAATCATGTGCTGGTATACCCAGACCAGCGCCAGCACGATTTTCTTCAGTATCCAGGTCATGGTTCGGTTTTTGTAGCAGCTCGAGCACCCTAACAGATGTTAGGAGCCGCAATATTTTCGTTAAATTTGCAAACGTTTCATTTACCTTAACAAAGTTACATGCTTAAAAGAATCCTTTCACTCTTACTTTTAGTCTCGCTGAGCGTGCCTTTCGCCGCCAAAGCAGACGAAGGGATGTGGCTGCCCATGCTGATCAAGCGTCTGAATCATACAGACATGCAGAAGCAGGGTCTGCAGTTAACAGCCGAAGAAATTTACTCCGTTAATAACTCCAGTTTAAAAGATGCTATCGTGCAATTCGGTGGCTTCTGTACAGGGGAATTTATCTCGCCAGAGGGTTTGCTCTTAACAAACCACCACTGTGGTTATGGCCAGATCCAGTCGCACTCTACTCCGGAGCACGACTACCTGACAGATGGTTTCTGGGCAACGTCTAAAGACCAGGAACTGCCAAATGAGGGCCTGTTCGTAGACATCCTGCACCACATGGATGATGTAACGGCTAAAGTGCTGGAGGGCATCGACAACAACACGCCGGAAGAGAAGCGTCAGCAGCTGGTAGCCCAGCGCATGCAGGCACTGGCAAAAGAGGCGAGCGAGAACGGCAAGTACGTCACCTACGTGCGCGACTTCTTCAACGGCAACGAGTACTACCTGTTCGTGTACAACCGCTACAACGACGTGCGCCTGGTAGGTGCCCCACCTTCATCCATCGGTAAGTTCGGTGGCGACACCGACAACTGGATGTGGCCACGCCACACAGGCGACTTTTCTATGTTCCGTGTGTACATGGCGCCGGATGGCTCCCCTGCCGCTTACTCAGAGAACAACGTGCCTTACAAACCGAAGCACTACCTGCCGATCAACATTGCCGATAAGCAGCCAGGCGACTTCTCTATGGTATTTGGTTTCCCGGGCCGCACGAAGCGTTTCATGACCTCACACGGCCTGAAACTGGAGGTAAACCAGCTGAACAAGTCACGCATCAAGCTGCGCGAGCAAAAGCTGGGCATCTGGAAAGAAGACATGGACAAAGACCCGGCGAACCGCATCAAGTACGCCTCTAAGTACGCTTCTACGGCGAACTACTACAAGTACTCTATCGGTCAGAACGAGGGCATCAAGCGTATGCGCACCATCGAGGGCAAAATCGCTGATGAGGACAAGTTCCAGGCCTGGGCTAACGCCGGCGACGCGCAGCGCAAGGCCACCTATGGCAATGTGCTGAGCGATATTGCCGATGCTTACAAGAACATCGAGCAGTATAACTTGGGCACTGTTTACCTGAACGAGGCCGTATTGGGCACTGAGTCACTCTTGATGGCCTACCGCATGATGCCGCTTTACCAGACGTTGAACACGAATAACCCTGCCGCTGTACAGAAAGCAATAGAGGACCTGCAACCGCGCCTGGAGTCCTTCTTCAAGGATTATAACCCTGCCTCTGACCAGAAAGTGTTTGCAGCGCTGATGAAGAACTACTACGAGGACATTCCGAAGGACCAGCAGCCAGCCTACTTCAAAGACCTGGTGAAGAAGTACAAAGGAAACTTCGAAAAGCTGGCGGATTATGTGTACAACAACTCTTTCATCGTGTCGGAGCAGAAAACAAAGGAATTCCTGAACAACCCGACGCAGAAGAAACTGGAGAACGACCCGGCCTTCCAGATCGTGAACTCGATCATCGGGAACTACAGAAGCAACATCGCGCCGAAGCTGGCCGAGAGCAATGCTAAGCTGGAGCGGGCAAACCGCCTCTATGTTGCAGGTCTGCGCCTGATGAACCCGGACAAGGTGTACTACCCGGACGCCAACTCTACGCTGCGCCTGAGCTATGGTGCCGTGAAGGACTACAGCCCACAGGACGGCGTGCTGTACAACTACTACACGACCCTGGATGGCGTGATGGCCAAAGAAGACCCGAACAACGAAGAATTCGTAGTACCGGCCAAGCTGAAGCAGCTGTACCAGGCCAAAGACTATGGCCGCTATGCCAACTCTAAAGGCGAGCTGGTAACCGACTTCATCACGGATAACGACATTACCGGCGGTAACTCCGGTTCTCCGGTGATCAACGGCAAAGGCGAACTGATCGGGCTGGCCTTCGACGGCAACTGGGAAGCCATGACAGGCGACCTGGTGTACGACCCGGCCTACAAGCGCACCATCAACATGGATACCCGTTACCTGCTGTTCCTGATCGATAAGTTTGCAGGAGCACAGAACCTGATAGACGAGATGACGATCGTAGACCACAACAGCCCGGGTGCCGGCGATGCCGCTGTAGCCAATGCTGATCCAAAGACCCCTCAGGCTGAGCTGCTGGATGCAGCCGTGACAGAGGCACAGCAGAAGCTCCAGGATGGCAACAAAGAGTTTAAGATCAAGAAAGAAAAAGGCGATGTGAAGGTAAAACTTCAGGTGAAAGATTAAGCATCTGCCGTAAATAAGTAGAAAGGCGCTGGGGATATCCTCAGCGCCTTTTTTGTTTTAACAGGTGATGTACTTTGACAGCACAAGCGGATGCTTGCGCTGTGGCAAGAATGTGTTAACAGGAATACCAAACCCTTTGAAGTTAGTGTCCTTGCCCCCCTCCCTGTTCCGTCGCTTAAATAGAGGCCACAGAGCCTCCGTCTACCCGCAGGTTGGTACCTGTAATGAAAGAGGCCTGCTCCGAGGCCAGAAATACTACGGCTGCCCCTACTTCCGCAATCGTGCCCGGCCGCTCCAGCACAATGTCTGGGCGATTCTTCTTTAAGAAGTTTTGTACTGCCTTTTCTTTGCTGGTGCCACTTTTCTCCGCCTGCTCCTGCATCATGTTCTCTACCAGTGGCGTGGTTATGAAGGCCGGCGACACCGTGTTTACCAGAATATTGTACTTGCCCAGGGCTTTCGAGACTCCCTTGCTCAGGTTGATAATGGCCGCCTTCGTCAGATCGTAGGGAATCATGTCGGGGTAAGGTTGAAGGCCGTTTTCGGAGGAGATGTTAATGATACGCCCCCACTTGCTGCTTTTCATGGCAGGCAGCACTGCCTGGATCAGTCGCACCATCGACACCACATTCAGGTCGTACAGGCTCAGGTAAGCATCCGGATCAATGTCTTCGAAGTCGCCCATGGCGCCTACAGTGCCAGCGTTGTTCACCAGGATGTCCACCTCCCCGGCTTCCTGCTTTATACGCTGCACCAGCCTATCCACATCCTCCTGCTTTGCTACGTCAGCGGGTACAGCTATGACTTTGCTCCCTGTGCTTTCCGCGATCTCCTTCGCCGTTGCTTGCAGTTCCTCTTTGTTTCGGGCGCAAATCACCACAGTGGCCCCTGCTGCTGCTAGTGCCTCTGCCGCTCCACGACCTATTCCTTTACTGCCCCCGGTAACCAGGGCAACTTTGTCTTTCAGATCAATCTTCATGTGATGTTTCTTTAGGTTAAGAACTACTCTTGTAGAAAGTGATTTTGGCGTAAAAGGTTTTATAACAGATGCCGCTGAACAAGTACTTGTGTGCATGCCACTAAAAAACCTCCAGAGCTGTGGCTTTGGAGGTTTTCTAAGGATGCTTTCGCTGATTTTTTTCAGAACTGCAAAGTCAGGCAACGCAGCTTACTGCTTGGTTCTCATGTTTTGTATTTAGTCCATAAGGAGGTCCGCTGTTTCTATTGCACTAAAGTTACCAGCTTCGTCCCTGGCCAGGAAATAAACATCATAGTCACCCGCGGCAAGTGCCTGGGTTACAGTCCTAACACCTCCACCTGCACTAATCTGTACAGAACGAGAGGCAACACCCTGTGTGTCCATAAACTCTTCCGCATTGGTTGGCGCAGCGGCACCGTCGTTCAGAACCAGATACATCGCTGTACCGGCTTCGCTAGACCCGATGGCGATAGAGGCCCCGCTTCCGGCGTCTGTTGCAGTACCTGTCACGACGGGGCCTGTGTTATCAAGCACCAACTCCGTAGCATTGTTAACTCCGGCCAGCTCATTGCCTGCAAGGTCCACCACGTTTTCCAGGCCAACTTCTATCGGTCCGTCACCCTCTCCCACTTCGTACTCATAGGTATACACCAGCGGGTCATCGGTTGCCATCAGTGTATCCCTTTCACCGTCAACTGTGATAAACAGTACACTGTCGGCCGGATCGGCTGACATAACCTCCTCGCTAAAAGTGGTTGTGACCATCACCATGGACCCTTCGCTCGCTACTTCTGTACTGTAAGCCAGGTCAGCTACCGGGGCAATATTATCTACACGGTATAGTTGTACATAAGCAGTTTCTACCGTGTCAGCGCCAAAGGTACCTGTCGAGACAACGTCTGTGAAACGAACCTCCGATGTTCCGTTACCTGCACCGGCTGTATAGACAGCATAATAAAGTTGGTCGTTTACCTGCACCAGGTCTCCGATGGCTCCGGATACAAACGGTGTCCCGCCTTCGTTAAAAGCTGTCGAGTCTTCGGTGTTAAAGCCGAAGCTCCCTATTTCCGCAACAGGGGCATCGAACTCGAAGAACACAGTGTCAGACATACCACTCGCCAGCACACCGGTGTCGTTCAAGCTTCCGGTAACAGCCGGTGCCACATTTTCTACTTCTACAGTGGTCGTGCCGGTTTCCTGTCCATTAGTAACGCTTAAGGTAACGTCGCCCACCGAAGTAAACCTAACATCCACAGTGGCTCCCGTGTTGCTGCCCACAATCTCAGCAGGTCCGTCTACTACCGTCCAGGTATAGGATTCAGGGTTTAAGAAGTTGCCAATCGTGAACTGTTCTGTCGACTCAGGCGCTACCGTGTCAGGACCGAGTATACTTACTCTGTACGGGCCGGTAAACGGATCGTCATCATCTTCACAGGCAGTAAAAAAAAAGACAGCAAACAGGGAAAGTAGTAACAGCGATATATTATTTTTCATTTCATAGCAGTTTTAGTGTCCCAATAAATACTTGTACCATAAGGGTGTGGACTTGCAGCTTAATCTACGTCCCAAAAGATACGAGTGCTTGGCAGGTCGCCACCAATAGCAGCAGCGGCAGCGTTATAGTTTTCGGTATTCAGGTTTTGCTCCACAGTCGGATAAGGGAAACGGACGGGGATGGCATCCAGATAGGCATCCGCTGGTATCGGCAAAACAGGATAGTCCAACCTTCTCCACTCTACCCAAGCGTCATAGCCCCGGTTATACAGCGCGATCCACTTCTGCAGGGCGATTTGCTGTATAGGATTTGCCGCTGCAGGGTCCCAAGTTACAGCAGGCTGCTGGAGGTACTCTGCTATCTCTTCTGGTGGCACATTCCAGTACTCCATGTTGGCTACGATAGCGTTCTCATAATGCTCTTCTGCCGTGCCAGGCACATCAAAACCTCTAACCGCAGCCTCAGCCAGGTAAAACTCCACTTCTGAATAGCTTAAAAGAACCGCCTCGAAGTCAGGCGCCAATATCCGGGCAGAAGGCTTCGAAAAAGAGGCAAAGCTGTTACTGGTGCCGTATGTACCCCCAATAATTTCGTTGTTAACAAGGGAGAAGTATTGCTCCAGCCGCGGGTCATCCAGCTCGAGCATCACATCCACTAATGTGTTGGCTACCACAAAGTCCTGGCGTCCGCTTTGCACCAGGTCGATCCAGATTGGGTTGGTATTTGGCGGGGCAGCCAGGTAGTTGAAAGTAGCATTATCAAGGTTGGATGTGAACACGTTTGGCAGCGCCTCTTGTACCAGTTCCTCCGCCCGGTCAGGGGCAACCTCTGCAATGGTCATGGCAAGCTTCAGCTTCAGGGAGTTTGCAAACGTCAGCCAACTCTCCACACTGCCAACACCGCCATAGATCAGGTCGGCACTGCCGAAGCCAGGGGCATCCGGGTTCAGTAGCGCAATGGCGGCATCCAGCCTCTCCAGTAAGTCGTTGTAAATAAACTCTGCATCGTCGTAAGCCGGATACACGTTATCAGGGTCTAGTGCCTCGGTGTAGGGCACGTCCCCGAAAATGTTCACTAACACAGTCCACGCGTATATTTCGTGTATCTCTAAAATAGCCAGGCGGTTTTGTGCGATGGCATCCGGGGCGTTGGTTTCCGCTAGGATAAGCCTCTGGGCCTCTCTCAGGTCGGCTAGTACATCCCTGTATAAAATCGTCCAGATATTTGTTGGTATGTCGCGTGTCACCAAGTCATACCTGCTCTCATCTGTGTACGTGGTCTGTGCCCACTGCTGTGTCAGTAAGCGGAAAATGTTAACGTTCACGTTAGCACTGGTCAGCACGTCGGTTAGCTCTCGCTGTGCACTCGACAGAAGGGTCCCAACCGGTACCTCCGTTGCCGCCTTCGGGTTCACGTTTATTTCTTCAAAGTCATCTGTACAGGCGTTACCGAAGAGCAGTGCAACTGCTATTATAACTATCTTTTTCATCTTCATGTCTTTTACAGTCTTGCTTTCAAATTGATACCGACAATTCTTGTGGTGGGGTAAGCTCCTCCCTGATAACCGCCTACAAAGTTGCTAGCGCCCAGGCCTTCCTCTGGGTCTGCGTAAGGCAGCTCTTTATCGATAATCCATAGGTTCCTTCCAAAGGCAGACACTTGGATCTCTTGGATAGGGCCGAGCTTTTCGATAAGGGTAGCTGGCAAACTGTAAGTAAGGGTTACTTCTCTTAGCTTCACATAACCTGCATCATACACAAAGCCAGCAGCCGGGTTCCGGGCGTATCCGAAAGTACCGTAGTTCGATGCTGGTGCCCGCACGGTGTTGACCGTACCGTCCTGCTGCACCCCTGGGAAGATAACACCGCCTCCTTCCGCCAGCGTGTTGCGCACGGGGTTGCCCAAATCATTGATAAAGGTTGTCGCCTCACTCACCCCTGTGGCCAGGCCATAGTACTGGTCAAGCGAGAAAATATCTCCACCATTCTTTACATCGATCAGGAAGCTAAAAGACAGGCCTTTATAGCGCAATATGTTCGTAACGCCCCCTACCCAGTCCGGATTGATATTACCGATCACCTGGTTTGAGGTAGGTGTTCTTAAATAGAAGCCATCCGGACCTACTACTCTTTGGCCGTTCAGGTAAACGAAGTCTGTTCCCCGGATTGTGCCGTAAGGCTCTCCTAAGGTAGCGTTAATGGACACGCCCCCCTGAAATGAAGCAAGCTGTATGTTCTCGGTTTCGTTACCCAGCGCATCAGTGTACAGTTCTTTTACCTCGTTTCTGTTTCTTGTCCAGTTCGCGTTGATGGTCCAGGAGAAGTTGTCTGTTTTTACCGGAGTACCATAGACTGAGACTTCCCAGCCGCGGTTCTCGATGTTTCCGGAGTTAACGTACTGAAAGCTGTAGCCAGTTGTTGGCGATACCGTTACAGGCAGAATCTGGTTAATAGAGTTTGTCTTATAGTAGGTTACATCAAAGCCGGCGCGGGCATCGAAGAAAGACATCTCGAGCCCTGCCTCGTAGCTTTCTGTTCTCTCCGGCTCCAGTTCCGGGTTGTTTCTGGTATTAGGTAGCGAGTACAGTGGTGCTGTACCAAACAGTGGGTTAGGGTTATTATAAGGGTCAAACGGGTTTGCATAAACGATGTTGATGGCACCAGCCGGGGCCATGTTACCCACCTCTGCGTAGTTCAGCCTGAGTTTACCGTTCGTCAGCCAGTACCGGGGCTCCATCAGCTCTGTAAACACAAAGCTGCCGGATATAGACCCATAGGGGTAGGCATTGTTTTCGATGGCGAGCGAAGAAGCCTGGTCGATACGGTAGGCGACATCCAGAAAAGCAAGGTCCCGATACCCTAAGGTAGCGCTGGCGAAGTAGCCGTTTACCTGCAGCTCTGACTCATTTTCGGTAGGCGCTGTAATGGGGTTTAGCGAGTTAGCCAATGAGTACAGGCCCGGCACTACCAACCCACCGTTAGTGGAGGCGCTTATAGAACTGATCAGTGTTCTTCTGATGTTTGTTCCCAATACACCGTTCAGGCTAAAGGATTCTGACAGATCCCTCTCGAAATTCGCCATCAGGTCATAGTTATACTCCCGGAAGCTGTTGTTGTTCCGAAGGTATACCGCAGGATTAAGGGAGCCAACAGCAGTTCTCTCTTCCTGCAGCTCGTCGTAAGAGTCCAGGGAAATACGCCCCATCAGGCTTAACCAGTCCGCTAACTCATAGTCTACCCTGATGTTTCCAAAAATGCGTTGCCGGCTATCGTTCTGGTAGTTCTCGAAGCGGGTCCAGTAGGGGTTGTCCCAGTAGATTGGCACCAGCCCCTCCGCAGGGTTAAGCGGGTTTGCCCAGTTCCAGGTAATGTTACGGCCCGTCCTGTTATAAGCATCCTCCAACTCCTCGATGTCCACGTTTACCTGCCACCATTGCCTGAAGTTGGTTAGGAGGTTGTTTACGTCATACCCTGTACCATAACGCCCCAAGCCCTCTACCACCGTGTAGTTAACCGAGGCACTTGCTTTAAAGCGGTCGGTCAGGTTATAGCCTGCGGCAAAGTTGAAATAGTCTTTTTGGATCTCGCTGTTGGGCAGGATACCCTCATCGTAAGTGTAGGTATAGCGCAGATTAAAATAGTTGCCTTCGTTATTGGCGTCCAGCGCGATACTCTGTGTCGTACCGAAGGAGTTTTGAAAGAACTCGTTCGGGTCGTTTTCAGCAGCTACCCAAGGCCTAGGCTGCCCGAAAAAGGGAGATGACTCATCGAAGGCATTCCACTGATAAACTAACAGGTTCGGATTGAATTGAGCACCGTAGGAGGCATCCTCTGTTGTGGGTACCACGCGGTCCGGTTGGCCATCGCCATCTACGTCTGCATACAGAAAATATCCATCCGGTGATGGATAATAGGTACCATAACCTGCTCCATACTGGTCCTGAAAGTCCACAAAGGTATCAGGATCTATAGAACCAAAGTTTACACTGGAGTTGATCGTAACACCAATGCCCTCTCTGCCCCGGCCCTTTTTGGTTGTGATCATCACCACCCCGTTCGCTGCCCGTGAACCGTAAAGCGCAGTAGCCGCAGCACCCTTGAGCACCGTGATAGAGGCAATGTCTTCCGGGTTGATATCAGCGGCAGCGTTACCGTAGTCGTATCCGCCACGACCAGTAGACTGGTCCAGGGTATTCGAGACCGCGTTACTTATTGGCACGCCATCCACCACGAAAAGGGCCTGGTTGTTTTGCGTAAGCGACTTAGCGCCGCGAATAACGATATTCGTTGATCCACCCAGGCTGTTGTTTCGCTGAATGTTTACGCCGGCTACTTTACCTGAGAGTGCGTTCACGAGGTTGTTATCCCGCGTCGTGGTCACCTGCTCGCCATCTACCTGCTCCGCCGCATACGGTAGTTCGTTCCGGGTCTTTTCGATACCGAGGGCAGTTACCACCACCTCCTGCAACTGTTCTGTGTCTGTTCCCAGCGCAACATCTATTGTCGCGGCATTGCCCACGTTTCTTGTCACGGTCGTATAGCCCAGGAAACGAAACACCAACGTATTTTGATTAGGAGGAACCACAATACTGTATCTTCCCTCTGCCCCGGTGGTAACCCCTACGGTAGTACCCTGCACTAGCACTGCAACGCCAGGCAAAGGTTGGCCAGTTGACGCGTCAGTAACCACACCCGTTACAGTCCTGGCCTCTTGCGAATAACCTGATAACGGCAAGAGCAGAGCCAGCATCAGGCTAAGTAGTAGAACCTTTTTCATAAGCGCTTATTTAGCTGTTTAACTTAAATATTAGTATTACAGCATAGTTTACGCGCTTAGTAAACAGTTAATACAATAGCAATAATACAATTTAACCTTCTTTCACTGCAGACACACCTTTTTTCGATGCAAAAGCACAAAACTCCTTAGTTAATGTTTTTAATCTGCTGACTATTATATACTTACATCCATTTACAGGTAAACAACGTAGGCCTATTTATACTTACACAGCTATAAACAAATATTGTTATCCAGCGAAACACGCCTGCCAGCACTGGCCTGCTGGCACTTTACAGTACTATTTCCAGTAACCTATGAAGCTCCTGTTCACGCCACTGTTCGTCTTCACCAGCATTGTATCACATCAAGCACAGGCACAGCAGCTGTACAGTACAGGGGCACGCGCTGCTGCCTTGGGAGGCGCTGCCGTTGCCTTACCCGATCTGTGGGCACTGCAGAATAACGTTGCGGGCATTGCCGGCCTGGAGCAGCCGCAAGCGGGGGCTTATGTCGAGAACCGTTTCGGTATACAGGCTTTTACGACTGTTGCCCTGCAGGCAGTACTCCCCACCGAGGGGTATGGCAGCTACGGGCTTAGCGTCAGCCGGTTTGGTGACGAGCTTTACAGCCAGCAACACATAGGATTGGGTGTAGCGCACAGGCTGGGGCAGTTCAGCCTTGGGGTAAAGGCAGATGTGTGGCAAGTAGCGGTCAAGAGCTATGGAAGCGAAAAGGGAGTGGCGCTCTCTGTTGGCGGGCAGGGCGAAATTGTCCCTAACTTGTACGTTGGGGCCTATGCCTTTAACCTGAACCAGGCAAAGCTGTCGGCTTTCGAAGATGAACGGCTACCGACTGTTATGAAAGCAGGTCTAGCTTACCGTCCGGCCCCGAAACTACTGCTAATAGCAGAAACAGAAAAGGACATTGACTACGATGCTAGCTTTAAAGCCGGGATCGAGTACCAGGTGTTAAAAGACAAACTGGCCCTGCGTACTGGCTTTAACACCCTCATCAACAAACTTACCTTCGGGGCGGGTTTTCAGGCAAGACAGCTGAACGTTGCTTACGCATTTGGGTCTACCACCTTGCTGGGCTTTAGCCACCACTTATCGGTTGCCTACCAGTTCGACCAATAGTATGCTTTTGCACCGCTTAGCCCTGCAGGAGCAAAGGTATCAGAAACCTGCCAGCAGGAGAATGTTACGCCTGGTAACCTAAGCGGTATCAAGAAAGCTAGGAACAACGGACTTGGCTGAGAGGATACAAAACATTTATATGTAACTATTCTTAGCTGGCATATAGTAAACTTAGTAGTGAACATATACTAACTGCACCATTGTCCAGGAAATGCTGGCAAATGGCGCGCTTGCCTATGGTACGCTGTCTCCTCTTGTGTTGGTTTACGCTTCTGCTCCTGCCCCCATTGCTGGCGCAGGACTATCCCCGCCAGGCGATAGACCTGGACCTGTTAGTACAGGAGCTGTTTGCCGAGCAGGACGACGAGAGCATTTCCTACGAGGACTTCTACGAGACCCTTTTCCAGTATTACCAGCGCCCCATCGACCTGAACCGCACCACGCCGGAAGAGCTTGCGGCTCTCTACCTCCTCTCCCGTCCGCAGATCGCTGCCTTTTTTGAGTACCTGGAAGAGAACGGCGACTTGCTGAGCATTTATGAGCTGCAGGCTATTCCCGGTTTCGACCTGCCCACTATTTACCAGCTACTGCCCTTTGTACGCGTACGAGACACCGGGCTACAGGCAGATCAGCGCCCGCTGTGGCAACGCGTGGTGGGGGAAGACAACAACGCACTTATACTCCGGTATGAGCGCACCCTGCAGGAGCGGAGAGGCTATATGCCAATAGATACCACCAGCCGTTCCAGAAGCCGCTACCTGGGATCCCCCGAAAAGCTTTACCTCCGCTACCGCATCAGCCATCCGCGGGATTACAGCTTTGGCTTTGCCGCCGAAAAGGACCCGGGTGAGCAACTGATATGGGACAGGACTACCCGCCGCTACGGCTTTGACTACTACACGGCGCACCTGCAGCTTTACAACCGGGGTAGGTTTAAGACGATTGCCCTCGGCGATTACCAACTACAGATTGGCCAGGGCCTCTTGCTCTCTTCTGGCTACACAGTTGGCAAAGGGAGCGAGACGATTGCCACTGTTAGCAGGCCTAACCTGGGTATCAGGCCTTACACCTCTGTGCTGGAGTACGCCTTCTTAAGAGGCGGGGCTGTAACGTATAACGTAGGGCAGGTAGATATTACTGGCTTTTACTCTAACAAGCGGGTAGATGCCAACCTGCAGGATCGACTGGATTCCCTGCCCTTTTATACCAACTTCTTTACGAGTATCCAGACCTCGGGCTTCCACCGCACTCCCACAGAACTGGCTAACAAAGGGCAAGCACGTGAACAGGTCTTTGGCGGAAACGCCAGTTTTCAGTCAAGGGACAAAAGCTTGAACCTGGGGCTCACGGCCTTGGGAACCCATTACAGTGCTCCTATGCAAAAAGCAGGGGTGCCTTACCAGCGCTTCGAGTTTAACGGGACGCGTAATTACAATATCGGCGCCAACTACAGCTATACCTGGCAGAATGTCTATCTTTTCGGAGAAACGGCATTGAGTAAAAGTGGTGGCGTGGGTACTATTAACGGGTTTGTCGCCAATCTTTCGAATAGGGTGGAACTGGCAATGCTGCATCGTTACTACGCCCGTCATTTTCACAGCTTCTATGGCAGCGCTTTTGGGGAGGGCACCCGCAACATAAATGAACAGGGCTTTTACACGGGCATCAAGATCAGGCCTTTGCCGCAATGGGAGATAACCGCTTACTATGATCGCTTCCGGTTCCCGTGGCTGCGCTATCAGGTGGATGCCCCTTCTTACGGGGATGAGTATTTAGTGCGCCTGCTCTTCCGCCCGAACAAGCTAAGTAGCCTGTACGCCCAAATGCGCAGCGAGAGCAAAGGACGCAATGTGCCGGGCAACACCACAAGCATAGATTATGTGGCGCAGGCACTGCGCCGGAACTACCTGCTGCACTTTGAGACAGTCGCCAGTAAAATACTAAGCCTGAAATCGAGGGTGCAGTTTAGCACTTATACGCATGAGTCGCCACAGGAGACCGGCTACCTGATTGCACAGGACCTTAACTTTACTTTTAATAAGGTACGGCTGAGTACCCGCTACGCTATTTTCGACACGGACAGCTATGCCACCCGGCAGTACATATATGAGCGTGACGTGCTGTACGCCTTCTCCATCCCTGCTTTCTTCGGCAAAGGCACCAGGACCTATGCCCTCCTGCAATTCCGCCCCATACGAAGCATGGACGTGTGGCTCAAGTATGGCCTGACCTTTTACCGAAATCAGGACTCCATTGGTACCGGCATGGAAACGATCGAAGGCTCGAAGCGGTCGGATGTGAAAGTACAGCTCAGGTACAAGTTTTGAGTCCTTGCAGAGGCTTACAGCTAGCCTTTACCTGGGCCCACAGCACATGGCCGTCGTGGCTGAACTCCAGATGACAGCACTCCATGAACAAAGCCTTTAGCTTTTCGCGCCCCCGCTGCACCCGTGACTTGGCACCCGAGTAAGATATCCCCAAACGTTCAGCGATCTCCTTCTGGCTTACTCCCTCCAACTCGCTCAACCGCAGAGCCTCGGCGTATTCTGCCGGCAACAGGCCGATCAGCGGCTCTATCAGCGCTTCAATCTCATGCCGGCTGTTCTCTGGCAACTCCTCCTCTGCCAGTTCCAGGTCTTCCAGGCGCTCACGGCGGCTGTTTTCCCTGAAAAAGTCGTAGACCGCATTACGGGTGATCTGGTAAAGCCAGGCCTTCGTGTTGTTTACCTCCTGCAGTTGCTCGCAGTGCTTGTACACCTTCAGGTAAAGCTGCTGCAGTATGTCATCTGCCTCTGTCTTATCCAATACCCGCTTCTGCACAAAACCCTTCAGTTGGGCTTCATAGGCTAAAAAAACAGGGGCAACAGCTGCACAGGCGTCGGCAGCTGCCAGGTTAGATTGTTCCGGAGTGTTACAACAATTTGCCATATCAGATGTCTACTCTATCACTTGCGCTAATTAGTGCCAAACCACTCCCTTTCCTCTCCCTACTTTTCCTTTGCTCATAGCCTGTTGGGGCAAGACATATCCGGCAGGGTACAGAAAGGTAGTATAAGCGAAGAAACAGAAATTCTTGTAAATAAAGGCATCCGCCTGAGAAAAACTGCACAGGCGGATACCCTTTCGTTTTATTTTGTACTAATGGATTACAGCGCGGTTGCTTCTGTACGTGTATGCTTTCCCTCACCATATACGGTCGCCTCCCCAAATGTATAGAAGGCCTCCCAGTCTACCCCCTGTGGGTCTGTGATCCAGGACTTCTCTGATTTAGCGTAGCAGCAGGTGCACTTGCCTTCCTCCACAATAGTGCCTTTCGCCTGTTGCAACCTCTCATACACTTCTGCCAATTCCTCCTCGCTCTCTGCCTGTATGCCCAGGTGTTCGATGCCGGCGTTCTCGGGGTGTAGGGAGATGGCAAAATTTATGCGCGGGTCCTCCAGCATCCACTTCGCATAATCCTCCTTCAGCACAGTAGGTGCAGTGGCAAACAAAGCGGTATAAAAGGCAACAGACTCCTGTAAATTCTTAACGCGTACGTTTACGTGAAATCTTTTCATGGCTTATCGTTTAAGATGTTTTTCTGATTTACACCCTGAAGACGGAGCCACTCTGGAAAAGACGCAGGGTATTTTTACTTTTTTTGCGCCTGTCTAAAAGCACTTTAGCAAGTGCTGCTTCTTAAAGCGGAAAGCAGGAATTAGCCTGTAAAAGCAAAGCCGCCACGAGCCTCAGAAGAACTGAGCATTATGGCGGCTTTACCTTTAGGGTCAGGTTAACCCTAGGAAGGGTTCTTCACAAATACGACTTGTTGCTTGTCTGACTTTACTATGTTGTTCAGGAACTCTACAAACTCCGGATAAGCAGCCGCTTTGTAGCGTCCCTTGCCCATTTGCATGCGACGTATGTAAGTTACTTGCCGCCCCTCCACTTTCACGGTGGCCGTGAATTCACCGAAGGTTGACTTATACCTGGCATCCTGCGGGAGGTACTCTACTGTATAACCAGCGGGTAGCTCGAAAGTGACAGTGTCCACATCCAGAAAAGCCATGGTGCGCACCACATCTGTTAGCCTTTTCTCCTTCTGGTCTGGCACAAAGGTCCATTGGCTCATCAGGTTTGGTGTCACAAACATGCGCTTCCCACTGATGGTGGCGCACTGCCGCAGGCGCAGCTCCAGGCTTTCCGTTACGACGGGTAGCTGGGTCTGGCGCTGCTCAAAAGCGTGTTTGCTGATTTCGAAGGACGGGACCTTTACCTGCTGGTAGAGCCATTTGCGCTGCTCCTCGGGCTTCATGTTATGAATGACCTGGTTGCGGGCTTCCTGCTGCATGCCGGTGTAACGTGTGGTAACGCTGGCTAACCCACTCCCTTTTTCGTCCAGCTTTACGTGTATGCTGCGGAGCTGAGCGTTGTCGGCGGCAGCATAAGCGTTTGTTTTTACCAGCTTGCCTCCTTCCGGTGTTATTAACAGGGCATGGCGGTTTCCTGTAAAGCTACCCAAATAACCTGCTGCCTCTATCTGACTGGTGCACTCAAGCCACAGAGTGTCTTTTTCAGTCGGCACACAAAGGATCACGTGGTTAAATTGGCTGCTGGGGAAATCTGTCTTAATGTCTGGTTCATTCTCCCCTGCCCGGATCAACGCGTGGTAAGACTCAATGCCTACCGCCTTTAGCATGGCCTGGGTATAGTTGGTCAAGGCTTTACAGTCACCGTAGCCTTTGCTGTCCACAAAGCTGGCCTCAAAGGGCTGCCACCCCCCGATCCCCAGTTGGATGGACACGTAACGCGTTTTCCCCTGCAGGTAATCGTAAATCCTCAGGATCTTTTCCTCTTCTGTCTGAGCATCCGCGGTAAGCGCTCGCAATTTCTGCTTCGTGGCTTCCGGCAACTGGTCGCGCCCCTGGTTCAGCTGGTTTATCCAAAGGCCATAGCTTTTCCAGCTTTCCATGTTTCCCTTGTACCCTTCCACCTCAAAGTCTGTCGGGGCGGTACGCACCACGGGCACCAACTCCTCGAATCCGGGTCCGTAAGGCTCCCTTTCTATCGGCTGCAGGTTGCTTACCTCCCAACGATAGATATCGTGGGTCGCGGAGGCCGTTTTTTTACCGGGCTTAGGCATGTTAGCCTCCTGGTAGCGCAGCCTCATCCCTTGCGGCATGTGCACTTCAAAGCTTGCCTGCTCTACGGCCAACTCCTCACCATCCTGCGGGTGCCACACAGGATAAAACAGCATGTTGTTGGAGCTAAGCTGGTATTCGAACTCCACGGTATAGGGATACATGGTATATGTCAGGTCAGCTATCTTCACCCGGTTGTCCTCAAAAAGAGAGAAACTGTTCATGGCGCTGATATCTTCTATTTCCTTTTTTTTCAGCGACCTGATCTTTTTCCCAGACCGGTCATAGATGGTCCCCTCCAGATAGTCTACCTTGCTAAGCTTGTCGTATGGCACATACAGTTTGGCGCGTTGCTTGCCATTCTCATTTAAAATGGTCATCCTCACCTTGTATGTTGTCACGCCACTACCCGGCGAGTTTACCGTAAAAACAGTTTGTTCAGAGTGAATCACGGCATTGGCGCCCTCTATTAGCCCCTCCGGCACAGAAAGCCCGCCTGCTCCAGCCTGTGGTGTTGCCAGCAGCAAAAAAGCCAGTAGCCACAGGAGTATGTTACGTCTGCACATGGTTTAATACTTTAAAAAGTGTATTCGAAAACGAGAAGGTAATGAAGGCCTTCAGAAGCAACCCATTGCTGTTTTGCCCTGCTTCTGAAGGTCTTTTTGCAGCTGCCTACTTCTGGAGAACCTGGCTGGTTGCGGTCCGCTTCAGCACAAGTTGCTCCGCGTGCTTGGCAATAATCTGGTTGTAGAACTCTTTCAGGTATGGGTATTCCGGCGCATAGAAAACCGGTTTGTTGATGCTCACTTTGCTCATTACCTGGATAACATTCCCGTTCTGTTGCACCATGTACATAAAGCGACCGCCGTTTTCCGGCAGGTTCACGGCTATGCTTTTAGGCGCCTCTTCCAGTTCGTAGCCCTCAGGTATGGTCAGGCGGCAAAGGTAGGTTTCATCAATCGGGGCCCCAAAATCGACAGGGTATATCCGCTCGGTAAGTTTAAAAGGGTTTTCGCTCTCTCCCTGCCCAAACATAGGGTTCAGGTAAATAATGCTGTTTTCCTGCCCACTGCCGCTGGCACTTATGTCATACACAATATCGAGGGTAGCAGAGACATCTTTCAGGTTCTTTATCTGCGGCTTGCTCATCTTGTAGTCGCCTACCTCTTTTGTCAGGCGCTCCACGTACTTGCTCTCCCCCTCCTCAAGTATTGTTTGTCGCAGCGCCAAGGCATTGTAACCACCAACAGATTCCCGGGCCTCTCCTTTTATCTCGCCCTGGCTGTTAATGGTCAGGACCGCATTAAACAATTTGGAGTAAGGCTTGTCCGGCGTAAGGGCTACCCAGCGCTGGTCCTCTTTCTTTATCAGGCGGCCATGACCGTTCAGGCAGCGTAAGGGCAATAAACCGGCCGGTAGCAAGGGCTCCGTCGCATCCAGGAGGTACTCCTTATCGCCCAGCTTGACATGTGCTATCACATAGTTAAACTTGGTTACCATCGGGGACGAAGAAGTGTTCACACGCCCATGGTTCCGGGTACTGAGTAACATAGGCGCGGCATCCAGGCCTGCCTCCAGCAACATGGAGGTCAGCAGAAGGTTTATCTCGGCTACGTTGCCTTTCCGCAGGTCATACGCTTTGCGGATAGGATTATTTACCGTGTACCCGTACTTTTCATCCCACACCATCCTGTCCTTTACCAGGTCGTATATCACCAGCATCTGCTGGTGCGGGTCCTGGTGTTTTGCCTTGACAGCAGCAATTTCGTCTTTAAAGAAATTGTTGCGGTTCAGCTGCGTTCCGAACTTGTCCGACATCAATAAGTCGCCGGTTACGTCTTTCCAGTCCCCAGTCATCGTGCGCGGGATTTCTCCAGGAAAAGAGACGCGCTGCAACTCGAACTCAATTTTGGACTGATAGTCCCGAAGTGTGGTAATATACTTCTCCTCCTTGAGGGCAGGCACATCCTTCATCGCCCACACATACGCGTTGTTGACCATTTGGCTCGGTGCCCCATTGTTTTGCTTGTCGTTTTTGTACAGAGAATGATAGCCCTGCATCAAAAACTTGTAGTCGAAGTACTGCGGTATCTGCGCCCGGTACTCGCTCCAAACAGTAGGAATGGTCGTCTGGAACTCCCACTCCCGCATGGTGTACACAAAGTCCGACATGATGGCGTAAGACACATCAATCACAGAGCCTTCTTTCACGTTCGGCATCGTAAACTTCTTCAGGTGCCAGTTCTCGCTGCGTTGTTCTTCGTACACGCTCTTAGAGTCCAGCTTGTCTTTCTCTATTTTGCCGCCCTCCAGGTTAAAGGTGTAGCCCCGGATAGTCGTTACTTTTTCCTTATCCGCTCCGTCCACGTAAAAGGGTATCTCCATGTTGGCCCAGTCGTAACCGGACTTCTTTAAGATCTTAATGCGAACATGCCGTTCAAAAATAACCTTCAGCCCACCTGTAAAGTCGAACCGGGTGTACCCATAGTCTGAGAGCACGACAGCTGCCGCACTGGTGTCTTTGTCGTACCTACGCATCTGCAGCTCCGCCTCATCTACCTTTCCAAACTTAGCGGCCTGCGCCTGGGCATCCGAAACGGCACAGACATACAGGAAGAGCAAAAGCAGAAAGCATGTAAGTTTCTTTGTTTCCATAGATAACAAGTAAATTTATTTAGATAAAAAGTGATATGCAGGGGAAGGTGCAGCTCTTCGGAAAGATGCTTAGACAACAACAAGCAAGGATACAACACAAATATATTTAAACCCGTCTATAAATAAAACCATATTTCACTATATAGCAAAAACTAATAAAAAAGTTTTACCAAATTTCAGGAGGAGGTTTGGCATGAAGCTCAAAAAAGAGAATCCAGGCTTTAAAAGCGGATTTTACAGGGCCAAAAATTTGTGCTGAAAGAGTATCTTGCTGCATTGTTACCCTTAGCCCTGAACGATGAAAAAACTTTTCTTACTGTTTCTTTCTGCCTGTTGCTGTTCCTGCTTAATGGCACAACCTAAAAAGGCGGAACAGCGTGGAGCTGAAGCCAGAGAGCACATGATCAAAGCTTTTGGCGGCAGAAAAGCCCTGCAAGGGCTAAAAGAATTTCAGTACACCCTGCGGCGCACCACCTACCAGGCTGATCAGGTGATCCGTACCGAAACCCGTTATACCCTGGACCTCAGTCAGAACTACCTTACCGTCTGCGAAAAAACATCGGAGGGCGACAGCGTCCTAAAACAAATAGACCAGAGCGGTGCCTGGCTCATACAGCATGAGCACAAGCAGGCGCTCTCGCAGCAGGAGAAAGAGGCCTTGCAAAGGGTGTTCTTTTACAACTTTATCCCGATGCTGCGCAACGAGAAGCTCCGCTTCACATTTGTGAACGGCACTACTTACAAAGGCCGCCAGGCAGCTATTGTGCGCGTGTCGGACCCGGAAAACCCGAAGCTAGTATTAGACCTGTTTATGGATGCAGAAAACGGACAGATTCTTACCTCCTCCAAAGCAACTGAAGGCAGCCAAGATCCTTATCCCTACTTTGCGGACGAGCTGGAGTACAGTTCTATAGGGAAGGGCGTGATCTTTCCGCTAGTCTATCAAGTGTATGTAAACGGGAAGCTCTCGTCGGAGGGAAAATTCGAGGACGTAGGGCTAAAAAAGTAAAAAAAGAGAGCGACAGCTTAGGGTGGGAATGCAATGCTGTCGCTCTCTCTTATATTATAGGTAGGATGTAAAGTTCTTCTTATCCTGCCAGAACTGCCGGCAGGCTTCTCGTTGGCTCTCTACAAACTTGGAGTTACGCTTCAACTCCTTCCAGTTTCCGTAACCCAGGCGCTCACACAGCCTGAAAAAGTTATCTCCCTGGTTTTTTTGTCCTTTGATTCGTACAAGGGCGCTAAGCAAAGGGCGGCCTGCCGTGTGTTCCCTCTCTGATATCTCGTCTATAACTTCTGTCAGCATAGACTTTTCGTGCGGGTTGTCCAGGTTAAGGCCAAGCTCAGCCTCATAAATCAAGTTTTGGAAGGACATTAGGTGGGCTCTACCGCGAGCTACTTGAATCAGTTTCTTTCGTACGCGTGCATTCATAGTGCAAAATTATGGTTTACGCATTCAGCGGTCTCAAAAGCGCTCAGTTCACCCCAAGGACCGTTTTTGCATTACATTTAAAGTGATATATATCATTATAAACGTATTTTGCCAGGATATGGTTACAGCAACAGGTCAATTTATTCTGCCTGCTGCAGGATACCCTGATTTTATTGAAGAGAAGGCTGTTACAGGTATGCTGAAAGGCTTTTCCTGAAAAACTTTTCCTGCTTTACCTGCAAAATGCTACTGGCACACCAAAAACGCAAACGGCAACTCGTTTACCTACTGTTACAACTATCCGGGCAGCTTGTTCTGCTACTTGCCACTATAGGCCTTACGGCCCTTTTCGCTGTTCTCCGATTGTGCCCGCGCGGCCATGCTTCGCAACTGTGGCACCAGCATGTTCAGTTTGCAATAAAGCGATACGCGTGCTACTTTTTGGTTCGGTCTCATGATGATAACTTTCTTAGGTTGGATGTTACTGGAAGTATGACTTACTGAGTTTGGTTTATGCTTGGTGGCAGCCATGGCGGTTGTCAGACGAGTTTGCTTGGTTAAAGGCAAGGGCTTGTTTTCTGTTGTATTTCATAGTCTTGTCTGCGTACGAATTCTGGTTCTGTTCTTGCACCTGCGAAGCGTGAGCAGCAGAGAACAGGTTCATCGCAGCCCCGCTAACACGCTAAGCTTTTCTAAAACGAATGGGCTGTTCATTTGCTTTGCTACTTATTTTAGTCCTTAAAGGTAGCATTCTCTTTTATTTACACCCAATTATATTAGCAAAAACTTATTAACACTTTATCAACACCTTAAATTAACTAACTGTTTTAGCATATCACAAAAAGCACTTATTCCTGCTTACCCTTATTAAATGGCACTTTTTATGCACGCATATCGCTTATGCTTTAGAAAGCGTTATATTAGAAGGCTAAATGGGAGAGCCATAGAGCCGCCAATCTTTTTATGCATAACTCGCACCCTATTTTCCGCTTGCCACTCCTGATATGCCTGTTGGGCATGTTCTTGTTGCTGGCGGGGGTGTGTCAGGCGCAGGTAAGTCCTGTAGCCGACTCCACGCAAACAGATACCGTCCCACAGAACTTCAATGATCGCCTGCTGGAGAACCTAAAGGAAATGTCGCAGCGCAAAACCATCATGGGAAAGCTACTGAAGGCAGTGCTGGTTCTGGAAAAGGCGGAGGAAGTCTATGGCCTCAATGCCGAGCTGATCCAGCAGGAGTACGAGAAGCATAACTACAAGATCGTGCGCCGTATTGACATCCTGACCTTGGATGCCCTCGGCTACTCGATTAACGACACGTCCAAGGTACCGGACAGCTTCATGGAGAAAGCGGGCAACTCCCTACACGTAAAGACAGGCCGTGGGCAGGTCCGCAACAAACTCCTTTTCCGGAAAATGGAACCGTTGGAGCCACTCGCCCTGATTGAGTCGGAGCGTCTGCTCCGTCAGTCCCGGCACTTACTGGATGCCCGCATTGTCGTGAATGAAGCCACCACGACTGAAGACAGTGTGGATGTGTTTGTGGTAACAAAAGATATCTTTAGCCTGGGAGGCTCCGGCTCTTACACTCCCTCCTCGGGCAAAGGCCGCGTTTCCTTGCGCGAGCTGAACTTCCTGGGGCAAGGGCACCAGGTAGAGGGCTCTTACCGCTTTAACCTCCACAACAGGCCCAGGCCCTGGGAGGTATCCAGCTACTATAGTATTGAAAACATAGGCCGCTCATACGTTTCGGCAGACATGGCCTATGTAGACAAGAACTATTATAAGGAGAAAAGCGCTTTCCTGAGTCGCGACTTCTTTTCCACCAACACCAAGTATGCCGGTGCCGTAGGCATCAGCTGGATCGAGGAACGGTTCCTGTTGCCGTCCAGTCCGGAGGATACCCTTATCCGCTACGGCACGTTGAGCTTTAACCGACAGGATGTTTGGCTGGGCCGCTCCTTCAAGTTCAAAACCTATAACCTGGGCTATGAGCCCCGCAGCCGGGTTATCCTGGGCCTCCGCTTTATCAATACCAATTATGGGATGGTGCCCACCGAGAACTTTCAGGACAATAGGTTAGCCTTGGTCAGCGCCGGCTACAGTATCCGGAAGTATTACAAGGACCGCTACCTCTTTGGCTTTGGCCGGACAGAGGACGTTCCGGCAGGTACGCTCTTCTCTATTACGGCCGGGTATGAGAAAGGGGACCTGCGCGACAGAAAGTACTTCGGCACCTCTCTTTCCTTTGCGAAGTACAACGCCTCCCTTGGCTACCTGTATGCCAGTGCCTCCTACGGCTCTTTTATTCGGAATGAACAACTGGAGCAAGGGGTGCTGGGACTGGAGACGCTGTACTTCACGAAGCTCTCCGAATGGGGCAACTGGAAACTGCGTCACTTTGTGTGGGGGCGCGGCACTTTAGGCATCAACCGCTATCCGGAGGAGCTGCTCTCCATCAACAACGAAAGTGGCTTGCGGGGCTTCCGGTCCCACATGCTGCGCGGCTCCCGGCGTGTTACCCTTAATTACGAGGCGAACCTCTACACACCGCTATCGCTTTTGGGCTTTCGCTTGGCCACGGTGCTGTTTGCCGATGTGGCCTGGCTCTCCTCGGGCAACCAGAGTTCGCCGTTTAAAGAAGCGCCTTACCGGGGCTATGGCATTGGCTTCCGTTTCCGGAACGAGTTCCTCTCCTTCAGCACCATACAGTTCCTCATCAGTTATTATCCCAAACTGCCCCAAAACGATGACCTCAGGGGCTTTCGGGTGTTTGAGTCCTCGCGGCCGTACTACGACTTCCGCGACTTCCAGTTTACCCGTCCCGGGGTAGCTGATTTCCGCTAGTATACATTTTCAGGGAAGGGAAAAGGGCCGTGGGTGTGCTGTCACTTGTCTCCCTCCGGTTTTTACGGTGCCTTGCGCTTTCTTTTGTTTTTCCCGTAGTTATATAGGAAAGTACTATCTATCCCTTCCCTTATCTTTTAAGCGAGGGGGTATTTTGTTAAATTTGTAAGGAACACACCTTACAGCAACAAACAGCACAACGATATGGTAGACCTTGGTGATTATAACGAACTGGAAATAGCGCGGGAAGTAGATTTCGGGGTATACCTTGCCTCCGAAGATGGGGACATCCTGCTGCCCGGCAAATACGTGCCCAAAGATGCCCGCGTAGGAGACCACCTGCGCGTGTTCGTGTACCGTGACTCCGAAGACCGTATGATTGCCACTACCCTGGAGCCCTATGCCACCGTGGGGGAGTTTGCCTGCCTTACCTGCAAGGACACCTCCCCTTTTGGCGCGTTTCTGGACTGGGGGCTGGAGAAGGACCTGTTGGTGCCGCTAAACAACCAGAAAGACAAAATGCAGGTGGGCCGCAAGTACTGCGTGTACCTGTACCTGGACGAAACTACCGACCGGGTGGTAGCGACCTCCAAGCTGGGCAAGTACCTGCAGAACGACCAAATACAGCTGACGGAAAACGAGGAAGTACAGCTTTTGGTGGCAGGTTTTACCGAGATCGGCATCAAAGTAATCATTAACAATGCCTATATGGGCATCCTGTACAAAAATGAGGTGTTCCAGGACCTGCACCTGGGGGACAAGCTGACAGGCTACATCAAGACCATCCGCCCGGACAACAAAATTGACGTTACCCTCCGCAAGCCCGGCACTACCCAGAAGGCAGAATCAGACGAGGCCTCGGATAAGATCATGCGCGTGCTGCAGCAGGGTAATGGTTGGCTTCCACTGTCAGACAACAGCAGCCCGGAGGATATTTACAAAGCCTTTGGCATGAGCAAAAAGACCTTTAAGCGCGCTATCGGCGGTTTATACAAGGCAGGCAAGATAGAACTCGCCTCCGACAGTATCCGCCTGAAGCGTTAGCAAAAGAACATCCGGGCTCCGCTTAGCACGCAAACACCATAACCTAACAACCTTACTTAAGCTGGCCGGCTCACACCTACCCGGCGACAGACTATGCACCGAGTATTTTTACCTTTTGCACTTGCTACGGGCCTCCTGTTTAACGGGGCCCTTACAGCAAGCGGCACCACAAACCCAGACAACAAAGAAAAAGAGAACAAAGTTAAGACAACGGTAACGGCCCGCACCCAGACAGCACCTGTGATAGATGGAGTACTGGAGCCTGACATCTGGCACCAGGTATCCCCTGCCACAAACTTTGTGCGGTACGACCCTTTTAACGGCAAGCCCTCTTCACAGAAAACAGAGGTGTACATGCTCTACGACGACGAAGCGGTGTACATCGGAGCCATGCTCTACGACACGGCCCCGGACTCTATCCTGACGCAACTGGGTACGCGCGACTCCGGCGAGAACAACGCCGACATGTTCGGTGTGTACATCGACACCTACCACGACAAGCAGAACGCCTTTTCCTTTTTAGTATCGGCCTCAGGCGTACAGACCGACATTAAACTCTCGCAGAACGATGAGGACTGGAACTGGAATGCCGTTTGGGCCAGTAAGGTGTCGCGTAACGAGAAAGGCTGGGTAGTGGAAATGCGCCTGCCTTATGCCGCGCTCCGCTTTCCGAACGCAGCGGTACAAACCTGGGGGCTTAACTTTATGAGGGTCATCCGCCGCTCCCGGGAAAAGTCTTACTGGAACCACGTCGACAACTCAGTACAGGGTTTCGTGAACCAGGAAGGGCGTGCCATTGGCATAGAAGGGATCAAAGCCCCGGTGCGCCTCCAGTTTACCCCCTACGTTTCGGGTTATGTAAACCATTACTCGGGTAATGCCGATGGCAACAGTGAGATGAGCCATTCTGTGAACGGGGGCATGGATGTGAAGTACGGCATTAACGATGCCTTCACCCTCGACGTTACGCTGATCCCGGATTTTGGGCAAACGCAGTCGGATAACCAGGTGCTCAACCTAAGTCCTTTTGAGGTAAAGTACAGCGAGAACCGGCAGTTCTTTACCGAGGGCACAGAGCTGTTTAACAAAGGGAGCCTTTTTTACTCCCGCCGCATCGGGGGTACGCCCCTGCTGCGCGGGACTGCAAAGGGGCAACTGGAGGCGCACGAGGAACTGACGGAGAACCCTGCCGTGAGCAGCCTGGTAAACGCCGCAAAGGTATCGGGCCGCACCCGCAAGGGGCTGGGCATTGGCCTGTTCAATGCCGTAACGCGCAATATGTTTGCCACCGCCGTGGATTCGCTGACGGGCGAAAGCCGGGAGATCCTCACCGACCCGGTTACGAACTACAATGTGTTTGTGCTGGACCAGACCCTTCCCCGTAACTCCTTCCTTACCTTTACCAACACCAACGTTACACGCGGCAAGGGGATTTACGATGCCAACGTGTCGGGGCTGCAGGTACGCTTTGCGGACAAGTCGAATACTTTTGCCCTGCGGGCAGGGGGCAACCTGAGCCAGCTGTACGGCAAGGATACGGATGGTGACGGTGCGTCAGACGGAACAAGCCTGGGCCACCAGTACAACATCAGCCTGGCGAAGGTAAGCGGCAACCTGCTGTACAGCCTCAACCACAACGTGGAGTCCGACACCTATGACATCAACGACCTGGGCTTTCTGCGGAACAACAACGAAATGAGCTCCTCGGCGCAGGTGAACTACAACTTCTACCAGCCCATCTGGAAGTTTCTGAACTGGAACAACCGCCTGACGGTGAGCCACGCTATGCTCTATGCCCCCCGCAGCTTCTCGAGCTGGGGCCTTAGCGGCAGTTCCGGGGGCAAGCTTCGGAACTTTACCTGGGTGGGCGTGAACTGGAGCGTGCGGCCTGAAGATGCAAACGATTACTTTGAGGCCCGTGCCTTTCCGAGAGTGTTTGTAAAGCCCCCGGCTTATGAGATCAGCGGGAACATCTCCACAGACTATCGCAAACGCCTGGCATTGGATGCCTCACTTGGCATCTGGCAGTCAGAGCGCTACAAGCAAAGCAGCAACTGGTGGAGCCTTAGCCCGCGCTTCCGCGTGAACGACAAGCTCCTGCTAGTTAATGGCAACAGCTTAAACCTGGAGCACCACGACATTGGCTACGTTGGCCACGACAAATACCTGCTACCCGAGCAGGGCATCGTGGATAACATCATTTTCGGTGACCGCGAAGTGAAGACGTTTACCAGTACCCTCTCCGGCTCTTACATCTTTAACGAGAATACCGGCCTTACACTAAATATGCGGCATTACTGGTCGCGGGCGGCCTATAACCGGTTCTTTGTGCTAACGGAGGAAGGAATGCTACAGCCTGTGTCGGCAGAGCGCCAGCAGGAGATGGACAGGTTCAAAGACATTAACTACAATGCCTTTAACATCGACCTGGTGTACAGCTGGCGCTTTGCGCCGGGCAGCGAACTGCGCGTGGTGTGGAAGAACGCGATACAGGATAACCACAACCAGATCGTAAAGGACTACTTCGATAATGTGTCCCGCACCTTCCAGGCCCCGCAAAACAACAATTTCTCTGTGAAACTGCTATACTTTATAGACTATATAGCCGTCAAGAACGTACTGTCTGCGTAAGTAAAACATCTTATGCAAAAAGTAAGGGACGCGTTAATTGTAGGAGCAAGCGGCCTGGTAGGAAGCCATCTTCTGACCCTGCTCCTGAAAAGTGAACGGTACAGCCAGGTTATATCGGTAGGCCGGCGTGAGCTGCCCCTGATCCATCCGAAGCTGGAACAGAAAGTTGTTGATTTTGATAACCTGAAGCAGTATGCCGCTGACCTGGTGGCCGATGATGTTTATTGTTGTCTGGGCACCACGATCAAGAAGGCTGGCTCCAAGGAAACATTCTACAAGGTTGACCACACGTATGTAGTGCAGCTGGCCGAAATCACCGCCGAAAAAGGAGCCTCCCAGTTTCTGGTTGTCTCGGCCATGGGCGCCGATGCCAAATCGCTTTTCTTTTACAATCAGGTAAAAGGAGAGATGGAGCGCGATGTACAGGCACAGCCGTTTACCGCTGTGCACATTTTCCGTCCTTCGCTGCTATTGGGGGAGCGGGAGGAACACCGAACCGGGGAAGAAATTGCCGCCAAAGTAATGAAGCCGCTGAGCGGCCTGATGATTGGGCCATTGGAAAAGTATAAGCCCGTGGAGGCAGAGGCAGTGGCGCAGGCCATGCTTTTCGCCGCCAGGCAAAACCAGCAAGGCGTGCACGTTTACCCCTCAGACGAGATCGGTGACATGGGCAAGGAACACTAGGCGAAGTTCTGCCGTAACTTGCAGTTAAATGTTTACCCGTATGCCCTCGCAGCAACCCTTGCACCACATTTTCCCGAAGGCCTCCCATTACGACCCGGACTGGGTGCGCAAGCATTCTATGGGTGAAAACGTGCTCTTCAACCTCGAAAGCCTTACAAAGTCACTGGCCCTGAAGCCGGGTATGCGCGTGCTGGATTTAGGTTGTGGCAAGGCCATCAGCTCTATCTTTCTGGCAAAGGAGTTTGGCGTAACGGTGTGGGCCGTGGATGAGGCGATCTCTGCCAGCGATAATTACCAGCGCATCTGCCAGGCGGGCTGCGAAGCCCAGGTAATTCCCTTGGAGGCCGATGCCCGTGCCCTGCCCTTTGCCGAGGAATACTTCGACGCAGTTATTGTGGTAGATTCCTACACTTACTTCGGCACAGACGAAAAGTACCTTCCCTACATTGCCCGTTTCATTAAGCCAGAGGGCTACATCGCCATTGTAGATGTCTGCTTTAAGGAAGAGATTCAAACACTGGAGCAGGTGCCGTCCTTTCTGCAAGAGGACTACCAGAACTACTGGTACTTTATCCACTCCATTGCCTGGTGGCGTCAGCTATGGGAAAAAACCGGGCTGGTGGAGATAGAGGCGGCACAGGAATTAGCCGAAGTAGAGCTGGTACGCGAGCACTACGTACAGGACTCAGAGCAGAAAGAGCAGGCAGACCCCTTTGCCAAGGCGCTGGCGCAGGACACCCAAGGCTTTGTCACGTTCTTTAAGCTGGTGGGCAGGCGCACCAAGAAGACAGCCTACCTGCAGGACTACAAGGTTGAAAGCAAAAAGTAGCACCCCGTACATAAAAAGGGCTTGTCGCTACGTTAAGATTTGTAATTTTGCAGCCGCTGGAAAGCACAGGCCTTCCACAGCATCCTCAGATCTTTCAACCACCGTAACTTATGAAGATTATTATCCGCATTTCTTTTATGCTGGCCCTGGTGCTCGGCTTATCTGCCGGTGCGCAGGCCCAGGAATACTCCACGGGAGTTGGTTTTAGAGGGGGAGCCGCCTCCGGTTTAACCATCAAGCACTTTATTCAGAATGATGCAGCCATTGAGGGTATCCTGAGCACCAGTTTTAAGTACAGGGGCGCCGTGGTTACCGTGCTGTACGAGAAGCACGCACAGGCCTTTGATGCACGCGGCCTGCAGTGGTATTATGGCCTGGGAGGCCACATCGGCTTTTACGATGGGCACCACTATTACAAGCGCGGGCACGACCATTACCACGATGACAATGTGTTCGGCTTGGGTATTGACGGCATACTAGGCCTGGAGTACTATATCCGGGATATTCCCTTCACCATAGGTGCCGATGTAAAGCCCTATATCAACATCCCGCGTGGCGGCGGCTTCTGGGACACCGCCCTACACGTGCGCTACGTATTTTAAGAAACAGAGAAACCCCAAACAACAAGGCCTGCGCTAGATCTAGCGCAGGCCTTGTTGTTTGGGGCCTCAGGCAATTAGGGTACATCTAACATGAAGCGGGTAACAGTTACCCCTCCCAGCACCCCGAACCCGTTGTGCACGTTGTTGTGTACATTAATATGCTCTGCAAAGGGATTATCATCTGTGCGGTGTTGCGCCTGCAGCGTTTTATAGTAGAGGTACTCATCCGCTGACAATTGCTGCACCTGCACTTCCAGGTACTTCGTGGCTCGCGCTTTATCACCCTGGAACCTGAGGGAGCTTTTACCAGGGAAGCTTATCTTCGAGAAGAAACTAATGCTGCCCGAGGTGTACAACTCATCGGTAAAAGGCTCGCCCAGTCTTAACCTCTCATCATTCCCGAACTCTGGCTCACTGTAGCTGTTCACCGAATAGGCTGGGTAGTTTTCTATCCGTGCATGGGCACTGTCCAGGGCGTAAACTACGATCCTATAGTAATTCTTTTCACCTCCTTTGTCTGCTATCGTTAGTTTCAGGTCTCCTTCCTTATAATAGCTGTCAGGGCTGGCAGGCGGAGAAGAGTCGAAACTCATACTTGGTACTGCGGTTTCAGCCGGCATCTTAACAGTAGCCTCTATGGGTTTAAACTTAAAGTAGGAAGCCTGTACTTTATATGTTTTGCCTGCTTCGGGCACAAAGCCTTTGGTTGCCTCATAGTAGCCCTGCATCTCGCTTGGCTGGTACTCACCGTGGTAGGTGCCGGTATGCTGATACACCTCTACTACCTGGCCAACCTCGTTCAAAAGCTTTACGTCCGCATCGGCCACGCCTGCCAGTGTTGCTTCTGACGACATAACACTTTGGCTTCTGCCCACAAAGAGCTGGCTAAACTTGTTCACCTGGTAGTTCTCTACTGTAGGCGCAGCGTTCATCAGCATCAGACGCAGGCTTAGTTGCGGCGTGTGTGCGGGTAAGTCCACATCCTGTTCCAACTCGCACCCAAACATGCTGCAGGCCGCCAGGAAAAGTAGCGCCAAAGATTTAAACTTAGACGTTCTCATACTTAAAACTTAAAGCTTTTGGAAAAGGAAGGAATGATCGGAAAGAGTGCTACCTGCCGGTAGGTTGACTTTTCGCTGCCCTTACCCCGCCCATAGTACATGTAAAAAGGATTCTGGCGGCTATAGGCATTGTACAGGCTAATGGTGTTCACTACCTCGCCCCAGGACTTCGGCTTCCTTTTGCTAAAGCCCAGGTCCATCCGATGGTAGGCCCGCATTCTGTAGTTGTTGCGGGAGCTGTAATGGTCTAGCGTTTCATTCTGCCCCACTATGTACCGCGACTCAGCCAGTGTAACAGCATTGCCTGTACCGTATACCCAGGTAGCAGAGAAGTTCCAGTTACGCGGCAGTTGGTGGAACAGCACAAGAGAGATATCGTGGCGGCGGTCGTAACGGTAAGGGAACTTCTCCCCGTAGTTGAGCTCGGCAAACTGCCTGTTTGCCCAGGAGAGCGTATAACCCACCCAGCCGCTGGTGTTGCCCACCTTCTTCTGCACAAAGAACTCCGCGCCATAAGCCCAACCCTTCCCCGCGGTCACTTTGTTTTCCCAGTTGTTGCTGATGGTTGTTGTAAAGTCAGAGCCCTCTTTGTACTCAATAATGCCGTTCATGGTCTTGTAATAGCCCTCCACACTTACCTCGTACTGGCCATCGAACAGGGTTTGGGCAGCCCCAAAGGCGTACTGGGCGGCACGTTGCGGCCTGACGAGGTCGGTGGCTGGTACCCAGAGATCGGTAGGAAGGCCAATGCCGCTGTTGGTAAGCAGGTGAATAAACTGGCTGGTTTTAGCATAGGAGGCTTTAAGAGCCAACCTGTCGTTTAACAGGTAACGGGCTGCTATCCGCGGCTCGAACGACAGGTAAGACGCTCCGTTCACGAAGAAACTGTTCAGGCGAGCACCTATGTTCACCTTCAGCTTATCGCTTAGCCGCACATCATCCTCCACATAAACAGAGGCTTCTACAGCTGCTGTTTTAGAGCCTTCCTTTATGTCATTTATCTCATCCCCGTTGCCCTCGTCTGTCACCTGAATGGCTCCCGGCCTAAACTGGTGCTGTATCGCCTGCGTGCCGAAGCGCACATAGTGGTTAGGATTGGGCAAGTAATCGAAGTCTGTTTTGATGCTGTAGTCCCGGATGTTAGACAAGTATAGGAGCTCGGAACTGCTCTCACGCATAACCTCGGTCAGGTTTCGGCTGGTGCTTTCAGTCTGAATATTGATATCGAATTGGTAGCGGCTATACGTGGCGGTGGTGTTAAGAAACAACCTGTTGTTCAGCACGCGGTTCCAGCGCAGGCTCAGCATGTTATTGCCCCAGTCCAGGCTGGCTTTGTCCTTGTTGTAATTGCTTATGTTGTCATAAACATAGGTGTTCTCATAGCGGGAATGAAATTTATCCAGGCCGGTATAACCGCTGAGGTACAGGCGGTCTTTAGAGGAGATCCTGTAATTCAGCTTTGCATTAAAGTCGTGAAAGAAGTAGCCGACCACTCCCTGGTCTTTTTTCATGAAGGGGCGGGCCAGGGCATCTGCATAAGTCCTGCGGGCCGAGATGATAAAGGAGGCAGTGTCCTTTTTAAGGGGGCCTTCGAGGGTAAGTTTGGAAGCAATCAGCCCGATAGCCCCCTCGCCGTGAAACTCGTTCATGTTGCCCTCTTTCATGCTGATGTCCAGCACGGAGGAAAGCCTGCCACCGTAGCGGGCCGGGAAGCCTCCTTTCACTAACTCGATATGATTCAGGGCGTCAGCGTTAAACACCGAGAAAAAGCCGAACAAGTGGGTGGCGTTGTACACAGGCGCACCATCCATCAGGATCAGGTTCTGGTCCGGGCCGCCACCACGCACGTACAGACCACTAGCACCTTCCGTACCAGACTGCACCCCCGGCAGCAACTGTAAAGTTTTGATCACATCCACCTCGCCTAGCAAGGCTGGCACTGCTTTCAGCTGCTCGATAGGCACGGAGATGGTGCTCATGCGGGTAGTCTCCTCGATCTTTTCCTCTTTTGCGGCCACTACCTCCACTGTTTCCAGGCTGGTCATGTTTGCCTGCAAGCTGTAAGTATACTGCAGGTCCTCTGTTAATCTTAGCTTCAGGCTTTGCCGCGCATATCCCACATAAGAAGCCACAATGGCGACCGAGTCAGCAGCAGTAAAGCTTAGGCTATAAAAGCCATAGCTGTTCGTAGTGGTTCCCTGTCCGGACTTAACATCGAACACAGCGGCGCCGATCAAGTTCTCACCGGTCTGGGCATCCCGTACATAACCGCTAACCGTGTAACGCTGCTGGGCAATAGTAGTGGAAGCAAACAGCAGGAGTAAAAGGCAAGCAAATGCCTCTTTGCTGCTTTTAAAGGCAGGAAAAGTTTGTTTCATGTTGTAGTAATCAGTGCGTAGCGAGAAGATTGTCCAAGGAAGGTACTAATTCTCTCCCCTTTACTACAACAGAAAGTATAAATATATTTTTATTTTAATAGAGACGGCTACCTCTTATGGAGGTAGCCGTCTCTATTAAATCAGGTTCTTCTGTTCGTCTAAAAGGCAATGTGCATGAGGGCATCTCCCTGGTTTACTACGGGCATGTTGTTCAAACCTACCACATAACCGGTTGCCGGAGAGTTCAGCCGTACCTCCATCTCGCCATAGGGGTCTGTGATGCTGCCAATGTACTGGTTCTTCTTTACCTGGTCTCCCAGTTTTATAAAGCTACGCCACAAACCGGCATTCTTCGCCCGGAGCCACACGTCTTTCATGCATACAACGCTTTCTTCTGTGGCTGGTGTGTAATTGGCCATCATCCCCAGGTGATGCAACACACGACAAGTCCCCTCTATCCCAAGGTTTATCCCTTTCTCGTCGAAGCGGAGCGACTCGCCCGTTTCATACACCAGGATAGATTTCCCCAGCTTGCCCGATTCTTTGCGCAAGGACCCCTGCCGGTAAGGCGCATTCAGGATAAAAGGGGCGGCAAAGGCTTTGGCTAACTCCTCGTTACGGTAATCCCCCAACACGCAGCGTATTTGGGGGTAGTTTGCCCGGCTGGAACCTCCCGTATGATAGTCGAGGCCATAGTCTATGTATGGCACCACTTCTTTCATAAAACGGTAAGCCACACGGCTCGCCAGAGAACCATCCCGGTTCCCGGGAAAGCTCCGGTTCACATCTTTCCCGTCGGGCACCTCTCTGGAGAAGTTCAAAAAGCCATAGATGTTTAGGACAGGTACGGCAATGATGGTCCCTTTCAGCGGGTAAAGCATCTTCTTGGAGAGCATCCGCCGGATGATCTCGGTACCGTTCACTTCATCGCCGTGCATGCCGGCCATTACCAGCACCACCGGCCCGTCATGCACGGAGCGAAACACATAAATGGGAATTTCTATGACCGTGCCGCTTGGCAGCTTACTGATTACCAGCTTGGTCAACACCTTCTCGCCACGGTCTATGTGCTGACCGTTGATTACAATGGTTTCGGGCATGCTACTCCTTTATCTTTTTCTTTGGCTTCTTCTGTGCCAGCCCTTCCACATACTCTATAATTTTGGCGGCAATGTCCTTTTGAGTGGCCCGCTCAATGCCTTCCAGGCCTGGCGAGGAGTTTACTTCCAGGATCAGTGGCCCGCGCTTGGACTGCAGCATGTCTACGCCGGCAATGTTCAGCCCCAGCGATTTGGCGGCCAGCAGGGCCGCGGCTTTTTCCTGACGGCTCAGCTTGATCAGCTCGGCCTTGCCCCCCCGGTGCAGGTTAGAGCGGAACTCGCCTTCCTTGCCCTGCCGCTTCATGGCCCCCACTACCTCCCCGTTCACCACAAAGGCACGGATGTCGGCACCGCCCGCCTCGGCGATAAACTCCTGCACAATAATGCGCGCCTTCAGGTTATGGAAAGCCTCGATCACAGACTCCGCCGCTTTGCGCGTCTCAGCTAGCACCACCCCCAGGCCCTGCGTGCCTTCCAGCAGCTTGATCACCAAAGGGGCTCCTCCTACCTCTTTCACAAGCTCTGAGGTTTGCTTGGAGTAATTGGTAAAGGCTGTCTTCGGCATGCCCAGCCCAGCGCGGGAGAGAATCTGCAAACTGCGCAGTTTGTCCCGCGAACGCACAATGGCCTGTGAGTCCACGGCGCTCTTCACCTTCATCATCTCGAACTGGCGCACTACCGCCGTACCATAAAAAGTAACAGACGCCCCGATCCGCGGAATAACAGCATCTATGTCCGTCAATCGTTCTCCTTTATACAATATGTGCGGGTCCCCCTGCTCAATGACCAGGTCACAGCGCAGGTGGTCCAGAATTACGGCCTCATGCCCCCGCTGCTGGATTGCCTCTACCAAACGACGGGTAGAGTACAGCTTAGGGTTACGGGAGAGAATGGCTATTTTCATAAAATGCTTTTATTTCTGATTGTGTTTGATCTTGTACTTGCTTGCCAGGTTCTTGCGCGACACGTCTACGATAAACCTGTTTTTGAGCAGCTTGCGCCCGATGAGCACGGGATACTTCATGTCGCTGCGGTCTGATAAGGAAAACTCTGCCTCAAAGGTCTCCTCGAAGAACTTTATCTTCGTACGAATCACATAGCGCTCCTGCACCTCGCCAAAGGAGCTTTTTATCTCGCGCAGGTCATATTCCGCGAACTTCAGCTTTTTGTGGTTATACTGCGGGTGCGAGGGGTCCAGTAAGTCCAGCGCGATCACCTTTGTGCCATCCGGTCTCGTCTCCTCGTGGATGTCGGAGCAATGGATGGCAGAGGTGTAGGCACCTGTGTCTATCTTGGCTTCTATGTCATCAATGTCCAGCTCCGGGAAGGAGACGAGCTCCCGTCTCCCGATAATCCTTTTCTCCGGCTTTGGCTTTTTTTCTTTTTCCTCTTTTTTCATCAGCGGCTACTAGTGGTGCAGGCAATTGACTATGAACAATGCATCAAAAACGATGAATGGGTGTATAAGTGCCCTATGCTTGTAGGCTCAGGTTTAGCACTTACACGCCAACCCATCGTTTTAGCACTATGTTACTTGCTATACGTAATGCGGTAGATGGCATTGTTTGTATCGTCTGATACCAATAGCGATCCATCGGGCATTACCACTACGTCTACCGGGCGGCCCCACTCCTCCTGGCCCTCCAACCAGCCGGTTGCGAAAGGCTTGTAGTCCACAATCTCTCCGTTCTGCCCCTGCACAGCCTGCATTACGCGGTAACCGATTTTCTCGGACCGGTTCCAGGAGCCGTGCTCTGCCACAAAGATGTTGTTCTGGTACTCGCTCGGGAACATGTTGCCTGTGTAAAACTTCATGCCTAAAGAGGCACCGTGCGGCGTTAGTGTTCGCGCCGGCTGCACAAACTCGCTGCAGTCGCGTAGCTTGCCGAACTCCGGATCCTCGATGGTGCCGGCATGGCAGTAAGGATAACCGAAGTGCTGTCCTTTTTGTGTGGCGCGGTTCAGTTCGTCTGGCGGCAGGTTGTCGCCCAGCATGTCCCGGCCGTTGTCTGTAAAGTACAGGTTGTTGGTTTCCGGGTGCCAGTCGAAACCTACGCTGTTGCGTACCCCCTCGGCGTATACCTCCAGGCCAGTACCATCCGGATTCATACGGGTAATGGTCGCATAGATGGGATCTTCGGACTTACAGATGTTACAGGGAGCGCCTACCGGCACATACAGCTTATCGTCCGGGCCAAAGGCAATGTACTTCCAGCCGTGGTGCAGGTCACTTGGGAACTGATCGTTTACTACCTCGAACTTAGGTTTGTTGCGGAAGGTCTCCTCGATGTTCGGGAATCGAAGCACACGGTTTACCTCCGCCACGTACAGGTCACCGTTTCGGTATGCCACGCCGTTCGGCGTGTTTAATCCAGAGGCCACCTCAACAACCTCATCGGCCACGCCGTCTCTGTCCTCGTCCACCACCGCATACACGTTGTCGTTGCTGCGTGTGCCCACGAAAAGAATACCGGAAGGGCTTAACGCCATGGAGCGGGCATTTTCAACGTCCTTGGCATAATAGTCGATACGGAAGCCCTCGGGCAGGGCAATGCGCTCTAAGTCCGGATCCACCGGTCCGCTTGGCATGCCGATCTCGATGCCTTTGTCTATGGCCTGTGTAGTCTCAGTAGGGCCTGTTTTTGCAATGTCTTCGGCAGCATTTTCATTTTCAGAAGAACAACCTGTGCTAAAAGCGACAAGTACAGAGAAGCCTACAAACAGGCGGGCAGCTTTTTTCATGTGATGCGATACTTGATTTCAGTGATTGATATGAATTATGATTGGTTTAGCACGTAGAAACGCAGCCTCTCCACAAAACGCTAAGGTACTTATACTCTTATGTACGCACAATGTTTTTCAGTCCGCCCGTTGAGGCCAAGCACAAAACCATGCCTCACCCTTCTCATGTTCAATGCCTTAGCAGGCTCAGCCTTTCAGTCGCTTTTTATGTAAGAGCGTTGCCACCTCCTGCAACAGATGCGAGTGCCCGGCCTTTAAGATAACCAGCTCCCCTTTGTCCAGGGCATCGACAAACACGCCTACCCTTTTTGGGGAGATAACCTGATCATATTGGCCCAGAAACATGGTAACAGGAACCTTCTGCTTGTTTAGCAACCTTACTATGTGGCGAATGTCGAAGTTTAGCTGCCGGAAGCCAACCCAGCTGCGGTACACGCGCAGGCGCTTCGGTGTGCTGTCCATTTGGTTATGAGCAAAACGCAGGAGGCTCCGGTGCACCATGTTATAGCGGTCAAGCAGCCGCAGCAGCTTAAAGAAAAGCTCCGGCTTCAGTACCGTGCGTTTAAACAACTGCTGCAGCCAACCCGGGTAAGTGGCGATGTTGTACCAAAAGCTCGTCTTAATGCCGTCCGGCGCAATCAGGAAGAGCTCCTCTACCCGCTGCGGCATGCACTCCACCAGTGTAAGGGCAAACTTCCCCCCCATGCTAAAGCCCATCAGAGAGAACCTGTTAATACCCTTCTTCTCCAGGAAGTGCTCCGTAAAAGTTTTCAGCAGTTCTTTCTGGAGGGGCATGTGCTGCTTGTGCAGGTGGCTGCGCCCGTGAAAGAAAAGGTCGAAGGCATAGATGGTATAATCCTTCCCCAGTGCCTGCTCCATGGGCTGATAGTAGGCACTGCTTTGCCCATAGCCATGGAAGGCGAGCAGCACACGACTGCCCTGCCCGATTACCCGGTAGTGCAGTTTCGACTTTCCTTGAATTACGTAGGGCAAAGCAGTCAGAAATTAGCGTTACAGATTCTACCATCAGACAGGGGCTGCCAGTGAGGGGGCTGGCACTTTGTCCTTTGTCTTCCCTTCCTTCTCTAAAGCTTCGAGACGCCTCCAGACACAATAAACTTCATCACTTCGCTGCTCGGAATGTCCAGGTAGGTCACGTGGTGCCTGGGCACGAGGAAAAGCTCACCGGAGAAGTTATAGGAGTGCGGAAAATACACAGCTACTTTGTCCTCCACATTAATGCTTTTGAGCGACTCCTGCGTCACAAAACCGAGCTTGTAGTTCTCTGAGCTTTCTGTCATCTTCACCATCACCGGCTTGTTAAACTTCTGGTTATCGCCCACAAAGGCATCAAAAAGGTCTTTTACACTGGAATAGATAATGCTGATGATCGGTACTTTGTGGAACACCCGCTCTGTGATCAATAGAAAAGGCTTTACGAAAAAGGAGGAGCCGATAAAGCCTACCAGTGTCAGGAACACCAGCATCAAAAGGATACCCAGGCCGGGCACGCCCAAGTCAAACAGGCTGTCCAGCCAGTCAACAATAGCCACCACGATCCAGACCGTGATGGTGATGGGGGCAATGATAAGAAGTCCGTTTAAAAAATAGCGGATTAAGACTTTCATTCGTTCATTCACAAAAAAGGCTTTGCCGAAGCAAAGCCTAAATTAGCAAAATTGTAGTATAGTTTAGGTGCTATATATCCTACGCTTCCACAGCACTGATGGAGGAGATGTGGGCTGCTACCTGCTCCATGAGCCACATGGGCGTGGAAGTGGCCCCACAAATGCCCACACTGCTTGCCTGCTGAAACCACTCCTCCTGCAGCTCCTCCTCGTTTTCCACAAAGTAGCTGTTCGGGTTATGCTGCTTGCATACGCTGTAGAGGGCTTTTCCGTTCGAGCTTTTCTTGCCGCTCACAAACACAATGACGTCGTGCTCCGTGGAGAACCTGGCCAGCTGCGGCTCGCGGTTTGATACCTGCCGGCAGATACTGTCGTTGGCGCTGAAGGCGGGCTGTGCGCTATCCGCATTGGCCTGGCGAATCCGTTCCTCGATCAGCTCTTTGATGTGGTAAAAGCCTTTGGTGCTCTTCGTGGTCTGGCTGAAAAGGGTGACAGGCCGCGTAAAGTCTATCTTGTCCAGGTCTGCTTCTGTCGTTACAATAATCGCCTCATCCCCTGTCTGTCCGGCCAGTCCGATCACCTCGGCGTGCCCTACCTGTCCGTACAGCACAATCTGCCCCTTGTCGGGTTTGCCTGTGTCATAGGCATGCTTCACGCGGTTTTGCAGTTTCAGTACCACCGGGCAGGAAGCGTCTATCAACTCAATGTTATTCTCCAGGGCCAGCTTGTAGGTTTCCGGCGGCTCGCCATGCGCCCGGATCAGCACCTTGCAGTCGCGCAGCTCTTTTAGCTGCTCCCTGTCTATGATGCGCAGGCCCTTGTTGTAGAGACGCTGCACTTCCATGCTGTTATGAACTATGTCGCCGAGGCAGTACAGCTCTTCGCTGTGTTCCATCTCGTCTTCTGCCATCTGAATGGCGAACTCCACGCCAAAACAATAGCCAGAGTTTTTATCTATCGTTACGTTCATTTTCTTCGTTTCAGTTCTTCGGCAAAGTCACTTCGTTTCTCAGGATTCTGGAGGTTACTTTTTCAAGTACAAACTCCACCTGCTCGTCTATGGTCATGTGCGAAGTATCTAACAAGTGGGCATCTTCGGCACGGCGCAAAGGGCTCTCCTTTCGGGTAGAGTCAATATGGTCACGCTTCTGCAGGTTCTCCTTTATCTCGTCCAGGTTTACCAGCTGCTTTTTCTCCAGCAACTCTACCTGCCGGCGTTTCGCACGGGTATCCACGTCTGCCGTCATAAAGACCTTTACCTCGGCATCCGGAAACACGGCCGTGCCGATGTCGCGGCCATCCATTACCACCCCGCGCCTGCGGCCCATCTTCTGCTGTTGCGCCACCATGGCTCTCCTCACCTCCGGTACTACACTTACTTCACTAACGTTGTTCGAGATATACATTCTGCGGATCTCGTCCTCCACGTTCAGTCCATTCAGGTAAACTTCGTTCCGTTTGGTCTTCGGGTTATAGTGGAACTCAATCTCTATGTTATCCAGCGCCTCCTTTACTTCCTTGGGATTGGTTAGGGACACGTGGTTTTGAAGAAAATACAACGTAACCGCTCTGTACATGGCACCGGTATCAATATAAGCATAACCTAATTCAGCTGCTACAAGTTTGGCCGTGGTGCTTTTACCGCATGAGGAATATCCATCAAGTGCGACTACAATTTTCTTCATGAGAATGAGGTACTGTAAAAAAGGAATTAGTTGGAATCGCAAGGACAAGGCAACTTGCCAAGCTTGCTTTTACGTTTTAGGGAAGCAGTCTTTTTTTGCTGAGGCGTTTTGGCAGTGCAGCCAGCCAACGGACCGGCGGCCAGGAAACTTGCTAAAACGAGGTACGAAATTAACTTTCTCAAAACGACTGATTTTAATGCAAAGATAAAGTAATTTACACTTTTACGCCCACTTTAGAGGCAATTTTCAAAACTAACACAGATCCCCATGCCTACCAACTTTAACGTTAGCGGACGCATTATCGACATACACCGACAAGAGATTTACCCGGGCACCGTTCATGTGTCAAACGGGTGCATTTCTAAAATAGTTCGGGAAGCCACCGAGGCGACAGACTACATCTTACCCGGCTTTGTTGATGCCCATGTGCACGTAGAAAGCTCGATGCTGGTACCCTGTGAGTTTGCCCGGCTGGCCGTGCCGCACGGTACCGTTGCCACTGTTTCGGATCCCCATGAGATCGGGAACGTGCTTGGCCTGAAGGGCGTGGAGTACATGATCGAGAACGGCAAAAAAGTGCCTTTTAAATTTTACTTCGGGGCGCCATCCTGTGTTCCGGCCACCCCTTTCGAAACCGCCGGCGCGGAGGTTACCGCCGCTGACATAGAGAAACTCTTCCAGCGCGAGGAGATAAAGTACCTGGCCGAGATGATGAACTGGCCGGGTACCTTGCAGCGCGACCCGGTGGTGATGGAGAAGATTGAACTGGCGAAAAAATACGGCAAAGCGGTGGACGGGCACGCCCCGGGCCTGATGGGCGAGCAGGCCGCACAGTACGCCTCCGCAGGTATCAGCACCGACCACGAGTGCTTTACAGCGGAAGAGGCCCTGGACAAGCTGGCCGTGGGGATGAAGATCCTGATACGGGAGGGCAGCGCAGCCAAGAACTTCGAGGCATTGATCCCGCTCCTTCCAGAGCACTTCCGCAACATCATGTTCTGCTCAGACGACAAGCACCCGGATAACCTGGTAGAAGGACATATTAATCTGCTGGTAAAACGTGCCCTGGCAAAGGGCCAAGACCTGTTCCACGTACTGCAGGCTGCCTGCGTAAACCCCGTAGAGCACTATAAGCTGGAGGTAGGCCTGCTCCGCGAAGGCGACCCGGCAGACTTTATATTGATTGACAGCCCGGAAAACTTCAACATCCAAGCAACTTACATCAACGGGCAACTGGTGGCAGAACAGGCCAGTTCTAAGATCGCATTCACAGAGAGTGAGGAAATCAATAACTTCCATACCTCCCACAAGGCTCCGGAACAGTTTGCTGTGCCGGCAACCGATGTGGCCCGCATCCGGGTGATCGAGGCCTTTGACGGGCAGCTGATCACGAAGGAAGCATGGGCAAGCCCGACAGTAACGAACGGCTTTATTGTACCCGATGTAGCACAGGACCTGCTCAAGATAACCGTGGTAAACCGTTACGAAGAAGCGGAACCCGCCGTGGCTTTTATCAAAAACATAGGATTGAAGGAAGGGGCCATCGCCTCCTCTGTGGGGCACGACTCCCACAACATTGTGGCGGTTGGCGTGGACGATGATAGTATTGCCCGGGCGGTGAATCTGATCATAGAAGCAAAGGGCGGTGTGGCTGCCGTGAGCATTGGTAAGTCGCAACTGTTACCCTTACCGGTGGCCGGTATTATGTCTGCTGATGACGGCTATAAGGTAGCCGAACATTACGCCGCCCTGGACCGGATGGCCAAAGAAATGGGCAGTAAACTGGCCTCGCCGTTCATGACGCTTTCCTTCATGGCCTTGCTTGTTATCCCGTCGCTGAAGCTCAGCGACAAGGGCCTTTTCAACGGGGATGAATTTAAATTCGTACCTGTAGCAGAAAAAAGCTAACAAAAGAAAGGCCTGTAACAGGCGCAGCACATGCAGGACGCAATACTTTTTATAGTAGGTGTGCTGGTGAGCGGATTTGGCGTAACCGTTGGGTTCGGGGGAGGCGTTTTCCTGGTCCCCATCCTCATCATCTTCTTCGGCTACAACATTGAGATCGCCATTGGTTCTACCATGTCTGCCATGGTACCAGCCGCTATCATCGCTTCCGCCTTTAATTTCCGCGACCGCAGCATTGATTACCTGGTAGGCACCCTGATCCAGCTCCCGGCTATGGCGGGCACGGTGCTGGGCGCTTTCCTGGTGGCGTTTCTGCCGGTGCGCCAGTTACAGTTTGGTTTCGCGCTTTTTGTGTTAGGGATCGGTGTTATCATGCTCTTGCCCAAGCCCAGGAAAGAACGGCTGAAGCGTACGGGTATGATGTACCGTATCCGCCGCATGCCCACTTCCTTTATCCGGAAGAACCGCGCCAAGCACTTAGCTTACCGGCTAAATGGTGGAGTCGTCTCGCTGTTTGGGCTTATATCAGGCACTGTCGCGGGTTTGTTCGGGATTGGCGGGGGCTTTCTGCAGACCCCGATGATGATCAAGCTCTTCAGGATGCCGGCTGTTATCGCCACCTCCACCTCGTTGTTTATCCTGGTGGTCACCAGCATTACAGGCTTTATCAGTCATTTCCTGTTAGGCAACGTGATCTGGAACCGCAGCCTGCCCCTGATGCTGGCTTTCGGTGTGGGGGCCCTCTTAGGGAACCTCTTTAAGCGCAAGAGGCAGCGGAGCCGAAACCTGGAGAACCTGATAGGGATCGGCCTTCTTCTGGCGGGCCTGGGCGTAATGGCCAACCTGGCGCTTCGGTCCAACGGCGGCTTCTCGTTTTAGACAAAAAGCAAAGGGGCTACTTGATCAAGTAGCCCCTTTGCTTTTTGTGTCAATAGAGCCGAGTTTTTAGCTCTCCTGCTTATCTTTTTCGGCAAAATGCCTCTCCAGCAACTGATTCACCTTTTCGGCAGTCAGCGGCTTGGTAAGGTACGCTGCATTATACTTTTTAGAATTGGCCGTATCCTGTGGGTGCGTGGAGGTGGTGAGCACAGCCATTATTATGCCTTTGCGGAAGTTCTCATCCAGGCGCTCATACAGATCCAGCATTTCGAAGCCGTCCATCACGGGCATGTTAATGTCCAGAAAGATCAGCTCCGGCTGAAAGTAATCTTTACTCTCCGTCTCGTAATTCCTGTTACTAACGTTGTACAGGTAATCGAATGCCTGTTTCCCGTTTACAAAGGTCCGGATGTTTTCCGTTACCTCCATCCTATCCAGCAAGCGCTGATTCAGAAAATTCGTTGTATCGTCGTCATCAATAAGTAGGACGCCTGATAGTTTTCTCATATTAAACTTAGACTCAAAATACAGAGCAACAGAATAAAAGGCCTTAACAGCTGTAAAAAGCCCGTAGCCTTTTTAACTTGTATACCTTCTTACACGCAAAATTATGCAATCCGAAGCATACCCGTAACCTAACTTTCTCTATGGTTTAGTGCCACCTTACTTTCTCATGCTGTTGAAGTAAAGCTGGAATCCGTTTATACCTTTATCCTGAAAAAGGGCGTTACAAGCTAAAAACAGTTCCTAAAACAGAACAAGTGCCCTTTCATACAAAGCACCCATCCTTCTTTTCTTAGGTTAGCACGCATAATGGTTATACTCCATCAGTTGCTATACGTTGCTTATCTGCCCGACATTATACAAAAAACAAGCACAGGAATTTAAGCGTTGGACTCAAACTCCTGTGCAAGCTAGTAAAATATTAACTAGTAGGAAAATATTAACTATTTTGTATACTCTAATCGATATAACCCTGGGCTCTCATCCAGTCATCGTTGTAAAGCTTGGCGAGGTAACGGGAGCCGTGGTCCGGCAATATGACCACCAGCATGTCCTCCTCCGTCAGGTTCTGCTCACGGGCATACTCCAGCGCACCGAAAACAGCCGAGCCACCGGACCAGCCCACAAAGAGGCCTTCCTCCTTGGCCAGTCTTCTTGTCATCACAGCGCCGTCTTTATCCGTTACTTTAATGAAAGTATCGATCAGGTCGAAGTTCACGTTCTTTGGCAGGATGTCCTCTCCGATGCCTTCCGTAGAGTAAGGGTAGATCTCCTTCTCATCAAAGATGCCCGTCTCCTTGTATTTCTTGAACACAGAACCATAGGTATCTACCCCAACGGTGATCAGGCCTGGCTTCTGCTCTTTTAAGAACTGGGAAGTACCGGACACAGTACCGCCCGTTCCGACCCCTGTCACAAAGTGTGTGATTTTCCCCTCTGTCTGCTCCCAGATCTCAGGGCCAGTGGTCTCGTAGTGCGCTACGGTGTTCGACATGTTGTCGTACTGGTTTGGGTAGAACGAGTTAGGGATCTCCTGGTTTAGGCGCCGGGCCACAGAATAGTAAGAATCCGGATGATCTGGTGCCACATTGGTCGGGCACACAATCACCTCGGCTCCTACGGCCTTCAGCACGTCGATCTTCTCCTTGCTTTGCTTGTCTGATAAAGTAAAGATGCACTTATAGCCCTTGGCAATGGCCGTCAGGGCCAGCCCCATACCCGTATTGCCTGAGGTACCTTCGATAATGGTACCGCCCGGCTTCAAGATACCGGCCGCCTCCGCATCCTCAATCATTTTGATGGCCATGCGGTCTTTGATGGAGTTCCCCGGGTTCAGGTACTCTACTTTGGCAAGTATGGTGGCTTTTACACCTTCTGTTACTTTGTTTAGTTTTACAAGAGGAGTGTTACCGATTGCCTCAGTAATATGGTTCAGATACTTCATCCGTTCTTTTTTTGAATTCGGGTGCAAAGGTAAGGATTTATATTGTTTTACTTATTTTTGTCATGCACAGCAACAGTGGCACAGCCAATTAGCCCTGTGCTGTCTTCTAATACGGTTTTTTACCCTTAAAAGATAGACACCATCGGAGGCCAGGCCCATGATCAGGGTGTTGCTCCTGCCAGCTAAACAACAGAGTTTTAGGTACAACTTGTTCCTCTCCCAAGTATCGGTATTGGCTATATTAGAGGCAACTATTTTTTGCATGGGCAGCAAAAAAGCCTATTTTTGCACAAGCTTTTATAGTTGGACCGTCTATACATAAACTAAAAAATATACACATGAGTGTTTTAGTAAATAAAGATTCGAAAGTGATTGTGCAGGGATTCACAGGCTCTGAAGGTTCATTCCACGCATCACAGATGATTGAGTACGGCACAAACGTAGTTGGTGGTGTTACTCCAGGCAAAGGTGGCGCTAACCACCTGGAACTTCCTGTTTTCAACACAGTGGAGGAAGCTGTGAAAAGAACAGGCGCTGATGTATCCATCATCTTCGTTCCGCCAGCTTTTGCTGCTGACGCTATCATGGAAGCTGCCGATGCGGGCATCAAAGTTATCGTGGCTATTACAGAAGGCATTCCGGTAAAAGACATGGTAGCGGCTAAAAACTACCTGAAAGGCAAAGACGTTACCCTGATCGGCCCTAACTGCCCAGGCGTTATCACTCCGGGTGAGGCGAAGGTGGGTATCATGCCAGGTTTCGTCTTCAAGCCAGGTCGTATCGGCATCGTGTCTAAATCCGGTACGTTGACGTATGAGGCCGCTGACCAGATCGTGAAGGCAGGCCTTGGTATCTCTACAGCCATTGGTATCGGTGGTGACCCAATCATCGGCACCCCAACAAAAGACGCAGTGGAGCTATTGATGAACGACCCTGACACAGACGCGATCGTGATGATCGGCGAGATCGGCGGTAACTATGAGGCCATGGCTTCCAAGTACATCAGCGAGACAGGCAACAAGAAGCCGGTAGTTGGCTTTATTGCTGGCCAGACAGCACCTCCAGGACGCCGCATGGGCCACGCTGGTGCGATTGTAGGTGGTGCTGAAGACACTGCTGCCGCTAAAATGAAAATCATGCGCGAGAACGGCATCCACGTAGTGGAGTCCCCTGCCGAGATCGGCGACGCGATGGTAAAAGCGCTTCAGGAAGCTGGTATCAACGCTTAATCTGATAATAAAACTGCATGCTGCTCTTCGAGCATGTGCGACATAAACAAGAAGAGGCTGCCCGTTAAGGCAGCCTCTTCTTGTTTAAACCTATCTCTTTGCCTTCCTGGCCTGTAGAGGGGAAGCAGGCCTGATAAGCTTCGGGTTCCTTCCTATTTTACAGCTATAACCTGCTCTTTCTTTCTGTTTCTGATTTCCTCCGGAATGGAGGCCATAATTTCTTGCTGCAGGGCCTGTATTAGTTTTTTCTTTAAAAAGCTGCGATGCACCACCAGGCTTACCTCGCGCAGGGGCTGTGGCTCCTCAAAAGGGCGAATAAGCCGGCGCTTTTCATTCGGTAACTCCAACACAGAGAGTTCAGGTAGGAGCGTCAGGCCATGCTGCGTCTCCACGATGCGCTTGAGAGTCTCCAGGGATCCGCTTTTGTAGTCCAGGTGCCCCTTTTGCCCGCTGACAGTCCCTGCGCGGTTACAGATGTTCAGCACTTGACTGCGGAAGCAGTGTCCTTCATTCAACACCCACAGCTCGTCCAGGTCCAGCTGGTTGGGGCTGATGGCCTCCTGCTTTGCTAGTGGATGGGCGGGGTTAATGTAGGTTACAAAAGCTTCGTAAAACAGGGGCAACTCCTTAATGGATTTATTGCTCAGTGGAGTTACCAACAAGCCCACGTCTAACTGCTCATGGTTCAGCTTCTCCACGATCTGGTCTGTCAGCAGCTCCTGCACTACCAACTGCACGTGGGGGTGCTTCTCCAGAAAGCCCGTTACAAACAGGGGGATCAGGTAAGGGGCCAGTGTCGGGATAACGCCGATGCGCAGCTCTCCGCTCAGCTCCTGCTTCTGGTTCTGCACAATCTCCTGTATCTTCTTCGACTCAGCCAGCACCACGCGTGCCTGCGCGATGATCTCCTTCCCTATCTCGGTGGGCCGCACCGGCACACGGCTTCGGTCGAATAGCTGCACGCCCAGTTCCTCTTCAAGTTTCTGTAACTGCATGCTCAGCGTAGGCTGCGTGACAAAGCAGTGCTCGGCCGCAGTGGCGAAATGGCGATGGGTATCTACAGCTACTAAGTATTCCAACTGTACTAAGGTCATGCGGGAAGATCAGAAAGGCTTGTGTTTAATTTGATTACGCTTTATCTCCTACTGTGGTAGTCACATAGAGCTGCGCAAAAATACATCATAGACGTGACCTATAAAAGCATAGTAACTATCAATTTGATATATATAACAAAAACTAGGACCTTTGTGTCGACGCAAATGAACGACTAAGACTAAAATAAAACATGGAAGAACTAAACAGAATAGGACAGGAAAGAGAAACAAGTATTCAGGTAGCAGAAGGGTTAAACAGTCTGTTGGCCAGTTACCACCTATACTACCAGAACCTGCGCGGATTCCACTGGAACATCAAAGGCGAGCACTTTTTTCAGCTGCACGACAAGTTTGAAGAGCTCTATAACGGCGCCCTTGTAAAAATTGATGCCATTGCGGAACGCATCCTGACTATCGGCCAGCAGCCTCTGCATACTTTCTCCGATTACATACAGGCATCCCAGATAGAAGAAGCTAAAAACCTGCATACAGGCAAAGAGACCGTGAGTACGACCCGCGATAACCTAAAGGTACTCTTACAGCTCGAGCGCCAGATTCTTATCGTAGCGGCAGAAGCAGGTGACGAGGGAACCGTGTCCCTGTTAAGCGAAGACATTAACGAAAACGAGAAGACCGTCTGGATGCTAAATGCTTTCCTTAGCTAAGCAAACCTTTAAACTAATTCTACCCAATCTGTTATATAGCAAAAGCACCTGCAGGTTCTGCAAGTGCTTTTCTTTTTATACCCGGCCCCGTTCATGCAAGCCTGGCAACTCTGTAGAGGAGACACCTTAGGCCATATCCGGGTTTAAGAAAAGATAATCGTAGTGCACCAGGGGCCTTTGTTCTTTATGGCCTATATGCTCTGTCGCGTTTTCTGAGTCGTACTCCGCTATCCCCAGTCCCACCAACTTCTCCGTTTCATCCACCAGCTTTACGATGTCGCCTTTCTTAAAGGCTCCACGGATAGCCGTAACGCCTACCAGAAGCAGGCTGGTAGCCTTAGGGGAGGTCAAGGCCTGCTTTGCCCCTTCATTTATCTGCACCACTCCTTTCGCACTATCCTCGGAGTGCGCCAGCCACTTCTTCTTTCCTGAGGCTGCCTTTTTGGGAGTAAACCTGGTGTTGATCAACTCCTCATCTAATAAGCGGGTCAGCACGTTTTGGGTTGTGCCGTTAGCAATGTGCACTGCAATGCCTAAAGCGGCCACTTTGCGGGCCATGTAGCTTTTGGTCAGCATGCCGCCTCTGCCGAACTGCGAACGCTGCGTGCTGATAAAGGAGGCCAGGTCCGTGGCATCATGGCCTATCTCTTCTATCACCTTCGTCCCCTCCTCCTTCGGATTCCCGTTGTAGATGCCGTCCACGTTCGAGAGAATAAGCAGGGCGTCGGCGTTCAAGGCGGAAGCAACCAAACCAGCCAACTCGTCATTATCCGTAAACATCAGCTCTGTAACCGACACCACATCATTCTCATTAACGATCGGGATGATGTGGTGCTGCAACAGGACCTGAAAGCAGTTCTGCATGTTCTGGTAATGCTGCCTGTCGCGGAAGTCCTCTTTCGTTACGAGTACTTGCGCGCACACCAGATCATGCTTCCCAAACAGTGCAGTATAGGTGTTAATAAGTTTTACCTGCCCCACTGCTGCCAGTAATTGCCGGGTAGCCACAGCATCGAACTTTTCAGAAACGGTGACCAGGCTCCTACCCGATGCCACAGCCCCCGAGGAAACCAGGATTACCTCTTTGCCCTGCTTTTTTATCTCGGTGATCTGCTCTACCAGGTGCGCTATTCTGTCCAGGTCCGGCATGCCATTCGCCTGGGTGAGCACGTTTGAGCCAATCTTAATAATAATTCTGTTGTAAGGGAGCGCCATGGGCTTCGGGGTTTAGCAAGAACAAGTATAGTATAAAATCAGAAAAGAAGAGAGCCCCTGCCCTCTTTTTACTGCTCCTGCAAAACAAAACCGCCTGCCACGAGAGCGGCAGGCGGTTAACCTTAATTTATATCAGGGGTAAGCTTACTTGGCATAACTGATGGCACGCATTTCCCGGATAACGGTAATCTTTATCTGACCAGGGTACTGCATTTCTTTTTCGATCTTTTGGGAGATATCAAAAGAAAGCTGTGCTGCTCTTTCATCTGTCACGTTATCGGCATCTACCATCACGCGCAGCTCACGGCCGGCTTGGATGGCGTAGCACTGGTTTACACCGTCGAACGACACGGCGGCTTCTTCCAGCTCCTTCAGACGCTTGATGTAAGACTCCATGATCTCACGACGGGCGCCTGGTCTAGAACCGGAAATGGCGTCGCAAGCCTGCACTAACGGAGAAATCATGGCTGTCATTTCAACCTCATCGTGGTGCGCCCCAATGGCGTTGCACACATCCGGATGCTCTTTGTACTTCTTGGCCAGCTCCATACCGATGATGGCGTGTGGCAGTTCCGGCTCGTCTGGCGTTACTTTGCCAATGTCGTGTAACAGACCGGCACGCTTCGCATGCTTCACGTTCAGGCCCAGCTCAGCCGCCATGGTGGCGCAGAGGTTGGCTACCTCACGGGAGTGCTGCAACAGGTTCTGCCCATAAGATGAGCGGAAACGCATGCGGCCCACCATCTTGATCAGCTCAGGGTGCAGTCCATGGATACCTAAATCAATGGCAGTACGCTCACCAATCTCCACGATCTCCTCTTCGATGTTTTTACGGGTTTTGGAAACCACCTCCTCAATACGAGCCGGGTGAATACGGCCATCGGCTACCAGGCGGTGCAAGGACAGACGTGCGATCTCACGGCGAACCGGGTCAAAGCCAGAGATAATGATGGCCTCCGGGGTGTCGTCCACAATGATCTCCACGCCTGTGGCCGCCTCCAGGGCGCGGATGTTACGGCCTTCCCGGCCGATGATCTTGCCCTTGATGTCGTCGCTTTCGATGTTGAACACCGACACGCAGTTCTCGATGGCATGCTCCGCGGCCGTGCGCTGGATGGTCTCGATCACGATCTTCTTCGCCTCTTTGGTAGCGGTAAGCTTGGCCTGTGCCACCACATCTTTGATGTGCGAAGAGGCCTGTGTCTGTGCCTCGTTTTTGAGGGCCTCCACCAGCTGCTCGCGGGCTTCGGAAGCCGTCAGGCCGGCGATCTTCTCGAGCTGCCCCACTATTTCCTTGTGCTGCTGCTCTACCTCCTCTTTGCGCTTCTTAAGCTGCTCCAGTTGGGTATGCAGGTGCTCTTTTTCTTTGTCTACCTGCGCGGTTAGCTGCTCTTTCTCTTTGTGCAGGTCTGCTTCCAGGCGCTTGGCCTGCTCCATTTGCTTCTGCACCTGCTGTTCGCGCTGCTTTACCTTGTTTTCGTTCTGGATGATGATGTTCTTTTTCTTGCTCATCTCCTCCTCAAACTCCGACTTCAGCTTCAGGTACTTTTCCTTGGCCTCCAGGATGCGGTCTTTCTTAATACTCTCGGCATTGATCTCCGCCTCACGGACAATGTTCTTGGCGCGCTGGCGTGCCTCTTCCTCCTGCTGCTTGTACACTTTCTGCAGCAGCGATCGCCCAATGAACACGCCCACTCCGAGCGCTACGATGGCTGTTAATACTAAATAAAGGATATCGGGCATAACTATACGTTTTTGGGTTAACTAAAAACTATAGCAGTGCCTTGCTAAATAAGACAGGTAAGGCCTTGGGCCTAAACGTTGGGTGTTAAGCAGTGCGCCGGAATGCTACAAAGGCTACTTACTTGCCGATGATAAAAGTTCGTCCAAAACATTCAGCTGTTGGCCTATGTCGGATACATGGGAGGTTTTCTCATCCTCCAGCTTCATCTTCTCGGCCATCGTCTCAAACGCCACCATAGCCAGCAGATCCTGCTTGTCCTGTATCCCAAACTGATCCTTGTAAAAGCGCATGCGCTCGTTCAGGACCTTTCCAACAACACGAATTCTTTCTTCTTCCTCTTCCTTCACTCGCATCGGATACTCGCGTTCTGCGATGCGGATTTTTATAGATAATTCACCCATCCGTTGCGTAGTTTATGGTAGTGCTTGCTCAGGTGCTTTCATAGCTTTCGGAGCCCGAAGGCTCCTTACATGCTCTTGCTCAGTCCTGTAGGTAAGCGATACACTTATCGATTTCCCTAATATATTCGTTTAGTTTGAGCTTTAACTCTGTCGAATTCGCAGGGTTTCCTGCTATCGTGTCTACAATTTTAACAATATTCTCCTGATTTTGAAAATTTTTTATCTGCTGTTCTTTCTCCTCCACTAAGCCCTCCAGAAACTTAATTTCCTCCTGGGCCTGGGCCAGCCGCTGCTGCACCTCGGTATAATGGGTCAGGAGCTTACGCAGCTTATTTTCAATATGCTGGAGCTGTTGTAGTTGCTTTTCTTTTGCCATAACACTATTTGCGGATAAAAGCTCCCAGCTGCTTCTCAAATTGTTGCATCAGGCGATTCATGGTATTATCGATCACCTTATCGGTCAGGGTTTGCTGTTTGTCCAGCAACGTGAAGCTGAGGGCATAGGCTTTTTTGCCTTCCTCTATCTTGTTTCCTTCATACACGTCAAACACATTCACCTCGTGCAACAGCTTCCGCTCCACTTTAAAGGCCACCTGTTTGACCTGATCAAAGCTAACGTTCTTATCCAGCACCAGCGACAGGTCGCGGCGTACCTCCGGGAACTTCGGCAGCTCTCCGGCCACCAGGTTATCCTTGTACTTCTTCAGCAGGTAGTCCCAGTTCAGCTCCGCATACCATACCTGCTCTTTTACTTCCAAGCGGCGGGTCAGGCCGGCATCCAGCGGACCTAGCTCCGCGATCACCGTGCCGTTCTTCACGTAAGCCACGCCCTGGCGCATGTGGCTGTTCGGCTCCAGCGCCTGTGCTTCATAGTCCCCGGCATTCAGCTTGCGCAGCACGTTCTGTACCACACCAGCCAAATCGTGGAAAGAAGCTTTCATACTGGCCTGCTTCCAGCTTTCGGCAGTGGTGTTGCCTACCATGTAAAACGCCAGTTTGCGGCTCTCTTTGGTACTGCCATCCTCCAGCAGTTCGTAGATCTTACCTAGTTCAAAGAGCTTCAGGTCACGCTGACGGCGGTTAATGTTGCGGCGCAATACCTCCAGACCAGAGTACACCATGCTCTTGCGCAGCACATCCAGATCTTCGGAGTTATAGTTCACCACGTGTACCAAGTCTTTTGTCTCCTCCTCCCCGGTCGCTTCGTAGTACTTGGAGTTGCTGATAGAGTTGGTGATGATCTCATGGAAGCCATTCGCCGAAATGTAGTTCATAATGGTCTCCATCACGTTCTCGGCATATGGTCTCGGGAACTTAGCCAGGTAAGAAGTAGCCAGGTTCTCATCCATCTCTATGTTGTTGAAGCCGTAGATGCGCAGGATCTCCTCCACCACATCGGCCTCGCGGGTTACATCCACTTTATAAGGCGGCACCGACAGCGACAGGTGCGTGTCGGTTTCATTGGTGATCTGGATGCCGAGGTCTGTTAGAATCTCTTTGATGCGCGCTGCCCCAATGTGCTGCCCGATAAGCGTGTGCGCACGCTCGATGCTTAGCCTGATCTCCCGGTTCTCGATCGGGTTCGGGTACACGTCTACGATCTCAGAACTGATCTCACCACCGGCTACTTCCTGCATCAACAAGGCAGCGCGCTTTAGCGCATGAAGTACCATGTGCGGGTCTGTTCCCCGCTCAAAACGGAAAGAGGCATCGGTCTTCAGGCCATGCACCATTCCTGTTTTGCGTACCCAATCCGGAGAGAAGTAAGCGCTCTCAATGAAAACACTTGTTGTCTCCTCTGTTACGCCAGACACCAGCCCACCAAAAATACCACCAATGGCCATCGGCTCCGCTGCATTACAGATCATCAGGTCCGAGGCCTTTAGCTTGCGCTCTACCCCATCCAGTGTCGTGAACACTGTATCCTCCTCCACTGTCTGCACGACAACCTTGTTTCCTTTGATCTTGTCGGCATCAAAGGCATGGAGCGGCTGGCCCAACTCATGCAACACGTAGTTGGTCACGTCCACCACGTTATTGATCGGTGACAAACCAATGGCACGCAGACGCTTTTGCATCCACTCTGGCGATGGACCTACTGTAAGCCCTGATAAGGTTACACCGGCATAGCGCGGGCAGGCTTCGGGGCTCTTTACCTCTACCGCAATGGGTCTGGTGGTGTTGTTTACTTTAAAGTCAGCTACTTTAGGCAGCATGACAGGCTCTTTTAGTAGCGCATGTAAGTCGCGGGCCACGCCATAGTGCGAAGCGGCATCCGCCCGGTTCGGCGTCAGGCCGATCTCGAAGACTTTATCAGAACCCAGGCCAAAGAACTGGGCGGCAGGAGTACCGTTTGGCAGGTCCGTGTCCAACACCATAATGCCAGCATGGGACTGCCCGATACCAATTTCATCCTCGGCACAGATCATGCCCTCCGAAACAGCCCCGCGTATCTTGGACTTCTTTATCTTGAAAGGCTCCCCCTCTGCAGGGTAAAGCGTGCTATTTACAGTGGCTACCACTACTTTCTGCCCTGCAGCTACGTTGGGCGCACCGCAAACGATCTGCGAAGGGGTACCTGTACCGATGTCTACTGTGGTAATTCTTAAGCGGTCTGCATCCGGATGCGATTCGCAGGTAAGTACTTCCCCGATCACAATGCCCTCCAGGCCTCCCTGTACCACATCAAACGTATGGATACCCTCTACTTCCAGGCCGGCGCCGGTTAGCAAAGCGCCTACCTCCTCAGCGGGTTTATCTATCGAAATAAGTTGTTTCAGCCAGTCGAATGAAATCAGCATGTTCTTTTCTGTTGATCTATAAAAAGGCCTCCTTACGACAGGCCCATGTTTTTCAAAATTAAGGATAATTCTCTTACAGGATGAAAGACTTTTGAGGAAAGAAAATTTAGGCGGAAAGACAACGGACTGCTGGACAAAAGGCTTAAGAATTATCTGTGCCTGCTGCCTGAACTTACCTGGCCTGTCCTTTATCTACAAGTCCTGCGGCAACATTAGTGTGCTGCTTCGTAGGTTTTCTCCCCTGCCGGAATGGCGATGCTTAAGCGGTTATCCTTGGGAGGCACCGGGCACACGTACTCCGGGTTAAAGGCACAAAAAGGGCTATAGGCACGGTTAAAGTCCAGCACCACAGTTTTGTCACCCTCCTCGTAAGGCACGTCCAGGTAACGCCCGCCTCCATACGTCTCAAAGCCGTTTGTCTTATCCGTAAAAGGCACGAAAAGCTTGCCTTCATCGCCACTCAGCTTTTTGTAGAGCGTCAACTGCTGCGGCTGCCCCTCTATTTCAAAGGTCGCGATGCCATACCGCAGATAAGGCTCATAACTCCCGTTGGTAAGGGTAATCAGCAATGTGTCTTGCTGAGCCGGCGGCTCCACCTTCGCCTGCACGCGGTAGTCCAGGTCCGGCTCATAGTAGGTAAGATTTGTAAAGGCGCGACGCCCTTCGTCGGTAAATGGGCTATTGGCACGGCTCCGAAAAGACAAGTCCTTGTCCTTTCGTTCCTGCAAGAGGGGCTTCAGGTAATTATCCTCGTTGAAGAACACTTCCTGCACAAAGTAAAACAGCACCAGCGCAATGCCAGCCCCTATAATCAGCCTTAATGGTCGTTTCATAAAATAAAAAGCTATTACCAGGCAAAGGTCGGAAATTTTTGGAGAGGGTGTTGGAGAAAATAAGGGATGCTTTCCACCACCACGTGTTTATCCCCTAACCTACTGCCCCAGCTATTGAGCTTTGGAGATGTTTCTGGAAAATCAGGCAAGCAGACACCCCTCCCTGAACAAAGACATCTATAGATAGCTATATTGTCCGGTTAACCTCTTATATTGGATTCTACAGCTAGAACATTTCTAAATAACTGCTTGCAGATTCCAAGAGTGAGCGATTTCACAGATAAAGATGAAGAATACTATTTACAGTGTAATTACAGGAACAGGAAGCTACATCCCGCCCAAACGTATTCAGAACGAAAACTTCCTGCACAATGAGTTTTACGACACTGACGGGACAAAGCTGAAGAAGACCAACCAGGAGATCGTTGACAAGTTTCTGGAGATTACCACAATTGCAGAAAGACGGTATGTGGCAGATGACTTGGTGACATCGGATATTGCTTACTATGCCGCTGTTGATGCGATTAAATCCGCCAGGATCGACCAGGAAGACTTAGACTACGTTATCGTGGCACATAATTTCGGGGATGTACGGAAGGATAACAAGCAGGTAGACATTGTGCCTAGCTTAGCAGCCCGCGTAAAGCATAAGTTAGAGATAAAGAATCCCTATGCGGTTGCCTACGACCTGCCTTTCGGTTGCCCGGGGTGGTTACAAGCCGTTATCCAGGCCGACTACTTTATCAAGTCAGGAGATGCCAAAAAGGTGCTGGTGATCGGCGCAGAGGTCTTATCCAGAGTGTCAGACCCGCATGACAGAGATAGTATGCTGTACGCTGACGGTGCCGGGGCTATTGTGCTGGAAGCAAGAGAGAGCGACACTCCTGTTGGCATACTGGCGCATAAAACGCGCTCAGACGCCTACCTATATTCGCAGATGTTATACATGGATAAGTCTTATAAACCTGACAGCGAACACAAGGATGACCTTTTCTTAAAAATGAATGGCCGGAAGCTGTATCAATATGCCCTCGAAACAGTGCCTCAGGCCATCAAAGCCTGTCTGGAGAAGAATGGTACGCACCTGAGCGAAGTTAAGAAAGTACTCATCCACCAGGCAAACGGAAAGATGGATGACGCTATCTTAAGCAGGCTTTATGGCCTTTATGACATGGCTGTTGTGCCTGATGATATTATGCCGATGACGATTTCGTGGCTAGGCAATTCGTCTGTTGCCACCGTGCCTACCCTGTTAGACCTCCTGTTAAAAGACAAGCTGGACACGCACAAAATAAACAAAGGCGATACCTTGGTTTTCGCGTCTGTTGGTGCGGGCATGAACGTAAATGCCATGATCTATAAGATGTAAGTTCGTCTTAGTCTATGCAACTTCGTGGCTTGCGCTGCCAAAGTACAGCAAAAGGAAGGGTAAGCAGGCTTTTACTTAGGAGAGAGTCGGCTGGGGACTACAAGCGGCTACCCATTCCAAGCTTTGTGTACTTACGGCTTCCTGCCTATCTTTGTGTATACGCTACACGAGGGTAGTCTCCTTTTAAAGGATGGTGCTTCTCCTGGCTACAGGTCTTATACAATATTTAAGTATAGCAACAGTTACGTCTGCACAGTATTCACATTCATGCGAAAGCTGTTCGCTCACCATCTTATACCAGCCTCCATTAACGGATGAAAGATTTCAAAAAATACTATATCGTGCCAGCTCCTCCAGCGGAAGTTTACCTGGCGCTAACCCTCCCCCTTACCATACAGGCATGGTCGGGCGAAGAGGCAGAGATGTCAACAGAACCGGGGTCTGAGTTCTCTTTGTGGGAAGGAAGCATCGTCGGCAAGAACTTGGAGTTTGAAGAAGGCAAGAAGATCGTGCAGCAGTGGTATTTCGGAGAGCAGGCAGAGCCCTCTATTGTTACGATTAAACTGCACCCGCACAAAGCCGGCACCTCGGCAGAATTACGGCACACGAACATCCCAGACGAGGATTTCGAGGACATTGTGGAAGGCTGGAACAACGCCTACTTTGGTGCCCTCATCGAGTTCTACGAGGACGACCTGTAAGACCGCCGGCAAACAGGCCTTCTCAAAGAGATGGCACAGAGCATGAGTGTGCCTTCTAACATGTTCAAAAACCTAACGGATGCGATCCACAAGATGAAACACACCTTTACAAAAGTTCTTTTCCTATGCGCGGTAGCCGCGCTCTCGCAAGCCTGCGTTGGGAATTCAGGGCAGGTAGCTGACACAGAACAGACAACGGAAGCCGTTGGTAGTACCTCCGCGACAGGCCCTCTGAAAGTAGCGGTGCGGGAAAAAAACGGTGCCTATCAACTGTATAGAGACGGTCAGCCCTACTACATCAAGGGGGCAGGAGGCAGCAACTATATGGAGCGCTTAAAAGCTTATGGAGGTAACTCTATCCGCACCTGGAGTACACATAATGCGCAGGAGGTACTGGACGAGGCGCAAAAGCACGGCCTAACCGTGACGATGGGACTGGACGTGGCCCGGGAGCGCCATGGCTTCGACTATAACGATTCAGCCGCCGTAGCCCAGCAATTGGAACGCTTACGGGAAGAGGTACTAAAGTACAAAGACCACCCGGCCCTACTTGTATGGGGCATCGGCAACGAACTGAACCTGAGCTATACCAATCCCAAGGTGTGGGACGCCGTGAACGACATTGCCAGGATGATCCATGAGGTGGACCCCAACCACCCAACCAGTACCATGCTGGCGGGCATCAACCAAAAAGAAATAGACCACATCAGGGCAAAGGTACCTGAACTGGACATCCTGGCTGTGAACGCCTACGGTGGCCTGCCGGATGTGCCAAAGCGTGTGCGGGAGTTTGGCTGGGAAGGACCTTATATGATTACCGAGTGGGGACCAACCGGACACTGGGAAGGACCACAAACGCCCTGGGGCGCATCCGTAGAAGAAACCAGTGCCCAAAAGGCCGCTGTGTATAAGAGCCGCTATGAAGCCGCCATGCAGCAGGACAGGGAGCGGAACCTGGGTTCCTATGTTTTCCTGTGGGGACAAAAGCAGGAAAGAACGCCGACCTGGTACGGGCTGTTTACAGAGGAGGGACAGGAGTCGGAAGTAGTGGATGTGATGCAGTACCTCTGGACCGGAAGCTGGCCCGCTAACCGGGCACCCCACCTGAGTTCGTTCCTCCTAGACGGCAAGAAGGCCACCGACCAGGTGTACCTGCAGCCAGGCAAAAGCTACGCTGTAAGCACTGAGGTGACAGACCCGGACCAGGACAAGCTAAGCTACCGCTGGGAGTTACTGCATGAGAGCACTGACCTGAAGGAGGGCGGCGACCGTGAAAGCAGACCCGCCGCCGTGCCTGACCGCATTTCCAGCACAAGGGAGGGGCAGGCTACGTTAAAAACTCCTGAGCAGGAAGGGGCTTACCGTTTGTTTGTGTACGCCTATGATGGTCAGAATAACGTAGCCACTGCCAATATTCCTTTCTATGTAAAGAAGTAACAGCTCCTGCTGCTCTACTAAAAGCCTTGTGTGCAGAAACCTCTGTTACGCGAGGCTTTTTTGTTTGTCTGTTAAAGCAGCGGGGCTTTTAGCAGGGAACAAAATTTCGCCCTGTTTCCAGCAACCCTCCCTCTTTATCTGTAGTTATAGGCTAAGTACCAGACCACAAGCACCATGCAGCAGGAAAAAGAACAGCTTCAGGATCTAATCCAACAGTTAGATGCTTTACACGAGGAGGCGATTACGCTGGAGCAAAAATTTGCCCCCGCCGTACAGCAAGTGCACCCTGCCTTCCGGAAAAGCGCGCAAAACCTGCTCCATTACCTGGCTTTGCGCCATCACGACATCCGGCAACTGCAGGAGCACCTGGCACATCTCGGGTTGTCTTCTCTGGGGCGGGCAGAGGGCCACGTGCTGGCAAGCCTGCAGGCCGTACGAAAGCAGCTCTGTTACCTGACCGAATGTGCACCTACTGATAAGCAACTTCCTGTATCCTTCTTTGAGAACAGAGACTTGCTGGCTACGCACACAGAAGTCTTGCTGGGCCCCCAGCCGGCCAAGCGGAGTACCCGCATTATGGTGACCCTCCCAAGCGAGGCTGCCGACACATACGAATTACTCCCCCGCCTTTTAAGAGCCGGGATGAACTGCGCCCGCATTAACTGCGCCCACGACGGTGAGCAGGCATGGCTGCGCATGATACAGCATGTACAGCAGGCCGTACAAGAGACAGGCATCCCCTGTAAAATCCTGATGGACCTGATGGGTCCCAAACTCCGGACAGGCCCCTTGAAAGAAGGACCCAAACTCGTGGTCATACGCCCTATGCAAAACGACCTGGGCCAGATAACCGAGGCTGCCCGTGTGTGGCTGGCCCCGCCCGGCGCCCCTCCTCCTAAAAATACGGATGCCTGGTTACCGGTAGAGGCAGAGTGGCTGGCACAACTGCAAGAGGGCGACAAGCTTTATTTTAAGGACACCCGGGGCCGCAAGCGCTCCCTCTCCGTTATCAAACGAGAGCAGAATGGTTGCCTGGCCCATTTGTTTAAGACCTCCTACATTGAGACCGGAACAGTGCTCCACTTAAAGAGTAAAACTGTGCAGGAACGAAAGGTAACAGTGGGGGAACTACCACCTACCTTTGCTCCTCTTCTCCTTAAAAAGGATGATTTAATGATACTGACCAAAGCCCCTACCCCCGGTGAGTCAGCCCGGTATAACGCGCGAGGTCATGTGGTGCAGCCAGCCCATATCTCCTGCACTTTACCAGAGGTGTTCTCGCAAGTAAAGAAAGGGCAGCCGATCCTGTTCAACGATGGCAAGATAGAGGGGCAGATACAGGAAGTAAACAAGAATACCCTGCTGGTGAAAATCACCTACGCCAGCGAGAAAGGCAGCAAGCTCGGCGAGGACAAAGGCATCAATCTCCCTGAGACAAAATTCCATATGAATGGGCTAACGGAGAAGGACAAGCAGGACCTCCGTTTCGTAGCCCAGCACGCCGACATCGTGAACCTCTCTTTTGTGAATAACGCCGAAACAGTAGAGGCCCTCCATCAGGAACTGGAAGAGCTCGGGGCGAAGGACCTGGGGGTAATGCTGAAGATCGAAACACAGGAGGGTTTCCGTAACTTACCTCACCTGTTGCTTTCTGTTATGAAGCGCTATCCTGCCGGCATCATGATAGCCCGGGGTGACCTGGCGGTGGAGTGCGGCTGGCAGCGGCTGGCCGAGGTGCAGGAGGAGATCCTGTGGCTCTGCGAGGCAGCGCACCTCCCTGCTGTATGGGCCACGCAGGTACTGGAGACACTGGCCAAAAAAGGGCGTCCTTCCAGGGCAGAAATTACCGACGCGGCCATGGCCCAGCGCGCCGACTGCGTGATGCTAAACAAAGGCCCCCACGTGGTTCAGGCGATCGAGATGCTGCACGACATCCTGACCCGCATGCAGGAGCACCAGCACAAAAAGACCTCGATGTTGCGCAGCCTCCACGTCTCGGATATGAAAGAGCTCCAGCCATAGCCGGCTCACACCTTAGCGCAGCAAGAGTCTAACCTACAGCACAACACAGTGTAATTCAACAGCATAAACTGTACTTTTAAAAAGTTTATTCCTATCTTTCTCTTGCTGCCGTACTAAGCGCCCCGACACCAGGAATTGCTTTTTAGGCCTATATAAACGATTATACCTATGGAAAACACAAAGAAAGTCCTCTTCCTGACCGGCGACTTTGCCGAAGACTATGAAACCATGGTCCCCTTTCAGATGCTACTGATGGTAGGTTACGAGGTGCACGCCGTGTGCCCCAACAAGAAAAAGGGAGACACCATTAAAACAGCCATTCATGACTTTGAGGGCGACCAGACTTACTCCGAAAAGCCAGGGCACAACTTCCAGCTTAACTACTCTTTCTCGGACGTGAACCCTGCTGACTATGCAGGGCTGGTGATTGCCGGAGGGCGTGCCCCGGAATACCTGCGCTTGAACAAGGAGGTACTGGACCTGGTGCGGCACTTTGCCGAAAACAACAAACCGCTGGCCGCTGTGTGCCATGGCATACAGATCCTAACAGCAGCCCGTGTAGTAGAGGGCCGTAAGCTGACAGCCTACCCCGCCGTTGGCCCCGAGGTAGAACTGGCAGGCGGCACCTACGTTGCGGTAGAGGCAACCGAAGCAGTGGTGGATGGCAACCTGGTGACGTCACCGGCCTGGCCTGGCCACCCGAAATTTATTCGGGCCTTCCTGGATGTGATGGGCGCTAAAATTGAGTTAGACCAACCTATTCGTCTGGCTTCAGTATAAAACTGGAGATACCAGTTTTAATTACGCTGTAGCTCAACCTGTTGCAAGAGTTGAGCTACAGCGTCATGTTTAACCAAACTTTAGTTTGATGCAACTGAGAACCATTGAAAAGCTGCTTTACAAAATTGCTGTTCTATTGGTCATATTGGGTGCTGTCGTGCGTTTTCTGCACCTCTCCGAAAATTACCTGGGCCTGTACCTTATCCTGGCCGGGCATATAGCAGGTGTCGTTGCCATCTTCCTGTACATGAAGTATGTTAACGACATGGAGCGGAAAAAGCAGGCCTTAAAACAGAAAGTGCCCACAATCAAACGTTGAATACTCCCCGATGAAGCTTATTTTCCTGAGCACCCTACTACTGTGCCTTTTCCTGTGTGCCGAAGCGCAACAGCAGGGCCAAAGCAATCCTGCTTCTGTAAGCGTCAGCAGTCCTTCTCCCTTGATGCTCATCGAGGGGCAGGAAACTGCTTCGAATGCTATCATACTAGACCGAAACAGCATAGAAAGCATTCGTGTCTACAAAGGGGAAGATGCGGTAAGCCAGTTTGGGGAGAAAGGCAAAGACGGGGTGATCATTTTAAGCCTGAAGGAAGAAGTGCCCCTTGTCAGGTTAGAGCAAGTCTACATGCATTTTAAGGTCTCCCCGAAGCAGCAAAGGCTAAAGGTAGCCGTAGACGACAGGTTAGTGGCTAACCCGGAGCTAGTTCTGGCTGATTTACGTAAGATAGAGAAGGTAGAGGTAAAGCAACAGGCGGTAACAGCCCCGGCAAGGTGGAGTTTTGTTCCCGACGAGCATTACCTGAATATTGTGACAAGCCTATAACTTTCGCACAGCAACCGTATGGACCTCCGCCTTGCGAAGCTGGTAATTACCTTCTTAGTGTTCCTTGTCTTGAGCTACGAACGCCAGCAGTAACGGCAAAGTAGTTATTTGCTTAACTTTACCACAAAGAATTAACATGGACGGAACAAAGCGTACAAACATAAAGCCTGGCCTGCACGTGAACATCGTGCTAAAAGAAGACCAGCGTACAGGCACCCTAACAGAAGGCTATGTACAGGACATCCTGACAAAATCGCCCACGCACCCACACGGCATTAAAGTGCGGCTGGAAACAGGCGAAGTAGGCCGTGTAAAAGAGATCCTGCCGGAAGATTAGCCCTTACAGCAATCCCTCATCTGCAAAGCTGTAGTAATCGTTATCCGTAAAGATGATGTGGTCGAGCACCGGCAAATCCAGGAACTGGCCGGCTTCCTTCACTTTCTTAGTCAAAGCAATGTCAGCCGCGCTGGGCTTGGTGTTACCGCTTGGGTGGTTGTGCACGAGGATAATAGAACTAGCCAGCTGCTCCAGCGCTTTTTTAAAGATAATTTTAGGATCTGCCACCGTACCAGCCACTCCTCCAATACTGATGCTTTCTTTCTTCATCACCACATTAGCGCGGTTCAGTAAGATCACCCAGAACTCCTCGTGGGGCAAATCCAGCAGCTGCGGCTTGATGTAGTTGTAGATATCCGTAGAGCAGGTGATGCGGGTTTTAGCAGCCACGGCTGTCTCTTTCCGTCGGCGGCCTAGCTCCAGGGCACTTACAATCGCAATGGCCTTTGCCTCCCCGATGCCCTTGTGCTTCATCAGGTCCTTCACAGTCAGCCTGGCAAGTTCATTCAGGTCGTTCCCGACTGCCGCCAGAATAAGTTTGGCAACATCCACTGCCGTTAGCTTTGGGGTACCAGAGCCGATCAGGATAGCGATCAGTTCAGCATCACTTAAAGCAGCCTTGCCTTTCAGCAAGAGTTTCTCGCGCGGACGATCCTCCTCTGCCCATGTTTTGATGTTCAGGGCCTGCTGGTAAGACGGAATGGCAGTGGCTTCGTTTTCCATCAATGCGGTATAGATTTTGTATTATTCTGCAAGATGCTAGTGCAAGCACTTTCAGTAGAAATTAGTTCAGCACAGGCATGCAATAATTCAAAATAAACTTTAAAAAAACAGCAATGGCGACTGTATAGCAGTCGCTGGCTATTTTATCTAATATGCGACGAATCATATCACCGGGCATTGCGGTGCTGCTTCTCCTCCTGCTAGACCTCTATGTTTTTCAGGCGATTAGCACTGTAACACAAAGCTTACCCCTCACCCTACGGGGGAGTATTTACTTTATTTATTGGGCGGTTTGCGCCCTCACCGCAGGTACTTTTGTATTCACCTCACGTGAGAGAGGCGCGACGCGTAGCCCCTTTCTGACCTACCTGATCAGCACGCTGTTTATCATTTTTGGCTCTAAGCTAGTGGTGGTGCTGTTTCTTTTGGTGGACGATGCTGTACGACTTGGCAAAGTAGCTCTCAACAGCATGAGCACGGTGCCTGACTTTGACCCTTCTCGCTCCGTGCTCTTGAATCAGGTGGCGCTTTTAGTGGCGGCAGTTCCTTTCGTCGCCTTTATGTATGGCATGATGAAGGGTGCCTATGATTACCGCGTAAAGCGAATTAAACTGCGCCTTCCCCACCTGCCACAGGCTTTTGACGGGTATAAGATGCTACAGATTTCGGACCTGCACACGGGAAGCTTCAACTCTACGGCCCCCTTAAAAGAGGCGGTAGCTCTGATTAACAAGCAAGAGGCCGATCTGGTGTTTTTTACCGGTGACCTAGTGAACAACCTGGCATCGGAGGTACAGCAACACATACCGACCCTGAAGCAGATTCGTGCCAAAGAAGGGGTCTTCTCTGTACTGGGCAATCATGACTATGCTGACTATGTGCGGTGGGAGAGCCCTGAGGCAAAGCGGCAAAATTTACAGACTCTGATCCAGAGCCATGGCAAAATGGGCTGGCAACTGCTATTGAACGAGCACCGCGTCATACAGAAGGACGGACAGAAGATAGCGGTACTGGGTGTAGAGAACTGGGGTAACCGGGCGGGCTTTCCGAAGTATGGCCGCTTAGAGGAGGCTTACCGGGGTACAGAAGGGGTTCCCTTTAAAGTGCTCCTCTCCCATGACCCTTCCCACTGGGACGGCGAAGTGAACCAAAAGTACCAGGACATAGACTTAATGCTGGCTGGCCATACGCACGGCATGCAGTTTGGGCTTAATATCCCCGGGTTAAAGTGGAGCCCGGTGCAATACGTGTATAAGCAGTGGGCGGGCTTGTATCAGAAAGGCCGGCAGTACCTGTATGTAAACACTGGCCTCGGCTTCCTGGGGTACCCGGGCCGCGTAGGCTTTTTACCTGAAATTACGGTGTTTGAGCTGCAGAAAGCGTAGTGCCATTTACTTTGAAAAGCCAGCCTCAACAGCTGGTTTTTTTATTACCGGCCCTGTTTGTATTGCCAAAAGCGGTAAGAGGAAGTAACAAGTTACCTTATATTCCTCCCCCCTTTAATGGCACGTTTCGCACGTTAAAGGCACGTTTCCCAGAAGTTCTCCACTATCCCCGCCTCCTCCTGTTTCAAACATAAAGCACTGTACCGCGTAAAAAGTGAAGAGCAGTTAAGGCTGCTGTTAACGATCAGAAATAAAGCAAAACGAAACAAATTATTCCATGAGAAAAGTATTTTATACCATACTTACTATCAGCATACTACAGTTTACCATGGTGGGCTGTGGACAAGGAGGTGACGGGGAAACGGTAGAGCTCACTGAGGAGAACAGTGAAAATAACGTAGACCCGGACAACCTCAGAGGGTACGGAGACCGTGAACACGGAGGGCTACCCCCTGCCGACCCTGAGGCAGACCAGTACTACGGCTTTGACCGGGATAACCTGCTGAATGAAATTGAGGCCGACTTTGTGGGAGATGCAGAATTGGCATCACGCATAGTTGAAGTATACTATGACCGCAGCATGCAGTTGAGCGAACTAGAGGCGAAGTTAAACGTAGAGGGAGAGCCTGCCACAGATGAAGCCGAACGCCAGCGGCAGGCAATAGAACAGGAGACGGACCGGCAGATAAGAGAAATACTCTCTCCGGAGCAGTACAGGACCTATGAGCAAAACCGGTCTAAGTACGACCAGATCCTGGAAAGAGGAAGAGGGGAAACACTACAAACAGAAGAAAACGAAATGTAACATACCGCAAGCGTATAGGCAAAAGCCTGTAGCAACTACTGCTACAGGCTTTTGCTGTTTTATCCTTACATTGTTTATCTTTATACTTTTACAAAGTGCCTGTTCTTCTTTTTTAGGGTTGGCATACTTTTTGGCCCTTTCTGGCGTAATAAATAAAAACCCGTGGCGACTCGTGTTGCTCCATCGTACGAATTAAATGCTCCGACACCCCCTGCTTTACATCCTTACGTTGCTGCTAACATGCTTCATGCTGCCTGCTCAGGCACAGAAAAGCATCCGGATAAGCGGCACCGTGCTGCAGCCAGACAAGAAAACGCCTATCCCCGGGGCTAGTATCGTAAAGATCAACTCGAACATGGGCGTTATCTCTGATGAGCAGGGTAAGTTTCTTATCGACGTGGCGCAGAAAGACACCCTTATGGTCCGTGCTATCGGCTATAAACCCTTACTGTACTTACCAAAACAGCTGCCTGTTTCTGAGCTTCGGGTAAACATTGTGTTGCAGGAGGATAGTGTGATGCTAGGCGAGGTAGAGGTAACCAGCCGGCCATCTCCTGAGATGATAGGGCGGGCTTTACGGAACATGAAACGGGAGCAAAGCAGCCAGGTAAAGAACCCGGGCTATATCCCCGGCTCAGAGCCTCCCCCACCGCCACCAGCCCCTGCCCCAACCATCGCCAGCCCTATTGGCCTGATGTATGACATGTTCTCGAAGGAAGGCAAAGAAAAGAAAAAGCTTCAGGAGCTGCTACTGTTAGAGGAAGCAGAAAAAAGGAGGAAAGAGCGGGAAGAGTATAACAAGTTTTTTAAGGATAACACCGGATACCAATAGCAGAAAGGGCTTGCAGTTAAATCTGCAAGCCCTTTCTGCTGTGCAACCTCATTGCCATGCTGCCGTTGCTCTACAAGAACAAAGGCCTGCTGAAAGGAACTAAAAAGTAGCTAAACAACAGTTACCTGCGTAGGTTATAGGTAACTAAACGTTACTTACGCATGAAGATTGGATACCCCTGCATAAACCAAACGCTTGACTGTAGTTCTTCCCGGACGTTTCGTCTCGCCTCCTACTCTGAGGAACGCCTGATCAGCACGGTGGAACAAAACCTGGCCTGCCTGCGCCGCATTCTGGAGTATAACGTACAGCATGGCCTCTTCTTTTTCCGCCTTACCTCTGATCTTGTCCCTTTTGCCTCGCACGAGGTAAACCAATACAACTGGCAGGAGCACTTTAAGATGACCTTCCGGCGGCTGGGCAACTATATTAAAAGCAACAACATGCGGATCTCCATGCATCCAGACCAGTTTGTGGTGCTTAACTCACCAAATGAGCAAACCGTGAAGAACAGCATTGCCGAGTTGGTGTACCAGGGTGCTGTGCTGGACCTGATGGAACTGGACACCACGGCAAAGCTGCAGATACACGGGGGTGGTGCCTATGGAGATAAGCCCACCGCTATACAGCGTTTCGCCGAAGTGTACCATACCCAGCTACCCGATGCGGTAAAGGCGCGCCTGTGCGTAGAAAACGATGACCGCACCTATACCCTGCAGGACTGCCTGCAACTGCATGAGTTAACGGGCATGCCTGTCATCTTTGACAACCTGCACCATGAGTGCGTAAACAACGGAGAGCCCATGCGGGAAGCTGTTCAGATGGCAGCGCAAACATGGGACCCGGAGCAGGACGGTATCCTAATGATGGACTACAGCTCACAAGCGCCGGATGAGCGCAAGGGCAAGCATGTACAGAGCATACAGGAGCAACTCTTCCATGACTTCCTAGCTGAGACAGAGGGGATGGACATGGATATCATGCTAGAAATAAAAGACAAAGAAGAAAGCGCCCTAAAAGCAATAGAGGTGGCAAAAGCGATGGGCAGGGCCTAAAGCACCTAGAAGATAAGGGCGTAGAGCCACTCGGCCAACTCCCATATACCCCACAGTAACAGGATAAACAGCACGACCACCCCTATCAGCACACCGACCACAATATTCTTGCCGCTGCCCTGGTACCTCCCTTCCTCGTAATAACGGCGCATTAAGCGCACGTTCCGCTCGTTTGCTTTAAAGAAAAAGTCGAAGATGTTACCGAGGATGGGGATACTGCCAAACACAGTATCAATACCTATGAACTGTGTTAAAAAGCAAGTGTATCCGTGCTATTTTCTCAGCTACTGCGCTTGGCATTCTGCTGAGTAAACTTCACCTGAATTTACGATGCCAAACACCTGTTTTATCAGCTTGTTCATCACGGCCACCAAGGCTACCTTCTTTGCTTTTCCTGCCTTCACCATCCGCTCATATAGCTCCCGGCATGCCTTGTTATGCACCCTTGCCGCCATAGAGCACATATAGAGCGTGGCCCTGATATTCTTGTCCCCGATCCGGCTGATTCCCCTGTACCCCCTTATTGATGTACCGGACTCGTTGATGCAGGGGCTGATCCCGATAAAGGCGCTGAACTGCCTGGCTGATGTAAAGTTTCTGAACCCGCCAGAGACAACAATGAGCTCTATGGCAGACTTGGTGCTGATGCCGGGAATGGTCTGCAGCAAGCTAAATAGCTCTTGACACTGCTCCTCAGCCGTTTGCTGCATCTGGCGCTCCAACTCTACTATTTGCTTTTCTATGCTAGCCAGGACCGTTTTACAGGCCCTCACAGCAGCTTTATCGGCTTTGTCTAGCTGTGCCAGGGCATGCAGCTGGTTCAGGAAAGAGCGTTTGCTCTTGACAAGCAGCTTCAATGACATGCGCTGCTGCTGCAGCTTCCGCATGAAGGGGGCCGGCGGCTCGTAGAGCTTGGGCTGCATGCGTTCGCCATATTCGGCGATCAGCGCCGCATCTACCTTGTCTGTCTTCGTTCTTTTGAGCTTGGTCTGGGCAAAGCGCTTGATCTGCAAAGGGTTCACCACCGACACCTTGATTCCCTTCTCATACAGAGCGATGGCCAGCTGCAGGCTGTAAACTCCTGTTGCCTCCATGATGCACCAGGAACTACCTGGCAGCCCCTTGAGAAGACTGCTAATGCCTTTCCTATCGTTGCTGTGCAGAGAGGTGGTGACTTTGCCTTCTACTCTTGTAGCAACCACAAAGCTGTCTTTGGCCACATCGATACCAATGTAAGTTTGCTCCATTATACAATGTTTTAGAGGTTATACAGGTGACAAAAAGATAGCTTCTCTTGCACTCAACATCCTGATGCAGGCTCCTGGCCTAATGAACTGTCCAAGGTAAAGAAGCCGGGTAAGGGGATTGTCATAAGACGCGGGTTTATAGATCCCCTGTTCAACATAAATCTTATTCCTTACCCAGTCTTTATGTCTATAGCTTACTACTTATTTTCTCTGTTTTAGATAGTTCATTTCTCTGATTAACGAAAGGGAAAAGGGTATCTAAGGGACATCGTACAAACATAGGATGTTCAACAAGTCTACATTCTGTATGTTTTATAGGACGAGTCACAAAACAGTGAGTCCAATAAACGTTCGTTTTCTGGACTCCTCCCGCCTCACCGCCGACCCTACCCGTTTCTGGCCCCATTCGGTCTAGAAACCGGGTCTACTAAATAACGCCCAAAAACCTTTATCCTTTCTGTTCTACCTTTTCGGCGCAGGCTGCGCCATGGTCTTTGGCTGGTGTAACTTTTTTTGTTACATTGCGGTTGTATGATAAGGAGCTTTGCACACAAGGGACTGCAGAAATTCTATGAAACCGGCAGCACGGCCGGGATCAACGCACAGCATTCCACCCGTATCGGGCGCATCCTCACTTTGCTGAATGTGGCGAAATCGGTACAGGAAATGGATGTGCCGGGCTGGTTTCTGCACCCCTTGAAGGGGAACCTCGCCGGGCACTGGTCGGTCCGGGTTTCCGGAGCCTGGCGCGTTACTTTCAAACTGGAAAATGGCGATGCCGAAGTAGTCGATTACCAACAGTATCATTGAAAAGAGGAAGAACCATGAAAATGCACCATCCCGTCCATCCAGGGGAAATACTCGCTGATTACCTGGAAGGCAGCAATATCACGATCAGCCAGCTGGCAGCGCGCATTCATGTGGCGCGGAAGACGGTTTCTGACATAGTAAACGGCAAGGCACGCGTGACCGTGCCGATGGCGCGGCGGCTGGGCCGGGCGCTGGGCACCAATGCCGGTGTCTGGTTGCGTTTGCAGCAGCAACGTGACGAGTGGGAAATCAGCCAGCAGTCCGATGAAGACCTGCAGGATATACAACCCTTTGAACGGGTCGCCGGATAGCCCGGTCCTTTCCCGGAGGCGCCTCTCCCCATCACCTGCTGCTTCATCTCAGTTGACGGTCAATACACAGGTCAACCCGGAGCTGACCGTCAGCTAAAAAGGACCTGTCCACTTATATCCCGTTGCTGATTTGGGTGCCGGGGTTTACTCTTCTAAATGAAGTGGTTCTAAGCTTTTCCTTCGGCATTCTTACTGAGGAAGCCATTCTACACAACTTACAAATCCACTATGGAATAGGTATTGCTTCATTTTTACCAATAAAATAATATTAGGAAACAGAGTAATATTAGTTTATCAGGTAACTAAATGTTACTGCAAAAGGAGAGAAATAGAAGCTATGCAAAGAAGGCTTTCAGGAGAGCTTCTCCAGCAGTTTCCGCAGGCTTGCATACTCGGGATGCTCAAGCACGTTCAGCTCTCCCCCGGTGGCCAGCTCCAGGGCCCGGTGGCACTGGCCCAGCCTTGCGAGCATGGGCTGGATCTGCTGGTTGTAGTAGTTGAAGAAACTGTATATGTCCCTAGTGGAGCAGGGCAGCTTATAGCCGGCACTGGAGGAGACGATGAGCACGCCCTCGTCCCGCACCGGCCCCACCACGAGTGAGCGGAAGCGGTGCTCGGTGTAGTTCTCGTACCTGTAGGAGTTGAGGTGCTGCAGCAGCTCGTGGGTGTGGATGTAGCGGGTCCTGTAGTTGTAGGTGAAGACCATGAGCAGGTACTCCACGAAAACCATCCGGCTTTTAATGACCGGGTCCTCGCTTCCCGCGTGCCGCTGGAGGTAGTCCCGCGCCCGCAGCTGCGCCGCCGCCGTGATGGCCTCGTCCTGCGCGTCCGCTGCCATGCCCTCCGTGTCCACCGTATAGGGCACGTATCCCTCCGGCCAGCGGTTTACCCCCACGCACTTACCTGCCAGCTCCTGCTCCGGGTCCAGCTCCGAGAGCCCGGCGTGAAACGAGTTCAGGCTTTCGCCAAGAAAGGAAGCCAGCTGCAGCAGCGGCTCCTCCCCTTCCGTGGAGAAGGCGAAGGGGGCCGGGGAGAAGAGGTCCACCTGGTGGTTTTCCAGAATGTAGCGGCGGAAGCTTTCCATGAACTCCGGCGAGCCCAGCGGGCTGGCCACCACCCCCAGCTGGGGCACGGTGCGGTAAAGGTTGTTGTAGATAAGGCCGGAGAGGAATTTGTAGAAGGTGCCCTTGTACTGGAGCGGTGACTTCTGGTGCAGCTTGCGCTTGTCCACCAAAAGGGCATGAAAGGAAAAATTCAATTTCTTCAACTCCTCCAAAATCTGTCTGCGTTGTACTATTCCATGCGCGTCTACTGGAGACAGCTTCCCATCGAGGATGTGCCGCTCCCGGATGCGGCGGAACCCCTCCTCCACTTCCCTTTTGTGCTCCTCCTCCACCAGCACGACGGTGAGGGAGAAGTGCGTGTCCCCCGGGCTCTCGAAGCGGAAGCCGTGCGCCCCCGCCCCGTAGACAAAACCAACCTTTGCCATACTCCTATATATAGTGTAACCGAACTTCGCGTACCTGATGCCGGCGGCAGATCCCGGCGCCGCTCTGAATATACTAAAAATATTGTCTTTGGCTATATTTTGCTAACAGGATTGGGGAGTGCCGTTTTGTCACGTCCGCGGCCACGGGTTTTACATTCCTACTACGTTCGTTGTAGAAATGTAAAACAACCCCTACCTTTAGGAAAACCTCAAAAAAAACAGGCGATGGAAGAGCAGCAGTACGTGGTCTACTACCGCGTCTCCACCAAGAAGCAGGGCGAGTCCGGCCTGGGCCTGGAGGCGCAGCGCACCTACGTCCGACACTTCTACTCGGATAAGAACATCATTGGGGAATTTACCGAGAAGATAAGCGGCAAGGAGATCGCCAACCGCCCGCGCCTGCTGGAGGCGCTGGAGCTTTGCAGGCGGAGGCAGGCGACGCTCGTCGTGGCCAAGATTGACCGCCTGAGCCGGAACACGGAGCAGGCGCTGAGCATCTACCGCGAGCTGGAGGGCAGGCTGGAGAGCTGCGATATCCCGAACCTTGACAAGTTCACCCTCACGCTGTTCATGGCCATCGCCGACCGGGAGCGGGAGCTGATCGGCATCCGGACGAAAGCGGCGCTAGATGAGAAGATAAAGCAGACGGGAGAGTGGCGCAAGCCCTCAGAGGCCTTCCGGACGGGTGCCGCCTCCGCAGAAGGGACCCGGGTGCTGCAGCACAATGCCAGGGTCAATGAGAACAACAAGCGGGCAGCGGCCCTCATCCAGTTCCTGCGCAGCACCAAAGTGGATGTCACAGGCAGCGAGGGACAGGTGACAGGCAAAGCGGAGATGCCCTGGAAGGAGATAGCCCGGAAACTGAACGAGGCGGGTTTCAGGGCCAGCCGGGGAGGACTGTTCCAGGCAACGCAGGTGCAGCGGATCCACCACCGGATGAGCGCTCAGCAGGATTTTCCTATGGAGAAGCCCTTTTCATAGCTGATGTGTACCGTTATGTAAATATGAGTACTTCATCTGCACAAGACAAGGTGCTATTTTAAAGCTCAAGAGCTAGCACATATACTACAGTTGTATATGTCCGTTGAATAGAGCTCTTATTGCACTGGCAAGAGGGTGCTCTCTTGGCTCTACAGAACTCTCTGCCCTCTTGTGCATGTAAGCCAGCGGGTCTGTAATCAGGCGTGCTGAGCGCTCATCCGGTGGTGTGCCCAAGCACCAGCTCCCTCACCAATGCATCCGTACTACTCAAGTCTCGTAGTCGGTAGTTAAGGTGATAAACGATCTCTGACATCAGACGAGGAACATCAAAGAAGCTTAGGGGTATATAAGCTCCTACCTGCAGGTCCTTATTTCTCCATTTCCCAGCCCATTCGTAGGCCCCTCCGAAAGCGGTTCTATGAATGTCCAAGATTAAGCTGGTGGTGATCTCAACAGGGAAGTCCAAGTCTATCATATACTCTTCTGCTCTCAACACTCCTTTCGCCTCCAGTTCGTTGAGGTGTGCATTATCGCCTATGCCCAATAAATCATCATCTGCTGCAGTTGTATGTTCTCCCATTGTAAGGCCTTTATACAAAGATGATAAATTTCGACAACAGGAGGGAGAATGGCACCGATGTTACAAGCAGAAATCGGTACTTGTGCTAATCAAGTGATAAACATGCCTTTAAATTGTTACAACATTTTTAGCACCAAACCACTCAGTTGCAGAAGCTATCACTTGCTTACTAGGGTTATGATAGAAAACTGCTAAATTTTCTTTTGCCCGGGTACAGCACACATAAAATATTTTTTGTGTTCTTTTGAGAACGCTTTCTGTACCTTTGTTTAAAAATAGGTTTTCAAAGTTGTAGTTATTCCAACCCCCGTTGTCTAACACGACAAGTACATTATTAAATTCTGTTCCTTTAGTTTTGTGCTGTGTAGAGAAAGGAGTTTTACCTTCCAAGTAGTCATACAATTTTTGGAATTCGTCAAACTGAACTTCTTTTACCCTATTATATAAGTACTCATTTTTTACTATAAACCTCTCTAACTTATCATCTATTAGGCAGATTCCTTTTTCATGAGCATTATTGATTACCTCCTCAATTGTTTTATTACCTACATTAACTAAACTTTCAATATTATTTTTTAAAGTTCGCTTATCTGCAACTTGGTTAATTTTGTATCTATAATCAGTAACTCTAAGAAACTCATTGTATCGCCCTGTTTTGTATAACACGATATTATTTTGGATCTTAAAGAGGTGTTTTATTAAACTGTCACGTTTTGACCCTTTTTTGCTATCCCCTTCTTCATTTTGCTTTTTGTCGTCAACTAAGGCGTCTTTAGACAGATAGATCTTCCTAACTTCTGAGAAGGGCTTATTTTTTAGTTGATTGTAAAGCTTCGCATTTTTGTCATCTTGAAGCAGTACCTCCTTCTTGAGTTGCCTTTGCCTATTCCTTAATTGAAATTCATCTACAATAGTATCAAAACTATCATTTTCGTTTATCACAATTTTAGGTAAACTCTTCTTATTGCTGTTCTTGATTTTATTTAAGATATCGTTCTTCAACCCAACAACAGGATCACCATCATAGATATCCATCAACGTCCGGAAGCCAACTTTATCAGCAATTAAGTTATGGGTAAGATTTAACTCTTTAGTTTCTTTAGCATTACTAAAAATCCAATTGTGGTTTAGGGTCAAGTACTGCTTCGCTGCTGCAACATCACCATTCCTGGAATGAATAAACAGAATATTGCCTTCTTTTACCTGTCCAGCTAACATGTTTGGGGCACCCTCATCAGTTGAAGGCTCCTGTACTATTCCATCTGTTCTTAGTCGGTTAGCCAACTCAATTATTTTTAGGGGGCTTCTTCTATTCTGTGTTTTCTTAATCTCACAGACCATACCTGCTGTATTTCCCTTATATTCATCCAAGTTCCCAATACCATCATCATAAATTGATTGCATGGCATCTCCAAAAAACCCGATAAGGTTTATCTTCTGACTTTTTTTGAAGTGATCTAAGAAAATAGCAACGACTAGCTTGCTCGTGTCTTGGTACTCGTCAATGAAAATAAATTGAAATTTATCTTTAACAATAGAGCTAAGCTTTGGGTGATTTTCGAAAAGGAAATGCGATATAATTAATAACTCGTCATGAGAAATAATTCCTTCTTTGAGTTTCAAATACTCTTTATACTGGATTCCCTTTTCAAGATTATCAAAATAATCGGTCGGGATGGCTCTTTCTTCATCAATAGAAATTTTAGCTTCTACATCATTCGCTAAAGTAATAATGGCAGACTTTAACTCCTTCTGGAAATGTTTAATATTATCCCATAAGAAGTCGTGAATAGTAGACACACTCAGATTCTGATGGTTTACCCGCTCTTCAATTTCTTTAACTGCTGCATTAGTATATGTCATGCAAGCTACTTTGGCCGTTGGATGTTCGATAATTACCTGACGGATAACATGAACCAAAGAGAAAGTTTTTCCGCTTCCTGCACCTCCGCTTAATAAAAAGTTGCGATTGTTATCAATGCACTGGAAAATTTCCTGAACCTCTGGCTCTAATGCTAATAATCCTTCTTTAACCATAATAAACCTTCTTTAATGTAGGAGGGAATTTCCCAGTTACTGAAATCTGCATTACTATTGAAGAGGATGTCCAAGGCAAAGTGTGTTTTCTTCTTTATACACTTTTCAGCCAGCTCATAAGGTCCGAGGCCATTATCAAAATGTGATTTATTTTTAAGTCCTCTAAAACTGTTCTTGTTATTCTTTATATAGTCTTTGTTAATGTTAATGAATGCATCCTCAAAGCTCCTAGCATTGTACCCGTTCTCTTTGGTTTGATACACAACACAGAGCCTTCCATCTACCTGATTCACCCAAGAGCCTTTAACTTTACTGAAAATTTTGTCTGTAAGACGGAAGCCTGTAAGACTATTAAAAGAAGGATCACTGAAAAAAGACTTGATTGCCTCATTAGAGTAATTAACGCCTAAAGCTACTTTGCACTTTTTCCCTTCATCATCAACGGCGTCAAGATCTGTAATGATCAATGCTTTTATACCTAAAAAATCAATAAATTTTTCAAATATTTGAGAATATGCTCCAACTTCAATGATAGAAATGTTTTGAGAAAGCAATGGCAGGTATCCATCAGGGGCGACTGATGCTGCATGCTTTTTATATTCTTCAATATCCACCTTCCGCATAAGGGTTGGAACAAGTATGCGTTCTGTATCACCTTCAATTAATACTGCCTTGTCAGCAAAGAATATTTCAGCCCGGCTAATGGTCAGGTACTGTTTCAGAAATTGGTATTGGGTTGTTGTAGCATCGTAATCCTGCTCCAAATCCTTTAAATTCTTAGCAATCACTCCACATTCATTCTCCTTCTTCAAGTACTTAATATCGTCAAAATCACTATCAGCAACAATACAAGCTGAATGAGTGCTTATGATATATTGCAAGTCCCTGTGCTCTCCATCTTTCCGTTTGATGCCTTCACCTAATAGTCGCTTTATGTTCTTAATAAAAACATATTGCATCTGCGGATGGGTATGTGCCTCCGGTTCTTCTATAAATAACAAGTTTATATCTGCAGGCCTTTTCTCTTTTTCCCGTTCAAACTCATGTACAAGAATCTCTATTTCAAAGATCATACTGATAAGGTTCATGTAGCCTAAACCATTGTAGTGTTCAGGTAGATGATTGTCCGCATCATGTTTATAAACTACAGTAGTGTTCCCTTCAAGTAATTCCCGATGTTGAAGTGTAGAGATAATTTCAATCTCCGATTCATTGATTTTTACCCCACCAAAATCCCTAACCTTCTTTACTATATTATCAAAAAGAGACTTGTAAATCCCACTCAGGTGGGTGTCCGTTTCACTTAGTTTGTCTTTAAAATCTTCAACGGCTTTGTTCTGCTCATCACTAGCCTCGGTACGCTTGTATATTCGTGATGTTTGACCTGAAAGTGTCTTATCAATTTCTTTATTAGTAACATCTCTCTTGGCACTGATGTATTTGAAGTTAATTATGTCAGTGATACTTATTTTTTCTAAATTCAAATCAATGTATATATTCTCATTTGCTTTTTTTGTAGCCGAATCATACCCCAAAGAGTACTTGCTCATTTTAAAATAATCTGTGTGATTTATTTTTAAGAAGTCTAGTAAAGTCCTGATTTTATAGTCTTGGTTTTGTTGCTGCTTTTCCTCCTTCTTTTTGTATTCTTTAGCTTCAAACTCGCGGTACTCTTTTCTCAATTGAGAATATCCAGCAAAGTCCATTGTATATTCAAAACCCAGAACGATAACATTATTGTTTGGATCTAAATCCATCATTAACCGACTGATATTGGCTAAGCTGTCTTCCTCTGTGTATTCTATAAAAAGCTTGAGCCTTATTCCTAACCGTATATAACCTTCTTCAGTTAACGCTTCTTCTACATAAACTACAGTTCTGAGCTCATTCTTGAAATCAATGTTAAAGTCGTCAACAGTGAATCTATTTTTATCGGGTTGACACAAGAACTTATCAAGAACAGAAAGAATAGAAGTCTTTCCAGTGTTGTTTTTGCCAATAACTAGGGAAAGATGCTTTTCCAAGTCCATGGAAAAGCATTTTAATAATCGGTAATTATCTATTTCAATTTTAAATATTTTCATACAAGCCCGATGTCCCTTAGTTGTAAGTTTATTTTGAAATAATTTTTTTTGACCCTCCTAACACTGCTTCATACAAAAACAATGTGCTCGAATTTGTATTGTTTTTTAGCTACTGTTAACATGATGTCTACTCCTTCTATCTACACTATGTGCGGAAGTTGTTTATGCTCTTAGACATGCTGTATTAAAGATATTGAGAATGACCTTAAATCTTTTATAATTATATATTATTTTTTCAATACAGTAATCTTGATGGCACTGATTATTGCCTTTTTTATGAGCTGATTAGTTATAATGGAGAGAAGGAGGTAGTGCAGGTAACCTCTCCAGCTCGTCTTTCTAAATGCTTAGGTAGCTTCAGAAAATATTTTTATAGCATTTAGAAAGGAAAGCGAGTTTAGGAGCAGCTTTGTACTGTATCTAACAGATACAGGAGTTCACCAAGTCTGAAAACATGCGGAAGAATAAGATGAAAAAGCAGTAGAGTGGCCAGTTTCAGCACTGTTATGCCCGATTCTACACCATTATAGCGTTATACCTTATCTACACTTTTTCAGAGGCGGCAGGGCAGTGTAGAGAATACAGGCCCTTCTGCCTGGCTGAGGTAACGGTAGCAGGCGCCTCGGCCGATACTGAAGATACGGGTGATCTCCCCTCCACTGTCCTCTTGACCGAGTCGAAATAAGTATGACTCAATCCTCCCCGGCAAGATTTGCCCCACCGTCCAGTACTCCGCCAGACTACGCTAATCTGTCAGAGAACTTTTCGTACGCTGGCCACCCTTCCGCCAGCCTCCTCTCTGCGTTGCTCTCCGTTCTTCCGCTGCCGGAAAAGTGGCTTCCCCACCCCGTGAAAACCAGGCGCCACCCGTACATTATTGAATAAACATAGTAAGCACAGTAAACACAATAATACTGGGCTACTTTGTTTTCTTCTTCCAGCTTCATCTTTCTTCTCCACGGCAAAGCGTGTATGGAGCACAGCTTAAGGAAAAGTAAAGGTGAACATTGTATTACTAATTAACCTGGTGTTACTGGTTAACATGATATTACCATGGATACTTAGTAAACGTAGTAATACTGTATTAACGAGTAATCTACATTTACTACAAAAGGGAAAGGAAAGAAAGTTAATGTCTTAAATACTCCTGGTACTCCTCCCCCACCAGGAACCAGGACACGCATATGTTCCTCCCGCCTTGTGGCTTTATTCACCCATTCGCAGCCATAGCTGGTATTCCGCAGTGTAGAGGTGTTGTTTCATATATGCGGCCATGCCTAAAGTGTCTGTCTGGTCCCTCGTCTTCAAGTAGAAGTCCATCATCGTGTCTTCAACACGTTGATGTGAGGCGTTCGCCTGCTCCTGCTTCTCCACCATCCGAAACACGCTCCAGACCAGGACGAGGGCAAAACATCCATGAATAAAAAAGCGGGCAAGGTTCTTCCGGATAAGCTGCTGCCGGTGTGTTAGCTCATCAAAAGGCTTCATGCAGTCTTCAGGCCGCTGGGCAGGTTAATCCCAAATAAGTCGCTTAGCACTATAAGTAGCCTTATGTTAGGGTTGTCATACACAAGTATAGCTAAAAAATAAACCACCCTGTAAGGAGTGGTTCTGATGGTTACTGCTTATTGGGTTTACTATGTTTATCGTGTTTATCGTGTTTACTATTATTACTGGGCATACTTCATTTACCTGGTGAGATCAGAGAGCCTCTGTGCACCACGATAGGATTTGCTTCCTCTGTCGACCCTGCGCTTTGTATGTGCCCGAGTACTATTAGGCGATCCCTTTCTTTCACTGGTTACTTCATAGTCCTGCACTAAGACTTCCAGGGGGAAACCGAAGGCCTTGTGGAGGTTTCTGATCATGTCAATGGAGAGCTTGCGCTTACGGTTCAGCACCTTTGACACAATCGCCTTATCGCCGATGTAAGGGACAAGGTCCTTATCCATCAGCCCCAGGTCCTCCATTCTGAGTTTTATGAATTCTATCGGGTCAGGAGAGCTGATAGGGTAGTTCTCCTGCTCATACTTATTGATGAGCAAGGTTAGCAGTTTTAGCTCCTCTGCTTCTGCACTGCCCTCCGGTGCATCAAACAAATCCTCCACGCGGGCAAGGTAAACTTCGTACTGCTCCTCATTCTCTATAATTCTTATCTCCATTGCTTTAGCTATTCATAAGGCTTAAAACTACTGTCTTCCTTAGCGGTTTTCTTTCGTCCACTTGTCATACTCCGCATGGGTGCCGACGAACTTGATCATCATGCTCTTGTACTGGAAGGACACCCGCGCCACTATTCTGTAATGGTTGCCCTTGATGTTGAAGACTACTTTGCTGTCGGCTATCAAGTCAGCGCTAGGGAAATCCTTTTTCAGGGCGTTCAGGTCTTTCCATTCTGCCCTTACGGCTACTTTGTACCAGGTAGTAAGAGCTGCTTCCGAGTCTGCGTGTGCTTCATAAAACTCCCGAAGCTTTTTCAGGCTCATTACATTCATCTCGCGGTGTGTGTTGATGTATACGGCAAAGATACATGGTGGTTGACAAAATGTCAACTAAATAAATAGCCTCTGTTTCACCTTGTTACAGCTTGTGTTGCTAACTATATTAGTTTTAGATATAGATTTGCTAATATTGCTCGTAAAAGCAGGCTATATGACTTCACTCTTCGCTATAGTAGACGGCAACAACTTCTACGCCTCCTGTGAGCGCGTCTTCAACCCTGAGCTGGAGGGAAGGCCGGTTGTTGTGCTCTCCAACAACGACGGGGCTGTGATTGCCCGAAGTAACGAAGCAAAGGCATTGGGTATAAAGATGGGCGTTCCTGCCTTCGAAATAAAAGACCTCGTCAGGAGGCACGATATAAAGGTGCTGAGCAGCAACTATGAGTTGTATGGGGACATGTCCCGGCGCGTGGTCGAAACGCTCTCTCGCTTCACCCCTAACCTCGAAATATACTCTATCGATGAAAGCTTCCTTGACCTGGGCGACTTCTACAATGTGGATCTAAACGAGTACGCCAGAACCATCAAAGAAACTGTCAAGCGGTGGACGGGTATTCCGGTAGCTGTTGGCGTGGCACCGTCTAAAACGCTGGCCAAAGTTGCGAACAGGATCTCCAAAAAGTCTGCGAAGGCGAACGGAGTTCTGGTGCTCACGGACGAGCGGCACATAGAAGAGGCACTCAAGCGCACAGAAGTAGCCGACGTGTGGGGCATAGGGCCGAGGTACACCCGCAAACTGGCAGCGTTCGGGATCACCACGGCATGGCACCTGCGAAACGTGACGGATGCCTTCGCCAGAAAGCATCTTACGGTAGTAGGGCTGCGGACAGTGCGCGAACTGAGGGGCATGTCCTGCATAGACCTGGAGATGGTCCCTGCTGCCAAGCAGAACATCTGCACCTCCCGTAGCTTCGGCAAGACGCTCACTGAGCTGGGAGACATAAGAGGCGCACTGGCCACCCACACCGTCCGCTGTGCCTCAAAGCTCCGGTCACAGAAGAGCTGTGCCGGTGTGCTGACGGTGTTCCTGCAGACGAGCCGTTTTAATGATCCTGGCCAGTGCTACTTCAACAGCAGAACTATAAAGCTCGACTGCCCCACTTCCAGCGAACTGGAGCTGCTACGCTACGCTACAGGAGCCTTGCAAAGCATCTACCGGGAAGGCTACCGCTATAAGAAGGCGGGCATCATCCTGCAGGATATCGTTCCTGATAACCAGGTGCAGCTTAATCTATTGTGCAGCCCCAACATTGACCGGGACATGAAGCTGATGAGGGCGCTCGACAGCCTGAGGGACAGGTTCGGCCATAAGAGCGTGCGCTACGGTGTGCAGGGCATAAAAGAAGAGTGGGCGCTGAAGCAGGAGAATGTATCCCCCTGCTTCACTACCCGACTGGAGGACATCATAAGGGTCCGCAGTTGATCTACGCCCCTGCCCTCTCCAGGTCTTCAGGGTCAAAGGCTACTTCCCGCCCGTCTGGCATGCGACAATTTATTTCTGGTCCTGGTAGAACTTCGACTACTCTCATCATCCGCTGGCGGGCTTTTTTGGCGTGAACAGCGTCACCTACTTTAATGTCTGCGGCTGTCATATAGCTTATTATTTGGTTATCCTGCAATAGTAAGCAATACCCCGCTACATATTGCAATCCCCCTACAGTGGCCCCTTTCCTACTCTTCCTCCCTTTTGTGTTTTTTTTACTGATTCCCTAAAAAGCTTAATAAACAACAGAAACAGGTATTATTAAGTAATACGGTATTATAATGTTTACTTAGTAACTATAGTAACATATTATATCACTTTTCTCCTTCTAACTCTCGGCTGATTCACTTCCGGAGCTGGTTCTTTCTGCTTAAAAAAGGTACTATAAGTCCAAGTGGCAGCCCCTCCTATCATCGCTAAAACTCCAGCTATCCATTCCCAGTTGTCTTTCATAAAGACACTAAACTTCTTCCACTTTGAAGGTTCTTTCTCCGGCTCTGTAATCGTTGTCGCATTTGATCCTGGAGCAAGTTTCAAGTTATCTATTCCAGCAACCATATTAGTGCCCTCAACTGCTACAACAGGTACTACTCCATCATAGACATCAAATTCACGCCACACCTTTTCTCCGAAATCATAAAACATAATGGAAGCCTTCATTATCAGATTATGCTTGCCAGCCTTTAAGGGTGTAACAGACCAAACCCATTTTGTCTCAGCAGCATGTCCCAATTCTACCTGTTGAATCTCCTCTGATTGTAGCTTGATGCGGAAAGCAGCCCCATCGACTGCGAAAAATCTTGCTTTCATCTGCCTTGAAACTTCGATTCCTTTTTTTACGATTAACCTTGAGGTGTCTGGGTTAACCTTAAATGTGGTGGTGTTTGTTAAACTCTTTATTAATTTGTCAACCGGCAGGCCTTTTGATATCACCAACGACACCAACACAGTTGAATCCACTTTCATAGGGCTGGGAACAAAATGAGCTAAGTTTCCCTTCTCAATTTTGTAAATATTTGGCTCTTGCTTAGATGGAGGTACACTTATCTCCTCTTCAATGCTAATATCTACGTTACTGTCTGTATCATCGCCAAAACCCAAACCTTCACCCCAAGCATCTTCTTCACCAAACCCAAAACTAAGCTCTTCTTCAGTTAACCCGCCGTAGTATTCATCTACCGGATCCAAGGTATTATTCCAGAAATAGAAGGAAACTCTTCTTTTCATGGGGCCATCATACTTATTGTATTTTGTGTTACCATAAACCAGCTCTCTCTCGATATATTGAGGGGTTCCATATATAGTTATAAGACTATCATCAACTCCTTGCTGAACAAGGTAATCTTTCACTTTCTGTGCTCTTGCATTAGACAGAGCAAGATTATAGACTACCGAATCTACTTGTTCTGCTCCGCCTTGGATAATTAGTCCAAAATCAGAGGAATGAATCATCTCTACTGCTAAACTATCTAATAGAATCTTGTAAGGCTCTTGTAGTAGATCCTGCTCAAACTCTATCCGTACTTTCTCCTCAATCAGTCGTTTTGTCTCTTCATCAGGTTCTGGGCACCCCTCCCTCTCAGACAGCCCTGCAACGATAGGACAAACATCCCAAATGTCTATCAATCCGTCCCCGTCAGTATCCGGGCATCCGTACTTACCACCACCAGCGTCCTCTGGACATAAATCCTTAAAGTTTAGTACACCATCATTATCTGAATCAGTAGTATCAGTTAAAAAGCCCCATGCGTCGTTTTGGATTTCCTTATCAGCAGTTTCATGAGCAGTAGTATCCTGTGTAGCTACTATGCTTGAACCTTCTTTGGTAACCTGTTGGCCATCCGGTAGTTCTCTAACACCAGTTTCCTGAATAGCTTCAGTTGCGGAGGGAGAGTCGCTATTCCTACATGCCGTTACACCCAACATTGTTAGAATGACAAGCAGAAATAATAAATATGGCGTTGATCTGATTCGCTTCTTCATGGCAGCCACTATTTACTGTTTACTTACAATTTAACTATTTTATGTTATACTTAAAATATTCAAGGAAGGTGCAGCAAGGGATAAAGTTGTTTACTGTTTATTTAGTAACATAGGTAATAATAGTAATCTTAATAACAACAGTAATATAAACAATATCGATTCTTTTGGAAGTATATATTATTCGTCTATATTTACGGATATACTACAGTAAACAGTAAAATAAAAGCCTGTACAAATTCCTCTACCCATGGATAACCAAGACGAAGACAGACAGCAGGAAAGTGAGGCGAATTCCTTTGCCGCCTTCCTGCTGATACCAGAGGAAATACTGCTTGAAAGGCTAAAAACATTAGACCTGTCCGACAATAAAGCCTACGACAGGCTCTGTAGTGATTTTGGAGTATCATACGGCCTGATGGCCTACCGCTTCATGCTGCTCGGACAAAAGGGCGAAAAGTACATTTCTGTTATTACTAAGTAAACACAGTAATCAAAGTAATCCTAATCATATGAGTGATGTTACCTCCTGGATAAACGATGAACTTTATCCTTCCCTGTACGATCACGTAAGCCTTGCCTTTCCGGAACATCGGTTTGAGCAGTACAGATACGGCTGGAGAAGCCAGGCCTACCTGTTTGGTGAACCGCATCGGGACAGGAAAGATAAAACCGTTATCAGCAAAAAGGTACCCGGCAGGATAATGGAACACGGAGGCGACAGCCTTACACTCGTGGATTATGTAATCAAACGCGACAATTCAACGCTTGTAGAAGCACTCCGGAAGCTTGCCAGTGTTGCGGGAATAGAGATGCCGGGCGGGAACGAATATGACGAAGATGCCTTCAAAAAGTACCGTCAGAGGGCTGCTGTTTTAGAGGATGCCAACAGCTACTTCGCTTTTTGCCTGGTGAACTCCCCCGCTGCCGTTCGCTACAGAGAATACCTGGATAAACGAGGCTATACGGCTGATGAAGTAAAGCAAATGGAGCTAGGCTACATTCCCTCCCTGCAGAAGCTGTACAACCACCTGCAAGGCGATAAAAAACACCAGCTCTCGGACATTGAGGATGCTTTCGGTGTCATGCAGGCTAGCATCAGACCTGAGACCAGAATCGGCACCACCCACCAACTCACTCTCCCCTACCGCAGCGGCGGCTCCATCAAGGGCTTCAAGTTCCGGGCACTTGACGAGCAGGTAAAACCCAAGTACCTCAACAACCCCGGGCTGGATAAGCTCGGAGGCTTCTTCAACATTTCTTCACTCAAGGGTGATAAAGACCTTGTTGTCGTAGAGGGAGAACTCGACAGCCTCCATGCCACAGTGAAGACGATAGACAATGTGGTGGCCACGGGCGGTTCATCTATCAACCCTGAGCAGGTGCAGGATGCTAAGCGCAAGGGTGCACGCGCTATCACGCTCTGCTTTGATTATGAGGAGGACGCAAAGAAGCAGGATGAAATAGCAAGGAAGATCATGCGGGCGCTGGATGTCCTGGATCAAGAGGAAGCGCTCAAAGTGTACGTTGCCACTCTGCCGGATCTGGGCAACGGCAAGACAGACCCAGACCGGCTGCTGAAAGAAGCTGGAGTAGAGGCGCTCCGGGAGGTGATACGCAGCGCCTCCCCTTCCTATGAATACCGGCTACAGTCTATTATGGCAAAATACGGGGCCGTAGAGGAAGAGAAAGGCACGTTGGAGGCTAAAGACATTGACAACTTACTGGATGAGGTGGTAGCGGCGGCTGTGAAGATAAAACGGCCTGTAGAACGCGACATCTATATCCGTCTTTTCATCACGCACGGGGGCATCAGTCACTACGGTATTACCACCGAGAGCATGGCCGCAACGGTGGACCGCCTCCAGTACAAAGAAGATAGGGCTAAGCAAGAACAGGAATTCAAAAAACTGCTAGAGGATGTCAAGGGCCTGCAGGGGAAAGGAGACGTAAACAAAGCACTCGATCTGCTTTCCAGGCGCAGCACTGAAATAAAAGCTAAAGGCCGTGAAGTAGAGTTCAGCAGCTTGCTTTTGCCTGTAAAGGAAGCGGATATTACCCAAAGGCAGCGCAGCAAGCCCGATAGCCTTGCAACGGGCTACAGTATAGGCGGCGAGGACCTGCTCCTGCCTTCCGGGGCCATCAGTATATTCGCTGCCCCTACCTCACACGGTAAGACCACTGTGCTGGTGAACGTTGCACTGAATGTTGTGGAGGCCTACCCAAACAAGGAGTTCCATATTTTCAGCTATGAGGAGGACGCAGACAGCATCCTTATAAATGCACTAAACACTTACATCGGCAGACCTGTCGCAGATAATAACCGGAAGAGAATAAAGGATTTCTACACATCCGGCGATGAACGGTACTTCACACCTGGTAACGCCTCTTTATTCCACAGTGCCCGGCAGCGGTTCTTTAACGAGCTGGTGACCCCAAGAAGGCTAAACGTCCACTACTCCGGGTATGACTCCGACACACTCCTACAGGCCATCACCTACCTTCACAAGACAACAAATATAGGAGGCGTGTTCATCGACTACATGCAGCTGCTCAGAAAGGGAACAGGCTTCAAGTTCCCTTCACGGCAGGAAGAGCTAAAGCAGATCTGCCTTGACCTGAAGGACCTCTCCGTGGAAACCGGGCTGCCTATTATACTCGGTGCACAGTTTAACCGCGAGGTGACAAGCCAGCTGAAGATCCACCCAACCAAGATCAGCGAGGCCGGAGACATTGAACGCGTGGCCAACCTGATCGTCGGGTTCTGGAACAACAACTTCAAGCCCATCGCAACGGATGCTGAGCTTAGGGAAATAAACAGCAAGGGCTGCGACAGCAGAGACACTATCTACACGACTGTTCTAAAGAACAGGGGGGGAGAGGTCGGTACGGAAGACTTATGGTCCTTCCATGGCAACAGCGGGAAAATCAGCAACTCCCATGCCTCCTATTCAGAAGTGTATACTATGTAACCTTGATAATCTTAATAAACAAAATAATATTAGTAAACATAAAAACATGGGTAAAGTCATTACTATTAGTAACCACAAAGGAGGTGTCGGGAAAACGACCTCAACGGTTAATATCGGGGCAGCCCTGAACCAACAAAAAAAGAGAATCCTGTTAATTGACCTGGATCCTCAGGCTAACCTTAGCCAGAGTCTAGGCGTCATAGAGCCAGAGAAGACCATCTACGGGTCTATCAGAGGCGCTTATCCTCTAACACCTGTGGAGATAGTAAAAGGGCTGGATGTGGTGCCTTCAACGCTGGACCTCTCAGGAGCTGAAATCGAGCTAAGTGGAGAAGCTGGCAGAGAGTATATTCTGAAAGAGCTTATTGATCCGCTGCGTGATAAGTACGATTACATCCTTATTGACAGTCCCCCTTCTTTGGGCCTCCTCACGCTGAATGCTTTTACTGCATCCGATGAAGTAATACTCCCGCTGCAGGCACAGTTTCTGGCGATGCAAGGGCTTTCAAAGCTACTGGAAGTAATAGAGAAAATTCAGAAGAGGCTCAATAAGAACCTAAAGATAGGCGGCGTGTTCATCACGCAGTTCGACGGCCGAAAGGTTTTAAACCGGAATGTGTTTGAAACCATCAACGAGCACTTTAACGGTGCTGTATTCAACACAAAGATACGGGACAACATCGCACTGGCCGAGGCACCAGCTGTAGGGCAGGATATCTTCCGATACAACCCGAAGAGCAACGGTGCTGAAGACTATATGGCCCTGAGCAAGGAAATCCTAAATAAGAAGTAATCACTGTTTACTATGTTTATGCATATTATTAAATAACATAAGTAAACGCAATAACATCAATTTATGGCAAAAGACTTTAAGAAGAACATGCCCATGAGTGGCGGTTTAAGCTCCCTGATAGGAGAATCCAATGAAGAACCGACTAAGAGGGGCAGGCCTAAGACATCGACAAAAGAGGTAACTAAAACTTCACAGGAAGGCACAAAAGAGAGCGAGACCCGCGCCACTTTCATTGTTAATGAGGACCTTCTCGAAAAGTGCAAAGCGATTGCCTATTGGGACAGGGTGCTCATTAAAGACGTAATCGGCACCGCCCTGCAGGAGTACGTGGAGAAGTACGAGAAGAAGGCGGGAGAAATAAAACCAGTACCAAAGAAATAGAGCTATGCCAACAGTTATAGAAAACATCAAGTTCTACACCGTGACTGAGACAGCTGACGCGCTTCATCTCACCCCCCAGACGGTTCGCTCCTATGTAAGGGACGGCAAACTCAAGGGGAAGCGGATCGGCCGCCCTATCCTGATCACGGAGAAAGCCATAAAGGATTTTTTGGGGGTAGAAAATGAGTAAGAAACACTTCCGCATCGAGCGTGTTGCTGATGCCCCTTCCTTAGAAAAAACCTTTGAGCCAACACTTCAGCTTTTTAAAGGGAAAGGCCTGCCAGTAGACAAGGTGATGGGCTATTTGAGAGACACCACTGAGTTTGACCTGATTGAAAAGGAATACCTGAGGTATGTACAGGTAAGACAGGAAATAGAAGCACTGCTTTCCCAGGGGCAGACGTGGCAAACCGTCTATGACTCTGCCGTAAGCAGGCAGGAGTTGTGGACGCTAGAGGCTTTCCTTGACGCGATAGAGGCGCAGCAGGGAAGTAAGATAGAAAGCATTGACCACTTGTCCGGTATTACCGAAATAGAGGACAGGGAGGCCCTGGCATCAGTTGTAACGCACGGCAGGGAGTCTAAGTACCTCAGAGCCCTTCGGAAAGCCATAGAGGACGGTGCCGTCTTATCTGATCTTCAGCAGGTAGAGCCTGCCGGATTCGGGTTAGCTCCATCCTGGACGGGATCCTCAGGGGAGGAAGCCAATAAGCAAACCATGATTCTTTGGGCCATAGGAGAAGGATACGTGATATCGTTCAGGAGCTACGACAAAGTTAGCCCCCACCTGAGAAGCATTGCTAATGATCTCAACGCGCCATACTCAGTCGTTATTGATGCTTTTGAGGCATACCATGAGAGACGCAAGACACTGCACGCAAATTAAAGCGCTTACATGAACAAGAAGGATATTACGAAAACAATCAGTTCTGGAACGGCGAAAGAGAAAGTTTTGCTCCTCACAGAGGACGTGGCCAGGAGGAAGTCAGGATCAGAGCCTATTCTTTCCGAAGAGGACTTCCACGCACTGCTCAGCAGCGTTGAGAGGCCGCAGGAGCGGCGCCTGTACAACCAGTTCCGGAAGATTGACCAGACCGTCACCACGGGTCTTTACGTGCTTAACCAGAGCCGTGTGCTCTACAGGATGCATATATCCGACTTAAGGGGATACGCGCTGATGTGGGAGGCATACCAACGGGCCGAGGAGCTTGCCAACTTCATCCTCCACGAGACGAGGGACAAAGCCGAACGAACAAGAATAGCTCAAAAGGCAGCTTCATATTCTAGCTTCCTGCTGGCTGACCTTAAAATTGATCAGGAGGGTTATGTAGAGGTGAGCGCTGAGTCTTCTCAAAAACCCGATACCGCCTCTCTGTTGAAGGCAATAGCTGGCGTAAGACGTGAGGCTGAAAAGGAACTGAGCCGCACCCTGGGCTATGCTCAGGCGCTGCTGGACTATATGGAGGAGCGGGATTTCAAAGTGAAAACTTACCAGGACAAGGTGAAGGATGTGATGAAAGACGTGCAGACAGACAAAGCCCTTTGGTCCAAATACAGCACTCAGCAGAAGAAGGTCCCCACGAGGCAGGGGAGCAAGAGGAGAGAAATGGAACGGGAGCACCTATTTAGCATCTACCCCGATCCGTCTGAGATTCAAATGGACATGACAGCTTATCACCATTTCAAGAGGAACGTAGTCGGTTATGAGTAAGAATAAAGAGAATGAGCAACCGAACAATGGCTTACCGGGCTTAGGCTCAGCTAATGAGTTAGACATCGTTAATACCCCACAGGAGGGGTTGCCGGAGGTACGCGCCCCCAAAACCAGCAAGTACAAAAGGTCCGGCCACCTTACTGACCAGATGCTCAAGCACGCCTCCCCAAAAGGGAAGGGAGAGCAGCTGCCGCTTCTTTTCGATCTGCTGGACCCGGAGACCAGGCGCTCCATAGAAGTGGAGGGTATAGAGCGAAGCGCGGTAGTGGAGGGCATCAAACTGAACCCCTCTGAACAGAAGATCATCGATTGCCTGACAAAGCTGCTTCATGAAAAAAGCCAGACGTCGGATACCGAAAGCGAGGACTACTTCACAGGGAACCTGGCCCACAGGATGGTGCGCTACGGCGGGACGAAGGAAAAAGCCCCGATCATCGGCTTCACCGTTTATGAACTCACCAAGGAGTATAAAGGGGGGGAGTATGTTGGCGGAAAGGATATTGATAACGTGAAGGCTATCCTGCGTGAGCTGGAGCAGAAGAAGTTCCTCCTAAGTTATAAGGAAACTATCTTTAAAGCCGGGGGGGGCAGGACTGAAAGGAAGATTGAAGGATTCCACAGCCTAATTCAGATCCTGCAGTTCAGTGAGACGGAGTACGACGCCACCGGTGAAGAGGTCAGCGACAAGCAGGACACCATCATCATGCTCAACCCTATCTTTAAGCATCAGATCGATAGCAAGTACATTCTTTACCCGAGCGACCTGCTGAGAAGAACCATCCTTGCCTACGGATCTCACAACCTGTCAGAAACGACTTTAAGGCTGCGGGATTACCTCCTGCGTGAGCACAGCTATAAGCGATACACTTGCGAAATAGGAGTAGACAAGCTGTACTGGATGCTCAACGACAAGTGGATGAAGGAGAGCCGTAAGACTAAGGTAAAGCAGTACACCGACAAGGCCATTGAAACTATGAAAGCGCTGGGCCTGCTGCAGAGCTTTGAAATCAAGCAGGGGCAGAACGGACCGAAGATCGTATTCACTCTGAATAAGGACTGGGAATAGTCACTTTTTACGTACCTGAGTGCAGAAAGCTCTTGTCATTATTTACGTACCTGAGTGCAATGGCCCAAAGGCGCAAACCTTGGGGGTTAAAGTAACATACTTTACGTACCTGAGTGCAAAATCCTTTCAACCCATTGCAGGCTTAAGTGGTTCTGCAACTACGTACCTGAGTGCAGCGGTTACGTACCTGAGTGCAGAAAAAGGACCTACTTTACGTACCTGAGTGCAGTGACTACGTACCTGGGTGCAATAGTAAACAGAGTAATCATAAAATATTGAACTGAGCCTCAACGCTTTACGGAGTAGCTTGAAACGACTGATATTCATTGAAATAATCTATTGAGATTATTTGATAGGGGAAAGGCTTCACTTTGGTTTCGCTTTCCCTCAAAAGAATCTATAAGGGAAGGAAGATTTAAAAAAGAAGTGGTGGGAAAGGCGAAACCTTATGCGCAATGCGCAATGCACATTGCGCAATACATAATCCGCAATGCGCATTTGAACTGAATGAACAGAAGAGGCCCTATCATGTGCCGGTAGTAATCGTCTTTTAAAATTATCGTCCTATCCGCAAGGCCACCGGAACCGAGGTATACAACTACACTACCGTTCCTTATAGATAGCTCAACGCTCATCACGACCCTCAAGCCAGGACTTCAACCTTCGTGAAAAGTTTCCAACCCACTGTATCGACTCTCTTTTGATTCCTTCAAACAGCACGATAGGTTCCGCCCCTCAGTGCTTTTAGAAAGTTTCGCCATCTTCGTGAGCTTCTTTTATAAGTAGCTGGCAGGTGTGGCAAACGTAAGATTTCAAGCATAAAAGTTTAAATGTATTTCAGTGAGTACCAGTGCTACACTTCCCCTTCGCCGCCAAAAAATTATTCATCTCAAGCTGTGATTTTTTATCCTGGCTCTTCTTTCCCTTTTGTTCAGATTATCATTTCCTTGGAAATATTACAGAACCTGACTTGTTAACTTCGGTGTTCTCCCTAACTGGATATGGCATAAAATATGGCTGTCATTTCTATGATTTTATACGTTCGGGTTTTACATTGCAAGATGTGTTTATGTATATACAGAAACCTCTTGCCTTGCTCCCCACGTAGTGGAAGCTCGGTGCAGATAATTCGCGACTCATTATCTTAAAGAAATACCAAATGGAAAACGAACAGGACGAAAGAGACTGGAGCTACAGAGGCGGCAGGCCACTGCTTGGATCCGACGAGAAACGGGACAGTGTGCTCCAGGTCAGGCTTACAAAGCAGGAGCACAACGACCTGAAGAAACAGACGGCAGAGCAGGGCTATAAGGACGTGAGCATCTATGTGCGCAGGAAGCTATTCTCTGCTGATGACGCGCCTGCCTTCAATCCGAAACCCTTGTTCCGGGCTATCGATAAAACAGGGACTGAGCTCAAAAGAATAGGCAACAACATCAATCAGATTGCCCGCTACGCCCACTACCTGGAGAAGAACAACATGGTGGAGGGGAAGGTGATCGCGGAGTACAACCAGCACTTTGAGGAGTTCCTGAAAGTGGAGGATGCCTATGTCAAAGCCATCAGGGCCTTCCTGCGTGTTACCCGCTAACGGTCCGCAATGCGGAATACGCAATGCACAATGCGCAATCCTTAATCCGCAATGCGCATTGCGTAATGCGGATTGTGTGTAAGTAGAAAGCTATACTTTTGGCAGTGTATGATAGTGAAGATACTCTCCTCTTCCGGCTCGTTTGCCGGGGTGAACTACAATGAAGACAAAGTAAAGAAAGGCACCGCCGTGCTGCTGGCAGAAGAGAACTTCGGCATGCTCCAGACCGGCCGCTCCGGGATCGGGGACACTGACTATAAAGGTTACTTTCAGTCATGGTCCACATCCGAGGATCATGTGCAAACTGTGAAGCATCCGCAGTTTCATGCGGTGCTATCGTGTGAGGGCAGGGAGAAGGACGCGCAGGAGCTGAAGTTCATTGCTGAACAGTACCTGGAGAAGATGGGCTATCAAGAGAACCCGTACCTGATCTACTTCCACTCAGACACGGCCAACAACCACGTGCACATCGTCTCTTCGCGCGTCAATGAAGAAGGCAGAAAGATCGATGACTCCTTTGAGCGAACCCGATCACAGAAGGCTATCAAAGAGATCCTGCTGCAGGACGTTGGCGAGGAAATAAAAGCGCACGTCAGTAAGGCAATGGGCTATAGCTTCTCCACACCGGCGCAGTTCAAGATGCTGTTGGAGGCAAACGGGGTGAAGGTAGGGGAGAAGGGCAGCACGTATGATTTCGTCAAGTACGGCAGCCTGGTTAGCTCGATGGATAAAGATACCGTCGGCCAAAAGATAGCGCAGTACACGGCACCTGACGAGCGCATAAGGCAGCTTCACAGCCTGTTCACAAAGTACAAGCCGGGGCTTGCGCCTAAAGCTTTCCAGGAGTTCATGAAATCAAAGTTCGGCGTAGAGATCGTCTTTCACAAAGCAAAGGGAGAGCAGGAGCCTTACGGTTACTCTATCATTGACCACGCGCAAAAGCAGGTGCTCAAAGGCTCCCAGGTGATGAAGCTAAGCGAGCTGATGACAGCTGTCAGCAGACCGGAAAGAATAGCCTCTGCACAGGGGATCATCGGTGCGGTGGCGAAGGACACGGACATTACCTTCAGTGAGTTTAAGAGCCAGCTGAAAGCGGTAGGCTTCTCGGTAAACAAGCGCGGGGAGGTGAAGCTAAAAGGAGAGGCTGAGCCAAGTCTGCAGGTGGATGAGATGGTGATGAAAGGGCTGTATCAGAAAGAGCGCCTTAAGCAGGCCCGTAGCTTTGCTATCACCAGTGCAGCCGATGCGCGCATACTTAGCCAGGTATTCTACCTAAAGCCCCATAGCCTTGCTATAAACGGGCCGGTGAATGAGGATGCCCGGGAGTACGCGTCAGGAAGGTTGAACAGTATGCTGGCCAACGGCAGGCAGCTACCCGACGTTCTGGAAAGCAACGGGTGGAGCATCGCCAAACTGGACAACAAGCATTACCTGATCGACAAAAGGGAGAAGGCCATATACCCTGTGAACGAACTCACCAGCCGCCAGCTTGACTACTCTGCGGCAGGCGTGGTGTCACTTGATGAAGCGCGCAGCAGGGCAGCCACACAGCAGGCAGCGTACTCCAGTGGGGGCGTAGGAGATATGCTCACCATGCTGGCCCAATTGGCTCAGGAAGGCTCACGTGAGCCGCAGCAGGACAGGAAGAACAAACGAAGGATGAAACGCTAAACAAATGATATGAAAATTGTAATCGCTAATCAAAAAGGCGGGGTAGGCAAGTCCACTACCTGCGTGCTGCTGGCCAACTACCTTGCGCTCGAGAAAAATGAGAGCGTGGTGATCTTCGACATGGACCAGCAGGAAACGGTATACTCCAAGTGGGAGAGGGACCGGGAACTGTACGAGAACGAGCCGCTTTACGAGGTGCTCAAGCTTGACCTGGAGGATTACCCCAAGTATGCCGCAGACCTTGAAGCCCTGAAAGGCGAAACGCAGGTAATTATTGATATGCCGGGAAGGCTGGACGATGACACGATCCTCTCTGTTATCAAAGACGCAGACCTGATCATATGCCCGATCGCCTATGAGCGTTCCGTATTCGAATCCTCCCACGTGTTTGCCAGGGTAGCGCGGCACCTGAATGCTGATAACAAGATTGTTTTCCTGCCTACCAGACTCAACAAGGCTATCAAATACGAGACAAAGGAGAAGGTCCGGGAAGCGATGGCAGCCTTCGGGGAAATCGCGCCGGAGATAGCAGAACGGGTGGCCCTGCAGCGCATTGACACGGTGTCCATCAGTTCGGAAGCCCGGGAAGTGGTGCAGGAATCCTTTGACTTCATATACAACAGATATATTAGCTAAACACCATATACTCAGGCTTTAAACCCCTCAGGATGTTATTCTGAGGGGTTTTTCTTTTACTGCTTAAAAACTTTTTAATCTTTTTAAGAATATTATTTTTGACTTTAATCTATTGTAGTATACATTGCACCCACCAATGAATAAGAACAATTCACTATTAAGTAGCATAAAAGCCAAAATGGGGGCTGAAAATGCGCCTTCAGCAGCAGTAGAGCCAGTTCGTGGACTGCCGCCTGTGAAGGAGGAACGTGCTGCGCGTCCTGAGCCTGGCAAAATGAAGGTTGCAGGCAAACGGGAGGTGCCGGACATAGACAGGACGCTTGAGTTGGGCGGTTTCCCGCATTTACTCAAGGTATTAGAGGCTGCGCGGGAAGAGCTGGACTTTGGAAGAAACGCCGTTTACATCGATGAGGAAACGGCTGAAGTACTGGACCTGATCCGGAAGAAATTTAAAATCCGGTCTAACCTGCTGGTGAGTTGCCTGCTGCGCGAGTTCTTTCAGAAGCACAAGGACCTTATGCAGGAACTGATTGATAAAAGAAGCAATAAGCTATTAGAATAAACTGATGTATGCTTGAATCGTATATTTTGATACTCGCATAAAGCAACGTGTTACTTTAAAATAAAAACCCATGGCATGGAGTACATTTTTCGGGGTAGTGATAGGAGCGTACGCCATTTACTATGTGCTAAACTTCCTCTACGACCTATTCTTCTCACGCAAACAGAAGGCACCTGCACAGAGCGGTGTGCACTACAACATGCGGGAGCTGATGGGCGAGGAGGAGGGTCCTGAGGAGGTCGCTGCCGAACCGGAGGAAGAGCCGGCGGCAGTTTATCCGGCAGAGAGAAAGGTAGCGGCTGAGCCCGCTTTGAGAGTGGAAGGGCAGGGGATTCCCTTGGAGGACTTCCTGAAGGACGCTAAATCATATTCCAAGTCAATATTTTAAATCAACACAATTCATTTTAACAGCTTTATGAAAAAGAGACTTTCTTTCATGGCATTGGCACTGCTTTCTGCAGTGCAGCAGGGTATGGCGCAGGGCGTGTCAGGAATAGACGCGGCTTCCTCAGAGCTTACCACCTACGTTGACCCGATTGGAACCCTTATCATCGTCATCGGCGCGATCGTGGGCCTTGTAGGCGGCGTGCGCGTGTTCATCAAGTGGAACACCGGCGACCAGGACGTGCAGAAATCCCTGATGGGCTGGCTTGGCTCCTGCGTGTTCCTGATGCTGGTGGGCGTGGTGGTGAAGGCGTTCTTCGGCGTATAGTGCCATGACCTCCGAGAGGCACAACACAGGATACAATGTTTACAAGGGGCTGCAACAGCCTCTTGTCTTCAAATCCTTCAAAGGCCGCTATATCTACTGGGCAATGGGAAGTGTGCTGGGAGGTTTCCTCTCTGCTGTAATCCTGACCGTTGCCGTAAACTTCCTCGCTGGGTTTGTCGCCCTGCTTGCCGTTTCTTTCGCCGGACTGCTCTACACGAACAGCCGACAGAAGAAAGGCCTGCATGCAAAGACCAGATCTGCCGGAGTGTACATCATCCCCAACCGGCTGAACCGCAGACGTTAGCCCTTACCGGCCACACCATCCACCCCAACGCATGAAGAACAAGAAATTTACCTTGCCATATATTGGCGTTGACCGTCATGTGCATGATGTTCTCTACCATGAGGCAGGCGACCACTCCGTCATCATACGGATCACCAACCCGGTGCTCCAGTACGCCGCCGATGTGGATGCTTACACGGACTTCCATTACGTGTTTTCGAACATCGTCAAGCTGCTCGGCTCCGGGTATACCCTGCAAAAACTGGATATTTTTGCGCGCAAGCAGTTCAAAGGGCAGCCCTCTTCTGATTTCCTCAGCCAAAAGTACAACGAGGCGTTTGAAGGGAGGGAGTACCGCGCCATCACCACGTACCTGACCTTAACAAAGGACGTAAAGCGCTCGGCTTTCTTTACCTATGACGAGAAAGACTTCAAAGCCTTTCAGCGCAACATCACCAAAGTAGTAGAGCTGCTGGAGTCAAAGGGCTTTCATCCGGAGGTGCTCACAGAAAAGGAAATCAAACGGCTTGTCAGCCGCCTGCTGGCCTTTAACTTCTCAGATGATGTCTACAGCCTCAACAACTTCAGCGCATCAGAAGAGGGTATAAAATCAGGCAAGCGGACGATTAAAAGTATCTCCCTGGTGGACATTGACGAGATCAACTTCCCCGCCTCCATCACGCCACACACAGACGTTAACCTGGGCTTTTCGCTGCCGGTCGATATGATGCACTTCCTGCACAAGATCCCGGCCACGGACTGCGTGATTTATAACCAGGTGATACAGATCCCGGACCAAAGGGCAGAGATCAACAAGCTTATCGCCAAACGTAAGCGGCATATTTCCATGCCCGACCCTGCCAATGATCTGGCGGTGGAGGATATTGACCGCGTGATGGCTGACATTGCAAAGGACAACCAGCTGCTTGTGCACGGGCACTATAACATACTTGTGTCTGCCGGTGAGCAGCACATCGACAGGGCGGTGAATTACATTGAGAGCGCGCTGTTCTCGCTGGGCATCATCCCCTCTCATAACGCTTACAACCAGCTGGAGCTTTTCCGCTGCTCCCTGCCGGGCAATGCCTCGGAGCTGAAGGCCTACGATAAGTTTCAAACCACATCGGACGCGGCTATCTGCATGCTCTTTAAAGAAGGTTTATTGAAAGACGAGGAGTCTGGCTTTCAGGTCTTTTTCTCAGACCGTCAGGGCATCCCGGTGGCCATCGACACCAGCGATATGCCCATCAACACCAACCGCATGAACAACCGCAACAAGTTCGTGCTGGGTCCTTCAGGCGCTGGCAAGTCTTTCTTCATGAACCACCTCATCCGGCAGTACGCCCTGCAGGACACAGACGTGATTTTAGTGGACACAGGGCACAGCTACAGCGGCCTTTGTCGCTACTATGGGGGCAAGTACATCACCTATTCAGAAGAGGAGCCTATCACGATGAACCCCTTCCGCATTTCAGTGGAGGAGTTCAACGAAGAGAAGCGGGAGTTTTTGAAGTCACTGGTAAGCCTCTTATGGAAAGGCGCTGACGGTACGGTGAATCAGATAGAAGACAGTGTGCTCTCCTCTGTCATAGCGGCCTATTATGAGGACTTCTACCGGTCAGGAAAGGAGAGCAGCTACCTGGGCTTTCAGTCCTTTTATGAGTTTTCGGTTGAGAAGATAGGCGAGATAACGCAGGCGGAGGCTATTCCCTTTGACATCACCAGTTACCGCTTTATCCTCAAAAAATTCTGCATCGGCGGAGAGTACGGTACCATCTTAAACAACGCGATGGACTCCACGCTGTTCGATGAGAAGTTCATTGTCTTTGAGATCGATGCGATCAAGGAGCACAAGGTCCTGTTCCCGATCACCACGATCATCATCATGGACGTGTTCCTGCAGAAGATGCGCCACAAGAAAAACCGCAAGGCGCTCATCATCGAGGAAGCCTGGAAGGCAATCGCCAGCCCCTTGATGGCGGGTTATATCCTCTATGTCTACAAGACCGTGCGCAAGTTCTGGGGGGAGGCGGTGGTGGTGACGCAGGAGCTGGACGACATCCTGGGCAACGCCGTCGTGAAAAACAGCATCGTCAACAACTCGGACACCCTCTGTCTGCTGGACCAGACCAAGTTCAAGGACAACTTCGAAGCGATCGCCGGGCTGCTTTCCCTGAACGCTGTGGAGCAGAAGAAAATCTTCACCATCAACAACCTCGACAACAAGGAAGGGCGCGGTCGCTTCAAGGAAGTCTACATTAAAAGGGGCAGCACCGGCGAAGTGTATGGCGTGGAGGTGTCCATTTACGAGTACCTCACCTTCACCACAGAGCGAAGGGAGAAAGAGGCCCTTCAGGTCTACCTGGACCGATACCCCACCTACCGGCAGGCACTGGAAATGTTCGTGCGGGACTTCCGGGAGTCGGGTATGAAGCTAAACGAATTCACAAACTTAATCAACGCAAAGAGTCATGAGAAAATACCTGTACTTAGTTAGCGCCCTGGTCCTCGGGTGGACCTCCTCACAAGCCCAGCAGCTTGTCTTTGACCCTGCGGTAGTGTCAACGCTCGTGGTGAACCACACAGCGCAGCAGACAGCCTTAAATGACATAAAGGACAAGGAGACGGAAATCTCTCTCACGCAGCAATCCATCAACTATAAGATGATTCAGATTAAAGAGCTTGAGGAGAAGATGTACAACTCGCTGAAGTCTGTTCAGTCCATCGTGGGGCAGAGCAAGAACATTGTTTACGCTTCCACCATTGCGCAGGACATAGGCAAGTATCAGGGGCAGATGATGGACATTGCTCAGGGAGACCCGGAGCTCCTGATTATCGCCGCTAAAACGGAACTCGAGCTGGTGAACCGCACCGCCGACCTGTTCACCTACATCTACCAGGTAGCCGTCATCGGCACGGATGTGAACCTGATGACGAACGCGGACCGCCTCTCCCTTATTCGCCACGTGGTGGATGAACTGCGCATCATGCGGGGCCTTTCTTACTCCATAGTGAGGAAGATGCGCGTGGCCAAGCATGCCGGCCTGCTGAAAACGATGAACCCTCTCGGGCTGAAGTACCCCAACAACAGCCAGGCGATCATCAACTCTTTGATGGATGAATACAAGACCATTAAAAAGTAAGACTGTGGGACTCTTAAAGACTTATGCGCAATCATGCGCGAAAAGCACCTCACCCACTTTTATCGAGAAATCGAAAAAAAGAATGACTAAGACTTTTACTGAAGAAACAGTGAAAAGCGGGTACAGGGCTTTTTCGCAAAAAACAGAAAAAGGCAGACCGACCAGAGGATATATCTTCTCCTGTGTGTGTGCTCTTTCTCTTGCCTTCACTGTACAGGAGAGCGCGGCACAGGCTCCTGTGACGATTGTAGACGGTAAGTACGTGCGCCGGCAGATGGAGCGGGAGGTGATCACACGCTGGAACAAGTTTGACCCGAAATGGTACTTCATCCTCTTCCACAACAAGTACCGCAAAGGAGAGGACCGCCGGAACATGCTCCAGCTGCTGCCCACCATGGCAGCACTACAGTTGAATGAGGAGGCAACGAAGCAGGAAGAGGAGGAGGTGCATACGATCTGGGAGCAGGAGGTGTTCAAGGGGGCTGACCGCAGCCTGAATAAAAGCTTCCACCTCCTCTACGGTAATAAGATCGCTACACTGAATACGGAACTGGATGCGCTCAATGCCGAGGCTGTTGCGGCAGGGGTAGACTTTGATATGCTCCTTAAGCTCCGGCAGGAAAAAGACCGGATCAATGCGGATATCGATCTCACAAAAGAGGCTTATGAGGATGATGCAGTGAAAGGGGAGGCCTTCCGCGGCTACCTGGCAGACCTGCTCTCCCTGAGGGGCTACTACAGGCGCATCATTCACCTTTTTAGAACAGCCGACAACTTATCGAAATAAAAGCAAACATGGAGAAACCGATCATTATAGCACCGCACATATGCCTACCCACAATGAAGGAAGTCAAAGCGAAGGGGAAAGAGCAGGAGGCGGTTGATGGGAAGAGAAGCGCCAGGGACAAGTCTGCACAAGTTACGCCCAAAAAGAAGAGAAAGAGCACCAGCAAATGAGAGAGCTAATTGACAGGTCCATTTTTGACTTATTTGACGGGTTGTTTCTTAACATACAGGATTTAGCGGGTAGCTTCCTTGCAGACGCGCAGGCAGTGGCCGCTATCGCGATGCTGCTGTACTTTGCGGTGGAGGCTTACAAGATGATGGTGGGGGATGAGCAGCTGCGCTACATGGCCCTGTTCCGCCCCTTTGCCCTGGCGCTTGTGATTATCTTCTGGAGCGGCTTTGTGGACGTGCTCAACTTCCCCTTAACGGTAGTCCGTGACAGCGCCAAAGGGATGTATTCAGAGCAGATAGACCAGGTCGATGACATGCATCTTGAAAGAGTGGCATTGATTGATTCTGTCGCTATAAAATTATCAGACTCCAGTGCGGACTTTGAGCAGGTGCAGGCAGAAACCCGGGACAAGGACTGGATGGAGAAGATGGGCATCGACCTGGAGCCGATGTTCAACAAGATGAAGGGCTATTACCTCATGCTTATGGCCAAGATGCACTTCACGATGATGCGGGTAGTAGAGTATATTGTAATTCTAATATATCAGGTCTGTATTTACATCATCTTCTTTCTGCAGATCATCTTCGCCGGGATTCTCGTGATCCTGGGTCCCTTCGCCTTTGCGCTGAGCATCCTGCCGGGCTTCCGCGACTCTTACCTGACGTGGATGGGCCGCTACATTGCGGTGGGACTCTACTCCACCATTGCCTACATCGTCATGTCGATCTCCTTTGTGCTGGTGAAGTACGGGCTGATGAAGGAAATAGAGATACTTCGTGCCGTGCTGGAGAATGAGGAAATGTTCCTAGCCTACGTGTCCTATCCCTCCGGTAACATCAGCTTCTACATCGTGAGCCTCCTCATCGGGGGGCTGGCCATGCTCCCGATTCCTGTGATCTCCACCTGGATTATCTCTACAAGCGGCATCGGCAACGCCATCGGCTCCATGGCCGGAGGCGCCGGAAAGGCCATGCGCAAACTCTCAAGGTAAATGTTACAAGTGCCATGATTCAAAACATAGAAAAGAAAATCAAGCTTGCCTTCGCTGTCAGCATGGGCAGTTTCCTTACCTCGCTTGCTGTCGTGGTGGCCGTGTGCGTGTTCGCCTACAGCCTCGTCAACGAGCAGCGCAAGAAAATCTACGTGCTCGACCACAACGTGCCCGTGCTCGTGCGGCAGACAGACCAGGGCACCAACCGGGAAGTAGAGTATGCGTCCCATGTGAACATGTTCCACCTGCTTTTCTTCACGCTTCCCCCGGACGACGCCTACATCAAGAACAACCTCAACAAAGCCATGTACCTGGTGGATGACACGGGGCTTGCGCAGTACAACAACTTAAAAGAGAAAGGCTACTACAACTCCATCCTGGCCAGTTCTGCCCTGCTCACGATCCAGACCGACAGCATCAAAGTGGATGAGAACCGCCACTTCACCTACTACGCCAAACAGCGCATTGAGCGGCCCACCTCCATCGCCACCAGGGCACTGATCACAGAAGGGGATTTGCAGGATGTCCCGAGAACAGATAACAATCCCCATGGCCTGATAATCAAGAACTGGAAAACGGTGCTCAACAAGGACCTGGAGTATGTGGAGAAGAAGAATTTCTAACTGGGCCAATGCTCACCAGAAGGTAATGATCGCAGGCATGTTCTGCCTGATGGCATGCGGCATTATATGGCTTGTGGCAACCCGCAGCAAGGCGCAGGCGAGCTTTGATGATACGGCCAGGCTTCTCTACTCCGGCATGAACAAAAGGCAGCAGACGCGCTCTGTGCCTGCGGATATGCTGGAGATGTGGCAACTCTATTCAAAGGTGCAGACCATCAACCCCGACAGCCTCACAGTGCAGGACAGCGCTTTCCTTCACGACATAGACAAACAGCTAAATAATATCATCCATGAATAAGATAGACTTCAAGAAAGGGCGCTATATCATTCCGCTTATCGTGCTCCCGTTCCTTTTTATCTTTAACTACCTCTACCTCGACACGTTCCCTGCCGCAGGTGAAACAGCCTCCGAGCCAGGTACTGCTTTGATGGTAGAAACGACTTCATTAAATACAGATCTGCCGGACGCTAACCTCAAAAAGCGGGAGGTGAAGGATAAGTTTGCCGCTTCCCGGGAAGAGCATAAGTACCGAACCGACTACTCTGCCATTCGCGAGCTGGGAGAAGGCGGTACGCGTGAGCAGCAGTACGGCAGCGTCTACTCAGCCGAGGAGCAGGCCATCTTAGACAGCCTCAACAATCAGATCCTTGCCAATCAGCAGCAGGCCCCCTTCATGGAGCGCGTGAACCAGCGGCAGGACCGCACCCGCTACGCTTCGGCCTCTGTTCCGGCGAGAAGAGCACCCCGAAAAACGGAATCCGAATATGAAAAGGAGATGCGCATGTTCCGCGAGCAGATGGCTTACGTGGATAGCCTGTCTAAAGCAGGAAACGAACCAGTCAGCAAACCAGCCCACGTTCAGAACGCGACCCTTCCCACAGAACCTGCACCTGAAGCACTGGCAGTGAGCAAGACAGCTAACCCTAATAGCGCTTATTTCAACACAGTATCGGGTGCCCCAGCTGAACAGTTTATCAAAGCCATCCTGGATGAGGGTCTGAAGGTCAGGGAAGGCGGCAGGATCCGCGTCAGGCTACTCGACGACATCTATGTCGCCGACATGGAAATAGAAAAGGGAAGCTACCTCTACGGCCTTGTTTCAGGCTTCAGTGCACAGCGCGTGGAGATCACGATCACTTCTATCCTGAATGGTGATGAGGTGCTGCCTGTGAGCCTGAGCGTGTACGACAATGACGGTTTGAAAGGGCTGTACGTGCCGGACTCGCAGTTCAGGGAATTCACAAAAGAGCTGGCCAGCCGTGCCACACAGGGGCAGTCTGTCAACTTCGGATCTGATGCCTCAAACTCTGCTGAAATGCTCTACTCCATGGCCGACCGAATGGCTCAGACCGCGACACGGGCGGCAGGTAACGCCATTAAAAAGAACAAAGCAAAGCTCAAGTACAACACGATTGTCTACCTGATTGATAACAAAGCCAAAAAACGATAACATGAAGAAGCTCACTTTCCTACTATCCCTTTTCCTGCTGTCTGTGCTCTCGTATGGACAGAAGAAGGAGCCGCTCACCATCTACATTCACAAGGATATATCAACGCACTTCATCAGCCCGGAGCCTATCCAGTATGTCGATATCTCCACTGATGATGTGGCCGGCGATATACCGGTAGCCAGCATCCTGCGGGTGAAGCCCAAGAACGGGAAGCCTGCCCTGGGTGTGGTCACGATCGTGGGCGAGCGGTTCATGGTCCAGTACAAGCTAAGCTATGCTTCGTCCTCCGAAAACGCACAACCAGAGGTCAGGATTGACCCTACTCAGGTGGATGCGTTCATCAATCCTGCTGTGGCCATGAGTACCGAGGACATGCAGCACTTTGCCCTTTTGGCCGTGCAGGAAAAGCCAAGGGTGACGCACGTGCACAACACAAAGCAGAAGGTGGAGATCCGCCTCAACAACATCTACACGGTGGGGGATTACTTCTTTATGGACGTGTCGATGAAGAACAAGACTAACATTGCCTACGACATTGACCAGATCCGCTTTCTGATCGAGGATAAGAAGGTGGTGAAGGCCACGAACTTTCAGCAGCTGGAGATGGAGCCGGTCTTTGCCTTGTATGATACAGCCAGTTTCAAGCGCAGGTACCGCAATGTGTTCGTGTTCCGGAAGTTTACTTTCCCTGATGAGAAGGTCTTCCACATGGAGGTGGCAGAGGAGCAGGTATCAGGCCGCACCATCTCCTTGAAGGTGAACTACAGGGACGTACTGAACGCCGACACGCTGTAGCTTTCAAAAAGTTCTTTTGCTTCATAAGTAAAAAGAAACTTCTGAATCCTTTCTTTCCCTTTTGTAAAATCTCTACCTATGGAAGAATCAAGCGAATTAAAAAAGCTCTACGGCTTTCTCCAGGGCTTTGTCTACTTTACCCTGTTTGTGGAGTTTGCCGTGCTGCTGTATGCAGACGCAGCGTTTCTGGCGAGTGTGAGGCCCGTTGTGGAAAGGCTTGCCCGTCTCCCCATCTACGAGAACATCTACTTCTCCAAAGCCTTCACATTCGCTCTGATCATGATCGTGGCACTCGGAACGAAGGCGCAGAAGAACCTGAACTTTGACCCGCTCAAGCATGTCTTCCTTCCCCTTTTTATTGGGGCGGTGCTGTTTCTGGGCTCGGGTTTCTTCTACTACTATGTAAGTGAGACGGAGCTGTTCTACGGTATTACGCTGTTTGAACTGCTGTACACGGTGCTGTCGCTCATCGGTGCCGTGATGATCCATGTAGCGCTTGATAACGTGTCCAAGCACATCCAGAGCAGTTTAATGAAGGACAAGTTCAACGTAGAGAATGAGTCCTTTGAGCAGTCGCGCGAGCTGGTGGACACGCCTTACTCGGTGAACATCCCCATGCTCTACTATCACAAGAGGAAAATCAATAAGGGCTGGCTCAATATCGTCAATCCTTTCCGGGCAACGCTGCTCATTGGCACTCCCGGCTCGGGTAAGTCTTTCTCTGTCGTGAACCCCTTTATTAAACAGATGCTGGCCAAGGGCTTCTCTATGGCCCTTTATGACTTCAAGTTTCCTGATTTGGGAAAGATCGCTTATTACCACTACCTGGTGAACAAGAAACTGGGACCGTTGAAGCACCACAAATTCCATGTGATCAACTTCAACAGTGTAGAACACAGCAGGAGATTTAACCCGCTGAAACCGGAGTACCTGCCCACCCTTGCCGATGCGACGGAGACGGCCGAGGCGCTCCTGCAATCGCTGACAAAAAACGATAAGGAGTCCGGCGCTGCGCAGTTTTTCACGCAGTCAGCCGTAAACTTCCTTGCCAGTTGTATCTTCTTTTTAAGCCGGCACGAAAGTGGCAGGTATTCTACTTTCCCGCACGTGATGGCCTTCATCAACCAGGGCTATGAGGAGATATTCGAACTACTGTTCACAGAGCCGCAGCTGATGAGCCTACTCTCTCCCTTCCGCACCGCCTTCCGCAACAAGGCCTTCGACCAGCTGGAGGGGCAGATCGGCACCCTTAAAATCAACATCGGGCGCCTGGCCACGAAAGAAACCTTCTGGGTGCTATCAGGGGATGACTTTGACCTAAAGATCACCAACCCCCAAGCCCCGTCTGTACTCGTGATCGCAAACGATCCGTCCACGCAGAGCATCAACAGCGCCTGCAACGCCCTTATCCTGAATCGCATGACCAAGCTCATCAACTCAAAAGGGAATCTGCCTTGCGGTCTTATTGTGGATGAATCGCCGACACTTTATGTGCATAAGGTGGAGAACCTGATAGCGACAGCGAGAAGCAACAAAATAGCCGTTCTTTTGGGCCTTCAGGAGCTTCCCCAGCTCAAACAACAGTACGGCAGGGAAACAGCCGACACAATCTGCTCCGTGGCCGCTAACGTGCTCTCAGGGTCCGTGAGAAATAAGGAGACACTGGATTGGTTGGAGAAGATATTCGGGAAGGTGAGACAGCAGAAGCAAGGGGTAAGCATCGATAGGAGCCGGGTATCTGTGAGCATGAGCGAGGAGATGGGGCCGCTTATACCGGCTTCCAAGATAGCTAACCTAAGGGCAGGGGAGATGGTGGGGCAGGTAGCCTTTGACAATGCGGTATATGATGGCAGGCATGTAAGCAGCACGTACAACTGTAAGATAAACCTTAACCTTGACGAGGTTGCAAAAGAGGAAGAGCAGTATGTAGATATGCCAATATTTTATAAATTTGGAACAGTTGCCGCCCGTACTGCCAAACTTGAAGCAAACTTCATTAAAATCAACAAGGATATTGAATCACTTATAGCTGCGTTTCAAGTATGAATATAGCATTGTCTGATATTGGGGAGAAGCTAAACGCTTTCCGAAAGACACTGGGCCTCTCTCAGAAGGAGGTAGCCGTGGCCATGGGCGTTCACCAAACCCAGATCTCTAAGTTTGAGAACGGGGAGGGCAGCAGTGTTGAGCTGCTTCTCCAGGTGCTCAACTACTACGGCACTAACTACAATGTCCGGTTCATCTTTGCAGATGAATTCGAGATCATTCTCAGTGCCCCGGGAGACGTGCTCACCAGCCCCTATAACAGCATTGCCGTGGAGAAACTGTCTTTGCTTGGTGAGGAGGTTAACGCGCAGCTCGTGGAGGTGAAGAGGCTGCTGAGCAGTTCCATCGCTTAAGTTACTTAACGGAAGTACTTAACGGAAGAAAGCGGTTCTGTAGCCCTGCTGCTGTTCTCTACCTTGCGGTAAATCAAATCCAGGTACGGGGTGGGGTTGACTATCCTGCCATTGTGTTTGATCGCAAAGTGAAGGTGCTCGCCAGTGCTTCTGCCTGTGCTTCCTGTGATGGCAATGACAGCGCCTGCAGGTACTGTCATTGACTCCCGAACAAGGATAGCGGAAAGGTGCCCGTAAACGCTGCGGTACGCGCCGTGCTCTATCTCGATGTAGCTCCCAAGCCCTTTGCTGTATCCCACCTTCTTTACTTTACCTGGCATGATGGATAGCACAGAGCCATCCTTCGCTTTGAAGTCAATGCCCTGGTGAAACGCGGTCTTACCTGTGAGGGGGTCTATTCTGTGCCCGTACTCGCTGTTGATGATCGGGGAATGGAGAGGCAAAGAGACTTGCAGCGGATGCGCAATAACATGTGTTGACACCAGAATATCTGACTTTCCCCATTTAACTGTATCCGTTGGCTCGTCAATCTGCACAAAAGGCAGGTTTTTTACTTTCTTCACTGTGTTAAACTGTCCAAAGCATGAGAGTGAGAGAAGCAATAAGTTGGAGAATAAACAAAGTTTCAACATCATGTAATCATTTGTAGAATAAGGGCATCATATTTATTTCTTAAGAGGGTAAAAGTAAGGATGAAACAGTATTTATTTGCTTTATATTTACCTTTTTTGCATATAATTGTAATAAAATATACGTTTAAAGTATTCATATGAACTTTGACATAAAGGATCTCCCGTATGCTCAGTTTGAAAAGCTGGGTTTGAACAGGAAGGGTGTCCTGAACATGAAGCCGGAGGACCTTGCTGCAATGCTGTCAGGGAACCGCACAAGCCTGCTCACCTTCTCGGTGGAGCTGACAAATGGCCAGCGGTTTGAGACGGATGCTAAGCTTTCCCTGTTTCGCAACCCTGACAACTCCCTTTCACTGAACGTGCATCCTGTTCGTGCCCAAATCAAGAATGATATTGGGGCCACACCGGAGGAGATGGAGAAGCTAAAGACGGGAGGCCTACTGGTCCGGGATCACATAGCCCTGAACGGGGAAAGAGAGCCGCATTACTTCCAACTCGACAGGGAAACCAATGAGATCCTGCGTGCCAGGGTGCGCGACTTCATCGTGCCGAGTGCCATAAAGGATGTTGTGCTGAGCCCTGACCAGAAAGAGCAGCTTCGGCAGGGTAATGTGCTGGAGATTAAGTCAAAGGGAGGAGATGAGATCATTCGTGCCCGAGTGGACCTCAACGAGCCACGCGGATTTACGACAAAGCCTGAAGTGCTCGGGCAATCAGAAAGCAGGGGAGTAGGAGGTAGTGCCGAAGAAGTGAAGCCTACCGGCCCCCGGAGGTAAAATTGGTGAGTTATGACTACTTTCAGTGAGTACAGGGAGAAAGTACCCATCATTCAGGTTGCCGAGTCACTGGGCTATACGGCTGACCTGAGGAAAGGCAGAAGAAGCTTGGAGTACAAGCATCCTGATGGCGATACGGTGATCATTAATAGTCCCCATGACAGCGCCAAACAGATGTACTTTAATCGTGACGGTAGCACAGACAAAGGCTCAGTTATTGATTTTGTGGCCAACAGGCTCAGTCAATTCAAAGAGAGCTACAGCACCGATGCTGAAGGCGTGAATAAGGTGCTTTCCCGCTTCGCCAGCGAGCCGCAAACCATTAAGCCTACGCTTACCCCTCCACCGCCTAAGCCTTTCGTAGAGGGTTGCTATGAGCCTCAAACGATCTCTATCAGCAAGCTCCATTACCTGACAAGGGAACGCGGCCTTGAGCCGGAGACAGTAGAGAAATTCCTCCCATTCATTCGCCTTGTGAAGGATCTGGAGAAGGAATCTTCCAAAGCATATGCTAACATTGCCTTTCCGCTTACAAAACCGGGCTCTGACGCTGTTATAGGGTATGACCTGCGTAACTATGGCTTTAAGAGCGTGGCAGCCGGCAGTGACCGCCAAAGCGGCATGTGGATAGCTGACTTTGCCGGCAAGCCATCGCACACCAGGAATGTGTTCTTCGCCGAAAGCCCCATCGATGCGATGAGCTTTTATCAGCTCAGAAAGAAGGAACTGGACATGGATTCAGCTGCCTTTGTTTCTTTTGGGGGAGGTATTTCAAAGAATCAGATACGCCTTGCGCTTGATCATTGGTCAAAGGCTGCAAAGAATACCCTTTTCGATAATGATTACCAGGGCAAGGTTTACGATATAGCCCTTGCCTCTGCCATCTCGAGCAAGCAGGTCTCTTTCCGGAAGGAATCCGACAGCCTGCTCTTCACGGTAAACGACAAAAGGTTTGAGTTACCCATAAGCAAGCTAAGCCTGAACGCCTTTGAGCAGGAATCAGGCGTCAGAAGCGGGCTTCACGTCCACAAGGCGAGAGGATTCAAGGATTTCAACGATATCATCCATCCCTCCAATACGAATAAAAAAAGCTTTGAAATGAAGATGTAGTTTAACGCCGCCTGATGGTAAATGCATGTTTATCTATACATCAAATATTATTATGTTTACTTAGTAACTATAGTAAACTTAGTAAATCCAATAACTTAAATAACCAAGCTCATGAAAACACTGTCAAACTTAACCTTATTACTCCTTTTCGTTCTGTTGATCACAGGTTGCGGTGACTCCGGAAGCGATGACCCTACTCCAGACGCTGCTACCTTCAAAGTGGACCTCCAGCAGTCAGGAGATTATGAGAAATTCACCCGACTCATCACCATCAGCGGCGGGAATTTCTACGAAACGGGAACACAGGAAGAGATGCCAACCATTCTTTATAATGATGACCTGACCGGCACGACTTACTCCTATGAGGCAGAGGGAGTGCGGGAACTAAATGTTGTAAGCACGATCGGCTTTTCACCTATAGAGGACGCTCCTGCAGAAATGCAGCTGAAGGTAACGGTATACCGCAACGATAAGCTTTTAGCAGAGAAGACCTACACCTACACGGAGGAGTCTGACGGGGTTCAGGAAGAGCTTACTTATAAGGCCAAATAGAAAAATACCTGCTTAAGATATTCTTTGTAATGTTACATCATACCCTCGAAAAGGCTAATATTTTGTCTTTTAAAGCCGCTTTTCAGCCGATTAGATAGAGTGAGGGCCTAAAATGGGCGGGAAATAGTATGTTACAAAACGGGGTGTCTTCCCCTTGCTTTAAGCAATTAATAATCAGAATTTTATACTGCAGTAGATTTTTAAAATGCGCCTGGCATAAGTCAGGCGCAAAACTAAAAGCAGTATGTTATGTCAGAAAACGAAGAAGGAGAAAAAGCGGAAGTAACTACACCTGCAGATGAACAACAAACGTCCATTCCCTCCCCGCGAGGATGTCCGCTATACCTGCCATTTGACGCAGCCCCGTTGCTTGAAGTGTTGATGGATGACGATGGACCCTTGGGTGTGGCAGAGGCGTTGGATAAGGCTTATACTACCCTGGCAGAGTATATGGTCAGTGATCCGAACACAGCCGGGGATCAGTATGCCCACATCCTTTACGAGCTACGCAGGCTGAGGAATGCCCTGCTAAAAGGAAAAGGCTGGCATCAGTTGTAGGAACTATCAGTAATATCGTTTAAATAATATAATATAGAAATATAGTCTTATAATTTACCTTATGTTAAGTAGAAGGGTTTTAAGTATCAAATAAATTATAAGTTGCTTCTTGTGAGTAATGTTATGCCGCCGTAGGCTCCAAGCTTTATGGCCTCTTCATTTAAAAAAATGTTATCCTTGCCAGTTTTTGCAATAGACTTACTCCACATAGACATCGTGGTAACTGACTTATAAAAGTCTAGAGAATAAATATCCTCCTGATGCAGCGCCTTATAAGTGGCTGTCTCTCTTCCAGGAGAGTAAGTGATGTGAAGGTTTTTAGAGAATAAGTTTGTAAATGACTTTGACTGCAGAGACCACTCATAGCCTTTGGCACTCCACTTGACCAGAGCGCAAACATTAACATCACTTTTTACAAAGTTAACGGCGGAACTCACCACAGAAACCTGAAAAGCATTTGCTAAATGTAGTACTGCAGCCAAGCCAACTTTTTTCCCTGCTTTATAAGTACTTAAGAACCTATTCTTTGGCATTAGCAAATTAGACGCAAAGCAGTCTGCTTCTCTTTCAGCAAGATTTATATTATTATATATCTCCACCATGGATGTGTGTGGCCTGACTCTGCCGCTCAGTAAGGCATTCCGATGCTCATCAATATAATAATGCCCTAGCTCATGCGCCATGGTGAACCTGGCGCGGGGCGAGTTTCGCTTTCCTAGTTTATCTAGGTTAAGGAAGATATGGAATTTATCACCAAGACATTGGAGCATACCGTCAAAATAAGATTCATAAGGTCCATAATCATACGAGATAGAATTTGCGCCTGCTATAGCCTCTAAGTCTATCACTTGATCGGAGGAAAAGTGATCAGCCACAGATTCGGCAAGTTCAGCTATTTCTAATTCGCGATTATTCCGGAGCACTTTGTTTCGTGGTTATTTCTTGTCTTCTGCATTCTTCCTGTTCTCCTTCATCTTTTCAAGAATATGTGCTGGGATCTCTTTCCCCTCTCTGGCCGCTTGGGCTAAGTTATTTTCTATATCCCTGGTATCTTCATTATCAGAGTCCAGAATATCCCTTGGTTCTACTAATCCCTTTCTTACAATGTCAAAAGGGTTTTTCAAAGCATGTGGCAATTCAATTTTTATGCTGTCACAAAGGCTGATAAAATCATCCATTTCTTTATCAGATTCCGGCATGATGAAAGCGTTTTCTCCTAGAAACCGAAGGAGTCTGATCTCATATGATGTATCATCTTGACTGGCAGACGGTATACCTTTTTTAACTATTTTCATAATGAAGCTTTACCCCCGTTTAACATTCTAACTTTTTTAAAGAAGCGATACTTTACTTGCCTTACATTGAATGGTGTTGTCTTATACCGTAAGCAAAGGTCCTGCATAATATCATCGGGCAAATGGGCATTTTTTCGGTGCACATGATTCAAATAAGCCATGACTATGTCTTTATCTCTTGGCTTCAGTGAGTTAAGGGCTTCACGGGCGCTTTCTTTTGTAATTGGATAATCGTCTTCCTTCACAAAAAGCTCATCATCTTGCTGCTCATCGCCTGCACTCAGCCCTATTGACAGTTCGCCCACAGAGGAATGAAACTGTCTTTCAGGATTGTGAGTCGTAAAATACTTTAGCTGTTCTTTCACTATTCCGACAAGCCATGCCTTAAATTCTCTCTCTTCATCAAAGGTTTCCCTAGGTTCAAACTCCACCGCCTTCTCACATGCAGTAACGAAAGTATTGCCAGCTATGTCCTGAGCAAGCTCAGAAGGGTTGCTGAAAAATCTACAAGCCAACATACTGGCGTTACTAATAAATTCCATATACCTATTATGGAGCTCCTGAATGGCTTGATTGTACTCGTTCGGGTACTGATCCCCGTAAGATAGGGATAGTAAAATAGTTTGTACATCCTCGCCTGCATAGAGATTTTTGTCCTTTAGTTTCTGTTGCTCCATAGTTTATCACGCTTTCGCCAAGTTCCATGCAACCGATGCAATACTTGCTACACAGCTGCCGCTTATGTTTTCCCTTTATTACTGTCCCTCTGCTATTGTTCTAAGCGTGACAAACCACACTTGTCACGCTTAGAACAATAGGTAACAATATAATTTTTATTTTCAATTTTTAGCAAAAAACGGTATGAAAGGATTTAACTTTTACCAAGACAGAGGTCTTGAGTGGCGCTGGCGCCTGAAGGACGGAAATGGTGCGATTGTGGCTGACTCGGGAGAGAGTTACAAAGATCGCAAGGACTGTGAGAAAGGGGCTGCCCTTTTCACAACGTTAGGCCCAAACGCCCCAGAGCGTAAAGTGACCAAAATAGAAGAGTCAGGACACGGACCGGAGTGGGAGTACTTTGAAGACAGAGCAGGCGAGTGGCGCTGGCACTTCCAAGCGAAAAACAACAAGACGTTGGCTGACAGTGCAGAGGGCTATGCTAGCGAGCAGAACGTTAAGCGCGCTTTCCAGAACGTCAAGGCGCTGCTCAGCGAGATAGGCAAGCAAAACGGGAACAACGGTAACCAGGGCGGTGGCTATGTCCCTCCTGCTTCCGGAGGAGCCACGGGCGGAGGACGATTCGCTTAATTGGCTTGTCTTCATGAGCGAATTTGACTTACTGGCACTTGATCAGAGCCGTGTTTTGATGGAGAGGATAAAAGGTGTTCAGCTCCTGGGGAACTGGGAGCCGGCACCCTCTTCCGATACTTGGATGGTACGTCTGCGCCTCGAGCTTTTGGAAGCTGAGCCTACCTCTGAGGTTCCTCGTTTTACAGAGTGGGTAATGGTTGTGGACTTCCGGGTTGATGCCTGGGGAAAGGTACAGGTGCATCCTGATTCTGGGGAGGGGGGCATAAGGCACACCTTTGAGCACCAGCAGTATAACGGCGGTCCTCATGCTGTTTGGCCCGTTCGCAACGGGCACATCTGCTGCTTGAATGAAATGCATGGATTGGCTGCCTCCCGAAATGCCATGGAGGCGGAGCCGGTCACCACTATTGAGCGCTTGGTTTGGCATGTACAGAGGGCCCTTGAGTGGGTAAGGTCTGCTGCCGACGGAACATTGGCAAAGGCAGGTGATCCTTTTGAGCTTCCTGACTTCAACGTTGGCTTTAAGGGCAAAACGGTGTCTTTGGCGTACTACGAAGACGCGGAGTCATTCTCCCATTGGCAACGCTGCTCTGCCTATTCGGGCGTTGCCCCTATTTCCTACCTCAACGGGGTTGCGGTTATTCGGCAGTTCCTGGACCGCCGCGGAAAGGAAACTGTTCATGCTCCAGCCTGGGGGCAGTTCATTGACGGCATGGGGAGCCGGAACAAAGCGCTTTGGCTTCGCCTGGAGACCATGCCGGTAGTTAACCGCTGGCAGGTTCCGGCAACCTTAACTGAGCTTAGATCTGCTGTGGCCGCTGACGGGAAGGATTTGGAAGAGTTGCTAAAAACCGCCCTAGAAAGAGTTGCGGAGACAGAGGACCTTCTGCTCCTAGTCGGCATGCCGGTCCCGCGAAGGGTGCAGGAAGCGCCCTATAGGTACCATTGGCAAGCCTTGGAGCTGTTCCCAAAGCTTAAAGGCACGCCCGCCAAGTCGCGAGTCCCTTTGGTGCTGAACAGGCTGCGGAGCTCATCCCCTGCAACCTGGGTGGGTAGAAGCGAGAATTGGCATCCGGAGGACCTGCAGAGCCGCGGAAGGGTGACTCGCTCCTTGCGGGAGGCAAATATACTATTGATAGGTGCAGGTGCCCTTGGTGCCAACCTGGCGGAGCAGCTGGTGCGCATGGGCGTTATTCACTTGACTGTGGTAGACCATGAGCCGTTAGAGGCAGGAAACCTTGTGCGGCACACCCTGGATCTCCCAGTGCTGAACATAAGTAAGGCGGTGGCACTAGCCGAGCGCCTGAACCGGGTAAGCCCGTCGGCAAAGGTGAAGGGAATAGCATCCATGTTTACTTCTAAGGATGCTTCCGTGGTTGTCGCTGCACAGTCGGCCACGCTGATTATTGATGCGACAGCTAGTGATGATGTCTTGCGCGAGCTGCCTTTACCTGGTATCACAGGCGACGTTCCTATCATCAGCTTGTCCTTGGGGCTGCATTCACGCCGCCTATTTTTCTATGCCGATGTGGCCGCAAGCTTTGGCTACGGTGCTTTCAGCCGTTGGTTTGCGCCTTATAGGGAAGAGGAGCACCAGGAGGCAGTGAAGCAGGAGCTGCCTAGGGGCCTAGGCTGCTGGCACCCGCTGACCCCGGCCCGCCTTAACAGGGTCTTGGGACTGGCGGGCTGCGCCGTGGAGTTAATTGAGCAGGTGTGCGAAGGACAGGTTTCGCTACCAGTAGGTTACTGCCACAGGTGGCAAGTGGCGGAGCTTGGGAAGGAAGTTGCTGCGGAGGCTGCGCCATGAGCCTTTTGTTCAGTAGTGACAGCGGCAAATACTGTGTCCTTCTATTAAATGCGGCCATAGAAACCATACAAAAGGACATCAAACAGTTCCACCCGCTGGAAACGGGAGGCATCCTCTTGGGTTGTTACGATAGCAATCTAAGGATGGCCACAGTGCACGCGGCCGTTCCTGCACCGAGTGACTCCAAACATGGCCGGGCATCCTTTGAAAGGGGCACGAACGGAATTATGGAGGAGCTGCGGAGGGTAAGCCAACTGGAGCCGCCCCTGCATTACCTGGGGGAGTGGCACAGCCACCCATCCTCCAGCCCCTCTCCCAGCACCGTAGATTCCAGGCAAATGCAAAAGTTTGTGCAGGGCCGGCAGCACGGTGTGGAGACTCCCCTTCTTTTGATTGTGGGTGGTGGACCTCCATTCGCCTTGGAGTGGCGGTTCTGTCTCCACAGACCTAAAATGGAGCCTCTTGCATTCACTGTTGTCTGAGTACTCTTGTTACCTCTTTCGCTGCTCTCCTTGCTTTGTTTTACAGTGATGTGTTCTGTCGGGGCAACAGAGTGCTCTAGGCAGCTAATGCATCTATAGAGACACAGCCAAAGCTTTTTACTTTAATGCGTTCAAATAAGGTTCTTGCCTTGCCTGAACGTGCATCTGCCTGACCTGGCGGGTTCCCCAAACAGGGGTGACAGTGATGGCGGTGGCATGAACATTGACCTGGATCTGGTCCATGACATTATCATTCAGTAACCCGAGGTAAACTTTGCCCCTGTTTGGAGCCTTCATCTGCGAGGCTTCGTTGATAACATCTCCTGACTTATATTGGTAGAACTGCTTACCGGCCTTAAACAGCAGCACGTTGTCCCAGTCGGTAATGAACCAGTACTTCACGTTGTCTTCCCCCTGGGCCTTGCTGAAGTAATTGATGCCATAAAGGGCCAAGGCCGCCATAGGGCCGTAGCCCGGAAGCTTTGCCACGGATGCCGCCGCCGTATTGACGAACTTGTCTCTGGCTCCGTCATAGGCTTTCTCCCCAGTCGCTCCCACTCCGATGTAATAGCTCCAGGAGACAGTCCCTGCTGGCAGCGTGAACTCAACGACTGTCTTGTTGGGATTCCCGTTCACCGCGGTAGTGGACGACACAGGCGCCACCTGGTCTGTAACCTTCACGATGGCCGTGTCGGCGCGCACCAGGTACCTTTCCTGCTTAGTGGTGTAGGTGGTGTCTTGTACAGTCCTCCAATACACGCTGGAGTCAAAGATCCTGGTGTTCTCGCTAGCCGGTATGCGCTGTATCTTAAGCCTACAGACCCTGCCGCCCAATGAAGAGTTAGAAAGACGGAACTTGTAAATACCTGTCTTAGTCACTTTAATCCTCTTGTCCTGCACCTTTTTCACTTTGTAGTCCGAGAACTTTGAGGAGGATGGCAACTCAATTATCTCAAGCTCTTTTAGCTCCTTGCCGTTCGCCTCGCTGAAGTCAAATACAATTTCGTCTCCTTTGGCGAACCCGTAGTAAAAAGCTTCCTCCCCAAGGCCAGCCACTTTCAAAGTGGACTCTGTAACGACAACAGATTCTTGTGCATTAGAATATGAGAACGGTAAAAAAAGAAATAATGTAATGAGTAAAAGTTGCTTCATGTTTAGAATACGATATTGTTGATTTAAATGCAAAAAAGATAATCTGGCTACCTATGCCCGCTATATTAGGAGGAGAAATGAAGGCAAAACTCACGATAGAATAATACTGAAAACACTGAGAGGGAAACACCTCAGCTAATATTGACTATCATTGACTAGTAATAACATAAAGATTGACTCCAGCGACCTCTTTAACAAAGTTCTCCGTTACACCGAGCAGAGTGAGGATCTCCTGTGATGCTGCGCTTTTTGAAATGCCAGGTTGGACAATATAAACCTCAAATTCCATTGGAATCTCCTTCTTCGCTATAGAAAGCAATTTCTCAAGGTCCTGTACTGTGCCTTTCTCTAGTCTAGAACGCGAGTTCCCCCTTCTCTTTTTCTCCTTCCGCCGCAACAGATGGTTGAAGAATTCATTTCCTGCTTTGTGTTTCCAATGTATTGATTTCTGTGCTTGCCCGCACACTTCGTATAGGTTCTTAACTTGGTTGCTAACCACACCTTCTACAGCGTATTTGAGATGGAACAAGTCCACCTTGATTTTTTCGCTATCAAACTTCATTGCCACAACATCCGCAATTTCTCCAGGGTAATCATCGTCGTAGACAATGTCGTAGTCACGGCTTTTAAGCTCCGTTATTACTTTATACTGAATGGAATTGGTAATGAGGGGCAACACATGCTGAGACTCGGCACTAAGATCTACACCTGTCCAGTCCCAAGCGATAATCTCCTCCCTTGGATAGGCGTTGATGCTGTGCTTCAGCTCCACATACTCATTCCCGGTTAAGGCGGAACCGTCGGCGAACCACACTGTAGGGGTGAACTCCTCGAAAAACCGGTTGGCATCTACGCTCTTGCTACCGTACTTTACCGTGACAGCATTTCCACTTGTCTGAACAATTCTAAAATCAGGATAAGGCTCTTCTAATGTGGTGTTCATAAAAAGCTGTAGCTCAAAGCCCACGGATTTTGTTCCAGATTGGAGGGCAAAAGAGACTATGTTACTAGCAGAACGTGCATTTAACCTCAACTCAATAGAGGAAAGGTCGAACACAACACCGTCTATTTCAAACCTGAATCTGGTCTCGCTGCTCAGATACATTTCTATGGCCCAGTCAATGTGCACCGGATGTACATCTGGAACCTCCACCACCTGTGTAGGAATTAGCGTTTCCTTTAGTATTTGATTAGGGTCAACATTGGGGTCTGTCAACTTAGACCCAAGGCTGTCACACCAGTTTTTAAGGGCTTTCAAGTCTCCATCAAGCTTTGTCCAGATCCTCCCCTTATAAGATGAACCAATATTAACAGGCTCGCCATTCTCATAGCCTATGCCCATCACAAAAGCCTTCTCTCCCTTTTGTCTCTCTGCGATACTCAACGCCTCTGCCACATCGCTCCCAACCATCATCCTAAACCGAATGTTCTTGCCGAGGAAGTACCTCAAACCCACATTCTGGAGCCTTATTCGCTTTATATTGTGAAAAGCCTTGAAAACGTCAATGCCTCTTACCAGTTCGGCCTCCTCACCTATGATAGCCTGCGCAAGATCTGGATATAGGCTAGAGTTATCAGAGCTGTTAATAAAAAGGAGGTTATTCTTTGTCTCCCAGTAAACCACCGTCAACTTCCAGTCGATCAGGTAAATATCTTTATGGTTTACCCACTCCACATCAACTTTATTGGCCGTGATGATGATGAGCATGTTTTCGTCACGGTTTATGTCGTGGAATTTAAACTCAAGCTCATCATACCCTGGAATAGCCTTATAATACTGTTTCGGAGACCACTCATTTGTTTTGTTCTTATACACGACGGTGCTAAGCTTCGTTCGAATGTTCTGCAGGGGAATCTTTGAGCTCCCTAGCTTAGTGAACCCATCCATGAGCGCTTTGAATTCTTCTTCTTCATTGATTCTCCCGAAGCTTGCGTCTGAGAGCAACTGGTTCCAATCTGCATCTCTAGCGTATAGATCTTCCAGCTCAGCCCGCACGGTTAAGTCTGCGATGTTGGCAATAAATGATGCATCTCCCAGCTCTTCATCATGTTTGGTTCTCGTGAACCTGCCAGCAAACTGCAGCGTGATCGGCAGGCTCTTTCGAATGTCGTGGAATGCAGCGACTTTCAACTCGGGCAGGTCGAATCCCTCCCCAAGCATGTCAACGCAGACTATTATTTTGGCTTCCTTATTGATTATCCTTTCATATGTTTCCCTGAAATTGGGTGCACCGGAATATATCATCACGGGATTGAGGTCGGCATAATCTTTATAGAGGTCATATACCTTTGTGGCTCTCTCTTTGGTGCTGCACCTGGCCATCAAAAGATGGTTATAACCTTGGGCTCTGTCCTGTATAAGCCTTTCGACCGCTCTTTCAGCTATCTCTTTGTCAGCTACTTCAGGGTCAAACTCCCTGATCGGCAGAAATTCAATGTGCTTAAAGTACCCTTGTCTTTGTGCTTCCCGAAGAGGAAAGTTAAAGATGATCTTACCGTCCAGCCTTTTCCCGTCGTTTCTAAATGGTGTGGCTGTGAACTGTATGATTTTTTCTGCTGGAAATTTTTCCTTGAAAGTGTTCCATATGCTCGCCTTGACGTGGTGTGCCTCATCAATGAAGACATTGGAGCAGTTCTCTACCAGGAGCTGTGTCTGCTCTTCTGAAAGACCTGTCAGGATCTGCATGGTCGTCACTAACACGTTGCACGCTTGAGTGAATTCATATAGCTCCTCAACAGTTTTGAAAGCTTGGCTCATAACCCCCACGATAGGATAGGCTGCTTCTTCTGCAACGATTTCGAATTGTTTCAGAAGACCAAGCGTAGCAAATTTCGCAGAAATTTGTCTTCGCAAGGAGTCAGAGGGCACTATCACCAAAAGTCTCCTGCACTTGTTTGCAATTAGCGCAGAAAGCATCGTCTCAGTCTTACCGGTTCCGGTCGGCATAACAACCGTAGCTGTATCAAGGGGCATCTTCAGGTGCCCCATAATCATATGCAGTGCTCCGATCTGTGGCTGCCTTAGTCCTGGACTGTCACTCTCCGGATCTTCTTCACGGTAAGAGAAGCGGTTTGTCCATGTCTTTATGATGTTTTCCGGTGTTAAAGCATCCTGTAGTCCTGGATGCTTTAGCCAGCCTTTAACTTTGATTTCGCCATTTGCGATGCGCTCCTCAGTCGGTCTGATGTTGATAAGTAAGACTAAACCTTTCTCAGCTGGACAGTCACTTTTATTACAGGTCAGGTAATATTCTTCCTGGCCACATGAAACTGTCATACCGCTCCTTGTGCTTGAAACTTTAACTACATCTAGTTCTATTCCTGGCTGAATCAGTTGCCGCGCTATATTTTTGGTTCTTACCTTCTGGTAAGCCTTTCGTTCAAGTTTAGGCAGCTTGAGAAGCATAATAAGTAAATTTTGGGTGAATAGTGAATAAGTATCCTAGAAATGGTCAAGTGCTTGAAAAGGTGCGTTCACACCCTTTCCCGGAGCAGCCGTTCCAGAATAATACAGAAAACATCTGCTCTGTTTGGCAGCTGCAGGAGCGGGCTCTTGCCTGTCTCCTTACCGATCTCCACCCCATCTGAGTAGGGCGTAATATGAAGTATCTTGTCCAGGCGAATATTGGAGTTCTTCTTTGCCCCGGTAAAGATGATGCGCTTGTTGGTAAGGTAGACTGTGCCGGAGTCGATGAGCTTCATCTCATCTGAGCTGTAGCTGCGCGGCGTGTAGGACCCGCTGCGCAGGTAAAAGCCCTTGGCTACGCGGAAGCTGGTGGAGTAGCCACTGTAACTGGTCCGGTGCCTTACGGTCCGCAGCTCGTGCCAGTCTACGCCAGGTATGGAGATAAAGCACTTTTCACTCTTTTGAAGCAGGATGTCAGGCTGTATGGCAGGCAGCTCTGTGTTCTCAAGTGCCCAGTAGAGCTTGAGCTGCTGCAACTGGCGCTTTGTCTGCTCGTCCGTCTCCAGCGTGACATTCAGATTGGCGGCGATGGCCTCCAATTCCCGCTCCTCCTCTGGCGACAGCCGCTCGTCTGCGATGATGCCGGAGACGTAGTTCTGAACAAAGGCACTCCTCACCTCCTTTGAAATGCTGTTGACAAGCGCCTCCGGCAGTTTTAGGTCCGCCTCCAGCTTGTTGAGGAACTTCTTTTCCTCTTCCGTCAATCTGCCGTCAGCGATGGCCTTCTCAAAAGAAGACTTGTATACCTTCTGCCCTATTTCGGAATGAAGAAAGTTTACGGTCCGCTCTTCGAGTTGCAGCAACTGTCGAAGGTGTCTTAGGTCTTGCAGCTCCTCCTCACTCAAAGTACAGTCCTCAAAACAATGATTGAGATAAACAGCATAAAACTCCTCCATGTTGAGCCTGAACAGGTGCAGAGCATCTATCTTATAGGTCCGTGCAATCCTATCGATCTCCAGGCGGTCAATCTCCCGTACCTGCTTTGAGGCCAGTAGGTTATTGATCTCGATTGCGGCATTTTCCTCCGGATGCTGACCCAGTATCCGTTGCATAAAGCTTCTCTTCAGCAGAGGTGCCTCGTGAAATATTTGTTTGTTCATAGCTAGTATTTTCTGTATTCTTCGTAGACAGGATCGTTCCAGTCGCACACGCCGCCGTGGTGGGAGCAGGCTCCCCTGCCCTTCGCGCTCGAGGTGGAGCCGTCGCAACAACGGGTCACATAGTAGGCCACTCTTCTCTTTAGCGGGTTGATGCGCTCATGCAGCCTTTCGGCCTCCTTGTTGCCTGCTGCCATAGCCGCTTTCAAATCCTGCACGGCCTCTTTTGTCTGACCCGTTTTGCTGTAGCAGACGGCGCGGTTGTAAAGCAGTGCGTCATCCGAGGGGCGCTGCTTAAGCAGGGAAGTTAGTTCAGGCAAGGCTGCCTTATACTTGGAGGCCCTCACTAGGGAGAAAGCCCGTAGCGACAGAATGTCGGTTCTAATGTCTTGGATCGTGTCTTTCTCTGTTTGGTGCAGAGAGAATGCATCCGCACGTAAGAGCACTGCCAGCGCTTGGTCTGTTTTGTCGGCATTACGAAGCCGAATACTCTCCGTCACGTAGTAAGCCAGGCTGTCCTGGCGCTCTTGTTCCTTCTGCTCAGCCAGCAAGCGCTCTTGCCTTGCCTTCTCCTCTTTCAACTGCAGTTCATGTGCCTGGCGTGCGTCTACCTCTGAGTAGTGGTTAATGAACGGAGTAGAAATCAGGAACAAAGTTCCTCCCAGAATAGCCTTCATTTTCCCTTTCATGCGGAACCTGCCTTTGCGCTCCAGCCACCGTTGGCCCTGAGGAAGCAGTATGAAGCCAAGTGCGCCTAATATACATGTGACGATAGGGTGTTGGAGGAAGGCCAATGCCATTAACAGGAAGAAGATGGCTCCTATGTAAGAAAGGATCTGCAAAAGGATATTACCTGGCTTAGAGGTGTAAGGGTCACCTTTGAAGTAGGTAGGAAGGACCTTGGCATGGCCTGGAATTAGGTTAGGGATGTATCGCATTTGCTCTCACAGCTAGGTTTAAGATCTGAGAAGCAAAATAATAATATTTGCTATGTATTATATATAGTTTAATTAATGTTGCATAAATAATTCTCACGCGTTAATTAGCCCTCACCGACAGGGGAACATGTGCCACGATGGTATATGTACTTCGAAGCATGTACCAGTTTTGTTGTTTTTGTCTCATGAAGTATGGACCTAAGGCTATTACTGGTTCTTTTGACTTCCACAGCCTGCTGTTTATTCCAATATAACCTCTCACAGGGTGCCTTCATAGCCTACTTAATGTTAAAGCCGCTACACAAAAGGCACCACCGCCTGTTGCCCATGTTTTACCTTGTGCCCACCATATGAGTGCCTGCGGGCGTACCCTACCTTTTTCGGTAGCGGGCAATTTCATAACTTACGCTGAAATATATTTGAGTAAACTACACCATGAGCGATAAGCGGATACTCCAGCTGCTGCAGGAAGGTGAAGGGCTGAGAATGGAGTTCAAGAAAGCCAGCACCAGTCTGCCTAAGAACCTGTTTGAAACCGTCTGCGCTTTTTTGAACCGTGCAGGCGGGAGCATTTTCCTGGGCGTTGACGATGACGGGAGCGTGCTTGGTGTCGACCCGGCAAGCGTGGGAAAGCTCAAGACCGATCTTGTCAACCTATCGAACAACGCCCAGAAGCTGGAGCCGCCGTTCATCCTTTTTCCGGAGGTGTATGATATTGACGGTAAGGCTATCCTGTACATTCAGGTGCCTGAGAGCTCACAGGTACACAGGACCAACGGCGCCATATTCGACAGAAGCGAGGATGGCGACTACCGCCTGAACAACCACGGCCAAATAGCCGAGCTCTACAACAGGAAGCGGGCTCATTTCACTGAGAACACTATTTACCCGTATCTGGGCTACAATGATTTCAAGCCTGAGCTCTTCCCGAAGGTCAGGAACCTTATCTACAGCCGGGATCCTGGCCACCCGTGGCTAGCCATGGATGATGAGCAGTTACTTAGAACGGCGGGCTTCTACCGTCGGGACTTCGCCACCAACCAAGAGGGCTACACCTTGGCCGCGGCGCTTGTCTTCGGCCGCGACGAGGTAATTCAGCAGGTGCTGCCGCACTATAAGATAGATGCCCTGGTCCGTCGTGAGGACTTGGACCGCTATGACGACAGAGTCTATATTCAGACTAACCTGATTGAGGCCTACGAGCAGCTCATGGCTTTCATAGCCAAGCATCTGCCCGACAGGTTTCACATGGAGGGCGATGTGCGGGTCAGCCTGAGGACAAAAATATTCCGTGAGGTCGTGGCCAACCTGATTGTGCACCGCGAGTATACCAATGCGTTGCCTGCCACCCTTGTCATCTATAGAGACAGTGTAATCACAGAAAACGCCAACCGGCCGCAGCACCACGGATTGCTTGTCCCGGGGCAGTTCTCCCCCTTCCCTAAGAATCCGACTATCGCAAAGTTCTTTATCCAGCTGGGCAGGGTTGACGAGCTCGGGTCTGGAGTGCGCAACGTGCACCTTTTCCTGCCCCTCTACTCCCCTGGCAGGGTACCGACTTTCGATGACGGTGATGTGTTCAGGATAGAGATCCCTTTAGACCATGCGATGGCTGAAGGCAGTGTACAAGGCGTTAGCGAAGGACTGCTAGGCGAGCATAACGTTAAGGTAAGCGAGAGAATAGCCAAGGTTCTGGACTTCGTGCTGGAGAACCCTCGGGCGAGCACCGCTGTTATAGCTGAATTTACAGGTGTCTCGGAGAAAACGGCCAAGAGGGATCTAAAGGTGTTGAGGGATAGAAAGCTAATTCAATTTGTCGGGCCGCCAAAGTCCGGGCATTACATGCCGACAGAGGAGTTGAGGGAGATACTTAAGAGCGGACGCGGCTAAGCAGGAACCGTAGAGGGACAGCTACGGCTGTAAATGACCCTATAAATGACCCTGTAAATGACCCTGTAAATGAGCAGGGGAATAATGGTATAAATAATATTCTGTAGAGAAACCCACAAAATTAAGGTTAATGAAGATGGTCTATTATAAGATGTAATTAATGGCTTCACAATATGGTAACAATCAAACAGTTACAGTAAACCATACTTTGCCTTTCTCTAGATACTAAATGCAAGAAATGTTGCAGCAAAAACCATACATTATAAAGCAGTTAGCACACCCTAAACCAAAGCAGGGAAAATTCCGGTTGAATAGAGATCACCACACAAGCACTACATAGGAAAGTTTTGACACTCTGGAGGAGGCCTATGTTAGAGGAACTATTTTCCCTATCCACTAGTCGTTTGTGTTTATCCGCCCATTGATAAAAGATAAAGTCTGATAACTCATTCACGAAAATCAATCTAATTTAAAAAGCCAAAGTCAAAAAAGACAAAGTGAACAAGAAAAAGATTATTGATAGGATAGCTGAATTGTTAAGCAGGTTTCGAACTGAAACAGAAAATTTGAATAGTTTAAATTTATATGATATTAATATTCATGCAGAAAATGTCATAATACCGATTTTAAACAAAGTTTATGGCCTTAACTTAGTGAATGCTAATCTTGAAGAGAAGAATTACTCAGCAATAGATTTGATTGACAGAGAAAATCGTATTGCGATTCAAGTTACCTCAACTTCAAGTGGAGAGAAAATAAAATATACATTGGAACAGTATGTTAAATATAAGAAAAACGAAGAATTCGACATACTGTTAGTCTATGTTATAACTGCTAAGCAAGCTAAGTATAGTGATGAATCCTTTAAGAAAATAATTAATGAAGAGTTTGACTTCAATTCAAAAGATAATATTTATGATTATGAAAATCTTTTAAGAGAGCTCAATTCATGGATTTCTATTCCAAAAATTCAGGAAGTGTTAGATTTATTTGAATTAGAATTTTCCGAAGAGAAAATAGAGCACCGCAGATTTCTGGTTGAAAACAAGGATAAGGTAATTACCGAAACATTATACCCAAACATATTAGAGGTTATTCTTCCTGAAAAAGTGTATGTTGGCTCAATTGGAGTAAATCGCGATGATATAATCACAAAATCCTGGGAAACAGATTACAAACTCAAGAAAAAAGCTTCCGATGGAAGCGTGCTTAATAGAGCTATGGAATTCAATGATATTCCATATGTTCGGGACTGGCATGTTTTCGAGAAGAAGCTCATCTCTTTCAAACATCTGGATGATAAAAAAGAACCCCTGAGTAAGTTAGTTGAAGCAGGTACTGTTGAAGAATATTCAATAGACGAATTTTCAAATATTAACTTCAAGTATGAGGCAGCTCTCTCTAAATTAATTGATAATTCCATTCAAGAACTACTGTCATTCAAAGAAATTCAGTGGTTAAGAAAAGAGCGTTTGTTTCGGTTCAGACCACCCAAAGTTCCGAAGGAGCGAAAAATAACGTGGAAAAATAAAAAAACTGCAACAAGAACGGTGGTAAAGGAGGTTTGGAATAAGGAAGAGACACAGATTCTGTATTTTCAGCAATTATCGTTCAGGATTCAATCATTTAAATCTGAAAGCAGTTGGTTTGTAGCCATAACTCCAACTTGGAGCTATACATACGATGGATATACCAGCCATAAATATGAAAGTGATCTAATCACTAAGAAAAAGAAATTAGAAACTAACAATGCTGTTTACCAACACTTTATGCTTATATCTTATTGTTTTAGCAATAAGTTAAAAGAGGGTGAACAACATTACGGGCTATTGTCATTTTCTGATCCATTCAAACTGAATCTATCCTTTAAATCTGATTATGGATATTAAGTTACTAGAAGAACCATTCTTGCAGTTTAGCAGCGGCCAGCATGTTTGTCCAAGGGCTGGAATTTATAACTATACTGTATCGGACATCAATAATGTCCGACCAGATAAAATTGTAGTAGGATTTGTAGGTAGCAGCGATAGTATCGGCACATTAATTAGCTGGATAAAACAATGTAGGAGCCATATTGATGCTAAAAAGAGTAACCAACCTAACCTATTTACTAATTTCCCCGGATTCAATAGCAAAATTGCTTTCAAAAGTGAGATTGCATATGATGAATCTTATGTAAGGAAAATTAATCATTCTACTTTTGAGCAAGTTAAAAAGTCTTCAGATGACATCAATGATCTAATTACGAAAAGTGTTGAGATTTATTTAACTGAAATAAAATTTCTATCTAAAAACAAGAACCCCGATGTCATTCTTTGTGTGCTGGATGAGCAGTTCACGAAAATGATATACGGCACATCTACAGTGGAGGTAGAGAATAGCTTACTAGATGAAGATGAAACTCTAGAAGTAGAATTTAATTTCAGAAGACTATTAAAGGCTCGGGCAATGGAATATAATATCCCTATTCAAATTGTTAGGGATAGGATAGTCAAGCCTTCTTCCGAAATGCAAGATCAAGCAACTATCGCTTGGAATTTCTTTACTGCCCTATATTATAAAGCTTCGGGTACTCCATGGGCATTGAAAAAAACAACAAACAATAACACATGTTTTGCGGGAATAAGCTTTTACAAGAGTAGAGACAAATCAACAACTCAAACAAGCGTTACACAAATATTCAATGAACATGGCAATGGTGTAATACTACGCGGCACACCTGTCAAAGAAAGTAAAAAAGATAAGCAGCCACATTTGAGCGAGCAACAGGCATTCGATTTAATTTATAACTCTTTAACAGAGTACTATGAAGCTGTAAAGATATTTCCGCAGCGCTTGGTAATTCATAAAAGCTCTAATTATTCAGAGGAAGAAATTGAAGGATTTCAAAGAGTTGCACGTGAAATGAAAATCAACTCTATTGATTTGGTTACTATAATGCCCACTAATTTCAGGCTATATAGAGAAAAAGACTACCCACCTTTTAGGGGCACTATGATTAGCCTTGATAAGCAACGGCACTTTTTGTATACGAGAGGCTTCGTTGAATACTATGGAACCTACCCAGGCCGATATATTCCAAGTCCAATTGAGGTTAGGCTTTTCTCATATGACGAATCTCCAGAACAAATTTGCCGAGAAATATTGATGCTGACTAAAATGAACTGGAACAATACCCAGTTTGACAGAAAGTTTCCAATCACTATAGACTGTAGCAGAAATGTTGGTGAGATTTTGAAATATGTTGAAAGTGATCAAAAGCCACAAATAAAGTATAGCTTCTATATGTAAAGGGACTCAGTAACAATTGATTTTTGCTTTCTTCAAGATAACTACACCTTGTAGTCTGCCACAACTGTAACTATTTGTCGCCTCATTCAATCATCTGGGCTTAGAAAGAGTATATACAAGCGTCTTATAACATTTTACAAACGCTCGTTTTAAAAACGTTACTGCCTGCCATATGTCTAACGGGAAATACAGCCCCTCCCCGGCAAGCTTTGCTCCACCGTCCAGCACTCCTCCAAATGCTGCTCATTTGCCAGAGAGCTTCCCGTCGCTGGTCACCCTTCCGCCATCTGCCTCTCTGCGCTGCGCTGTGTTCTGCAGCTGTCAGAACAGTGACTTCCCCACCCGCGCAAAGCAGGCGCCTCCCTGCTATAGTCGAAGAAAGAACAAACAGATAAATATGGTATTACTAGACGTACAGGGTAAACAGAATAATACTTACTTACTGGGTAATCTACTGATACTACAAAAGGGAAAAAGAAGCAAGCTATGCTGTTAACGCTCTGTACTCCTCAAACTCCTCCTCTCCCATCAGATCACGCACATACTCCTCCTGCCCCACATCGTTCTTTTCTTGAACGTACCTGGTGAAGGAAAGTACGGTGCGGCACCATACAAATCCTTTAGCGGCCATGTCTCTGGCTATATTTAGGGGTAGGCCCTCCAGCCACTCCTCGTAATCCTGGTGCGAAGGCTCGTGCGCTGCCGCCGCCTGGTGATAGCGGTAGACAGCGTTGCCATAGCTGAACATCAGCTCGTGAAAGCGCCGCTCTGCCTCAGGGAGCTTCGTAATTGTTTCCTCCTGTGTTCTGTTGCAACGCTCCAGCGGGTGTTTGACTTTGATCATGTCTGTTAAATACAATCAATATTACAAAAGGGAAAAAGAAGGCGTTCTCCTGCTCTTAACAAGAGCGCAAGATACGCTCTTGTAGGAACATGTTGTACATATAAAACAAGAAGCATAACTTTGCGTACACCCTTTCAAAATGGCAGCAGATAAACAGCAGGTCCCTAAGTATGTCACTCCCTACAAATACGCAAAGATTTGTGGCGTATCCGCTACTGCCATCAATAACCGAATAAATAATAAGCAATTGGAAGTTGTGGACTTGGAGAACCCGATTGATGGCACCGTGAAGAGGTATATTGATACGGAGAAATATCCGCCAGCCCAGACAATTGCAGAAATGAGAAATTACCCGATCGAGTCCCAGCGTTGGGGGAAAAAGAAGGAATAATTTTTTATGTTTTATATTGTATATATAAAACATGGATGCAGTCTTTAACGTATAATATAGTAAGAAAGGCAGGAAAGCCTTTTTTATTTCCCTCTCATGTTGTATATATAAAACATGTTTATTCTTCACTTATGAAAGCAACATTCCAAACCAGAGAAGGGCAACTTATCTGCAGGGCCAGCAGCCTCGACTACACCACCAGGCAGCGGGCTGTGAAGGTAGCCATGGCCAAAGGAGCCCAAACCCTGCAGTCTAGGGACGAGCGCGGGCGTGTGCAGGACCTGACACATATCCTCCAGAGCAGAGCTTTATCCATCCGTCACAACCTATAAACTAATCCCATGGAGACAACGACACAGCACAGAAACAGCCTGGAAACCGCCAGGTACACGGTTGGCCTCAAGACCTACAAAACAGCAGAGCGGGTAAAGATGCGCGAGGTGAAAATCTACCGCAACGGTGCCTGGATCTACTGCGATGCTTTTACAGAGGCAGAGCGGGAGACACATGAGGCGTGGGCAAAGGAGTTTCTGGAAGCGATGAAACGCAACGATACCCGGCAGCATCAGGTGCAGCCTGAGCAGGAGAAAGAGCCTGAAGAAATGCCAGTACAGGCGGTGCAGCAGCTGATTTGGGAGAACATCCTGAAACTGCGGGAGGCTGGTTTAATGACAAATAGAGAGGCCGCCAACCTTTGCCTGGTGCGCTTCACCTGGTCGGAGAGTGAGGCAAAGGCCAAGCTGACAGAACTAAAAGAAAGATACACCAACAGGAAATAGAAAATATGGAACAGTCCACACCATCCCCGGACATAAAGCAACCCTTCTACAGGTTGGCAACCAACAGTCGTGCCGCTGAAGGCACGTTTGATATCTCTCCCCTGCTTCAGGTGCTCACGCAAGAAAACACCCCACTGGAGATGGCCCGCTCCCTAGACAAGGTGTACACGCTGCTGGCTGAGTACCTGGTCAGCGACGCCCATACAAGCGGAATGCACTACGCCGGCCTCCTCTCCGATGTACGGCGAATGCGGGACGCCCTGCTGCAGGGAAGCGGTCCCTTCGGTACCCGCAAACAGCCCGCCAACGGCTAAACAGGCAGCAAAAAGCTTTTACACCATGTTATAAAGTAGTACTTATCTCATATATCCACTAAATTCCATTCCTATGAACGCATTCGAAAAATTCAACCAGTTGGCAGAGCAGGTAACAAATGAGGTCATCACGCAGCTGGAGCAGGGCAAGGTGCCCTGGCAGAAGCCCTGGACCTCCTACGGCCTCCCGAAGAACTACCTATCCGGCCGGCACTACGAAGGCTTCAATGCTTTTTACCTCCACTACATCACCGAAGAGAAACACTTCACCACACCTTACTTCCTCACTTACAAGCAGGCAAAGGAACTGTGCGGGCACGTGAAGAAAGGCGAGAAAGGCACCCCCATCCTCTACTGGAAAATCAGAGAGGAGAAGGACGGTGAGAATGCCGATGAGCAGGCAGAAGAGGAAAGTGGGGGAACTGGGAGAAAGTTTGTCCCCTTCATCTGGACCGTGTTCAACATTGACCAGGTAGAGGACGTGGACTTTGCCCTGCCTGCAGCCGTGGAGCGCACGGAGCTGCAGGTGATAGAGGCGTGTCAAAAGGTGGTGGAAAGTTATCCCCTGCCGCGCCCCCACATTGTGCACGGCGGCGCGCAGGCCTACTATGCCCCTGTGAGTGACAGGGTGCAGCTGCCGGAGCTGAAGTATTTTGTTTCTCCCCACGCCTACCACGCCACACTCTTCCATGAACTCATTCACTCCACCGGCCACCCCCATAGGCTGGACCGCTTCACAGAAAAGACCAGCCGCTTCGGAGACGAGGACTACAGCAAAGAGGAGCTGATTGCCGAGATGGGCGCCAGCTTCCTCTGTGCCTTCACCGGCATCCGGGAGGCGGTGTTCGAGAACTCAGTTGCTTATCTGCAGGGGTGGGTCAGCAAATTCAAGGACGACAAGGCCATGCTAATCTACGCCGGCACCAGGGCGTTCAAAGCAGCCAGTTACATCCTGGACCTGAAGGCAGAGGAAAGCAAGCCGGCGCTGCCTGCCGTTGCCACGGCTGCTTAAGTGGAGCAGAGGGGCTGCCTGGAACTGCCGGACAGCCCCTTTGCTCCCATTACAGGCTCAGGTTATGCAACGTGCTCAGGGAGTAAAAGCCATGACCACTTCACGTTCGCGGCGGGTTTTTTATGTGAATGCTGCGAAGACTCCTCCCCAGCTTTACAAGTCCCCGCCACTAATGCCCATCACGCGAAGAACTTCAGCTTTGTAACCCGCCTCTTCCATGGCATTTACCACTGCCTGAGGGCTAAGGTTAGTACCTGACACGCTGAGCACTTTGTCCGCACTGCCCGTATCGAGGCTCCACTTGCTCAGGTTGTCCACCCTCTCCAGAAAGGGCGCTACTTTTGATAACCCTGACTGGCTCTCCACATCAGTTTTGAATTTGATAATTTCCATAGCAATAGGTTTTGTACAGCAAATCAATGATGCAACTCTTTATTTATGCAACTTATTAAAATTCGCTACTACTGTACTCTTTTTACAAGAGCAGGGTTATGAGCAGCAAATTGTGTGGCATTCCCAAAGCGCGAGCACAGATGCCTACACTAAACGCCCACCGGGAGTGTCAGCTTTAGCTTATCCCATGTCATCACAACAGCACCTTTATCCTGGCCTTGGGGGACAATCTCATAGCGCAGCCGCTCCTGGTGCTGCGCTGCCGTCTCAGGCTCCACGGTGAAGCGCACCACGTCTTCTGCTTCAGCGTAGTCATCCGCCAGGTGCTGTTCCCAGTTTTTGTTGATGATGACAGTCCACGCCTTCTCCCCGGGAATGGTAAACAGCGCATACTTTCCTGCCGGCAGCGGCTGTCCTCCAATCGTGATCGGCTGGTCCGTCTGCAGGCTGGTAGCCGCGTGCGCACCTGTCACCCACACCTGGTTGTGAGCGACAAGCCCGCCCCAGATCACCCTGCCCCGCACAGCCGGGGAATGGTAGGCAACCGTTAAATGCGCAGGGCCTATCATCCCGTGCGCCTCCGCTTTGAGGCTGCCTTTCAGCGTGTCAGGCTCTGACTGAACCCCTATCGCCAGCGCTCTTTCCGGCTCTTTTGCCTCTTTGGTCGTGGCGTGGTGATTGGCATGCTCAGGTGCTTCCTCTACTGCCGGTTCCTGGCCGCAGCCAGAAAGAAAGGCACAGCACACTAGAACAAAAAAAGAGTTGTATAGCTTCGTCATCTTGTTGATTGGTTTTGAAGGGTGTAAATAAGAACCTTTGAATTAGAGTGTAAATATCACCTAAAGCGCCCACATTTCAAGCCGCAGGTGCTAAGCCGCCTGAAAATAAGGAACGGGCTCTTCCTCCGGTGAGACCCGTTAAAGCAGCCTGGCCAGAAAAAAAGCCGGTGCACATTTAGAAGATGTGCACCGGCTTTAAAGGAAATATACTACAAAGGCTGCGCTTTGAAGCCTGCCTTCTCTATGGTGGCTACAATCTCATTTGCAGAAAGGGTATCTGTCTTCACTGTCAGCACCTTGTCTTTCTGGGTGGTGTCCACGCTCCACTCTTGAACGCCTTCAGTGGAATTCAGCACAGGGGTTACCTTGGAGACACAGCCTCCGCAGTTGATATTGGTTTTGAATTGTAAGTCTTTCATGGTTTCACTTTTTAAATTGTACTACTTGATTTTACTTTTTAAGGTAAAGCAGGCTGATGTCCTGCCTGGTACTTACCTACTTGATTTTTTCATTGCTTTTAGGTGCTGCCTATAGCTGCTGCACCTTCAGCCGCAGGCTGTTCGTGACCACTGACACAGAACTCAGGGCCATGGCCGCGCCTGCAATCATGGGATCCAGCAGAAAGCCGTAAGAAGGGTAAAGCGCGCCCGCCGCGATCGGAATGCCTATCAGGTTATAGATGAAGGCCCAGAACAGGTTTTGTCTGATGGTCCGTACCGTTTGCTTCGAGAGCTTCAGCGCTTTTGGAATCTGTAGCAGGTCTGATGAGATAAGCGTCATTTTGGCGACATCCATGGCGATGTCGGAGCCCTTGCCCATGGCAATGCTTACATCCGCCTGCGCCAGGGCATGCGAATCGTTGATGCCGTCCCCTACCATGGCCACTACTTTTCCCTTTGCCTGCAGTTCCTTTACAAAAGCCGCTTTCTCAGACGGCAGCACCTCCGCTACAAAGTTTTTCACGCCCACCTGCCTGGCGACGCTGGCCGCTGTCTGCTGGTTATCACCGGTGAGCATGTACACTGCTACTCCCTGCTCCTGCAGCGTGCGTATGGCTGACGCAGAATGCTGCTTTATCTGGTCGGCTATGGCTACCAAAGCCACAGCCGCTTTATTTTCTACAAAGAAGATGACGGTCCGAGCCTCGGCACGTAGGGCTGCTGCCTTGCCTGCCAGCTCCGGCGCAATACGCACCCCTTCCTCTTCCAGCAGCTTAGGATTGCCTGCTAGGTACAGGTTGCCGTTGAAAGAAGCCTTCACGCCGCGCCCGGTCAGGCTATCGAAGGAGTCGAGCTCCAGAGACCTTGTCTCCTGCTCCTTCAGGTGGCGCACCACGGCTTCCGCGAGCGGGTGCTCCGACTGCAACTCCAGGGAGAGCAGTACTGCTTGTAGATTTTGCCTTTTGGCGCCGGTTCCATCGGCCCATGCAATGTCTGTCACGACAGGTTTTCCCTCTGTGATAGTGCCTGTCTTATCGAGTATGATGGCATTCACTTTATGGGCCTGCTCCAGGCTTTCCGCGTCTTTGATGAGGATGCCGTTTTCAGCACCCTTGCCCACGCCCACCATGATGGCCGTTGGGGTGGCCAGACCGAGCGCACAGGGGCAGGCAATCACGAGCACGGTCACCAGGGCCAGCAGTCCCTGCGTCAGGCCGCTGTCCCCACCCAGCGTTAACCAGGCGGCAAAGCTGACAAGCGCTATCACCAGCACGACAGGCACAAAGATGCCGGCTACTTTGTCCACCAATTTCTGCACCGGGGCCTTGGAGCCCTGCGCTTCCTGCACCATCTTGATGATGTGCGCCAGCATGGTCTCACTGCCCACCTTCTCGGCTACAAACCGGAAACTGCCTTTCTGGTTAATGGTGCCTGCGTAGACTTTGTCTCCTTTCTCTTTGGCCACCGGTACGGGCTCCCCTGACAGCATCGCTTCGTCGACGTAAGAGGCTCCCTGTGCCACCTCGCCGTCCACGGGTATTTTCTCGCCGGAACGCACCAGCAGCAGGTCCCCTTTCTGTACCTGGGAGATGGGCACCTCCCGCTCCTGGTCACCCTCTACCCGCCACACGGTTTTCGGCTGCAGGCCCATCAGCTTTTTGATGGCGGTGGAAGTGTTGGACTTGGCCCTCTCCTCGAGCAGCTTGCCCAGCATGATGAAGACAATGACTACGGCAGCGGCCTCAAAATAGACGTGCGGCTGCACGCCACGCGCCAGCCAGAACTCCGGGAAGAAAGTGTTGAACACACTGAAGCCAAAGGCGATGCCTGTGCTGAGCGACACCAGCGTGTCCATGTTCGCTTTGCCGTTCCGGGCCTGCCTGTAGGCATTGATAAAGAAGCTGCGGCCAAAGTAAAACAGCACCGGCGCGCTCAGCACCATCATGATCCAATTTCCGTACGGCATGTCCATGAAGAACATCCCGATGATGAATACCGGCAGGGTGAGAAGGGCCGCCGCTACCGTGCGCTTCTTTAGCGCCTGGTAATGGTACTGCTGCGCCTCCTCCTGTTTCTCCTGGGCGTTCTCCTGGTCAATGATCAGGTCGAAGCCGATTTCCTGTACATTTCGCTGTATGTCTGAAAGCGTAACTTGGTTGGGGTCATAGGACACCTGCAGTGTCTGGGAGGCAAAGTTCACCGTCGCCTGTGACACCCCCGGCTGCGTTCCCACCATGGACTCCACGCTGAGGGCGCAGGAGGCGCAGCTCATACCGGTCACCGGCAAAGATGCTTTCTGCTCCTTTCCGGCAGCTTGGCGGCTTGTCTTACCCGGCGCTATAGTTTTGCTTTCCATATTTCTAGCTCATTTTGCCAATTAGATACTATAAAGATACGTCCCTTCCATGCCCTGGCTCTTACAAAATTCCCGATAAGAGTTATAAATTCTCTCATATGGAGCGGTAGAGGGCACTAAACGGCCCTTCACCTGATACACACGTAAACAATGCCCTGTATGTACAGAAGGCATTCAAAGGCATTCAAAGGCATTCAAAGGCACGGCAAGGATGCTTTGTTTAACAAAAGGGAGAGACAAATCGTTGCTGCTTCTCAGGGTGCGCTGCAGTCCCGACGCAGGTTTCAGGGGATACTCACGCTGTGTAAGCCATCAGGCTGACCTGCATAGAAAATATGTAAAAGGATTCGGTAATTATGTAAAAAGCCCCGCTTGCTCCCGCTGTACCTTTGTTCTCGGGCGGTTTGATTGTAAACCAATAATATTATGAGTTTTGTATATTTATATTCTTAAAAATATTTATATGCTTACAAGATAGAGCCCCGTTAGCCAGCAGCTACTGTTTTGCTTCATGAGAAAAACCGGGTACAATAAGAAGATACGTTTGAAGGGGCTGTTTTTCCTGACGGCCTTCCTAAGCCTGTACCTTATCCAGCTGGTCTGCAACGTACCCCACCTGGTGCAGCGGCTTCAGCCCATCGCCTCTACCCCGGCACATCATCACGGGGCAGCACACGGCGGTCACAGCCACACGCATGGGACAGACGCCACCAATGCTTCCAGCCACCAGGATGACGGGCACGCGCACGGCAAGGAGGCGCATTCAGCTTCGTCAACGGAGGATGCAGGGTGCTGCGCCGGGCAGGAGTATGCCCCTTTTGTGAAGGCCTCGACTTCCATTGAGCTTCCGGCGCTTGAAAGAGCACCGTTTCCCTTTATGGGTAGTTTGAGCCAGGCGACCTTGGGCTTTCTGTACAAGCTCCCTTTCCAGGAGGTGTCACACGCCCCCCCCGACGCTCCTGTTCCTAAAATACCTGATATCAGGATATTCCTGCACTCTCTTGTCATTTGATGCACAAACTCTACCTGTACTGCATCAGGGATAGCTATGCTTTCCCTGATGCAGCGCCCTCTTGTGTCTTCTTGCCTTCCTTATTTTTCCGGCTGAAGCAAGGCAGCAAGCGGCTTGAATAAGTTTGTACATTCTTACATCTAATGAAGCGGGAACCTGCTCTTCCGGCAGCTGCCTTGCTTCACACACTGTTTGTGATAATGAGTAAAGAGAGTTTGCACCAGAAGGTGCTTCGCATTAAAAATATGGTATGCCCCCGCTGCATCATGGTCGTGCGCGAGGAACTGGAAAGGCTGGGCCTGCATGTACTGGAGGTGGAGTTGGGTTCGGCTGTCATCGACGGGAATGAAGAGCTAAACGAGGCCGCCGTGGAAGGGGCGATGAACAGCAAAGGGTTTGAGCTGCTCCACGATAAGCGGGAGGAGCTTGTGGAAAGTATCAAGGTGGCAGTCATTAACGTGATCTACACAGAAAAGATAGCTACCCTTACCACCAACCTGTCTACCTACCTGGCTGAGGAGCTGGGTAGGGATTACTCTACCATCAGCACTGCCTTTAAAGCGTCCGAGGGAATAACCCTGAACCGCTACATCATACTACAGAAGGTAGAGCGTGTCAAAGAGCTGCTAACCTATGATGAGCTTGCGCTTAATGCTGTTGCGACCAAGCTGGGCTATAAGAGCCTGCAGCACCTGTCGAGCCAGTTCAAAGAAGTTACCGGCACAACGTGCATGAAGTACAAAAAGCAGGGCGGCACAGACCGCCATACGATCGACAACCTGCACTGACCTACAGCCCCATAGATATGTAACGCTGCTCCATAAATATATAAAACTGCTTTAGGCTCGGTAAAGTACTGTAAGTATGTCTTTAGGTGTATCGCGGTGCCTGTTTAGCAGGGCAATGCGGAATGCCTGTGCGAGTAGGGTTATAAGTCGGGGTAATGTTAGGTACCGTGAAAAGGTTTTACAGCAACATCCAACACATCCAAGCCCTTACAAATGATGAAGAACACCCTATTGACAGTCCTACTCATGCTGCTGATGTGCCTTTTCCATACAAAGCCTTTACAGGCACATGGAGGCGCGAAACATGGAAAGGCAGCCCAGACAGAAGACAAGGCGCAAAAGCCGGACACTTCTGCTGTAGAGCGTGTGGCACCCGATGAGCATGCAGCCCACGTGGAGGAGCCTGCTACGGCACATGCCAGGCCGGAGGATTTCCCAAACAAGCACCCCTTGGTCGTGCACTTTCCCATCGTGCTGCTGTTAATAGCTGCTGCCGTACAGCTGTGCAATGTCCTGTTCCTGCGCAGGGAGCTGGATTGGATGACGACCGTAGCTACCCTCATAGGCTTTAGCACAGCTTACTATGTAACCAACATAGACCACCCGCATGCTGTTGGCCTAACTGCGCACGCCAGGCTGGTGCTTGACCAGCATGATCGCTTTGCCGTTTGGACTGTCTACCTCAGCGGAGTCGGACTGGGGGCCCAGTTGCTGAACCAGTTCCTCTTCAAAGGCAGGCGCTGGAGCGTAGCGGTCGTAGCACTGGTCCTTGCAGGTGCGGCCTATAGCGTGGCCATGGCGGGACATTATGGGGCGCAGCTCGTACACATAGAGGGAGTCGGCCCACAGGGCAAGTACCTGGAGACAGACCACCACTAAGTGGAAAGGCGCAGACTCCATAGCTGCGCCTTTTTATTTAGCCTTTTACCTGTACAAACAAAAGTGAAGAGAAATGAGCAAGTACAACTATGACACGTTATCCGAGGCACTTGAGGACTTAAAGGAAAGGGGGTATACGGCAGACTTTGGTTTACGGCCGTATTGCCTGGAGTGCCTACGGCTACAGCTGGAGCTAGGGGCTGGGGAATTCGAAGTCGATGAGGTTCATCAGTTTAAAGATGCCAGGCGCCCTGCCCAAGTTAGTTCAGCTGTGTACGCTATTTCCTCTAACAAAGGAATCAAGGGGGTGTTGGTGGATACACGTGGAGTGTGTGCCGACTCCGTGATACCTGAAATGGCCCTGAAATTAGGAAAGAGTCACTTGCATTGAAGCTACCGAAAGTTATGAAACATGAACATGAACACGGCCACCATCATCATCATGCCAAAAAGCAGGCTGAGAAGGAGACAGGCCGAATAGAAGAGCGCCTGGAGGAGAAAACACTGCATGGGCACAGCGATGCCATGCCCCACGGAGAAGGCACCCCTCCGCCTCACGGTGAGCATGTAGGGCACGGCGGCGGGGGGCACGACCACCACCGCATGATGATTGAGGATTTTAAGAAGCGCTTCTGGATATCACTGGTGCTGTCGGTGCCTGTCATTGTGCTCAGTCCGATGGTGCAGCACATCCTCGGCTACTCGCTCGCCGTGCCCTACAGCATGTACATCGCCTTTGTCCTGTCCAGCATCATCTTCTTCTACGGCGGATGGCCTTTCCTCACAGGACTGGCAGAGGAAGTGAAAAAAGGGGCTCCAGGCATGATGACGCTCATCGGCGTGGCCATCACGGTGGCTTACCTCTACAGCACAGCCGTCACGTTTGGCCTGGAAGGTATGGACTTCTTCTGGGAACTGGCCACGCTGATCGTGGTGATGCTGCTGGGGCACTGGATAGAGATGAAGTCAGTGCTGGGTGCCTCCAAAGCACTGGAGCTACTGGTGAGCATGATGCCTGCCGAAGCGCAGGTGATTCGGAACGGGCAGCCAGTGACAGTAAGGGTAGAGGAACTTCGGCAGGGAGACGTTATCCTGGTAAAGCCCGGTGAGAAGATGCCTGCCGATGGTACAGTGGTACAGGGAGAAAGTTACCTGAACGAAAGTATGCTAACGGGAGAGAGCAAGCCTGTGCAGAAGGTGAAAGGCGACCAGGTGATTGGAGGCTCCATCAATGGCAACGGCTCTCTGCAGGTACAGGTGGTAAGCACCGGCAAAGACAGTTATCTGAACAAGGTGATTAACCTGGTGCAGGAGGCGCAGAAAACGAAGTCAGAGACGCAGCGCCTGGCGGACAAGGCAGCGAAGTGGCTCGCATACCTGGCGCTGACAGCCGGCTTTGGCACGCTGACAGCCTGGCTAATGGCAGGTGCCGAGCTGGACTTCGCCCTGGAGCGCATGGTGACGGTGATGGTCATCTCCTGCCCGCACGCCCTGGGACTGGCCATTCCGCTGGTGGTGGCCATCTCCACGGCCGTCTCCGCTAACAACGGCCTGCTCATTCGCAATAGAACTGCTTTCGAAAACTCGCGCAACATCACCACCATCATCTTCGACAAAACGGGGACCCTGACGCAGGGCTCCCACGCCGTAGCGGAGGTAGGGGTGTTTCAGCAGACTGTAAACGAGCGGGACCTGCTGAGGTTGGCAGCCGGTGTGGAACAACACTCGGAGCATTATATCTCGCAGGGTATCCTCAAAAAGGCAAAGGCCGAGGGCATTACCGTGCCAGCCTCCGATTCCTTTCACTACCTCCCCGGAAAAGGGCTGGAAGGCACAGTGGAGGGACACGACGTGAAGGTGGTTGGCCCGAACTACATCAAGGAGTTCAATGTGCAGGTGCCCCAAAGTCAGGCAGAAGAAGGGGTGGAGACGGTAGTGTATGTGCTGGTGGAGGGTAAAGTGGCAGGCTATATCACGCTGCGCGATCAGATACGTCCTGAGTCTGCAGAAGCCATCCGGGTGCTGAAGGAGAACGGCATCAAGAACCTGCTGCTCACCGGCGACAACGAGCGTGTGGCCCAAAGCGTGAGTGACAAGCTGGGCATGGACGGCTACCTGGCCAACGTGCTGCCGCACCAGAAGCAGGAGAAGGTGAAGGAGCTGCAGGCACAGGGAGAGTTTGTGGCCATGACGGGGGACGGCGTGAACGACGCCCCTGCCCTGGCGCAGGCCGACGTGGGTATCGCCGTGGGTTCGGGCACGGACGTGGCCGCCGAGACAGCCGACATTATCCTGGTGAACAGCAACCCGCAGGACATCGCCTCCCTCATCCTTTTCGGGAAAGCCACCTACCGCAAAATGATTCAGAACCTGATCTGGGCCACAGGATACAACATTATAGCACTTCCGCTGGCAGCAGGCGTATTATATAACCAGGGCATCATGATTTCCCCGGCTGTCGGTGCCGCCCTGATGAGCCTGAGCACTGTCATTGTCGCCGTCAACGCGCAGCTGCTGCGAAGGCAGATAAGATAACGTAAAGAGAAACAGCACCTACCACAAACTATGAAAACAACCATAACCTTCCTGTGCTTCCTGGCCACAGCCGTTTTGATGCTTCCGGCTACAGCGCAGCACCAGGGGCACCAGCAGCAGCCAAAAGATACAGCGACCCATCAGATGGGGCAGCAGGACCATTCCCAGCACACAGCTGTGCAGCACGGAGAGATGCAGATGCCCATGTCTCATGCCTTCTCCCGCAACCTGCCGATGAGCCGCAATGCCTCCGGCACAGGCTGGCTGCCTGATGAGTCCCCCATGTACGGCAACATGTTCCACCGGGGCAACTGGATGCTGATGCTGCACTACAGTCTGTTTCTGCGCTATAACAAGCAGGATGTGTTTGAGGCGGGCGAACGTGGCGACAGCCAGTTTGACGCTCCGAACTGGTTTATGCTGATGGGGCAGCGCTTTGTGGGAAACAGGGGGCTACTGCGGTTCAGCGGCATGATATCCCTGGACCCGATCACGGTGGGCGGCAACGGCTATCCGCTGCTTTTCCAGACGGGGGAAACCTTTGAAGGCTCGCCGCTGATAGACCGCCAGCACCCGCACGACCTCTTCAGCGAGCTGTCTGTCGGGTACACGCATATGCTGTCGGAGGAGGCAGACGTGTTTGTGTACCTGGGCTATCCCGGTGAGCCTGCCCTGAGCAACGTGGCCTTTATGCACCGCCCGTCGGCGCTCAACAACCCGGACTCACCGCTGGGCCACCACTGGCAGGACGCCACCCACATTACCTTCGGGGTGGCCACACTGGGAGTCCGTTACCGCAACTTTAAACTGGAGGGCTCTACTTTCACTGGCCGGGAGCCGGACGAGGAGCGTTATGACTTCGACAAGCCCCGCTTCGACTCCCGTGCCGTGCGCCTCACCTACAATCCGTCTACCAACTGGAGCCTGCAGGCGTCAACTGCTTTCGTGAAAAGCCCGGAGGTGGCGGAGCCTGACGAAAACGTGTACCGCACCACGGCGTCTGTGCTCTACGGCAACATGCTGGGGGACAACAACCGCTACTTTACCGCCTCCGCCAACTGGGGCTACAACTATGTGGATGCGCATCACAAGGAGCACTCCTTCCTGCTGGAGTCCAACCTGCAGAACGATAGGTTTGCCATTTACGGGCGCTACGAGTTTGTACAGAAGTCGGCAGAGGAGTTGGGGTTTGAGGAGGGAGCCTTCGGTCATGATGAAGTGTTCGGTGTCAGCGCCCTGACGGTAGGAGCCAACAGGCAGCTCATCGAGATAGGTACCGTGAACGTGCACTTGGGAGCACAGGTAAGCCTGTTCAGAGCCGGCAGCCAACTGCACCCTTACTATGGGGAGCTCCCGGTCAGCGGCCAGGTCTATCTGCGTTTCTTCCCCAGGGTGATGGTACCCCGCCCGTAGCGGCTTGTTTCGTTTGAAGGCGGGTTCGACAACTCTGAACCCCACACAGTATCCTTTGGGCTCGGTGGGGTTCAGATTTAACTAGCTTGTTCTCCACAGAACAAAAGCAAAGCAACAGCGTTCCTTTTATAAGGCCTCTTGGCCTACATTTTTAACCATATACCACTTAAGCTATGAATCATAACCACGAGCACAACAACAGTCCTCACAAAGATTTACTTCATATTTTAGCACAATGCGCCGACGAATGCGACCACTGCTTCGACATGTGCTTGGAAAACGAGCGAACAGAGCAGTTGGTGCGCGCCCTCAGAGCATGCCGGGACTGCGCCAAAATCTGCCGCGTGACCGAAAGCTTTGTCGCCTCCGGCTCAAATTTCGCCAAGCAGATGACCCAGCTCTGCGCCGACATCTGCAAGCAGTGCGCCGACATCTGCGCCCATCATGAGGAAGAGGAGCAGGAGACCATGCATTGCGCCAAAATATGCCGCGAGTGCGAAGAGGCCTGCAGGAACTATTAAAGCGGGAATGTGGCGGTACTGGCCGTAGTCTAAACTGACAGGCAACGAGCCTCTGCAGGGTAAGAACAGCTGCAGAGGCTCGTTGCCTATTATTAAAAGTACAAGCTATATGACAGACGTAAGTACAGACCATCCAGGCAACATACCCTATGTAGAGCTGCTTGAGGAGGGACGTAAAATCTCCTTTCGCAGGGACTTTTTCGGTGAGATCAGGATTCAGCGGAAGGTGAACGACGGTGAATGGAAAGTGTTGGCTGAGCGTGTAAGGTCACCCTATGTTGATGCGGAGGACTTCCCTCCAGGCACCAGGCTTTCCTACGCTGTCGGGCTGGAGCTTGATAATGAAAAGCACAGTTATGAACTTGTAGCTGTCCTTTAGCTGTCCTGGCTGCTCCCCTTCTCGTCACACACGCTTCCCCTTGCAAGTTGCAGGTGAGCTACTGCAGAATTAGCGGATCAAGCCTTTTCCGGTAGGCGGCTTTGTTGACTCTTCCGGAAGAGGTTGTGAAAAGAACCTTTTCCCAAAAAGTAATGATCTGAAAACAAAGGGTACATCAAGTAAACAGCAGCTGGTGCCAAGGGAATAAGGACAAAGCTTTTGCTACAGCGAAACTTTCAAACGATCAGTATTGTGAGATCACTAAAAAACTCTTCGATAATACCGCTGCTAAAACAGCTTTGCAGCCGCTGGGTGTGGACAGATGCCTGTTACCTGATCGGCTCATGGTTCATGTCCATAACCTTCTCAGGCAGGCAAGCCAAGGGGGAGAAGAGAAAGAACTAAACTTTCTTACAGGCCCTGTTTCTGGTTTAACGGCCTTTTCTGTCCGTCATGCCGCTCACGCCTGAGGTTTGGTAAACGGTTTGACTGGCATGAGCAAAGTCCTTCCGGAGAGCGTCCTTTAACAAGAACGGACTTTATCTGTAACGTTAATACCGCCTTCTTGCCAGTAGCTATTCCGGCCCCTGGCCACCGGCTCCCTTCTCCTCCAGGTTCTCTATAGCCGGGCCCTCCAGCACCTGGCCGTCCACAGAGAAGCGGCTCCCGTGGCAGGGGCAGTCCCAGCTCTTCTCCCCGTTGTTCCAGTGCACCAGGCAGCCCATGTGGGTGCAAACCGCAGAAACGACGTGCAGCTGGCCCTGCTCGTCGCGAAAAGCGGCCACCTTGCCATCTTCCAGCGCCACGACCTTCCCTTCTCCTGGTTTGATTTCATCGAGCTCCTTCTCATCCCCTCTTAGAAGGTAGTCTTTTACAAGATGAGTGACGACGTCCTTGTTCTCCTTCAGGAACCTCTTGGCGGAGGCCGCCGGGGTAAACCGCTTCGGGTCATAGAAGCTGGCCCAGGGGCTCTCCCTGCCGAATAGGGCGTCGCCGATCATGATGGAGGCCAGGGTGCCCCAGGTCAGGCCGTCGGCAGCGAAGCCGGTGGCCATGTACACGTTCTCCTCCGTGAAGCTGGTGCCGATATAAGGGAGGCCGTCGGCTGGCTTGTAATTCTGGGCTGCCCAGGTAAACGCTATTTCGTCTACCTCAAAGTGAGCCCGCAGGTACTCCTCTACCCTCTTAAAGCTCTTCTCAGTCTGCTCCACGTGCCCTATCTTGTGGGAGGCGTCCAGAACTAAGAGAAAGTTGCCCTCCTCCGTGCTGTAGGGGCGCACGGAGTACATCTGCTTCTCCTCCATGTGCCAGTAGATGCCATCAGGGGGCAAGTCCCCCTTCAGGCGCACGGCAAGGGCATACTCCCGGTGCACCTCCATCTCCGTGTGCACCACATAACGCCCGATGGGGGAGTGGGTGGCTTTGATCACTGCCTTTGCCGTCACTTTCCCGTGGCTGGTGTGGACCACGCAGGGCTCACCGTCCTCTACGTCCAGCACCTTCGTTTGCTCAAAGATCCGGCAGCTTTCACCCGCTATGGCGGCGGCAAGCTGCTGCACGTACTGAAGAGGGTTGAACTGTGCCTGGTGGGCAACGTTTGCGATTCTCGACACCCTGTAAGGAAAGCCGGCCGGCGCTACACCGGTCGCAGGCAATCCTGCCTCTATAGCTGCCAGAAGCTCCTTTTCTATCTGCTTGTTATGGGGGCTGTCTTCTTTGGTTGTGAAATAGTACCAGGGAACGCGCCTGAACCCGCAGTCAATGTTGAACTCGTTTACGACTTCCTCTATGAAATCGACGGCGCCGCTCCTGGAAAACGCCACGGCTTTCATCGTCTCCTCGTTGTGCTTCGAGGCTACCTTGTGCAGCTGCCCGGTAGGGGCGTACAGGTTCCCGGTGGAGGAGCCCGTGGTGCCCATCCCCACCCGCTTCGCCTCCAGCACGGCTACTTTCTTCCCCGCCTTGGCCAGGTTGTAGGCGGTCGTGATGCCGGTAATGCCGCCCCCGATGACGGCCACGTCTACTTCTAAGTCATGTGACAACGAAGGGTAAGTCTTCGCGCCAGCTGTTGCGCTCCATATCGCCTGTGTGTAATAGTGCTCTGTCGCCATTCTTTTGTTTTGTTAGAAGTTAGCTTGTCTTGTACAGAGAAGCGTTCTTTTACTGTGTTTGTACCCTCTCGTCAACCTGCTTGTGCCGGCAAGGCTACGGGTAAGCGAGACCTCAGGAAGAAAGAGACCTGTCGGTTTAGAAAGAACTGTTAGGGCGAGCCCCGACAGAAATTAAGGAGCCTCTGCCTCAGAGACAGACTGAGTCTCCATTTTCTCCCCTTTTTGTTCCCGCTCTACGCGAAGCCACACCCCCCTCTCCACCGTGGTGTGGTTCAGCACACTGACTACATGTGGTGTCGCCTTGGGGTCAAGCAGCGCGACCCTCCCGTCTGGGCCGACAAGCCCGTACCCGCTTTCCATGCAGTGCCCCATCAGCGCGCACGCTGTCGTGTGGCTTTTTGCCTCCTCGCCTATTTGAGACGACGGAATGGTCCGAAGGCAGGCGACATCCACCACGTGCCCTTCCAATATTTCCCTTCCATCAGGTTGTCTGTCCATATCTTAAGTTTATCGGTCAAGCTATCTTTTACTTACTTTCCAGAGAACCCCTGTAAAAGGGTGGGCACTCATGCCGTTTGAGTTAAACTCGACGATCCCGAAGTCCACAATGTATAAGTCTCCGTTCGGGCTCCACTCCATCTGAATAGGGCGCTCCAGCCCTCCCGCATTTTGAGTGGCAGAGGCAGGAACCCTGCTTTCGTTGTAAATGTAGTCGTACGCTTTGCCCGTGCTCAGGTCTACCCGCTGCACCTTAAAGCCAGGCCAGTTGTAGGATACGCCAGGAGGCGCGGTCTCCGCTGACTCAGGTACTTCTTTCGGGAAATTGGGATGGTACTTCTCCCCTTTGAAGAAAGGGATAATCGCACCGAACTCGGCTACCAATATATCGCTCTCCGCTACTCCGAAACCTTCTCTTCCGAACACCATTCCTTCGGCTGCGCTGTGGACGGGTAGCAGCGCTAGTGGTTGTAAGGGTCGTTCCTTTCCCTTCAGGAGCCTGCGGTGCGTCTCCTCTGTCAGGGCAAACTTGCGTACCTCATCCTTGTACTCAAAGCGCTCATCTGTGATGGGAATACCGCTGTAGAAATCAGGCCAGCCGTACCATTCCCCCTCCTTTACCTCATACACCTGCTCGTAATCAAAGTAAAGCCCGCGCGGCGGCATGGGATTGGCACTGTTCATGGTCGTGATCAACCTTCCGTCAGGAGAAAAGCGGTAGCCAAAGCTGGAGCGGAACCCCCAGGCAATCCTTTTCAGATCCGTTCCATCAGGATTTACGCTGTAGAAAGCACCGTTGCACACTTCCTGCCCCTGAATCACCTGCCCATATTCTGTTACTGTACCCAAAGGAACATACACTCCCGTCAGCACAGAGTCCTTATTCACACTCTTCATGCCCTTGGTGGGTACCCAGAAATTCAGGCCGGTCAGCACCACGTCCTCCCCCGGTATTTCACGCGCCGTTGGCTTGTTGAAGATGTCCATCACGCTTGTCCAGTGCTTTTCAGGTACACCGGTGTTTCCTTGTGTTGACAGGAAGAAGTACATCCTGCCGTCCTTGAAAATCGGCTTAGCGTTGAGGAACTCTCCCCAGGATGGCAATCCGTCCACAATGGTTTTAAATTCGCCCGTCTGCAAGTCATATGTTGAGTAGCGGGACCTGTGCGAGATGTACAGTTTGCCTTCGTGGTGGGTAACACCGGTAACGGGTGGAATCAACCCCTCCGGCAGCTTGCCTGTTGTGGGAAAAGACACATTCTTTATCACCTCCACCGGCACCACCTTGTCATACACCACTTCCCATTTCCCGTCTTCTGTGAGCCTCATGATGCGGGCGCTTGGCGCCTTCTCCGGTTTTGTGCCGTAGGTGTGGCCACCTGCCTCGGCAACGTAAACTCTTCCTTCGTCATCAAAGGTAACGTCCACCGGGTAAGTCAGCCCCTGCGACACGGCCTCTATCTTCAGCCCTGCCGGAAGAACCACATCCTCGGGAACTACTTTGCGCGTCGTTTCGGGAGTGCCGGAGGTTTCAGCGACACCTTTCGTGTTGTTTGGCTGGTCCTGGATACCTGTGTCAGCAGTGACAGCAGTATCAGCGTTGGCTGTTTGGTTTTGTTCTGACGTGGTGCAGCTTGTTTGTAAGGACAGTAGCAGGAATAGACAGAGAACAAAGGAAAACGAGCTTCTTTTTTTCATGAGTGATGACTTTAAAAGTTTATGTTGTGTTTTTTGTCCCTCTTTCTACTTCATGTTGTTAAACTACTGCATCCAAAGGCTGTACTTCCTTTTGTTGGGCTGGGTTTTACTAACAGCAGAAGCTTCTGCTGTTAGTAGTCCATGCAGCGCTCCTGAACCTTCACCTCAAAAGCTACACTCTGTTCTTTTTTATTCCAGGAACAGGTGAAGCTACATGGTTCACTGTTCATGGCCTGTTCTCTCATGTAAAGGCTTTAGGTGAGGCCACAACTCCTTTCATCTGAGCAAGCAAGGTGAAACTGTACACATACAGGTTAACCGACAAAAATTATTCAAGCAAAGCAGGGTCAGCGCTGTAAGCAGCCGGCGCTCGGCCACAGTTCTTGTCCATTCTCTTACTTACGCTTATGCTTGTTCAGCTTGTCTTGGTTTATACCGGCCCACTCTTCCTGTGTTTTACATATTTGGCGTTGGTTTTTATAAATTTTAAGCAGTAGGGTCTTGTCCCTGTTTCAGGAAACACAAACAGCTGCTGCAACCATGCTTTTTAACCACACGTCAGACGTATCCCTTAGTCGGGTCACGAACCCACCCAAAGCAAATTCGTTTAGCAACAAAACGAATTTTACCCTGTGCTTATCATGAACTTCCTTTACTTTGCTCTTGGAGCACTTGTTTTCGCCATCACTGCACTGGACATCATCAAGACTGCCCTTTCCTCCAACGGCGGGGGCATGGTGACGAGCCTGGTGTCACGGGCAGTGTACAAAGCTTTCTTCTTAGCTGCAGGAAAGCGAGGAAAGTCCAGACTCTTGAGCTATGCAGGTCCAGCTGTGCTGGTTTCTGTGCTTTTAGTTTGGGTTCTGGGGTTTTGGTCTGGTTTGTTTCTCGCCTTGTTGTCCGACCCCGGTTCTGTTGTGCACAGCGTCACCAAGACCAACGCCAGTGCGGTGGAGAAACTGTATTACGCCGGCTTTACCCTGTCCACATTGGGGGTAGGGGACTATGTAGCCTCAAGCGACTTCTGGCGCATTGTAACAGATGTCGCGGCTTATTCAGGTCTGGTTTTCATTACCACCTCCATCACCTACTTTTTACCGGTGCTTTCTGCAGTCAGCCTGCAAAGCACGCTTAGCCTCTACATCAGTGGGATGGGGAAGACCCCGCAGCAGATCCTGATTAAAAGCTGGAACGGAAAAGACTTCTCCTCCTTCTTTGACAACACATCGGATCTGTGTCAGATGCTGATAAAGCATACCATGAACCACCACTCCTACCCCGTGATCCACTACTTTCACAACAGTCAGCCGAAGCTGTCCGTTGCCCCGGCCATCGTCCTGCTGGACGAGGCGTATCAGTTGCTGGGTAACGCCCTACAGCAGGATGTGCCTGTTGATGAAGTGAAGATGTCTATGCTGCAGACTACACTGGACTCTTACCTGGAGGTGGTGAAGGGAAGTTTCCTGAAGCACCCATCCCCTAACGAAAAGGCTCCACTCCCTGACCTTAAGCAGCTGGAGGAGAAAGGGGTCCCGCTGAAAGGCAAGGAGACTGTGAGGCAGCATTTCGAGCAGGCCCTGCAGGAGCGCCGCAGGCTCCTTACATCCCTGCTGGAGATGGACGGATGGTCGTGGAAAGAGGTGTACCAGCCAGGGTAGCGGCTTGAGCTGCCCTGGCTGGTACAGTTAGTTGACCAACCACACATTTGATGTGGTATTTAGAAAACGTTTATGTTTATCTCACGCGGTATCTACAAAAAGTACTGACTTATGACTGGAAACCCTTTTGAGAAGAGTGTGGAGGAGCTGAAGGCGATCGCCTCCCAAGTTAGAAGAGATATCCTCCGGATGGTGCACGCCGTTAACTCCGGACACCCCGGCGGCTCGCTGGGCTGCACCGAATACTTTGTTTCCCTGTACTTCAGGGTGCTCCGCCACGACCCCTCTTTTCATATGAACGGGGTGGGCGAAGACCTGTTCTTTCTCTCCAACGGCCACATCTGCCCCGTATGGTATAGCGTACTGGCCCGCTCCGGCTATTTTGACGTGAAAGAGCTGGCCACCTTCCGTAGGCTTAACTCCCGGCTGCAGGGACACGCAGCGACAGCGGAGGATCTGCCCGGCATACGCGTTGCCTCCGGCTCATTGGGGATGGGCCTGTCCGTGGCCATTGGCGCCGCGCAGGCCAAGAAGCTGAACAAGGATCCGAACCTGGTGTATGTGCTGATGGGTGACGGAGAGCTACAGGAAGGCCAGATATGGGAGGCCGCTCTCTATGCAGGTGCTATGAAAGTAGATAACCTGATTGCCACCGTGGACCGGAATCACCAGCAGATAGACGGCACCACGGAAGACGTGCTGCCTCTCGGAGACTTACGGGCTAAGTTTGAGTGCTTCGGCTGGCGTGTGCTGGAGGCGGAGGGCAATGATCTTGAACAGCTGCTTTCTTCCTTAGAGGCAGCCAGGTTAGCCACAGGCAAAGGCAAGCCAGTGATGATCCTGATGCACACGGAGATGGGCTACGGCGTGGATTTCATGACGGGGTCCCACAAATGGCACGGGGTGGCCCCCAACGATGAGCAGCTGGGGCAGGCGCTCGCCCAGCTGCCGGAGACGCTGGGAGATTACCCTGAAAGGTGACACGAGACTACTAAAGGGTGTACGGGCGGCTTCTTTCTTGCTTCCCTGTTTGCCTCTTCATTGCTGTCACAGTGGGAAAATGGCTCTCCTGCCACCTCATCTGTCTCTGCCCTTTCCTGTTCTTTTGATGATGGTAAGGCTTCTGTTTTTTTCCAGTACGACAGCTTTAACCTTCTTCATGTCGTCCAGCTTCTCCGCACCTGCCGCTTTTATTACTTCTGCCTTACACACCCGATGCTTCTTCATTTCCCGCTCAAGAAATCGCCCTCGGTAAAATAATAAAGTAGGACTTTCTGTTATAAGGTCGGATAACTTCTCCGGCTTCTTCTCTATCCAGCTTACAACAAGCTGAAGGCCCACAAGCAGTGCGAAAATCACAAGAACGTCAATCAGCGAAACCTGCTTAGCAGTAAAAACAAAGCCAACCGCTAAGCCTATGGTTACCTTAACGGCTAAGTCAAAGGCACTCATGCGCAGCAGCGTTCGCCTACCTGCGATCCGCAGCACGAAGATAATACCAATACCGGCCATAACGCCCACCATGAGTATGCGCAGCAGGGGCTCATACCCGTTCCAGAAAATAGCTTCTTTATCCATTCTGCTTTTCTTTATTTGATGGCTAGTCCAGGCACTGTTCTGAGCTAGCCGGAACACCCTCCCACCTTAAAAATAAATGCTGAGACACACTTTGGAAAGACCCTGTGCACCTTGTGCAGCCAAAGCTAAAAGGGAGGGCTATTTATCCTTCAGCAACGTCTCGGCGGGGCTTCTGACTTCTACTGTTTTAAACAGAAGAACAAGAGCTGTATACATAGCTGTCTTTGGATAATGTTTGGGTTTATAGCGAGCTGTACCAAAATAGGTTTAGAAGGTGAGTAAAGGGTGTTAAATAAAAAGTGCTGTTGCCTATAAAGAGTTGCGCTCACCTTGGCAAAAAGGTAGTGAACCTGCTTCAGTCTTTGGCCTACTTCTATAGAAGGCACTTTACCTGAACAGAAGTTTTGTTTTCTCTATCAAAAGCAAAATTGAGTAAGTGTAGGAGCAGTCCGAACGGGCAACACAGCTCTGCTGACCGCTACTGCCTTTGTACAAAGGCAGTAGCGGTCAGCCCCTCAGAATCAAGCTTTTTATTCTTGTAAGAGTTTTGTTCCTTTACCACCTCTAAGCATAGCTTTCTTTTGGAGATATTCCGGCCCTGTAGCAAAATAGCCTCCTGCACCCGCCGCAAGTACACCTCTTCTACCTTCGGCGACTGCAGCCTCGCACGCTTCACAGCCACGCAGGTCGGGAACGACGAGCTGGTCTGACTGTAGAACCAAACCTTATCATCTGTGGACATGTAGAAGAGGCGCTTTGCCTCCAGCCACACCGACTCCTGTCTGAGTTGGCCTACTCACACAGTTTATCGGATCTCTGTAGCTGTCCCAGTTAAGCAGTATGCCAGCCACACGGTAGCGCCCCCTCACTTTGCCGCTAAACTTACAGTTAGACCTGCGTCACTGGGGCTCAAAAGCCCAGCTCCAACAACAAAGAGGGTCGGTGTAAAACTGAATCTTCACCAACCCTGCTTCTCTTTCTGCTGCTTTCCTACTACCAAGACAGCATCTTAGGCTACATGTCCTTCTGGGGGTAGGTGCTCCACTGGTTCTCCCCTTTCGGCACAGAGGACTTGATATGAGCGCTTCGCTTCTGGCTAAGCGCCATATTCAGCTCGTCTGTTTCCTTCATGCCGCGCACGGTGCCCCTTGGGCCATGCTCCGTCATTCCATTAGACTCTATTACGTGCTTTACCGGGTCATCCACGTATATCCACTCATCGCCTGTTACAGGCATTTGTCCCTCATTCCATGGTCCGCGCACTTCAGGGCCACTTGACATGTTGAAGTAAGAGTTAGTGTAGCGTGGATCCCCCTGACGTACGCCTGGTGGGAAGTTCGGTGTGATGGTCGACAGTGCTGCCTCAAACATCTGGGCGTGCGCAATCTCACGTGTCATCAGGAAGCGTAGTGTCTCCTTCACGTAGGGGTCGTCGGTGAACTGCATCAGGTACTCGTACACGATCTTCGCGCGAGATTCTGCCGCTATGTTAGAACGTAAATCTACTGTCAGGTCGCCGTTGGCATTCACGTAGCCGGCATTCCACGGCACACCCTGGCTGTTTGTTAATGTAGGACCGCCGCCGCTCAGGGCCAGGAACTGTGGGTTAACCATGGCCTCGTGGATCATGCTCTCTTTGGCAGCCTTGCCATCGAGCAGTCCCATGATCTCTGACTTGTCAGCCAGATCTTTCAACTCTCCGTTTACCGGTCCCAGCAGCATCTGAATAGTGGCACCCACAATCTCGAGGTGGCTGAACTCTTCTGTTGCGATGTCCATGAGCATATCGTATTTGTCCGGGTACGGCTGACGTGCCGGGAAAGCCTGCACGAAGTATTGCATGGCTGCCGCCAGCTCTCCGTTAGCCCCGCCAAACTGCTCCAGCAGCATCGAAGCGAACTTCGGATCCGGCTTGGATACGCGTGCGTTAAACTGTAATTCTTTTACGTGGTGAAACATTTGTTTTCATTTTATAGGTTAAACAATAGGTTTAAAGATGTTATTTTGAACGGTATCCGGGTGCAAAAAGGTTTTGACTGCGATAGGTCTAAAGAAGATTTCTACGTTACGTGTCTCCCTCATCCTGCTGCCTTTTGATCATGTCTACCACAAGCCCTGACCAGGTGAAATCCTCGGCCCCGTGGCCCTCGCCGGTGAAAGGATTGTAGTACTCCCGGAAGCCGCTTCCGGAAACCAGCCGCTTGACACTAAGAAGCAGTTCCCGTGCCTCCTGTTTATATCCCTTCTCCAGCAGGTAGCCCTGCATGAACCAGTTAAAGACAACCCAAGTGGGGCCGCGCCAGATGTAGAGGGAGCTGTTCGGGTTGAAGGCAGGCTCGTCTGTGGCCAGCGAGGGAACAGGATAGGGCACATGGAAGCCGTCCTTGTCCAGCAGGTGTCTCTCCAGCACTTTTCGGCACACCTCATCCGACACGCTCTTGAGTACCACAGGGAAAAAGATGGTGCCGGTGCGCACTTTAAGCTTTTTGAAGTGGTGCCCGTAGAGGTCGTAGAAAGCAGCGTCCTCTTCGTCGTACATGTAGCGGAGGATGCTCTTCTCCGTCTGCCTTGCCATGGAGAGAAAACCCGGACCATCTTCATCTCCTGCTAGCTGACACAGCTCAGCCATGACCTCAAGGTTCTGTGCGTAGATGGTGTTGAAGGCGGCGTCCTTTACCACGAATTTATTGCTCTTATAGATGCGGCGCAGGTCATAGCCTTTCAGGAAGTTGTGGGCATCCACCTGCAGCACTTTCCAGAAAAGCAGCGGGCCTGCTTTCCCTTTGGTAAACTTCAGCAGGGGGTCGTAGCTCGCTTTCCAGTCCATGCCAGACTCAAAGGGCGTGATGATAGAAAGCAGCCCCTCTCCCTCAAAGTCCCTGTTCTCTGCCAGCCACCGGTAGTATTTCTTAAGTTTTGGCAGCATCTCCCTTAAGAATGCCCCATCATGCGAATATCGATAAACCCGCAGCACGGCCTGCGCAACAATGGGAGGCTGCACCAAAGCTGACATATGCGGCTTGTAGAGCCGAAGCACATCCCGGGGCCTCAATTGGAGCAAGTCTGTGACACGTGCAGGCCACAGGCGCTTCCAGTAACTCATGTGCCCCACGAAGCCGTCAGGGCGCTGCATCTGAAAGAGGCTGCGCACATGCTCCTTGGCCATCTTCTCCTCACCGAAGGCACTCAGGATGAAGACATGAAAACAGGTGTCCCAGAAGTACTGAAACGGGTAAGTGCCAGGGGAGGGTTTGGTGTAATGATAGTCAAACCCGGCTTTCCGCCCACTGATCATGTTTTTGTAGAGCACCTCCCGTACGCCCGTCTTTAGCTCCTCGTCCGACAGGATGTCTGCCTCATTTGGCTGCACACTACTACTTGATGTACGCGTCCCACTCTGCATAGCGTTGTGTTTTAGGGCCCAAAGGAATAGCCAGGCCTGCCACTCCCAAACCCAGCAACAAACCAGTTATACTTAAACCAAGGGGGCTACTGCTTAAAAACCACGGCGCCACCGCCACAGCCAGCCCGAGCAGGATGTTAAAGTAGCGGCAGATGCGCAGCGGCTCTCCCATACTGATCAACGATACAACCACAATAAGGGAACCGCTCAAATGGTAGATGTCGGCCACCGTTTCCTGAATGCCTACTCCAAAGACTCCTGGTGCTGCCACCAGCGCCGCTCCTAAAAGCGTGGCAATAGAAAGGCTCCAGGGAAAGCTGATTCCCCAGATGGAGGCGCTGTACACCGGCCCCGGCTTCTGCGGAAACTCCATCATGTCAGGGGCCTCGTCTTTTTCACCACTTTCAATCGTGCCGCCTTCCCAGAACAGCTTCCAGAACCCCTGCCCCCTTTCTTTCAGCTTCTTTTTCATAAACTGTATCATAGCGATTACCTCATCCACCTCCAATGGTATCATAGGGATCATGATTGCCGCTGCCAAAAGGCAGAAGGTGCACCAAGCGCCCACAATCACCGGCTGGCTGATGACCAGGAAGATGTGCACCAGCCCCAGCGGGATGACCAGGATGCCGAACACGGCCACCATCCAGGGCATCGTACGCCAGCGGGTAGGGGCTCCCATCCAGCCCATCAGGAACTCAAAGGTGTAGGCAATGGCGCCCAGTCCGGCGTCCGAGATAGGCATGGAATGGGACATGGCCGAATTGAGCACCTGCTCGCTCTGCTGCCCAAAGAAAGGGTCCCACACGGAGTCGATGTAGCCCAGTTGGAAAGCCGTCAGGTAGCGCGACACGAGCCAGCCGACAAAGCCCAGCACCATCATGATCCAGCGTTGCGGCCAGCTGGAGGGATTGTAGCTCCAGCCCGGAGGCGTGGCAGGCCCCATCTTCATGTACATGATCATGTTGGGCATTCCCGGTATGAGGATGGTGAGGCCTATAATGAGCGCACCTACCATTGTATCGTTGAGATAGGCTACTGCCGTAGGAGACCAGAAGATAATGGGAGCCATGGTGAGCCAGATACCGACAAAGCAGCAGACCCAGAGGCTGACGGGGCGGTTAGGCGTGAGCCCCCGCCAGCCGAAAAAGATCAGCAAGGCCCCGCTGATGATGTCGCTCCACTTCATAAAAGCGATGCGCTGCTCCATTGAGAGCCATACGCTCCTTCCCCCCGATGGCTGCACTGTGCCTATGCTGTAGTCAAAGGTGAGAGGAGAGAGCAGCACCCAGGCACCGAGAATAATGATCATCCAGTACACCCACAGCGTCTGCATGTGGTGCATGTGCAGCATCTTCTTCCGCATCTCCTCCGACATGTCCATGTTGTGTCCGCCGTGTTTTTCCTGTTGATGCGCTTCATGCCGGTAGTCACCTCTTTTGTGCTGACCCTGCCCGTCTCCTTGCATCTGTTTGTTATGTTCTCTTATCTGCTTCTCTGCCATGGGCCTGGTGACACCGCGCATACCCATGCCGTCCTGATGCTTGCCGTTGCCTTGGTTTTTATCCTGACCTTTGTCCATCGTTATAGTTTCTTTTTGCTTTGCTTCAAGTTTGACTGCAAGGTGCTTGCTGAAGGCAGTGCTGTTGCAAAGAAAGCAGCGCAGCTTTTTCTTCGTAGAGTCAAGGGTTATGAGAAGAGGAGGCGTCTGAGCCTCTGTTTAGGTCGTTTCCTTTGCAGGCTTACTCAAACTTACACTGCTGTGGCATTCCCTTATGTACAAGATGCTCTGGAGCAAAGCGCATGTAATTTAAGTTTTACATATTCTGTTCCTGTTTTACAAGGCCTCAATCAAAAGGTTTTACATATTCATGCTTTGCTTTTACATATTTTGTGTAAAGCAAAGCACATAGCGGTTCCATTCTACTTTATCTCTGCAGGCTAAGAAGAAAGTGCTTGGACATGCCGGGCGGCTAAAGCTACTTTGACTGTGCTGCCCATTTATGATAAGGCAAGAGCCGTGTAAAGGCACATAGAGCTGGCTTTTAAACTAAAGCCTAAAGCTTATGATCCTGAAGCTGCGGGAAGCAGGTTTGATGACAAGCAGGGAAGCTGCCAGCCTTTGCCTGGTGCGCTTCACCAGGACTACAGAGCAGGCTGAAGCATGCCTAAGGGAGCTGGAAGAAAGATACCCCGACAGGAAATAGAGCCCATGGAACAGCCCACACCATCACCGGACATAAAGCAGCCCTTCTACAGGCTGGCAACTAACAGGGGTGCCGCTGAAAGCACATTCGATAGCCGTCCCCTGCTCCAGTTGCTGACAGAAGAAATCACCCCGCTGGAGATGGCGCGCACCCTGGACCAGGTGTACACGCTGCTTTCAGAGTACCTGGTCAGCGACGCCCATACAAGCGGAATGCACTACGCCGGCCTCCTCTCCGATTTGCGGCGGATGCGGGACGCCCTGCTGCAGGGAAGCGGCCAGTTCGATACCCGCAAATAGCCCGAAGGAGAGATGACCTCCCATGGCTAAAGAAGCAGCGAAGCTTTTTTCACCATTCTATAGAATAGTATTTATCTCATACATCCACCAAATTCCATTCCTATGAACGCATTCGAAAAATTCAACCAGTTGGCAGAACAGGTAACAAACGAAATCATCACGCAGCTGGAGCAGGGCAAGGTGCCCTGGCAAAAGCCCTGGACCTCCTACGGCCTCCCGAAGAACTACCTGTCGGGCCGGCACTACGAAGGCTTCAATGCTTTTTACCTCCACTACATCACCGAGGAGAGGTGCTTCACCACGCCTTACTTCCTCACCTTCAAGCAGGCAAAGGAGCTGGGCGGGCACGTGAAGAAAGGCGAAAAAGGCTCCCCCATCCTCTACTGGAAAATCAGGGAGGAGAAAGAAAGTGAGTTTCTTTTTTCCATTGTCTCAGTATATTATCAATCTTTGAAGCTTCATAGGCCGTCACCCTATCAAGCCAAATTTTACAGCCAACACAATGAAAGCACTTACTGCTTTGCACACTCTTGTACTCACACCGAAGCGCTTGGTTATCTACAAATAAGATGACCCTTTAGCCATCTTTTTTCCGGTTCATCAGCAACATAGGCAGCACGCAGGCCAACACCAGTGTGAGTAAGAGCTAGGTGCCCCAATCCCCATAGCCTTCTATGCCCAGCAGCGGCAGCCCAAAAGTCAGCGCCAGCGCCACAAGGCACCCTACCAGCATCCACTTCATCATGTTTCCCATACTTTTTCTTTTTAGCTTTTGCGCCTGTCGAACTTAAAGCCGATTGTTTCTACGGCCTCTTGCATCTGCGCAGGCGTCACAGCATTTGAGTCATAGGCTACCTTGGCCGATGCGTCGGAAAGATTTACTTCTGCCGATTTAACCCCCTCCAGTTTCGTCAGGGACCGTTTCACGCTGTTGGCACATCCACTGCAGGTCATCCCCCCTATGGGGAAATTTTCTTCTACTATACTTCCCGACTGGCTCTTATTCTGATTCTCTTTTTCCATGATTCTCTTCTTTTAGGTTTAACAAAATTGAACTGTGGTGATTCTTTCATCAGCTGTGCCTGAACTCCTTCACAGCCTCACTTAGGTCATACACCGGAGTTTGCAGAGACTTCTCTAAAATACTGGCCCCGATGGCTGACCGGTAGCCGTTTGCACAGTGAACCACCACAGGACTCTTACAAAACTATTTCAAGGTCTTCGCCTTCAGTCGAAGGCTATTTGTTACCACCGATACGGAGCTGAACGCCATGGCAGCGGCGGCAAACATAGGGTTCAGCAGAAAGCCGGTGAAAGGGTAAAGCACCCCCGCCGCGATCGGAATACCGGTCACATTATAAATAAAGGCCCAGAACAGGTTCTGCCGTATCGTCTTCACTGTTTCGTTGGAAAGCCTTATTGCAGTCACGATGTCCTCCAAATCACCTCTAATGAGCGTGATTTCGGCGCTCTCTATGGCAATGTCCGTCCCTGTACCCATGGCAATGCCAAGGTCTGCCTGCGCCAGGGCAGGGGAGTCGTTGATGCCGTCACCCACCATGGCCACCTTGAGCCCGCTGGCCTGAAGTTCTTTGATATAGGCGGCTTTATCGGCGGGCAATACCTCCGCCTTGATGTAATCCACCCCTGCCTGCTCTCCGATCGCCTCCGCTGTCTGCCGGTTGTCTCCTGTCAGCATGTGCACCGCCAGCCCCATCTGCTGCAGGGAGGCGATGGCCGCCTTCGAGGTTTCTTTGATAGTGTCCGCTATGGCGATGACGGCCACAGCCTCTGAGTCCTGCGCTACATAAATGATGGTTTTGGCCTCCCTGCTCAGCCGCTCCACTTCCTCCAGCAGGAAAGGTGAAACGTTTACCCCATTTTCATCCAGCAGTCTCCTGTTACCAATCAGAAACCGCTTGCTGTTGAAGCTTGCCTTTACGCCTTTCCCTGTCACGCTGTCAAAGGAATCCAGCAGAATGGCCTGTGAGTTTTCGGGCTTCAGGTGGTTGACAACAGCCATTGCCAGCGGGTGCTCCGACTGGGACTCCATTGCATATACAACATAGGAGGCTTCCTGCCTTGCATCGGGGGAAAGGTCCCAGAGAACATCCGTCACTTCCGGCTTGCCCTGCGTAATAGTGCCTGTCTTATCGAGCACAACCGCATTGAGTTTATGCGCCAGCTCCAAGCTCTCGGCATTCTTGATCAGGACACCTCTTTCAGCCCCCTTCCCGATACCTACCATGATAGCGGTGGGGGTTGCCAGGCCCAGCGCGCAGGGACAGGCGATGATTAGCACGGTGACTGCGGCGATCATGGCGTAGGTAATCTCGGGCTCGGGTCCCCATACGCTCCAGGCGACGAAGCTAAGAATAGCAATCACGATGACGATCGGAACAAACACGGACGCTATACGGTCTACCATTTTCTGGATAGGAGCCTTGCTTCCCTGCGCCTCCTGCACCAGCCTGATGATCTGGGCCAGCATAGTTTCGCTGCCCACCCGCTCGGCCACCATTTGAAAGCTGCCCGTCTTGTTGATGGTGGCCCCTATGACCGTGTCACCGGCCCCTTTCTCGACAGGAATAGACTCCCCTGTGATCATGCTCTCGTCCAGGACAGACTTTCCCTCTGTGATTTTCCCGTCTACCGGTACCTTCTCTCCCGGCCTGATCAGAATAATGTCCCCTTTTTCAACCTCCCCAATAGGAACCTCCAACTCCACACCCCCGCGAATGACCCTTGCAGTTTTTACGCCCAGGTTAACGAGTTTCTTGATAGCAGCGGAGGTACGGGACTTAGCCCTTTCCTCAAAGTACCTGCCCAGCAGGATCAGGGCGACAATAATAGCTGCCACTTCATAATACACATGTGGCTCCAGGCCCCTGCTTCTCAGGTAACCCGGGAAAAAGGTATTAAAGGCACTAAAGAGGAAGGCCGCTCCCGTTCCAAGCGCTATCAGTGTGTCCATGTTGGCGGAGAAGTGCCGGGCTCTCTTATAGGCAATGATGAAAAACTCCTTCCCGCTCCAGAATATAACAGGCACACTCAAAGCCAGCATGATCCAATCCGCGTAAGGAATACCGGGAAGAAGCATGGCGATCAGGACCACAGGAACGGAGAGCGCCATCGCCACCATGAGCTTTAGCCTGGTGTAACGCAATTTCTGTTCCTCACGCTCCTCGCGGCTTTCCTCTCCCGCCTTTTGGTTTATGATCAGGCTGTAGCCTATTTCCTCAACAGCCGCCTGTAGCTTGTCGGGAGTGGCCACCTCCGGCTCATGCTCCACCAGCACGCTGGAATCGGCGAAGTTCACGCTGGCTGACTTCACCCCCTCCACGTGGGAAAGCATGCTTTCAACGCTGTTAGCGCAGGAGGCGCAGGTCATGCCCTCCACTTCGTATCTGTCTTTAACTAAGCTCATCTTGTTTCACGTTCATACCTAAAGTAAAAGGCCCGCCTGAACAGGCAGGCCTTCACTTAATCCATCTTAGAAGTAGGCTTCTTAAGCGCCTACGCCTTTATAGTTCCTGCAGGCCTCCACGCAATCGCGGCAGATCTTGGCGCAAGCCTTGCACTCATGCTCTTCTTCTTTGTGGTTCTGGCACACATCCGCGCACTGCTGGCATGCTTCCGCGCAGAGGTCCACCATGCGCTGTGCAAACATGGAATTTGAGGCCACAAGACTCGCCGTCATGCGGCAAATTTTGGCGCAGTCCCGGCATGCTCTGAGGGCGCGCACCAGCTCATCCGTTCTATCATTGTCGAGGCATTCGTCAAAGCAGTGGTCGCACTCATCGGCGCACTGCGCCAAAATGTGTAGCAGATCCTGGTGTGGGCTGTTGTTGTGTTCGTGGTTGTGATTCATAGTTTTAAGTGTTTAGATGGTTAAAAATTGATTAAGGTATAAATGAAAAGCCTGCCTGCTCAGGCAGGCTTTGGGTAATACAGGTTTATTTCTTTAAGTCGCGCTCAAGCACTTCTCTGCGCTCTTCGTAAGCTTCTGTGCTCATCTCAAAGGAAGCGTACTTCTTGCGCAGCACGTCCAGCGGGCTTTCTTTTCCTCCGTCTTTGGAGGTGGAGAATAGCTCATAGAGCAGGACAAATAGCACGCCTGCGAATAGCAACGTACAGAAAAAACTAAATCCAAAAAATTCCATATTTATAATATTTTCAGTTAATCATTATTGATATATACTGTTTGCCTGGCTAAAGCAATGGTGCCTCGAGGGCGGACAGGGAGGGCAGCCAGACAAACAGCTAAAACCGGTGCCCCCCTTGTACTCATGTCCTTACAAATGCCACTCTAAAGCATGGCCTTTGCCTGCCCCGGCAGTAGTCTCCCGCTCTTAAATTAAAGCTTCTGGCTCTCCGGCTCTGTTGCTTTTTCCTTGTCTTCGCCCATCATGCCGTGCATGCTACACATGGAAGAGCCTTTTTTCATCGAAGCCATCATGTTGGCGCACATCTCCTTCATCTCCCTGCCTTCCATCATGGCCATGCATCCTTCCATGTCTTTACCCATCATGGCCATACAGTCTTTCATCTGGGCCTCATCCTGCATCATCGCCATACAGCCTGACTTCTTACCTTTTTCGTCCTGCTGCGGTTTGTTGTCCTGCGAGAACACGTTAAACGAGAACACCATCAGCAAGGCAATGGAAAGGGTGGCGAAAATCATCTTCATCTTAGTCTTCATAATCTGTCTTTTTAAGGTTGGTTGACAGAACGCCTACCTTAGCGTTCTTATAATAGTAAACCCCAAAAAAGACTTATCCGTTGTACAGGATTCCGGATGATATGTACAAGATTTTGCCTCACGCTTTACCCAAAGAACTTCTCTCCCTGTCTTCGGAATCCTTGTACTGGTTCACCGTCAGACCTGTCACGGATTTGAACTGGTTGGAAAGGTGGTGCACGCTGCTGTAGCCGAGCTTGCGGGCAATCTCACTCAGGTTCATCTCCCCGTACTCCAGCAGTTCCTTTACCTTCTCTATCTTCTGAAGGATAAGGTACTTTTCTATCGTAACACCCTCCCGTTTGGAGAACGTCTTACTCAGGCTGCTGTAGGACTGACCGACCCGTTCAGCGATATAGTCCGAGTTACGGAGACTGGTGGTCACATGACCCTGCACAAGATCCAGCGCCGCCAGCTTCACCTGCTCTACAAGTAGCTCGTCCCTGTCCTGGATCAGCTCAAAGTCATGCTTTTCCAGCACCTGCTTCACAGCAGCCATGTCCACCTGATCATGGTCAAAGATGGTGATCTCCCCCAGCCTGTCAATCTCAAACGCCACACCCAGTCCCTCCAGCTCTGTGCTTATGACCGTGATACAGCGGGGGCACACCATATTTCTAATTTGATATGTTGTTCCTTTCATAGGTCTGTATTTCTTATTTCTCCGTAAGGCGCTCTTCCTTGAGCAGCAGATCCATATCGCGCATGAGCTGGTCCACTTCCTCCGCTTTGGTGCCGTCATAGTGGCCTCTCACCCTGCGCTGGGAGTCTATCAGCAGGAAAGCGCCGCTGTGCACCAGCCCGCTTGGCTCCTTCTCATCTTCCATGGCACTCGCCATATAGCTGTTTTGGGCAATGTCGAAGATGGCATCCCTGTCACCCGTGATAAAGTGCCATTTCCCAGCGTCTACACCGAGTCGGTCGGCATAGTCTCTTAGCACCGCCACCGTGTCATGCGCCGGGTCAATGGAATGGGAGAGGAACTTCACGTTATCATTGCCCTGGTACTTCTCGTACACGCGAAGCATCTGGCTTTTCATCTTTGGGCAGATCGTGGGGCAGGAGGTGAAAAAGAAGTCAGCCACGTAGATGTCGCCCTGAAACGTCTCCGGCGTCACCAGGGAGCTGTCCTGGTCGGCAAAGGCAAAGTCAGGAATCGTGTGGTAAAGGGTGTCCCCCGCCTGTACCTCCCTTGGGCCCAGGATAGGCAGGCGCTCCTCCTTTTCCTTGCAGGAGAGGAGCATCACCATTATAAAGAGCAGGCTCAGGTGGAGGCTGTGTTTAAAAATTATGAGTTTCATTGGTCTATTCCTTATAGGGCGATTGTGTTTGTAGTGTGGATTTGGCAGCTGCTTCGCTGCTTTCCATCTGGCGCTTCACCACCAGTATCTCTCTTTTTTTAAGCTCCAGGTATTGCAATGCTATGGCTTTCCCTTCCGCATGGCTCGGGTCCTTATAGGTGCGCATCCACTGCATCATGGCCTCATCGGCCTCCTCCAGATCTTTAATGGCAAGCGCTAAAGCCGCTGCTTGCTCTTTGTCGGCTTCTTTTGCCGTGTCCAGCTGTGCGGCTTTTTCCTTCAGCTGCCTTTTCAGGTTCATCAGCGTTCCGATCCGGGGCATGAACGCATCATGCACGCCCATCACCTCCTGTTTCAGGGCCTCCACCTCGTCCGGGGCCGCTTCGTTTTCCACATCAGTGTCCTGCTGCCCGCAAGAAAGCAGGGCAAAGGCAAACAGGAGCGCTGTCAGAAAGGGGTGTAAGTAGTTTGTCGCTTTTCTTCTCATCACTACGGTAGTTGGCTTAATGAAAAAATGCAGGGGCCTTTCCTCCCCTGCATTTCAGTTTTATTTTCTCTCGTACTTGCAGCATCCCGGCAGGCTGTTGTAGGCCTCTTCTGTTGCCTTTACCTGCTCCGTGTCATGGCCCACGCTGGCAACCTGCTTCTGTATATCGGCCTCGGATACTTTGGCCGGGTCATACTTTACTGCCAGGGCTTTAGACTCCGCGTCCCACACTGCTGACTCAACGCCTTCCAGCCCCAGGGCGGCTTTTTCGATGCGCTTCTTGCACATCCCGCACTTTCCGTTCACTTCAAATGTGGCACTGGACTGTGCCTGTGCGATTGCGGTCTTTTCTCTACTGTTAGTGTCCTGTGCCTGTACTGAAACCATAGTAAAGGAGCCGAACATAAGGGCGAGCATTAAGATATTTTTTCTCATGATTGTGTTTGTGTTATAAAGGGTACTAAAATTTAATCTCATTAAAGCGTTTCTTCAACAGAGCCGCATCCGGGCATTTTCTGCCCCATAAAAGGATTTCTGACCTGCTCCTCAAAGCTCAGCCAGTTGGCTCCCTGGTTATTCAGGGCCATGGGGCAGTGCTGCCAGTAAAGCTTGTTTTCGGTTACATCATTATTCTTCACTACCTCATACAGCTCTTGTGACAGCCGGGCAAAAGACTGGCGCTGGCCCATGATGTCCTGAGCCTCGGCTAACTGACCAGCCAATTCTTTTAGCTGGCTCTGCTGCGCTTCGGTCAGTTCACTGTTCTCCAGGCCTTCCTGCAAGCTAGATGCCGCCTGTTGTACCTGCTCGTAATTGTCGTTCACCAGGGCGTTCTTGATGTCCATGTACGCCACGACAAACGCCGGCTCGCCTTCTGTGCTGACAGCAGCCACTGTTTCGCTCTCCTGCATCATTTCCATTTCTCCCATGTGGCCCATGCCTTCCATTTCACCCATGTCATCAGCCATTTCCATTCCTTCTGCTTCCCCGGCAGCCTGTTCGTTGTTACATGCTGTAAAGGTCAGCAACATGATCACTGCGATCATAGAGGTCCACTTTAAATTGTACTTTTTCATCTTTTAAAATTTAGGATATAAAAAACATTTACGGTTTGATCACATCTTTCACTTCCCCGCAAGTCAGCATCTGCGGCATGTACGGGTTGCGGATCTCTTCTACTTCGCTGAGCCAATAAGCTTTTACCATAGGGCAGTAATCCACGTACAGCGTTTGCCGCGCCCCGAAGGCCTCGACTATCTTAATTAAGGGCTGGGACAGGAAAATGAAGTTCTCGCGCTTTCCCTCTATGGTGTCCGCTTCTTTGCACAGCTTCGTGTGCTGGAGCAGGAATGCTTTCTTCTCCTCCCAGAATGCCTTCGCCTCCCCTTCCAGCACACTGTCGTCCACCTTTTGCAGGGCAACCAACAAGGCCGTGCTGTATTTGGCCGTTTCCGTTTCATCGGCCTCTACCAATGCCTCCTTTAAAAGCAGGTAGGCGTCTACCACGTCGTTCAGCTGTTTCTTGAAAGCGGCAGGGACTTTTCCGCGAAGGTCGACCACGTCCCCCTCCACGTACTTGAAGGTGCTGGTCTGGGAGGGAGCCCCCCCCGCTGCCGGCATGTCCATTCCCGGCATTCCGGCCATAGCGCCAGCGGCAGCCCCGGGATCAGCGCTCGGGTTCATCATGCTCACCTTGCCCTGCAGCTGGGCCGCCGCATCCACCTGGAACACGCCGTTGGTCACGACTTCCTCCCCGGGCCTCAGGCCGCTGTTCACCACATACATACCCCCCGCCTCAGGGCCAAGCTCCACTTCCCGGAACTCGAAGGTGGGTTGATCAAAGGCAGGATTCTTCACATAGACTACAGCGCGTTTTCCTGTCCACAGCACCGCCGTCCTCGGGATCATCAGGGCACTGGCAGATACGTCCAGCTCGCTCTGGAGCACGCCCTGCGCGAACATGTCGGGCTTTAACTTTCCATTCTCATTCTTCACCTCCGTCCGCACAGAGGCGGCGCGCGTGCCAGGGTTGATGACCGGGTCGATGAAGGTCACTTTGCTGGTGAACACCTCCCCTGGAAGGGACTGTACTGTGAAGCGAATCTCATCGCCTACCTCTATCCAGGGCAGCTCACTTTCATAGGCATCGAAGAGCACCCACAGGTCATCCAGGCCCGTCACCTGGAACAGGGGCTGCCCCTCGGTCACGTATTCCCCCACATTCACGTTTTTGGCTACGACCGTACCGGACTGCGGGGCGTAGATGTTCAGGTTATCCTGTAGCTTTCCGCCGCCTGCGATGCGGCTGATCTGCGCGTCGGACAGGTTCCAGAGCCTGAGCTTCCGAACTGCTGATTCATAGAAAGAGGGGTTCGTTTCCCGCAGTCGCGCCGCCACCTGCAGCTCTTTCTGCGCCGTAATAAGCTCCGGGGAATAGATGCTGGCCAGCAGCTGGCCTTTCTTCACTTCCTGTCCCGTAAAGTTCACGTACAGCCGCTCTATGCGCCCCGGGAAGCGCGCCGTTATGTCTGACACGGCTGTTTCCTCTGCCTTCACCTTTCCCGGGAGGTACACTTCCTTAGTCGGTTCTGCCTGCTGCACCACAGTCGTCTGTACGTTCGCCAGCTGGATAGCCGACTCCGTCATCTGGATCTCATTGACGGAGACAGTCGCCCCTCCCTCCTTCAGGGGGATAAGGTCCATGCCGCAGATAGGGCACTGCCCCGGTTCATTCATCCGTATCTGGGGGTGCATGGCGCAGGTCCAGATAGTGCCTTCGCCCTCATGGTCATGGGCCAGTTCCGTTTCCCCTTCCGCTACAGGTGCCTCGGACTCCCCGCCGAAGAAAACCCATCCCAGCAGCAGCCCGAGCACTAAAAATCCCAGGCCTAAATACACTGTTCTTTTATCTATTTTTTGTTTCATATTGGCTTCCCATTAAGTAGTTGATATTGTATACCTGGTTGTTCAGGGCCGTTCTGGCCTCCGCCAGTTCCAGGCGGTAGCTGAGCAGCTGCCGCTCCATGCGCAGCACCTCCTCAAAGCTGTTCCTACCGGTGGAGAACTCCTCCTGCAGCAGGCTAAAGGACTCCTCGGCCAGGTTAGAGAGCCTTTTGTATAACGCTACCCTTCTCCGTGCCTCCAACAGGTCCCGGTACTCTTCCTCGAGTTCCGTGAGCAGTTGGTTCTCCAGGTTTTCTTTCTGTAGCTCCACGGCCTCCTTTTCCAGCAGGGCCTCCTGTTGCATGGCCTTGTACTTTTTTCTGTAGATCGGCACCCTGATGCCGACCTGCGGGAAGAGAAAGGCATCCTGCCCATTGTCGGGCATTTCTACATCATTCCGGGGTGCAACATTTGTGTAGCCTGCCCCCAGCGTAAAGGAGGGGAGCCCCATTTTCTCGGCCACCTCCACTTGGTTCTCGTACACCAAAGCCTCCTGACGGAGCCGCTCCAAGCGGGGGTTCTCCGCCAGTAAGACTTTGTATATCTCTTCCTTTTCCAGCAGCAGCTCTTCCTCCCAGAGGGAATCCGGAAAGGCGACAGGCTCCTCCAGGTCCGTGTTCAGCAATTGCTCGAACTTGGTGACCAAGGGCTCTTTGCTGTCCACCAAGTACTCGAGCCTGCTGCGTAGCTCTTCTTCTTCCATCTCGACCTGGAGCACGGCTGACAGCCCTGCCTGCCCTGTCTCAAAGTACACCTGCGCCAGTTCTTTGAAAGAAGTGAGAATCTCCAGGTTCTCCTCCGTGATTTGCGTGGCCACCTGAAGGTAGTACAGGTCGTTGTAGGTGACCCGAATGTCCCGGTATAGCTCCAGCTTGGCCTCCTCAAAGGCCTGTAGCCGCACCTTTGCCCGCTGAGCGGCTACGCGCTCCTGCGCCTCCAGGGTACCGAACCAGGGGAACATCTGGCTTGCCGAGAAAGTGGCTTTCTGCTCCCCCACACGCGTCTCGATGGGCTTGATGAAGTAGCCAAATGTAACCTGCGGGTCAGGCAGCGTTCCGACCTGCGGTATCTGCTCTAAAGCCGCTAGGTACTGGGTGAACAGCGCCTTGAGCCTTGGGTTGTTCTCTGCCCCCTGCACCAGGTACCTGTCTACCTGCCTGCTGCCTTGCGCCTGCGAGAGCAGGGGCAGCAGCGCCAGACTGAAGGCAAGGAGCCACATTGTTATCTGCTTATATTTTATATTTCTCATGATGCTTTCGCTAATGCTTTTGGTTTATTTGCCCACTTTCTTTCCTGCCACATGCTGTAGAGCACCGGCACCACAAACATGGTGATGGACTGAATGAACATCCCCCCGAAAGTCGGGATGGCCATCGGAATCATGATGTCCGAGCCTTTACCGGTCGAGGTCAGGACAGGCAGTAAGGCAATGATGGTGGTGGCGGTGGTCATAACGGCTGGCCTTACCCGCTGGCTCCCGGCCATGATAACGGCTTTGCGGATGGAGTCCCTGTCGGTGGTCTCTTCCCTCGCAAACACCTGCTTGAGGTAAGTGCCCATCAGCACACCGTCGTCGGTAGCCACCCCGAAGAGGGCGATAAAGCCTACCCACACAGCCACGCTCAGGTTGATAGGACGTATCTGAAACACGTCCCGCATGTTCTCCCCAAAGAGGGTGAAGTCCAGGAACCACCCCTGGTTATAGAGCCACAGCAGGATGAATCCCCCGGAAAAGGCCACGAATACCCCTGAGAAAGCCATCAGCGTTGGCTGCACCTCCCCAAACTGGAAGTAGAGCAGCAGGAATATAGCTGCCAGGCTGATGGGGATGACGATGGACAAGGTCTTGGCCGCCCGAAGCTGATTCTCGTAGTTTCCCGCGAATTTATAGCTCACGCCGGCCGGCACCTCAAACTCTCCCGAGGCGATCTTCTCATTGATGACCTCCTGTGCGTTCTCCACCACCTCTACCTCCGCGTAGCCATCCTCTTTGTCGAAGATGACGTACCCGAGCAGGTAAGTGTCCTCACTCTTGATGTTCTGCGGCCCCTGCACATAGTTTAGCTCTGCCAGTTGGCCCAGCGGCACCTGCGCCCCGGTAGGGGTAGGAACAAGCAGGCCCTTCACGTCCTCCGGGTTATCCCTGAACTCCCGGGCGTAACGCACCCGCACAGAATACCGCTCGCGTCCCTCCACCGTGGTGGTCATGCCCATGCCTCCGATGGCCGCATTGATGATGCGCTGCACATCGGCTATGGAAAGGCCGTAGCGGGCGATAGCCTGCCGGTCAATGTCAAACTCCATGTAAGGCTTTCCAACCACCCTGTCCGCAAAGACCGAGGCATCCTTCACCCCGGGCACCTCCTTGAGGATATTCTCCATCTGCAGGCCCACCTTCTCAATCGTCTTCAGGTCAGGCCCGAATACCTTCAGGCCCATGGGTGCCCGCATCCCGGTTGACAGCATGATCAGGCGTGTGGCAATGGGCTGTAGTTTCGGGGCCGAGGTCATGCCCGGCAGGTTAGAAACGGCCACAATCTCCTCCCAAATGTCGTCCGGGGACTGGATGTGGTCCCGCCACTGGCGGAAATACTCCCCGCTCGGGTCCGGCACCAGCAGAGACACATCCAGGTCAGCGCGTTCCATGGTCTCCGGGTCGAACACCTCCCCGTTTTTGAGCACATACTGGCCCTCGTCATTCACTTTGAAAGCAACGCGGTAACCGTCCTGGTCCCGCACATACTCTGACTTGTAGTTGATGACGTTCTCATACATGGAGATAGGGGCCGGGTCAAGGGCCGTGGCCGCGCGCCCCCACTTCCCGACCGTCACGTCCACCTCCGGGATAGCCGTCACGAGCAGGTCGAGCTGGCGGATTGTCTCAATGTTTTCCTCCACGCCGGAATGCGGCATCGTGGAAGGCATCAGCAGGAAAGAACCTTCGTTCAGCGGCGGCATGAACTCTTCCCCGGCACCCGGGAAAGTCTCGCTCACAGCCACCCAGCCTTCTGTCTCCCGCACGTTCCATCCCAGCTTCTCCGCCCCCGTGGCCACAAAGCCGAAAACTCTGTCAAAGCCCTGCCAGGCGAAAAGGCCAAACAGCACAATGCCGATTGGGATGGAGAGGAATTTCCACTTGTTGTCCAGGCACCAGGACAGTATAGGCTGGTAGTACTTCACCATAGAAAGCAGGACACCCAGCACAAGCGCAATGACACCTGCCACGAAAATTAAGTTGGTGACGTAGCTGTGGCCGGCGCCCAGCGGCAGCCACTCCCTTGTCAGGAAGTAAAGCACCCCCACGAGCACAATGCCGATGTTGATGTAATTGGTGTATTGCTTTTTGCCCTCTGGCCAGTAAGGCTCCAGCAGGTTGTTCACTCCAAGAGCAAGGAGCACTAACCCTGCCCATGGCACATAGAACAGCACCAGCACACCTAAGGCGATGAGGCTGAAGTTCCATATCCTCCTGGTTTTGCTCTTGCCGAACCCGAGGGAGAAGAGCGCATGTGCGAGCGCGGGAATGACCACGATGCCCACGAAAAGGGCCGCCAAAAGCGCAAAGGTTTTGGTGAAGGCCAGGGGGCCGAACAGCTTTCCTTCCTGCCCCGTCATAGCGAAAACGGGAATAAAACTGATAACTGTCGTGGCCAGGGCCGTCAGCACGGCAGAGGCAATCTCGATAGTCCCCTCATAGATTACCTCCAGCTTCGATCGCCCCTCGTTGCCGGGCATCTCCAGGTGGCGGATGATGTTTTCGGTGAAGATGACCCCCACATCCAGCATGACCCCGATGGCGATGGCGATACCGGAAAGGGCCACAATGTTGGCGTCGACCCCGGCGTAGCGCATCACGATAAAGGTCATCAGCACCCCGATGGGGAGCAGGCTCGAGATCAGGATAGAGGCGCGCAGGTTCAGCACCAGGATAACCACCACAATGATACTGATGAGAATCTCCAGCGTGAGCGCCTCCTCCAGCGTTCCTAGGGTTTCATAGATAAGGCCAGTGCGGTCATAGAAAGGAACCACGGTTACCTTGGAGACGGTGCCGTCCGGCAGTACCTTACTTGGCAGGCCAGGCGCCATCTCCTCAATCTGTTCCTTCACATTGTTGATTACCGCCAGCGGGTTGGAGCCATAACGGGCCACCACAACGCCTCCTGTCGCTTCGGCTCCGCCCTTGTCCAGGCCACCTCGCCGGGTGGCGGGTCCCATCTGCACGCGGGCGACATCCCCTAGACGTATCGGCGTATTCTCGTTTACGGCCACCACGGCCTCTTCCAGGTCATTGATGCTCTCGATGTAGCCGAGGCCGCGAACCAAATACTCTGCTTTGTTGAACTCAATGGTGCGGGCACCCACATCCTGGTTGCTCTCCTGCACGGCCTCCATGATCTGGCTGACATTCACCCCATGGCTTTTCATGGCGATAGGGTCGATGTCGACCTGGTACTCTTTTATATACCCTCCGATGGAGGCTACCTCAGATACGCCTTCAGCGGATGCCAGGGAGTACTTCACATAAAAGTCCTGAATAGAACGCAGCTCCTGCGGGTCCCAGCCGCCGGTGGGCTCCCCTGTTTCGGGGTTGCGGCCCTCCAGGGTGTACCAGTATACCTGCCCCAGCGCTGTGGCGTCAGGCCCCAGCGCCGGCTGCACGCCTTCCGGCAGGGTGCCGGAAGGCAGGGAGTTGAGCTTCTCCAGGATTCGGGAGCGGCTCCAGTAAAACTCTACATCTTCCTCAAAGATAACATAGATGCTCGAAACACCGAAAATAGAGCTGCTTCGTATAGTTTTCACCCCCGGAACACCTAAAAGGGCTGTGGTCAGTGGGTAGGTCACCTGGTCCTCAATGTCCTGGGGGGATTTCCCCATCCACTCTGTATAGACGATTTGCTGGTTTTCCCCGATGTCCGGGATCGCATCGACCGGTACAGGGTCCCTGGGAATGAGGTCACTCTCCCAGTTAAATGGCGCTGTGGAGATACCCCAGGCCACGAAGGCAACAGTCAGCAAGGCTGTCACCAGTTTATTCACTAAGAAAAATCTGATTATTCTGTTAAGCATAGTTGTTTCTTGTTGTAAAGGAATAGACAACGCGGCTCAGCAAAGGCAAAGCCATAGGCAAACAACCCTTTATAAAGGGTGTACCTACATTAGAAAAACTATGTTTTAAATCAGGAAAGACTGAACCTTGAGGTAGATCTCAGATTCAGCTAAAGGAGGCTGTTTGGAATGAAATAAAAGCTTTCTGGACGGCTCGTCCAGGAGCAGGGCAAGCCGCAATTCATTGATGAAGCTAACAAGTACGAACTGCAGCTGGGGAGTAAACTTAATTGTCTGCTGATCGAGCTGGAAATCATCCTCCACCGACACATGGTCGGTGTCGCTATGGCAGTCGCAGTCAGCAGGCATGCTGTCTGGATCGCAGCAGGACTTGGCTTCAGTTCCTGCCGACACGCTTGCCAGGGTTTTTCCACAGAAATGCTTCGTCACAGCAAACCCTGCCGTGCTAACGAGCAAGGAGATGACTAAGAATATGTGGAACAGATTGCGCATTTATTAAGTACCCAACGCGGATAACAAAGGAATGGTTTCCTCCACTTCTGTAGAGGAAACGCCAGTTGTGCGTGTAAAGATAACACAAACAACAGTTTTAATCCAAATATTGTTGCACAAAACAAAGACGTCTCCATGAGGTAGTGACATCGCATCTCCCTTTTCTAGGCCATTGCGCCTGGCTAGTTGCTGCTGTCTGTGACGGCTTCTATGTGGGAATCAACGAAGGTGAAAGGCTAAAAAACGATTTGTTCTTTAAATGAAGTTCTCCCCTCCTTCATTTCCTTCGTTCAAGGCAAAGGCATGAGCTGAAAAAGGGAAAAGGTTGGAGAGAAGGCTTCTGATATCTTGAACTTTAACGAAACCATCAATGATTATGGGTGAGCAGTACATGGGTAAAACAAAAGGGAGAGGTGCTGTTATTCTTTCCGCCTGGATTCTGGCAATCGGCTTTCTGGTGAACCTTGTGTGGGAAAATGCACAAGCCTTCCTGTACGTGGGCTATGGTGGTTTCATGGAGCACTTTTGGATTTGCTTTGTTGCCTCAGTTATAGACGCCCTGGTGATTCTGCTGGTTTACCTCGTGCTTGCGCTTGTTTATAAAGATCTCTACTGGCCAGGGCACAACACCATTGTCCGGTATGCCGTGTTGGCTTTGATTGGCGGCGCACTCGCTGTTGGTTTTGAGCTGTGGGCGTTGGCAGTCGGGGAATGGAATTATACCTGTTTGATGCCCGTGCTTCCGGGTCTTGAGGTGGGACTGTCCCCGCTCATTCAGCTTATGGTGCTGCCTGTTCTTACATACCATCTAAGCTTACGCATGACCAGAAAAAAGGCTTGAGATAGTTGTAAACCTGCTTGTTTACCTTGCACAACCACTACTGTACTAGCGTTGCCGTAAACAAGGGCGCATGAAAGACAGAAACAACATGAAAGAACCTTTAGTAGCTCCCTCCATACTGTCTACAGACTTTGCCCACCTCGGCAGAACCTTAGCAACGGTAAACGAGAGTAAGGCTGACTGGCTGCACGTAGACGTGATGGACGGTGTGTTCGTCCCCAACATTTCCTTTGGCACGCCTGTACTCAAAGCGATTCAGCAGCACACTAAAAAGCCCGTAGAGCTGCACCTGATGATTGTGCAGCCTGAGCGCTACCTGGAGATATTCGCCCGATTCAACATAAGCCAGGTGACCGTGCACGCAGAAGCTTGCACGCACCTGCACAGCGTGGTACAGCAGATAAAGCGCCTTGGCTGCAAAGCTGGTGTTGCCCTGAACCCGCACACGCCTCTCGGGTGCTTGGAGTACGTTATCCAGGACCTGGACATGGTGTGCCTGATGTCTGTGAACCCCGGCTTTGGTGGGCAGAAGTTCATTCCTCAAACGCTTGACAAGATAAGCCGGCTTAGAGAGCTGATTAATAGGAAAGGCGCTGCTGCTTTGATCGAAGTGGACGGAGGAATCAACCAAACAAACGTAACGGAGGTGGTTAGCGCAGGGGCAGACGCTGTTGTGGCAGGAAGCAGCGTGTTTGACTCCAGTGACCCCAGGCAGGCGATTGCGGCCCTAAAGGGAGAACAGTCCTGAGACAGGGAAGAAGCACCACTGCTTTCCTGCTCATAACAGGCCTCAGACTCTTCACTACTCCCCCAGGTACACAGACAGAAAGGTAAACAGCGCAAAGCCCCCGGAAAGGAACAGTGCCGCCCACTTCGAGTCCGGCCTGTCATGCGCCTCCGTAAGCATCTCCTCTATAGCCACTGTCAGCAGTATACCGGCGACAAAAGCCAGGAGGCTCAGCTTCACGATTTCTGCACTGTCCCTGACAGCCCAAAAACCAACAGTTGCCCCAAGGAAGATGGGTATGGCGAAGGAGGCGGAAAGCAACAGGCGCTTTCCTCTGCTTACCCCCTTTGACTTAAAGGTGGCAATGGTGGCAAAGCCCTCTGGGATATCCGCCGGGACCTGCCCTATGGCCAGCAGCAGTCCCAGGCTCGCGGCCACTGTCGAGCCCGTGCCAATCATAACGCCGTCGCTAAACAAATCAATGGCCACGCCGATGTAGATGGCCACCGCCGCACTCATGCCTCTCTTGTTTTCACCGCCAAACCTGCTCTGCACATAGCCGATTGCCCCGTCCAAAAGGACAAAGAAGGCGCTGCCCGCAACAAACGCCAGAATCGGCACATAAGGCGGCTCCGCCTCCAGCGCCTCCGGCATCAGTTCCACCCCGATCACAGCTAGGATAATGCCCGCGGCCAGGTGCAGGGCCAGGCTGAGCGTCTTTTCAGATACGTTGAACACCTCTGCTAGAATTCCCCCGAAGAAATTCCCCAGGGCCGGCATAGCCGCATACATCAGAACTTGTAGGAACTCATTCATACTCGCTTAACAGGCTTTTATGATTTGAAATTGTTTGTCAGGAGGTAAGGCTCAGCAGCGGATTCTCCATATTGCTTCTGGCCTTCAACAGGAATGTATCATAGTAGCCCTGTTCTTTCCCGACTGCTATGTTTATAAAGAGGTCCCCGTCCCCAAGCATGGCCGGCAGCTGCGGCGCCCGGCTCCCCATGAGTACTTCTTTGAATGTTTCTTCTTCCTGCTGCAGGGCCAGTACCGTGACATGCGAGTCAACATCACCCAGGGCATCCTCTGTGAGCCTCAGGAGTAGCATGAGGTCCGGAACCTGGAAAAGAAGGCTTGCCTGGCCTTGCTCGCCATGCAACGGACTGTACGGGGCCTCCACCGGCACGAATCCCTTGTCAATCCCCACACCTTCTATGTCGTTGGCAACCACATCGTACTTCCAGGCGATGCGCAGGGGCTGCAGGTGACCGAACTGCCTTGCGCTCTCCGGGGTCTCCCTTATCATCACCCACAGGTTCTTCCCTTCCGACAGATCCGCAGCCTTGCTTAAGTACTGCTCTAGCTTTTTACGCGAATCACCGCTACTGCCTCTGCTATCATCACGAGGTACATTCTGAACGAAGGGTGGCGACACTGCGCTTAGGTAGCAGTAAAGCGCTTCTTCTCTATAAGTTTTGAACTCCATAAATGGCTTATTGTGGTGTACCTTCCTCCTATGACTGCCTGGGCCACTATGCTCAGGCAGTCACAGGTAAACAACCTTCTTTCCTTCTCATTTCAGCTTTTGTAATATTCCTTTCCAGCGCCCACTCCTTTGAGCGTTTCACTTTAATTAAGCAGTTTCTCGGCGGCATAGCGGCCGGCATATATCAGAACCTGTAAAACGTCATACATGCTAATCTAAGCGTCCTGTTGCCTTACCTCATTTCTTCGAGCTGCTGCCCTCTTTGTAGAGATCCACAAACTCCTTCTCACTCACCTGCATGTTCCCATCCTTGTCTGCAACTTCAAACAAACTTTCTCTGAACTCATCTTCTGTAACCTGATTGTCACCGTTCAGGTCCCACTCACCGAACTCCTCTACCTGATTAACCTTATAACCGCCCAGGTATTCGCTGGTACCTTCCCGCCACTCCTCTTCGCTCAGGTACTCATCGCCATCCCGGTTCCAGGCTTCGAAGTAGCCCATCTCGGCAACCGCCTCGTAAAACTCCCCGTCCTCCAGGTAATCGTTCTTATCCTCGTTGAACGCCTTGAAGAGCTTCGCCCCCTCACCCCCGTCGTTACAGGCAGAAAAGCTCAATCCCAAAAAGACTATCGACGCACAAACAGACAAGCTGTGCAGCTTCATTTTCTTCATAATTGCGGTTTAGCTAAAACACTTGTTTAACAATAACTGTAATCTCTGCTGCTATCACCAGAGAGTTCTTTAGGTAAAGGTTACCCTCCTCCCTGCGATCCGCTGCCCTCCCTGTACAGGCTCACAAACTCGCTTTCGCTTATCTGCATATCTGCGTCCTTGTCTACAGCCTCGAACAGGCCTTCCCTGAACTCCTCCTCAGAGACCTGGCTGTCGCCGTTCAGGTCCCACTCGCCAAACTCTTCTATCTGGTTAATCTTGTACCCTCCAAGGTACTCGCTGATGCCCGCTCTCCACTCGTCTTCGCTCAGGAATATATCGCCGTCTTGATTCCAGACCTCATAGTAACCCAACTCGGCCACTGCCCTGTAGAACTCCCCGTCCTCCAGGTAGTCGTTCTTGTCCAGGTTATAAGCTTTAAAAAGTTTTGCCCCTTCGCCTGACGGTCCGCCAAACACCTGGAGCACCCCAAACAGCATGACCCCGACATACACCGGCACGACAGCTCCCAGGGTGTAGACCTGCCAGCGGTTGAAGCCGTGCTCTTTGCCGGGGCCTCCCCAGTGGATGAAGGCGGCGTACAGGATGCCCACCAGCGCAGCAAAGCTCAGGACGGTGACGTACAGGGTGAAATCTTTAACAGGAACGGTCACCAGGGCAAGTGGCAGGAAAGCCACCGTCAGCGTGACGGCATGGTCCCCGATAACACTGGTGACACCCGATGTAATCTGCCCGGACTTGGCCACGTTCCAGGTGGCGAATATCTCCGGCAGGGCGGCCATGGGAGCTGTTATAAACAGGCCGCCTACAATCTTGGAAATACCCAGAGCGGAGACAATGTTTTCAGTTGCCTTTACCGTGAAGAAAGCCCCCAACCCCAGGGCAGCAAGGCCAGCTACAGCCAGGTAAATCTCCTTCTTTTTCCACTCTACCTGCTCACCCTCCTTCCTGCCCCGAAGCAGAGCCTGCGCCAGGTACACCAGGTATACGCCCAGCATGATCCAGCCATCCACAGGCTGCAGGCCCCGCCACTGCGCTGGAATGGTGAGAATGGCCACGATGGCGAGTATCACCAGGTAAGGGAGTGCCTGTACGGTAACGGCGGTGGGATCTACCTTCAGCAGGTGCTCTTTGACATGCTGCTGATGGTTCTTGCCCGCGTTCTCTTTTTTAAGGCTACGGGTGGCAATATAGGCGGTCACCACCATAAAGGGAATGGCGATGACGTTGGAGCCGAACATGGTGCCCAGGCCGATGTCGGCTACGCCTGTGACGGCGCTGGCCACGTTAATGCCTATCTCCGGGCTGGCAGCCGCCACACCTATTAGGGCTCCGCCGGCTGCCACGGAGAAGCCCCACTGCTTCCGCAGCTTCTTCAGGGGCTTTGCCAGGTGCTCTGCCCCCCAGTGCGCGGCCCAGACGGCGGCAACAAGGACAAGGGCCCAAATCCACACGCTCATACGGCACCCCCTTTCCTGCTGAAAGTTACCCAGGTGATCTTCTTCATCTTCATTATATTGTGAAATGTATGGTACCGGGTGCCGCTTTCTTTACGCGGCATGCCATCATTGGTTAAATCAACGGGCTCAGAGGGTGCTGCAGGGCGAATAGAAAAGCCAACGCCACCGTTTACTGCATCTTGTCAGTCAAAGCCCATTCGTTGTATTCGCACTGCATTCAGGATAGCCAAGAAGGCAACGCCCACATCGGCAAACACGGCCTCCCACATGGTAGCCAGGCCGCCGGCTCCCAAAATCAGCACAATGGCCTTCACCCCGAAAGCCAGGGCGATGTTCTGCCACACGACCTGCTTTGTCTTTTTCCCGATGTTGATGGCCGTGGCGATTCTGGCGGGGTTGTCCGTCTGGATCACCACATCCGCCGTCTCGATGGCTGCGTCAGAGCCCAGCCCGCCCATGGCCATGCCCACGTCAGCCAGCGTGATGACAGGCGCATCGTTGATGCCGTCGCCCACGAAGGCGACCGTGCTGCCCTCGGCCTTCAGCTTCTCCACCTGCGACACCTTGTCCTGCGGGAGCAGCCCCCCGTGCGCCTCGTCCAGATTCAGCTCACGGGCCACTTTCTGCACAATCGAGTCTTTGTCCCCGGAGAGCATCACCAGCCTTTTCACGCCCAGCTCCCGCATTCTCCTGACAGCAAGGGGCGCATCCTCCTTCGTCTTATCGGCAATGGTGATGTAGCCCGCATAAGCCCCATCCACAGCCACAATCACGATGGTTTCCACAATTTCCTTCAAGCTCGGGTCATACGGCACATCGAATTTGTCCAGCAGCCGGCCGTTGCCAACCAGCAGCTGCCTGCCGTCGACGGTCCCCTTTAACCCGTGGCCGGAGATTTCCTCCACCTCGCTGACCACGTGCTGCCGGTGCGCTGGCCCTGCTTCTGAGACCACGGCCTGGGCGATGGGGTGCGTGGACTTGTTTTCCAGGGCGGCCACGGCGGAGAGGAACCAGCCCTTGCCCGGCGGCAGCGTCTCTACCCGCTGCACCTGAAACACACCCTCGGTCAGCGTGCCCGTCTTGTCCATCACGACCGTGTCCACCTGCGTCATCAGGTCCAGGAAGTTGGACCCTTTGAACAGCAACCCGTTGCGTGAGGCTGCCCCAATGCCACCGAAGTAGCCGAGCGGGATGGAGATCACCAGTGCGCAGGGGCAGGAGATCACCAGGAATATGAGTGCCCGGTAGAGCCATACATGGAAGTCATAGGCCTCCACAAAAAAGTATGGAATGAAGGTGAGGCCAACGGCGAGGAAGAACACGATGGGCGTGTACACTTTAGCAAACCGGGTGATGAACTGCTGAGTCTTGGCCTTACGGCTGCCAGCCTCCTCCACCAGCTGCAGTATTTTGGAAAGGGCGCTGTTTTCATAGGCAGACGTCACCCGCAGCTCAATCACACGGTCCAGGTTAATCATGCCGGCCAGTACCGTTTCCCCTTTCTTCTTCGTGTCAGGTTTGGACTCGCCTGTCAGGGCGGCCGTGTTGAAGGAAGAGCTGTCCGTGAGCAGCTCCCCGTCCAACGCCACTTTCTCACCGGCCTTCACCTGCACCACAGCACCTACCTGCACCTCTTTCGCTTTCACGGTGACAATGCCCGTTTCCGTTACCAGCCCCACCTCGTCGGGCCTGTTATCGATGAGCGCTTTGATGGAGCGCCTGGAGCGCAGCACCGCCGCCTCCTGAAAATGCTCCCCAATCACGTAGAACAGCATTACCGCCACGCCCTCGGCATACTCGCCGATGTAGAAGGCGCCCAGCGTAGCCATGCTCATCAGGAAGAACTCATTGAAGAAGCTGCTCCTCAGGCTTTTAATGGCGTGCCACACCACACGCCAGCCCACCAGCACATAGGCGATGCCGAACACAACGAGTCTTGTGTAACCGGAAAACCAGGGCGTGTCCAGGTAATCAAGCAGAATGCCCCCCAGCAGCAGCACGAGACTGATGATGGTAGGGATGTAGGAAGACTTAGCCTCCTCCTCGGCATGCTCATGCTCCACGGCGCCTGCCCGCTTTGTTTTGCCGTCGTCACCGCAGCACGCTGCACCCACGTTCGGCCCCGGTGCCTCCGCTGTTCTCGGAGAGGTAATCTCCAGCGGCTTGAAATCATCTTCTATGTTCTTGGTGTTATCCTTGTTGCTTGTCATCGTTTTCCATGTTTTGGTTATTGGGTAGATCGCATTATCTGCTGTAGGTCATCCGGAATCGGCATAGGCCGGAGCGGGGGCACGTTGGCCCCACCCGTATTGCCAACCGGAATCATCCCGGCCCAGGACTTTATCCCCCCGACCAGGAGACGGGGGAGCTGACCTATGATTTCTCTTAGGTTCCTGGTCCTAAATCCAAGCTGAAGCATCTCCCAATGCACGGAAGTGTGTTCGACCGGGTACGGCTGCCCCAGGATGTGAGCGCGCTCCAGATGCCTCCACGCCTCCTGCAGGAGGCCTCCTCCAAGAGCGGTGCGGTAGGCGGACAGCTCCTTCTGGTAAAAGGGCCGGAGCGGAGAGGGCATGTTCCAGTTTGGCTTCATGCTGTTCTTTTGTTTTTTGTCTACAGGACAAAGCTACTGCCCGCCCGCCTGCAATCGCATTGCATTCTTTTCGGCACAGCTTCCGCAGACTCCCTTCACCACCAGGTTCACCTCCTCTGGCAGGAAACTGCCGGGCAAGGGGATTTCCGGTACGCGCGACTTCGGCAGGCAGTACGTCTCAGCACACTGCCTGCAGTGGAAGTGCACGTGTAGGTCCTGGTGCTCCTGAGGCTGGCACGTATCGTCGCACAGCGCGTATTTCACAGAGCCGGTTCCATCCTCTATGCCATGCACCAAGCCCTTTTCCTCAAAGGTCTTCAGGGTGCGGTACAGCGTGATCCTGTCTGCGCGGTGAAAGGATGCCTCCAGTTCATTGAGGCTGACTGCTGTCTGTTGATTTAAAAGGAAGTCCAGCACCAGCAGGCGCATGGCGGTGGGTTTGATGTTTCTTTCGTTGAGTTGCGACTCAAGTTCTTTGTCATGCATAATTTCCTGCTGATTACTTCAACATTTATCTGAGCAAAAAAAAGAGTAGCCACCCCTGCTGTGGCTACTCTACAGAAACCTTTAATGGCCATGTTCTGTATCCCCTTTGTTCATTTCTGAAATGAGGTTGTAAGCACCATTGTAGGCTATTTGGGAACCCTCAGGAATAGGTTCCAGCAGCTTTACCTCAACCCATCCACTGTCACTGGCCCCTGTTTGCACAGGGACTTGTTTGAACACCCAGGTCCTTGCTGCCCCGCTTGTGGAGCCGGGAGCTCCCGCAGTAGTGGCGGCTCCCTCGGCATGCGCTTCGGCATCCACCTCGCTTGTCTTGACAAAAATAAAAGCCTGGTTTCCCTCCTGTACCACGGCCTCCTCTGGAAGCGCGAGGGCCGTGGTGCTGTCCACCGCTATCCTTCCCTCGATATACGTGCCGGGGATGAGGTTTTCCGTGCCGCCTTCTATGTCCGCGTGCAGGTGCACCGCCTTGACGTCTTTCTCGAATGCGGGGCTTACGTTGTATACCGTGGCCGTGTACTCCCTGTCTGCTGAGTTGGCAACAGTGAAGTAGACTTTCTGCCCTACTTTTACTTTCGCAATATCGTTCTCAAACACCATCAGGTCGGCGTGGAGCTGAGACTGGTCCACTATAATGAACATCTGCTCCTGGGGCGACACGTACTGGCCTGTGTTCACGGTTACCTTCTGCACCGCTCCGCTGATGGGTGAAATGACTGGAACTGACTGGAATATCCTGCCGGCAAGTATGCTGTTTGGGTTAAGCCCCAGGATGCGGAGCCTGGATTTGAGGCCCTCCACCTGTGACTTGCTGGTATTGTAGTTGGCCGTGGCCTCCTGCAGGTCCCTGCCCGATCCTACCTTCTGCTCATACAGCCTTTGCTGCCGCTGGTACTCCTGCTCCAGGTACTGCAGCCGGCTGGCCGCCTCCTGCAGGTCCACCTGCATCTGCACAAGATCAGGGTGCGTCAACAAGGCGAGTGTCTGCCCCTTTTTTACTTTATCGCCCTCTATAACTTTTATTTCCTGTATGTTGCCGCCGACAGTGGCGCTGACGTTAGCCTCGCTCTGCGGCGGCACCTCCAGCTCGCCCGTCACTTTCGTGGTGGCGGACAGGTTCCTGCTTTGCAGCGGCCCCAGCTTAAGGCCGATCGCCTCCAGTTGCGCGGGAGACAAACGCACGGTACCTTCCTCCACGTGGTCTCCAGTTTCCGCGGCTGCTATTTCCTGCTCTTGGGCGGGTTCATCAGGGGTACTGCATGCGCCAAGCCCCAGGGCCAGCACACCTGTAAGAAAGGTTACTTTTGGTATGATTTGCATCGTCTTTGTCATCTTATTGGTTCGTTTTTTGAAGAAAGTAAATCAGGCGGGCCTTGGTATCCAGGTAGTTGTCAAGTGCCTCCTGCGCGTCAAGCTCCACCTGTATGGCGTCCCGTATAATCTGCAGGAACCCGATGTAGTCTACTGCGCCTTCCCGGTAGGCGATTATCGCCCCGTTTCGCTGCTGCACGGCCAGCGGAAGGGCCTCCTGCTGGTAGTACTGCCAGGAGTTGAGCCATTTGTGGTAGGTTTCCACCAGCGCGCCGTACTCCGCCTGCAGTTCCAGTTGCGCGCGCCGCAGGTTCTGCCCTGCGATCTCCCGCTCTATCCTGGCCGACTGTGCCCGGCCTCGCTCCTGGAAAGGGAGCAAAGGGAAATTCACCCCTACCTGGTAGCTGTAGAACCCTGGCTGGCCCCCTATTTCCTGGGACGCGTACTGGCCGCTCAGGCTTGGCAGGTATGCCGCTTTGGCCACGCGTTCGCGGGCCTGCGCCACCTCGACCTGCTGCCGGGAGTACTCCAGCAAGGGGTGCTGGGTTAGGGAATCGGTCAGCGCGGGCAATGCGGCCGTCAGCTGCTCCGGTTCCGGGGTAGCCACAGTGTAGAACGTGTCGCTCCCCAGCCACTGGTTGAGCTGGCGCAGGGCCACCCGGTAATCCCGGAACGCCTGTTCCTTCTCAACAGCAACCTTCCTGGACTGGTTTGTCGCCGCCAGGTACTCCAGGTAAGAGATGGCCTCCGTCTCGTACCTTACCTCTGCGGCTCTGGTGAATTCCGCCAAAACAGAGTCCAGCTGCTCATAGAGCACATACCGCCTTCTCGCTGCGTACGCGTCACTCCAGTCTATGCGTACCTCGCGCGCCACCTCCAGGGCAGTAAGCTTCAGCACCGACTGGGCAAGCCCCACCTGCTCTTGCTGCAGTCTGAGCTTGGGTGCGACGCCAAACACCTCTATGTTCTGCTGCTGAATACCGATACGGTTGTCAACGGCATCCTCATTGCCTTGGCCGTACTCTTCCTTTCCTGTGAAGACCTGCGTGCTGCCCAGGTTCCAGGCGGTTTTTTTCAGTGCCTGCTGGCTCTCTATATCCAACTGGGCCGCTGTGATGGAAGGATAATTGGTTACAGCCCGCTGTACAGCCTCCTCAACGGATAGGGCGGGGAGATTAGCAGGAAGCGCTGTTACCTCCTGTGCCCTAGCAGCGCCAGGGGAAAAAAGAAGCCCTGCACCCAGCAGGAAAGGCAGCAGGAAGGAAGGCGCCACAGCCGTTGCTGCTTTGCCTCCGCTTTTACCGCTTCTCGCCTCAACGAAGTAATACAGAATCGGCATCACCACCAGGGTCAGGAAGGTGGCGGTGATCAGCCCGCCGATGACCACGGTTGCCAATGGCCGTTGCACCTCAGCGCCGGCAGAGGCAGACAGGGCCATGGGGATAAAGCCCATGATAGCCGCAGTGGCCGTGAGTAGGATGGGGCGCAGCCGCTCCTCTGTGCCGATGAAGATACGCTGCCTTAGGTCCGTGACGCCCTCCTCCTTCAGGCTGTTGAACCGGCTGACCAGCACCAGGCCGTTCAGCACGGCAACCCCGAAGAGCACGATAAAGCCGACACCGGCGGAGATACTGAAGGGCATCCCCCTTAAGGCCAGCGCAAAGACGCCGCCAATGGCTGCCAGCGGCACGGCCATGTAGATCATGAACGCCTGGGAAAGCGACTTCAGCGCAAAGTACAGCAGCACGAAGATCAGCGCCAGTGCGATGGGCACCACCACCTGCAGGCGCGCCTTTGCCCGCTGCAGGTTTTCAAAGGACCCCCCGTAGGTCACGTAGTAGCCGGGCGGCAGGTCTAGCTGCGCATCCAGCCTCTCCTGGATATCGTTCACCATGCTCTCCACGTCCCGGCCACGCACGTTCACCCCCACGTTCACCCTGCGGAAGGTGTTGTCGCGTGAGATTTGCATAGGCCCTGGCTGATAGCTGATGTCGGCTACCTGCTGCAGGGGCACCTGCTCGCCGTTGGGTAGATCGATGTACAGGTTCCTGAGGTCCTCGATGCTGCGCCGGTTCTTCTCAGAGAGGCGGACAACGATATCAAAGCGCTTTTCCCCTTCAAAGACAACCCCGGCCTCACCCCCGGCAAAAGCGGAGCTGATGTAGTTGTTGAGCTTTTCAATATCCAGACCGTACTGGGCTATCTTGCCGCGGTCAAAGCGCACCGTCATCTGCGGAAGCCCGGTGACTGCCTCCAGGTTCACGTCGCCCGCCCCCGGCACAGACTGGATGATCTGGGCCATCTGCTGGGCCTTGGCAGCGAGTATGTTCAGGTCCTCCCCGTAGAGCTTCACCGCCACGTCCTCCCGCACACCGCTGATGAGCTCGTTGAACCGGAGCTCCACAGGCTGGCTGAACACATAGTTGATGCCCGGCAGCACCGAGAGCTTCTCCTTTATCTTTTCTATGAGCTCTTCCTTCGAGTCCGCGCTTTCCCATTTACCCATGTCCTTTTCCAGGATGATGTACGTGTCGGCTATGTCCATCGGCATCGGGTCGGTCGGAATGGCCGACACCCCGATGCGGGCTACCATGGTTTTGACCTCCGGGAAATTCTCCAAGACGATCTTCTCCATCTTCTTGGATTGCTCGATGCTCTCGGACAGAGAAGACCCTGGGCGAAGCAGCGCCTGCATGGCGATGTCGCCCTCGTCCAGGCTTGGGATGAACTCCCCGCCCATGCGGGAGAAGGTGTAACCGGCTCCTGCCAGCAGCAGCAGCGCCGTAATGACTACCATAGGTTTGTGATTCAGAGATTTGCGCAAAAGGGGAAGGTAACCGCTGTTTATTCCGCCCATCAGCCTGTTGCTGATATGCTCTACTCCGCGCTCAAACCGGCTCAGTAGACTCTTCTTGTTGCGGGTCGGCTTTAGGAACAGCGCGGCCACCATCGGCACGTAGGTCAGGCACAGGATAATGGCACCGAGTACCGCAAAGCCGAATGTGAAGGCCATGGGTTGGAACATCTTCCCCTCCACGCCCGTCAGAAAGAGGATCGGGGCAAAAACAATCAAAATGATGATCTGACCAAAGAAGGCGGAGTTCATCATGTTGCTTCCGGACTCATAGGCGATTTCATCCATCTGCTCCTGTCCCAAGGGGGCATTCCCTTGTCTTATCTTCTTCTCAATCATGTGAACCGTTCCCTCCACAATGATCACAGCCCCGTCCACGATGATGCCGAAGTCGATGGCTCCCAGGCTCATCAGGTTGGCCGACACGTTGAAAACGCGCATCAGGATGAAGGCAAACAGCAGGGCCAGTGGGATAACGGAGGCAGTGATAAGCCCGCCCCGCAAACTGCCCAGCAGGAGCACGAGCACGAACACCACAATCAGCGCCCCCTCGGTCAGGTTTGTAGTAACAGTGCTGGTCGTGCGCGCAATCAAGTTACTCTGGTCGATAAAGGGCTCGATCACCAACCCTTCCGGCAGCGACTTTTGTACTTCTGCCATGCGCTCTTTCACAGCATTGATGACTTTGTCCGGGCTTTCTCCCCGGAGCATGAGCACCATGCCGCCCACCGCCTCCTGGCCGTCCTGTGTAAAGGCGCCATAGCGCACCTGGCTGCCGAACTGCACGGCATCCGCCACATCCCTTATTAGAATGGGCGTGCCGTTATCATTTCGGATGACGATGTTACGGATGTCATCCAGTGAGCGCACCAGGCCTTCCCCCCGGATGAAGTTAGCCATGCTGTTGCGTTCTATGTAGGCGCCCCCGGTGTTGACGTTGTTCTTCTCCAGGGCCTCGAACACCTCTGAAATGGAAACGTTCATGGAGTTGAGTCTGCCGGGATCCAGGGCCACCTCGTATTGCTTGATGTTCCCGCCGAACGCGTTTACCTCCACCACGCCGGGCACCAGCGCCATCTGCCGTGCCACGATCCAGTCCTGGATGGTGCGTAGCTCTGAGGGAGTGTAGACGGTGTCATATCCCGGCTGGGGCTTAAGTGTATATTGGTATATCTCTCCAAGCCCCGTACTGATGGGCCCCATAGAGGGCGTGCCGAACTGCTCTGGGATCTCCTCGCTCACCTCACTGAGCTTTTCCTGCACCAATTGCCGGGGCAGGTACGTACCCATGTCCTCTTCAAATACAATGGTCACGACAGACAGGCCAAAACGGGACACGGAGCGGATTTCCTCCACCCCCGGCAAATTGGCCATCGCCAGCTCAACAGGATAGGTGACAAACTGCTCGATGTCCTCTGTGGAAAGGTTCTCCGAGACGGTGATGACCTGTACCTGGTTGTTGGTGATGTCGGGCACCGAGCCCAGATTCACCGTAGACATGGCCCAGACGCCCGCACCGATCCAGGCGACGATCATCAGGCCGATAATGAGCTTGTTCTTGATAGAAAAAGCGATGATACTATTTATCATGTTGGGTTATTTTGTGTGAACAGAGAAGACATGGTACGCCCTGGCCAGGACGGCTAAAATGCCCAGAAGGGTGACAAGTATCAGTGCGGCTATTTTTAACCGCTTCTGCCACTGGGACTGCCGTCCCCGCCAATGGTACTGCCGCTTTCTCCTTTTGGATTTCTTTTTACTGCTGGTTGTTGTCCTCTTTTTTTTCTTCAATTTCCGACAGACAAAAAGTTCTTCTAAACTGCTCTCGTCCGGTTCTTGTTATGAATGGAGTGGGGTAGGGACAGAAAGACACCTGCACGCCGATGCCGGCTGTGTACGGGTCTGTCCACAGAAAAGGAAAGAAAACGGGTTAGGCTACCTTCGGCGGTTGCCAGATGGAATAGGAAAGGGGGGAGACAAAACTACTCTTGTACAGATCAACCTCTATGGGTACCTCCTGCAAATCAGCGTATTCGACTGCATCCGTGCTTTGTGGCTGAAAATGCGTATGGCAGCAGTGACAGGCGCAGAATGGGGAACACCCGTCCGCTTTGTCATCCTGATGGTCCTGGTGCCTATCAGCCATAGCCACTGCCTGCGCTTCACCCGGAGCCGCGTTTGCCCTGTCCAGGCACGGTTTCAGGGAAAGCGTCAGTAAAAGCAGGACCAGTATGTAGAGTAGAGACCTCATCCAAAACAAAGTTAAGAAAAAAATAATGCAATTCCATTGCAAAAGGAATAGCGTTCTGATTCTAAAGGGCTCGTGTCCAGTTGAAGCAGAAGAGCCAGAGTAAGGCGCAGAGCGACTTGGTGCCGCGCCGATGCTCCACGTCCTCCTGCGTCAGGGCATTGTCGGCGGGCACCGCAAAGTGCTTAGGTTTTAGCTCCCTTCAGGCTTGCCATGGTCAGTGTAGGATGACTCCATGTAACAGGACTCGTCCTCAAACTCAATGTCGATGGTGGCATGGGACACGTGCTTTCCCCTCAGCAGCTCCTTTATCCTGTTCTTAATTTTGATGATATCCGGAATGCCGGAGAGCCTGTCCACCGTAACGTGAATCGTGAACACCTGGTTTTCCTCATCCAGCGTCCACAGGTGGGTGTGGTGCGTGGAGGTCACGTGCTCGATACTGAGGATGCTGTCCTTCAGCTCGCGCAGGTCCACCGCTTTGGGGGCTCCCTGCAGAAACACGTACATGGTCTCCCGTAGCCTTTGGACCACGTTCCACAGGATGAACGCTGCGATGGCCAGCGAAAGAATAGGGTCCAGCACATGGATGTCCCAGAACATGATGATGATGCTGGTGATGAGGATGGCCACCCAGCCCAGCACGTCCTCTATCAGGTGCCAGGACAGCACCTTCTCGTTCATTGACTCCCCCTTCCTGAGCCGCAGCGCGGCCACGCCATTCACCGCCACGCCGATGATGGCGAAGACGAGCATTCCCTTCGCATCCGTGTGCTCCGGTTCGATGATCCGCTGTATCCCCTGGTAGATGACAAAGGCAGAGCCCAGCACCAGCACGATGCTGTTGATGAGCGCCCCAAGGAGGGAGAAGCGCTTGTAGCCGAAGGTGAACTTCTCGTCGGCGTTCTTATCCGACTTCTTCTGCAGGTACCACGAGACGCCCAGTGACAGGCTATCTCCCAGGTCATGCAGCGCATCGGAGACAATGGCGACGCTGTTGACGTAGAACCCTCCGAAGAACTCAAAGATGGTGAACCCGACGTTGAGGAAGAAAGCGAAGGCTATATTCTTGGAAGCCCCGTGTGCATGTGAGTGGCTGTGCCCCATGATGGTGTCTTTTTGTTATGTCAGTCCCTTATACCGCAAAACCACACTGGTAGTTAATTTGCCAGCTTTTCCAGAACGAGGCACTGTAAACCAAACAGGCTTCTCTAGGTGAAGAGCCTTTCTTTTTGTGAGAGTAACAAATTACCCGCAACAGCTTTTGTCTTCCTGTTTAGGCGGGCATGGCACAGTGCCGTAGGAACAGAAGACGCAGCAATCGCCTTGCTTCGGCTTCAAGACAGCTTCGCACTGCTCGCACTGGTAGAAGTACCGGCAAGCGTCTGTGGGCATGTGCTCCTCCTTCTGGTGCCCGCAGTCCGGGCAGGTAATTTTTGAAAGGAGTATAGTAGCCATTACTTCTTTTTTGTTTCAGTTACTTTATAGCCCGTGGCGCTTACGGCTTTCTCAATCTGCTTCACGTCTGTCCGGGACTTATCATACTGCACCAGTGTATTGGCGTTGGCGTAGGAAGTCTCAACCTTCAGGATGCCCGCCAGCTTGTTAACTTCGCTGTTCACGTGCGCCTCGCAGCCAGCGCAGGTCATTCCCTTGATTTTGATTTCTACCGTCTGGACGTTTGCCTTATTCGGGGCTACCTGCTGCTGTGCCTGTGCCTGTGGGTAGAAGACATGGGCGTAGGAAGGAAACGCCAGCATCACAGCGGCAAACACGGTGACAAGGGATAAGAAGGCTTTGCTTTGCATAAAGTTTGGTTTAGGGTTCGTTTCACAATCACAGTCTATGTTTCTGGCAGGCTTCAGCTTCTGATACCAGGCAAAGCCTAACACAATCCCCGTAACACCTATCAGGTAAGGGCGCAGCGGCTCCAGCCATGAAAAGGAGGCGGCCATGCCGCTGGTTCCCGCCATGATGGCCAGCAGCGGGGTAATGCAGCACAAGGAGGCTCCCAACGCTGCCAGCAAGCCTGCACCTACCCAAGCCTTTGTGGCAGGGGCCTCCTGATTATCCTTAGAAGGTAGTTCTTGACTTCTCATAAAGTGGTGTCTACAGTGGCGTTTGTGAGGAAGTTAAAGTGCGGCTGGAGCAGCTTTTCAGCGCCAGGGGTGAGCGCGTAGAAAATGGTCTGCCCAGTCTTTTTTGTGGTGACAAGGCTGCCCTCTTTCAGCTTGCGCAGGTGCTGGGAGACGGCGGGAACAGTCATGGCCAGAATATCGCTTATGTCGCAGGGGCACAGCTCGCCTTCCTCCTTCAACAGGAAAAGGATTTTCAGGCGAACCTCATTTCCTGCTAGGCTCAGGGCACTGGCAAGGAATCTGACAGGATCTTTCAAGTCCTCCATTCGCTTCTTACAAGAACTTATCTGCTTCTCATTGGCGTAAACTCTTATACAGGCTGACGGTTTCTCTTTCTCCATTGGTAAGGGTGTTTTTTCCGGTACAGGTACGTAACACCACAAAAGTACGGCAAATTCATTATTTAAGGAAATACTTAAATACAGTGGCTGCCTTACGCCATGTAGCTGACGTCAGAGGCCATGGTAGGGTAGCTGAGAAGGAAGCTCTTCAGGTCTCTTGCCTTCATGCCCGCCTTCATCGCCACTGCAAAGACATTAATGGTTTCCTCTGCCTGCGGCCCCACCAGATGCGCTCCAAGGATGCTCCCGTCGGTTTTACTCACCAGCACCTTGTAGGCGTAGGCATGGGCGCGGTGCCTCCTGCCGTTAAACCACTGCCTTGCGTCGTGCGTGTTCACCTTATAGTCCAGCCCCTGCTCCTTCGCCTGCCTTTCGGTCAGCCCCACAGAGGCCAGTGACGGAATGGTGAAGACGACGGTGGGAATCTCCGGGTAGTTCACTTTTTTGGTGTTGCTCTTGATGAGGTTTGCCGACAGAAAGTGGCCCTCGTAAACGGCTACAGGCGTTAAGGGCAAGCCTTCAGTGTCTGCCACGTCTCCGGCTGCATACACGCGGGGGTTGGAGGTGCTTTGCAGGTACTCGTTCACCTCAATGCCTTTTCTGCCGTGCCTTACGTTGCCTTTGCCCAGGTCAAGCTGTCCTACCTCCGGCACGCGCCCAATGGCGCTCACCACCAGCCCCGTTTCAAGCGTTCCCCTGCCTGCCTCGCCTTCCAGACAGACTTCATACCCGCTGCCCTGCTGCGTGATGCGCTGCACCTGGCAGTTCAGCCTTATGTCAATGCCAGCCTCTTTGGACACCCGCACCAGCTCGTCCACCATATCCTGCTCAAAGTGCTTCAGAGGACGGGAGCCGTGCTCTATGATGGTGACGCGGGAGCCTGTGCGTGCGGCAAGGTGGGCAAACTCAAAGGAAATATAGCCGCCCCCCAAAAAGGTAATGTGCTCCGGCAGCGCTTCAAGGTTTAGGAAGTCATCGCTTGTGATGGTGTGCTCTGCCCCTGGGGCATCCAGCTCTCTTGGGCGTGCGCCAGTTACTATCACTATCTTTTCTGCGGAAACAGTCTCTTCTCCAAGCTGTAGGGTGGATTCATCCAGAAAAGCGGCGGGTGCGTGGTAGGTGTCTATTCCGGCCTTCTCAAAGCCCTTTTCCATGTTCTCCGGCACAGGAGCTGTGAAAGTCTCTTTAAACCCCATCAGCTCTTGCCAATTAACCTTTACGTCTCCTGTGAGCCCTTTTCCAAGGTGCAACTGCACCTGTTCGTGCAGGCTTACGCCGTCTATGAGTACTTTCTTTGGGTCGCACCCCCGCAGGGCACAGGTTCCGCCGTAGGGCCTGGAATCAGTGATGGCAGTCTTCAGCCCTTTTTTGGCGCACTTTCTGGCCACGGCGGCACCTGCCATCCCGGCACCTATCACCAACACGTCGTACTTTTTCATTTGCCTTGTATTTAAGTATTTGCTTAAATACAGCGGTTATGGAGATTTTGTTTTGACCTTAGCTATATAAAACAAAGCAGATTGGTACAGGATTTGGCTTTAAATAAACAATGGTTCCTTTCAGCAAAGAGCTTCAAGCAGCTTTGGCTACTTATGCTTTTCAAAGCATTTTAAATCAGGACAAGTGTACTAATTCTTCATAGAGATCCCCTCTTTCTTATGAAGTCATAACTGATTTCGTACTGGTGCCGATGCACTTCAGACAAGTGGACGCTCCTGAAAGAAGCATTTTTAATTCTTTCGAATGAATCTGCCTGGTTTGAGACGAAAAACAAAAGAGAGCAGCCTCATAGGTTGCTCTCTTTATTGTAATTTACTTCTTTTTGCAACAGGTTGGTACTGCCGCTGTTGTTGTGTTTGTAGCTACAACTGCAACTGCCGTAGTTGTCTCTGCCACCTTTCCCTTCTTTGCTTCGTCTTTTACCAGTGGGCAGTCAGGTGTGCCTTTGAGTTTGCATTCCTTCACCAGCGGGCATTCTGGGGTGCCTTTCAACGGGCAATCCTCCAATTGGCCATTGCCAGCAAACGCAAAGAATGAACCGCCTGCCAGCATCATAGTTGCTGTTGCGATTCCTAAAAACCTTCGTTTCATAACATCAATCATCAAGCGCTCTGTTGGGTAGGGCAACAAAGCGGGTTAAATAAAGCAACCGTACCTTGCTTACGGATTTAAGCAGCCATTGCCTCGCATTTGTCGGCACACTCCCTGCAAGTGCGGGCGCACTCCCGGCACACCTCGCTGTCAAACTTGGCGCACTCATCTGCGCAGTCCCTGCATACCTGGGCGCACACGCTGCTCACCTGCCCCACATAGTCTGATTTGGCTGCGCACATACCTGCACAAGCAGTTGCAATAGCAATGGTGTCCAGGCACAGCTTGTGGCACTGCTTCATGTCAGGCTCTCTCATGTGCTGGTCCAGGCAAACCCTGCTGGCGGTAACTGCACTGTAACAGGAATCTATGCAGGACTGCATTTCTTGGCTGATATTTTTCATAGCTTATTGTTTTAGGTTTATTGATTTATTTAAGCGGTGTTTCCTATTCCGGCGGCCTCTAACTGCTCGCGGCTCACGCCCCTGCCTGCGCAGCAGGAGAGAAGCTCCCCGTTCACAACCACCGCTGGCAGGGAGGTGATGTTGTACTCTTTTACTTTGCTGACGCACTCTTTCGTGTCGCACTGCTCGGCGAGGTTATAAATGGTTACGTCACATGATTCACAGGCCATTGACTGCACCATTTCCACCACTGGTTCACAAACAGGGCAGCCTGCGGTGAACATTTCTATTTTTCTCTTTGCCATAGTCGTAAATTTTATATTTTGAACAAAGCTACAACCGGGGCAGGGGTGGTCTGCAAGCGGTGGCGGCTAACTTTTTTGCTGATTTGCCTTCATCTGGTCATAAACAGCCTGAATCTCCTTCATCTTGGCTGTCAGTTCATCATGGTTCAGGTCTGGGAACTGCTTCCGAAGCAGCTCTATGGTGTTTTCCTGTCCGCAATCCCCTGGGCACGCTTCCATTGTCTCTGACAACTTAGCGGCCAGGGACTTTCTGAAAGTTTCGTCCAGCAGCAGGAATTGAGCGGTGCTAAGTGCTTTGCCGGCCGCTTTAAACTGCACCAGCACCTCTTCAGGATCTCTGTCATTGTCAAGCATTTTAATAATACCGTCCAGTTGCCCTTTTATGGTGTTGAGCCTGTTTTTAATGTCTCTTGTCAAGTCTTTTTGCAGCATGTCTTTGCATTTTATGAAATATAACCTGGGCAGTGGGGTGGTCTGCAAACAGTTTGAACGGTTTATTTGGCTGTAAGGAGTGGGCTTGTGTCAGTGTAATGCTGTAGATACAACAACCACTTTAGCCAGCTACACCAGAAACAGAGCTTGTAACGGAGTGGAGGGAGCAGAGCTTCGGCAGAAACCTATACAAAAAGCTCATCAGTGCACCTTTACTTCTCCTAAACATCCTTTTTGAGCTGCGTGAAGTGAGCTAAGCTAATTTCACATATTTTGAAAAGACCCTCTCCCTTCCTGACTTAGAATTTAACAAAAGGGGGAGAAATGGGAAGCTCTGTTGTCCGGGAGGGGACTACCTGCAGAAGCACGGCCCTATGCTCAGCATGGTGAGCTGTTATGAACTGTGTTAAAAAGCAAGTGTATCCGTGCTATTTTCTCAGCTACTGCGCTTGGCATTCTGCTGAGTAAACTTCACCTGAATTTACGATGCCAAACACCTGTTTTATCAGCTTGTTCATCACGGCCACCAAGGCTACCTTCTTTGCTTTTCCTGCCTTCACCATCCGCTCATATAGCTCCCGGCATGCCTTGTTATGCACCCTTGCCGCCATAGAGCACATATAGAGCGTGGCCCTGATATTCTTGTCCCCGATCCGGCTGATTCCCCTGTACCCCCTTATTGATGTACCGGACTCGTTGATGCAGGGGCTGATCCCGATAAAGGCGCTGAACTGCCTGGCTGATGTAAAGTTTCTGAACCCGCCAGAGACAACAATGAGCTCTATGGCAGACTTGGTGCTGATGCCGGGAATGGTCTGCAGCAAGCTAAATAGCTCTTGACACTGCTCCTCAGCCGTTTGCTGCATCTGGCGCTCCAACTCTACTATTTGCTTTTCTATGCTAGCCAGGACCGTTTTACAGGCCCTCACAGCAGCTTTATCGGCTTTGTCTAGCTGTGCCAGGGCATGCAGCTGGTTCAGGAAAGAGCGTTTGCTCTTGACAAGCAGCTTCAATGACATGCGCTGCTGCTGCAGCTTCCGCATGAAGGGGGCCGGCGGCTCGTAGAGCTTGGGCTGCATGCGTTCGCCATATTCGGCGATCAGCGCCGCATCTACCTTGTCTGTCTTCGTTCTTTTGAGCTTGGTCTGGGCAAAGCGCTTGATCTGCAAAGGGTTCACCACCGACACCTTGATTCCCTTCTCATACAGAGCGATGGCCAGCTGCAGGCTGTAAACCCCTGTTGCCTCCATGATGCACCAGGAACTACCTGGCAGCCCCTTGAGAAGACTGCTAATGCCTTTCCTATCGTTGCTGTGCAGAGAGGTGGTGACTTTGCCTTCTACTCTTGTAGCAACCACAAAGCTGTCTTTGGCCACATCGATACCAATGTAAGTTTGCTCCATTATACAATGTTTTAGAGGTTATACAGGTGACAAAAAGATAGCTTCTCTTGCACTCAACATCCTGATGCAGGCTCCTGGCCTAATGAACTGTCCAAGGTAAAGAAGCCGGGTAAGGGGATTGTCATAAGACGCGGGTTTATAGATCCCCTGTTCAACATAAATCTTATTCCTTACCCAGTCTTTATGTCTATAGCTTACTACTTATTTTCTCTGTTTTAGATAGTTCATTTCTCTGATTAACGAAAGGGAAAAGGGTATCTAAGGGACATCGTACAAACATAGGATGTTCAACAGCATCAGCACAACAAGCTTACTACTGGCCCCATGTCTTGCCATCGTCATGACAATGGTGGCAGACATGGCAAAAGAGGCCAGGTCGCCAGCCACAGGCAGTAAGCCCAGCAGGGGGTCTAGCCCAAAGCGAAAGTTTGTTCCCGGCAACCGAAACTGGTTATCCATCAGGTGCACCATGTGGTTCACCCACTTCATGCTTTCAGAGTAGGGCGTGCGGGTGTAGCGTGTCTCTTTATTAGCCATACGCTCTTATACGGCCACAACCACTGTTAGGTATGACGACTTTTTATACCCTCTCCCTCACGTTTCTGCTGCGTAAAAGGTGGACCATACTAGTTTCTCCTTCTCTTCCGGAAGGCTTTATCTCTTTGCTTTCTTTGCTTTACCTGGCTCTTCCCACTATTCCACCTTTTGTTACGGCTCTCCGCACGGCCATTGTCGAACCGCATACTCCTACGATCATCGTCTACAACAAGTGCTTTTCTACCTCTCAAGGGCGAACAGGAAGAGGCTAAGATAACAACTAATAACAGCGTCAGTAAGGGTTTTACTATATTCATTATTCTCTATGTTTTTTACCTGTTAACGTAAGCCGGCTAACTAAGTCCAAGCTTTATTAACAAAAGATAAGGTTCCTTACTTAATAAACCAAAAGTAGAAGCATGTACCGCGGCAACAGAAGGGTTTACCAGGCTGGCAAAAAACCATGCAGTATAGTTCCCAACACTACAAGCCCTTTGATTTTACAAGAACAGACTTACTTTATTGCACTATAACAATCAGCATTACCACATCCAGAAACCATAGCCAATCCTTAATTTATAACTTTTACTCTACATATTTTAATTTTTACAACTGAAAGTATTTTATATATTAACAATTGTTCATATATTTAAAGGTTTAATAATATTAAATAAAACCTGACAGTATAACCTTTGTACGAAAAAGTCCTATGGAAAGAGCTTTTAGTATCTTACTGCTTCTCCTGACCTGTGCTTTTGTTGCCTCCTGCGGAAAGGAAGAGCCTGATCTACCAGAAGGGGAGCCAGTAGACGTGCATATTATCATTGGCCAGTCAAACAGCATTGGCAGAGCAGCAATTTACCAGCTCCCCCCAGAGTACCACAAACCTCTGGAAGGGTGTTATATATTTAACAGGGCCAATGAGCAGTTTGAACTTATATTAACCGGAGTAAACACACAATCAGAAAAAGGACAGTTTGGACCGGTTGTACAAGCTGCAAAACTGCTGAGAGAATACAAAGGGCAGAATGTATACTTTATTGTAGCAGGCGTTGGAGGGTCTCAACTTTATAAGTCAGGAACACAGGAGCTGTTGGACTGGCACCCTGACTCGGAGGAGTTGATTCTTCAGACAAAGCAAACAATTGAAGAGGCGCGGGCCACACTGCTTGCCCAGGGCAAAGCACCCCAGTTCAAGTCCATAGCCTGGTGGCAGGGAGAACATGACTCCTTTAACGAAGCGAAGGCCCTGGCTTATCAGGAAAACGAAACGGCTCTGTTCAAGGCCTTCGACCAGGTTCCTTACCTCAGCAAGGCGAAGCGGGTCGTGTACAAGATTTTTTCTGACGCCGATATCCTGCCCCATGCCGCCACCATAAATGCTGCCAAAGCCAAAAGGGCAGCATCAGACCCGCGCACCGTGGCCGTAATTGAAACAGATGGCTATACCCGTATTCCGAATGATCGGATTCATGCAACAGACACAGGTCAGTTACAGGCAGGAAGAGACCTGTTCAACGCAATAAAGGACTTATAGGAGCTTTTAACAGGGAAAGCCCTGTAGAAAGGGAAGGCACAGACGGCATTCGCTATCTGTGCCTTTTCTGTTTATTTATCTGCTTACACCTTTGTCATAAGCTGCTATAGTGCGGCGTGCAGCTTTGTTAAAACATTTTAAAAAACGCTTGCAACCAGCCTCACAGATTTAGGGTCTATCTGATGAAAACACTCCTGCCGCTATTTTGCAGGCTTGTTCTCAGAAATTATTTACTAAAACTGTTCACCTACATCTTTATGCAAAACCTTTTTAAGAAGACTTACTTAAGTAAGCTTTGGTCCCTACTCGTCGTTTGCTTAACGGCTGTTTCCCTGTCAGGATGCCTGGACAAAGAAACGGACCTTCCTGATCCGACCCCTGTATCGTATCTTTCAATTTACCATGGATCACCGGACGCCCCTGCCCTTGACATTAAGCTCGATGGCATGACCATCAACAATCAACCCTTTAGCTACACTAACTTCTCCGGGTACATTACGATAAAAGCAGGGAGCCACTCGCTCAAGTTTACGCCCGTTAACGCTGCGAACGCTTATGTGGAAACAACCATGAATTTAAAGGAAAACAAAGCCTACTCCCTTTTCACGGTTAACCGACTACAGAACATAGAGTTACTCACAGTACAGGATAGCGTAAAGACCCCAACGACCGGAAAAGCCGCCCTACGTGTTGTACACCTTTCGCCGGATGCCGCTGCTGTTGATGTTAACGTAGCCGGAACGACCAGTACTTCGCTTGCAACAGGCTTAGGGTTCAAGGGAATTACGCCTTTTATAGAGCTAGCCGGAGGCAAGCCTTCTATACAGATAAAAGCGGCTGGCACAGAAGAAGTACTCTTAACAGTTTCTGACGTGCAGCTTGATGCGGGTAAAACGTACACGATGCTTATCCGCGGCTTCAAAACCCCTCCCACCGGAAACACCAACACGCTCAGTGCCCAAGTGGTAAGAAATTACTAAGAACGCTAAAGCCCGCTTACAGAAGCGTCATCAGTTAAAAAAAGGGAGCCCCCTGTACAAAAGAAGTGCAGGGGGCTCCCTTTTAAAGCAGGAGAGCAACCGGAGTGGCACCAAGTTGCTTCCCTTAGTAACACTCTCTATGCCCCGGGCTGCTCTACCATCGCATCGATCGTTTCTATCGTGCCATCAGGTCTGTGCTTCAGCTCTGTTACTTTCACGCTACGCAGGTGCGTTTTGCCGCCAGACAGGGAGCTGTCGTGGAAGAACAGGTACCACTTGCCGTTATGTTCCACAATAGAGTGGTGATTTGTCCAGCCAAGTACTGGCTTGAGGATTACCCCCTGATACGTGAACGGCCCGGTAGGGCTGTCGCCAATGGCATACGCAATGTTGTGGGTATCGCCGGTTGAGTAGGATAAGTAATACTTATCGTTATACTTGTGCACCCAGGCAGCCTCGAAGAAGCGCTTGTCATTTTCACCTGTCAGTAGAGGGGTACCGTCTTTATCCAGAATCTGCACGTCCTTCACCTCTCCCTCAAAGCTCATCAAGTCATCGCTCAGCTTCGCCACTTTAGGCATCAGGGCTGGCTGGTCGTCTGCCGGGTACACGTCCTCCGGATTGTACTGGCCACTGGCCCAGCGCTGCAGCTGACCACCCCAGATACCACCAAAGTACATGTAATAGTCGCCATTATCATCCTTGAAAACGGCAGGGTCGATGCTGAAGCTGCCCGCAATGGGCTCTGGCTGTGCCTTGAACGGACCTACTGGCGAGGAACTGGTGGCTACCCCAATTCTGAAAATATCCTGCTTGTCTTTGGCAGGGAAGAACAAATAATAAGTACCGTCTTTATAGGCAGCGTCCGGCGCCCACATCTGTCTTCCGGCCCACGGCACGTCTTTAATATCCAGGGCTACATCATGTAACGTTACCTTGCCTCCCACGCTGTCCATGGACAACACGCGGTAGTCTGTCATGGCGAAGTGAGAACCGTCGTCTTTCTCTGGTACTCCGGCATCAATGTCATGCGAAGGATACACATAGATCTTGCCGTTAAACACATGGGCAGAAGGGTCGGCAGTGAAGATCTCCGTTACCAGTGGATCTGATATAGGAGATACCTGTTCCGCCACAGGCTCTTCTACTGCCTGTGTTTCGGTAGTGGTGCTCTGGCAACCGCCTGCTAAAACTGAAGCAGCCAGCAAAGCCAGTGCTGAGTGTTTGAAAGGTGCTTTTGTTGTCATGTTCGTTTAGTTATGAATGGGTCTTTTAGTTTCTGTTGTAAGTGCTACTGCGTAGAGGTAGCCGGGTTTTTGTAAATATCGTCGTTTCCTTCGTAATCAAACCAATCAAAGGTTGCCTTGTTAGCAGACGGTTTTCCGTTTGAAGTGGCATACATCCCGATGGTTGTTCCTACAAAGCCTCCCGACTGGCGCGTGCTAAGGTAGGTTCCGTCCACGTTTCCCTTGAGCAGCTTCCAGTCTCCATTCTTGGTAGCGTAATAAAAATCATACTTCCCAGCGTTAAAGTCAACCTTAAGCTGCAGTGGCTCCTTACTTTCTTTCCTGTTCAGCGGCACTTCGGCCAGCACAGCGCCATCTGCCTTCTTCAACTGCACGACCTGCTTGCCATCCGAAAGCGTTTTACCAAAGGCATAGTAGTTCTTTTCGCCCTGAAAGGCAGCTACACCGGCAAATTCATTCTCATTAGCCGGTGTAAATATCACTTTCGTGCCGGCACTCCCTTTTAGGTGCTGCTGCCTTCTGGCAAGAAACGACGGATTGCCTTTACCTGCAAGCGTCTCTGGCCGAACATCTAAGGTGAGGCTTCCGCTTGGTTGGCTCAGGCTGTACCAGTTGGAGCGAGGGGTGCGCAGCATCAGCCAATACATCGGCAGCTCGCTCTCCTCAAAGTCTTCCCGATAGGTAAAGTTACCACTCAAAGGGAAATTGCTCTTTTCCCCCTGTGGCAGGTTTGGGCGGGTGTAACTGTACTGCACCAACTCGTTGTCGGCGTTAATAATTGGCCAGCCGTCTTTCCAGGTTACCGGTGCCAAAAACGTTTCGCGGCCTATGTTGTAATGATCTTCTGTGTCGTAGGGGCGTGTGGCCAGGAAAATGGCCCACCACTCGCCATTCTGCGTCTGTACCAGGTCCGCATGGCCCGTGGCTGATACAGGATTGGGGCGATCGTTTGGTAGATGGCGTTGTGTCAGGATGGGATTGTTCTCGTAAGGTGTGTAAGGGCCTGTTACGTGCTCGCTTCTTAAGATAACCTCTGAGTGATTGACACTGGTGCCCCCCTCTGCCGCCATCAGGTAGTAATATCCATTATGCTTGTAAATATGGGGACCTTCTATCCAGACTGGCTTTTTAGAGATATCTACCCCACCATTTACTAATATTTTCGGCTCACTTACCGTCTTCAGGTTCTTGTAGTCAAACTCCTGTATGCGGATCGTGCGGTGCCCCTCGTAAAGCGGCTTGTTGTCCGGAGACTCGCTGTTGTACACGATGTAAGCTTTGCCATCCTCATCAAAAAACAAAGAAGGATCTATGCCATTTACCTTCGGCAACCATACCGGGTCTGACCATGGCCCCGCCGGATCCTTGGCCGTCACCACAAAGTTTCCGCCCTTATCAATGAGGGTGGTTACCATGTAAAAAGTACCATCATGGTAGGCAATAGCCGGTGCAAAAATCCCTCTAGACACCCCCAACCCTTCTACATCAAGCTGTTCAGGTCTGTTCAGGATGTTGCCGATCTGCTTCCAGTTTACCAGGTCTTTACTATGAAAGATAGGCACACCCGGGTAATAGGAGAAGGTGGAGTTGATCAGGTAATAATCCTCTCCTACCCTGCATATACTGGGATCCGGGTAAAAGCCGGGCAGTATGGGATTCAGGAACGTCTCCTGTGCCTGCACAGAAGTAGTCCCGAACAAAGTACAGGCAAAAACCCCTGCTGCAAAACCTACTTTTTTTAAAATGCTGCTGTAATTAGCCATATCACATTATCTCTACTGTTACTACTTCACCAAATAAAACCAACTGTCTCATGCTCCTGAAGAGGAGGTGAGACAGTTGGTTTCCAGGCCTATCTTACTGCTGATGTCGCTGTTTCAGGACGGTAACTTTCCGGAGGGCCAAGGTAGCTAGGTTTAGCTCCCTCCGTTTCCACCACTATTTTCTGAACTACCACACCCGGGTCTACCATCCACACCTTTAGCACATGCTGCCCCGGCTTTTCTACCTTGTGCTTGGATTGCGTCACGATGATGTTGTTGGCCACCCACTCGTCCCAGGACTGCGTGGTGTTGTCTTTGTGAATGTTCACGATCTGCGGTGCTGCATCGTCAATGGAAACAGCATAGCGCAGGCCATCAGACTCGTTGTAGTTCAGCGTTGGGGATACCAGTAGTTTCACGTTTACCTCACCACTGTTTAACAAATGCATGTCATACTCCAGGTAGGGGCTGTCAGCTCCCGGCTTTCTGCTTTTGGCAGTCACAGGGAAAGGTGTTACGGCGGATGCTGTGCGGCCCAGGTCAGGGATAAGCTTCCATGCTGCATCACCTGCCTCTACGGCACGGGAGTAGTTTTCAGCATTCATGGCCACATAACCATTGCTCTCCACAAATCCTTTCACCTTATCAGCCGTAAGGGTTGCCGGGTTGTTTACGACAGCCTGCACGACCACGCGCTTGCCATTCGGGCCAGTGATGGTCACCGGCACGCGCTGCTTTCCTTTTGGTGCCTGCTTCCAGTTCACACGCACGAGCAGGCGTTCCTGGTCTTCTACCATCCCCTGCTGCTGGCTTACCTGCAGCCAGTCGGCTCCGGGTTGTACTGTATACTTGAAAGGCGCCTGCCCCCGGTTAAATACTTCGATATAGTAAGATTGCTGGCCATAAGGCGTTAACTCCGGCAATACCGCTTCCCCTTTTGCCGCCGGCCACCAATTCTCAGATCCTTCTATTGCCACACCCATTTCAGCACCTGCCGGCAGCTTAATCTCTTTTACCTCCGGCATCACGTCTTTCTCAGGTTGCTGCCAATAGGTATAGCTAATGTGCGTCTGGTCCATCATGTGGCTCCACTTACCGTTCGCAATGTCTTCATTATAGATTCTGGACAGTTCCTGATCTATGGCAAACAAATCTTTTGCCTTTGCAGCTAAATTATTTGTAGCGGCACGCCCCTGCTTTGCATACAAACGGTTTTGTGCTACTGCCAGGTAAAGGGCATTCAGGTTAGCACTTGCTTTTACGGGGTGCAGTACTAACTGGAAGAAAGCGTCCTTGTATGCGGCAGGCATCTCCTTGTACAGTTGTTCGGCCTTCTCAGCAAGTTCTAAATAGTCTTCTACCACGCTTTCTGCCTCACGGTAAGCAATCAGGCTATAAGTTTCAGGAGATAAAAGCTCTGGTTTGCGACGGGAATTGTACTTGCCGTACTTTGCCAGTAATTCGGCCACCTCCGCCGCATGCTGCTGAGGGAACTGCTGCGCTGCCCATTGCCTGGTGTATTCGTCCAGTCGTTCTGCCGGCCACTTCTCCGGGTTCCAGGCATAATCCAGGAAGAAGGAGGTCGGGAATTCCATTGGCTTGATATCCCCCACGTTCACGATCCAGATTCTGTTCGCACCATGCTCGTAAGCCAGGTGCATCTGCTCCCAAATTCTGGGTAGCGGGTTCGTGTTGATCCACTTGTAGTTTCTCGGGCCACCCACGTAGTCGTAGTGGTAGTAAACACCGTAGCCCCCTGAATGCTGCTTGATACCTGCCTTCGGCAATTTCCGGATGTTACCCCAGTTATCGTCTGCCAATAGCAGTGTCACATCATCCGGCACGCGCATGCCTTTGTCGTAATAGTCCTGCACTTCTTTGTAAAGTGCCCATACTTGTGGTGTTTCAGAGGCTGGTTTACCTGTTACATCCGAAATAATTGTACGCTGATCTTCTACGATTTTCTCCAGCAGGGCAATGTTGCTTTCCTCGCTCATCGGCTCATCGCCATCGCCGCGCATGCCTATGGTTACTAAACTTTCGTTTTGCCCCATGCGCTTGATTCCCTCTCTCCAGAAAGCTTGCAGGCTGTCTTGGTTCGTGTTATAGTTCCAGGGCCCGGAACCAAAGCGGCGCCACTCGTCGTGGGCCCGCATGAGGGGCTCATGGTGCGAAGTGCCGATCACCACACCGTACTCATTTGCCAGTTCAGGGTTTTTGGGGTCATCGTCGTAAAACGCCCGGCCCCACATGGCTGGCCACAGGTAGTTCCCTTTCAGGCGCAGGATCAATTCGAACACATTCGCGTAAAATTTTGCATTGAAGCCACCGAACTTTTCAGTGGCCCAACCTGCCAGCGCCGGCGCCTCATCGTTAATAAAGATGCCTCTGTATTTTACCGCTGGCTCCCCTGCCGTATGCCGTCCGGGTGTTACGTACAGGTTCTGTTGCTGCTTTACCGGAACATCAGCCCAGTAGTACCAGGGCGACACACCGATTTTTGAAGACACATCATAAACACCGAATATGGTGCCGCGCTTGTCGCTACCGGCAATCACCAGGGCCTGGTCTACGCCCGGCATCGGTTTGTCCACTACCTGCACCAGGTAAGTTTCCCATTTACCCGCTACGCCAGACACATCCAGCTTTTTGTTCTTTACCAGCTTATCGATAACAGGACTTTTACCAAGTGTGCCGATCAGGACCACTTGCTTTGCCTTCGGAGCCTTCTTGTCAATTGTTAAGTTCGGCTGAGCATTGGTTACACGGTTTACGTCCGCCTGCAAGTCCTTTGCGGCTCTGATTACGCCTGCATGGTCCTGACTACTCACAAACAAAGGCGCCGATTTACCTGCAGCAGAAAGGGCAAAGTTACCTTTTGCTTTAGAGGCTGTGATGTAGGTTGTGTCGTTCGCCGCTTTTGCAGGATGCCACACAAGGCCCCACACAAGCACTAGCGCCAAAGAACAGATGAGTTTTGGCCACTGGCGCAACCTCCTGCCTTGCCCGGATAAAAAATGGTTATGGAATGTCATCTTCGTTTCAAGTATTTACAGTGACCCTGGCCACCTTATTTAAGACCACTTTTAGTGTTAAAGCTGTACCTCCTTATCGCGTGGTGTCAGGAGTTGCATGAAGCCCCAGGCCAGCACGTAGGCAAAGCCGCAAATCGTGAAGATAATGTTATACCCTGCGGTAAGATTCCCCAGGTCTGTGTAATAATCGAGCACTGCCCCAATGAACAGCGGGAACAGGGCACCACCTACAGAGCCTGCCATCCCTCCTATGCCTACCACCGAGCTAACGGCACGCTTCGGGAACATATCAGACACTGTTGTAAAGATGTTGGCACTCCATGCCTGGTGTGCGGCAGCGGCTAAACTAATCAAACCAACGGCCATCCACATGTCCGATGTATAACGGGCCAGCATGATCGGCACCACGAGTAGCGCAATGATAAGCATGGCTGTTTTACGGGCCTTGAACACGGGCATCCCTTTGCGAATCAGGTAGGAAGAAAGATAGCCTCCCCCGATACTACCAACAGTGGTGGCAGTGTACACAATGGCCAAAGGGAGGCCAAGGCTACTTAAGTTCAGGTCAAAGGTAGAGCTGAAGTAAGAGGGCAACCAGAACAGGAAGAAATACCAGATAGGATCGGTAAAGAACTTGCCTACAATAAACACCCAGGTCTGGCGAATAAAGAGGAGCCTGCTCCAATTCATCGGCCGCTCGTTTACCTCTGCGGGCGCTTCCTCGTTATCGCTATGGATATAGTCGTACTCTGCTTTGCCAAGGCGCTTTTGTTTGGAAGGGATTTCATAAAAAATCAGCCAGAACACCAACCACACAAAACCGACAGCTCCTGTTATAATAAAGGCCTCTTCCCAGCCATAAGCAGCCACAATCCAAGGCACCACGAGCGGAGCCGCAATGGCCCCCACGTTTGCCCCACAGTTAAAGAGGCCGGTAGCCAAAGCTCTTTCTTTTTTGGGAAACCACTCTGCCACCGTTTTAACTGCCGCCGGGAAGTTACCCGACTCCCCCACGCCCAGTGCAGCCCTGGCGACAGCAAACCCGAAGGTAGTTCTTGCCAAAGCATGCGCCATGGCGGCCACGCTCCACACGACGATCGATAGCGAGTAACCTAGTTTGGTGCCCACTTTATCAATGATCCGCCCAAATACAACCATGCCGATGGCATAAGAGGCAGTAAAGGCCGTTACAATGGCGGCATAGTCGCTTTCCGTCCAGTTAAACTGACCCTCCAATACGGGCTTCAGGATACCCACTACCTGCCTGTCGAGGTAATTGATGGTAGTGGCGAAAAACACCAGGGCACAAATGGTCCAGCGATAGGACCCTATTTTAACCTTTTTAACGGCTGGCTCATCAGTTAGAAGAGGTGAGTTCATGGTAAATGGGGTTTACATCGGTTAGGCCTAATGAAAGGGAAAGTAATTCTTAGCGTTATAATAGCAGATATCCTGTACTAACTTGCCAACCCAGGGCAGGTCAGCAGGAAGCATGCCCTGCTCTATGTCGTTTCCGAATATGTTGCACAGCAGTCTTCTGAAATACTCATGGCGGGAGTAGGACAGAAAGCTACGTGAATCGGTCAACATACCAATAAAGCAACTGATCAGGCCCATATTAGACAAGGCATCCATCTGTGCTTTCATACCATCCAACTGGTCCAGGAACCACCAGGCAGAGCCGAACTGCATTTTACCTTTCACTCCGCTGCTCTGGAAGTTACCCACCATGGCCGCGAAGGCCGCATTATCTGCAGGGTTCAGGTTATAGATGATCGTCTTTGCCAGCTGGCCAGTACGCTCCAGCTCATTGAAGAAAGCGGCCATCGTTTCGGTCTGTGGGAAATCGCCGATAGAATCATAGCCTGTGTCAGGACCATTTACCTGCAGCATGCGTGAATTGGTGTTTCGCAAAGCCCCCAGGTGAAACTGCTGCACCCATCCTTTCTGGCTGTACATTTTGCAGAGCTCCAGGAGCACAAATCCGCTGAACGCGTCCTGATAGCTTGTAGCCTCCTCATCGTTCCCATTCAGCACGGCGACAAAAACCTTCTCCAGGTTGCCAGCCCCTTTGCCTGCCAGGGGCAAATAAGACAGACCATGGTCTGCAATGCGGCAACCATTCTCATGGAAGAAGTTTACCCGCTGCTGTAATGCCTCAAGAAGCGTATCTATACTGGTAATCGTTATCTCGCTTGCCTCTGACAGCTGCTGCAGGTATTGCCTGTAGGCTGTTCCTCCACTCAGATTTAGTGCCTTGTCCGGACGGAACGAAGGCAACACTTTTACCTCAAGGGACGAGGCCGCTATCTGCTGGTGATATGCCAGGTTATCCACCGGATCGTCTGTCGTGCCGACCATCTCCACCTTAAAATGCTCTAACAAGCCCTGGGGAGTGAAATTCGGCTGTTGCAAAAGCCTGTTCCCAAGGCCATATACTTCCAGCGCATTTCTACCGGAAAGCAATTCTGTAATGCCAAAAGGGTTTTTCAGCTCCATGTGTGCCCAGTGATAAAGCGGGTTACGCATGGTATAGGGAAGCGCCTCTGCCCACTTCACGAACTTATCTTCGTCGCTGGCATCCCCTGTTATAAACCGCTCGTCAAACCCCAGGGTTCGGAGGGCGCGCCACTTATAATGATCCCCTGCCAGCCAGATTTGCGTCATGTTGGCAAAGTTCTCGTTTTTGGCAATCACCTCCGGCGACAGGTGGCAGTGGTAATCTATAATCGGCAAGCCCTGGGCATAATCGTGGTACAAGCGCCGGGCTGTCTCTGTCTGCAATAAAAAGTCCTCGCTTAAAAAGCTGTTGGCAACTTGCGGATACAGAGCTTCTTTAGCCGAGGTTGGTAACGGTGTATTGTGGATCATGTAAGTCTTTTTTAAAAATCGAGCGCTCTATTCCCATCTCTAGTCCTCTTAGCTCGGCCAGGCCACGCAGTCTACCAATAGCAGAGTAGCCGGGGTTCGTTGTTTTCACTAAATCATCCAGCATCTGATGTCCGTGGTCCGGGCGGAAAGGAATAGGCTGCTCCCGCTCCTGGTTTAGGGCGATCAGTTCTTTCATCACGCTGTACATGTCCACATCGCCAGCCAGATGATCCGACTCATAGAAGTCGCCGGCCTCATTTTTCAGCACGTTCCGCAAGTGCGCAAAGTACACGCGGTGCCCTACGGCTTTAATAATGCTAACCGGGTCGTTGTGTCTGCCCGCACCCAGAGAACCCGTGCAGAAGCAAATCCCGTTTGCCGGACGATTCACGGTATCAATGATGTACAAGAGATCTTCTTTGGTACTGGCTATGCGGGGCAGGCCAAGAATAGGATACGGCGGATCATCGGGGTGAATCGTCATGTTGATGCCTGTTTCCTCGCAAACGTCCATAATGGATTGCAGGAAGTACACCAGGTTCTCGCGCAAGCCTTCAGCCCCTATGCCTTTATATATCTCGATGCTTTGCAGCAACTGCTCAATCGTGACGCTACCCTCTGTGGGAACTCCCATCAGGATGATGTCGCTGAGTGCCTTCAGCTCTTCTTCAGAAAAGTGCTGGTATTTCTCTTTTGCCTTGCTTACTACGCTTTCAGCATAATCCTTTTCTGCCCCTTCTCTTTTAAGAATGAACATGTCAAAAAGAGCCAGCTCTGCCCAGTCGAAATACAAAGCCTTGGCTCCGTTCCACAGTTCGTAGGCCAGGTTCGTGCGGGTCCAGTCCAGTACCGGCATAAAGTTGTAGCATACCGTTGCAATGCCACAGGCAGCCAGGTTACGGAGCGTCTGGCGGTAGTTCTCCAGATAAGCTTCGCAATCGGCGCTTCGGGTTTTGATGGCCTCATGCACCGGCACGCTTTCCACCACTACCCACTTTAAGCCAGCGGCCTCAATAACATTTTTCCGCTCCTGAATCTCCTCCAGTGGCCACACGGCACCATGCGGTATATGATGCAGCGCACTCACCACACCTGTTGCCCCTGCCTGTTTCACGTCTTGCAACGAAACGGGGTCTTTGGGGCCGTACCATCTCCAGCTTTGTATTAAGGACATATTTAATTCTTTTGTAAAGCGTGTAAAGACTTTTTCTTTTTGAGCTATAATTTAATCTTATTCTTGTTCAAATGAGGGATACTAGGCGAGCGTGTGCAATAAGAAGTCCTTATAGCCACTACACTCAGACGAAATAGAGGAAAAGAAGGAGCCGGGAGTCCCCTCTTTTCCTTCCTCATTCTAAACTAAAGAAATCAACTAACCTTTTCCTTTAACTTTTCGCAACCTCTTTAGCCTGTTGCAGGAAATCTTATCTTTGCCTGAGCTTTCAGCCCTTCCTCTATGCAGGAGCAAGTCTGCTCTAAAAGCACCTTTCAAAGTAACTACTCACTAATATACACAAACTTGAGTATATTTTGCACTTATTGCAACCGATTTCATGATTTTGTTTTCAACAAGTTGCTTTTTCATTGCTCCAATTATCACTCTGCCACAACACCGCGCTGAACCAGTTACCTCACCAGCTCCATCTTATATTCTGCTATCGTTTCAACAGCTCCCACCAGAATTAACAGCGGCATCTCAATTATTTTCTAGTCGTTACCCTACCTAATCATTGTCTTTTAAAAAAACAGGAACAACAGGCATGATAGGGCGGGTAAAATCGAACAACCGATACAAAAAGAAAGGGAGCCTATGTTAGGCTCCCTTTCTTTTTGTATTCAGATAACTTACCCCTAGTTGTATCCCGGGTTTTGATAGGCAGCTTTTTCTGCCGGGCTCATTTCCATCGCGTCGAGCTGCCCCTGCGGGATAGGACGCAGATAGTGATAGGGCTGAATGCTGCGCGTTACCGTCACCGGCGTATGGTCTCCGTAGTTGCTTCCGCCAATCTCATAAGTAGAGGCAAGGTCGTCCCATTTTTGTGTGCGCACCAGATCAAACCAGCGATAGCCTTCGCCATAGTACTCACGCGAACGCTCTGCCAGGATATAGTTAATATCTATGGTTTGTGGCGTTGCCGCCATCATCTCCTCGCTATGGTCTTCTACCTTTACAGTGTTACCGTTATTGTCATAGCGCCACTTTCCGGCACGTGCGCGAATCACGTTGATCAGCTCTCTGGCGCTTTTCCCTCCTTGGACAGCCGCCCCCTTCACAGCTGCTTCGGCCGCTATAAAGTAGAACTCAGAGAATTTGGCAATGTTAAAAGGACGGGTACTGCCGGCATTTGGCTGCCCTAATCCATCACCATTGTCGGTACGGTAAGGCCCAAGCTTCCAGAGCCCCGGATACACGATCCTGCTAATACCACTCGGTGCTACCACATAATCGGCTCTGCCTGGCAACTCCCCAGCACCAATGTTACTTTTACCTGCCCCACTCGGATAGGCAACAGGCGTTGCAGGGTCTTCATTCAGGAACGTCAGGATGGCCTCACCTGGCTTAACCTGCATGTTGTTGGCATTGATAACAAACTCAGGTGCTTCCGCCTTGTTGCTATAGCCTTTCGGCCAGTTAGCACGATAAGCTGTCGTGAAAGTACCGTCGTAACGGGAGTCATGGGTTTTATCGGCAAAGGTGTTTTTGATTACCCCGATAGTAGGAGCCATACGGGTCCACGGGCGCCCTAAGTCCTGAGAGGCTTCCCGCTGAACAGAGCTCATCGGTTTGTTGTCTTTCGGATTGATGCTTCTAATATTGGTATAGTTCCACGTCATCATCCAGCCAGCAAAGTTATCAGGGGCGCCACCACCGCTATACGTAAGACTGCCTCCGTTGTAAAACTCGCTTGTCTCGGTGTGGTCGGCGTACAGCAGTATCTCCGGGTTACGGTCGTTTGTCGCCAGGTTAACGTCAAAATAGGTATCCTGCAAACGGAAAGGACCCGGATTGTCGATAGCGGTTGTGGCCACATCATATGCCTGCTGATAATACCATTGGGCATTGTGGCCGTCAGGGTCAGTTCGGGAGGTCTCTGGATAAGTAGGAATGTTATCCGGGTTTTCCAGCCACCAAGCGTAAGTTAGGTAAGCTTTTGCCAGATAAAGGCGTGCAAGCGTTTGCGTTGCACCGCCGGTGACACGTGGACTTACCGGCAAGTCCTCTACCGCTTTTAACAGATCCGGAAAGATAGCCTTCGTGTAAACCTCCGGCACTGTGTTACGAACAGAGGCTCTTGAAGGCTTCGTGTTAAATTTCAGCTCTCCTGCACCCAGATCCAAAGGCACACCACCGAAAGTTTGCACCAGATAGAAGTAATCGAATGCACGGAAAAATCGGGCTTCGGCAACCAGCGCGTCCGGAATACTTCCTACTTTGGCAGCGTTCTCAATGATACCACTGGCAGTGTTAATATTAGAGAAAGAGGCTCCCCACAACACATCGGCACGGCTGTCGGTGGAAGTGATTTCCCCCTGGCCTGATATATCCATTACCTTAAAGTTTTGATCTGCGCTTTGCGCATATGTTACTTCATCGGTACCGGTTTCAGTGGTGTTATAGTAGTAGGCTTGTCCGTATATGTAACGCAGGTGGGCGTACATCGACGTCAGCCCCCCGTAAACGCCTTTCTCCGTCTGGAAAAAACCAGGTTCATAAATACTGCGCGGCTGTTCTTCCAGAATGTCCTCGCAAGATGACAGGGATAAAGCCATCATCAAGGCTGTCCCTATAAAAGCTTTATTTTTAATAAATTTCATCTTTGTCTTTTTTTAGAATGTCACATTGAGGCCTATCAGGTAGTTGCGTGTGGCGGGCGCGTTCGTACCTATCGTCAGCAGACGGCTTGGGGTACCACCCGTTACCGCCACGTTCTGGTTGGCGTAGGAGTTGGTCTCAGGGTCCATGCCTGACTCTCTGTGGTATGGTGAGAACAGCACAAAGGGGTTCTGCGCCGTAGCGTAAAGCCGTAGGTTGTTGACACCGACTTTTTCCAGCCAAGAGCTGCTTTGGAAGTTATAGCCTAGCGTAATGGTGCGTATCTTCAGGTACGATGCATCAAAATAACCCAGCGTGCTAGCATATTTAGGGTTGTCGCCACTTCTTAAGCTTGCCGGATTCGGATATTTAGCGTCGGTGTTCTCCGGTGTCCAGTAGTCCACGTCAACGTTGCCTCTGCGTCCGCTCAGCATGTTCAGATAACCAGATGCTCCATAGAGGGTACTGTTAAGAATTCCACCACTCTGGAAAGCAGCCACAGCAGTCAGATCAAATCCTTTATACCCTACGCGGGTATTGAAACCACCCTGGAAATCAGGATTTGCGTTCATAATCTGTCTGTCATCAGCTCCAATCTGTCTTACAGGTGTACCATCAGAGTTGTACTCGCCGGTATATCTCACCTTGATCATACCAATTGTTCTGGAAGGATCAGCAGGGTTCGGCTCCAGGATATCCCGATGCGGGTCGTTCTCCTGCCAGAGCCCTATCTTCTCGTAGTCGTAGATCACGTTGATTGGGTGGCCGACAAACAACCAGTTGTTCTTATCTTCATTTGCTCCCGAAGCAAGCGCTACAATTCTGTTGCGGTTGCCATATACGTTAACACCCGCTTCCCATGTCCAGCCGTTAAGGTCTTCCAGAATTACAGCATTCAGCGAAAGCTCCAGGCCTTTGTTTTGAGTCGAGCCTATGTTTGCTGTATAGCTGCTAACACCCGAGGTAGGAGGCAGTCCAAGGCTCAGCAGAATATCGTTGGTGTTGGTAACATAGTACTCCACTGTACCTGACAGGCGGTTGTTTAGGATGGCGAAGTCCAATCCGTAGTTCCATGTCTCAGAGTACTCCCACCCTAAAGCAGGATTCGGCAATTGGGACACATAGTACCCGGTTTCGTAGACATCAGGCCCAAAGTTGTAAGGCCTGGTGCTCAACAAACCAAGTGTCGAGTAAGGGCTAACAGCCTGGTTAGAGGTTTGCCCGTAACCTACCCGAAGCTTCAGCCTGTTTACTAGGCTTATATCCTGCATGAACGACTCTCTGGCAAGGTTCCAACCAAGCGACACGGCAGGGTAAGTATGCCACTTATGTCCTGGAGCCAGCCTGGAGGAGCCATCAGAGCGAACTGTAGCGCTCAGCATGTAGCGATCGTCATAAGAGTACATGGCGCGTCCCATCCACGACAACAAGCCCCATTTTGTATAGTGCTGGTCACCAGGGTTAACTGTGATTTCGCCGGCGGCCTGCCCCAGGTTGTAGAACTGGAAGGCGTCGGAAGGAATGTCCCTTGCCGCCATGCGTGATCTGTTATACTGCTCCTCTGAGGCAGAATACAGGCCTACCAGATTCACGTTATGCTTGCCAGCAAAGGTGCGGTCGTAGGTCAACAAGTTCTCAATGGTCCAGTTGGTTGTAACTGCGTTGCTTACAGAAGCCGTTGAGAGGGTTGTAGGATTTGCGCTGTTTACCCCGGCTGCTGTGTAGGCGCCCCCATGGCTCTGGCGATAGTTCAAGCCAAGGTTGGCACGGTACTTCAAGCCCTCCACTCCCGGGATTTCCACTTCGCCATAGAGGGTATTATATGTTGCAAAAGCTCTGGTTTGGCTCAGCCACTCATCAGTTAAATCCTCCACGATGTCTCTTGTGTAGAGCCAGGTTTCATCTAAAGGTGTTCTGATGGTTCTTTTCAGCGTGCCATCCTCATTATACGGGCTGGCAAGAGGCGACATACTCAGGATGCCATACAAGCCCACGTTTGAACCTTCCGTGATGTTGTAGTTATTGTATGTACTGAAGCCAACGCGGAAGTTTTCACCTATCCCCTGGTCAATGCTACCACGCATGGAGTAACGGGTGTATTGCTGCGTTGGAATAACGCCTTCATCCTCAAAGTAACCTACACTGAAGTTGTAGCGGCCCTGTTCAGTACCACCTGAAACGCCAACGTCATGGCTTGTTGTGATACCAGTTCTGTACAACAGGTCCTGCCAGTCGGTGTTCACACCCTCGGCCTCATCTTCCCCTAGTTGTCCTGTAAACAGCCCGGCTGCCTGACGCAGCGCAAAAAGCTCCGCCCCATCCATCATGTTGTATTTGGCAAAGACATTTTTAACACCATGGAAACTGTTGTAGCTTACCTGTGGCTTTTGACCTGCTTTGCCTGTTTTGGTTGTTACCAATATAACGCCGTTGGCACCACGCGAACCGTAAATGGCTGTCGCCGAGGCATCTTTCAAGATATCAATGCTCTTGATGTCGTTCGGGTTGATATCAGAGATAGCCCCAGGAAAAGGGATCCCGTCCAGCACAACTAATGGATCATTTTCTGCAGAGATAGAGCGCGTACCGCGAATCCGGATTTGCATGGAGGCACCCGGCTGAGAGGATGACTGCGAGAACTGCACTCCAGGAAGACGGCCTTGCAAAGCTTGCGTGATATTACCTGATGGCACTTTGGCAATTTCCTCTGAGCTTATAGAAGCAACTGAGCCTGTTACAGCCTCTGCCCGCTGTGTACCGTACCCCACTACCACTACCTCCTCAAGGGCTTTGGCGTCTGTACCGAGTTGCACATTGATAGTAGCGCGGTTATTTACAGGCACCTCCTGAGTCTGGTAACCAATAAAGGAGAACACAAGCGTGCCGGTGCCGTTCGGCACGTTAATCGTATAACTACCGTCTGCACCTGTTGGGGCAGCGACTGTAGTTCCTTTCAGGAGCACCGTTACCCCTGGTAGGCCTGTTCCGGTTTCTACGTCTGTAACGCGACCGGTTACGGTGAGTGCTTGTGCCATTGCCTGTATGCTTACCAAAAGGCAGGTAAACAGCATAACGGCAACAAAAGTGACTTTCGGTACGCACACCGGCAAAGCCACTAGTCTGAAGCGTTGTGTAAAACGATGTTTCATGACAAAAAACAGTGGTTAGATGTTGAGGGTTTGTATTAAGTTATTGAGAGACACAGGCAAAGCAGCCTGTGTAGTGGAATGCATGATTAACCGCATGGGAGGCGCACAAGCCAGAACAGGCTCCCTGCAACCGATTTCTACAGAGACTAATGGTGTGGGAAAGTCTTGCTGCCAGTAGTTTGCTGTGACAGCCCTCTTGCATGCGTCTTCTCATAAATAAACTGCGGTAATTCGTACTAAGTATTTTAATAGCAACTACTTGTTTCTTACATAAACAGGGCCTCATGCCCACTTCCATGCCTTTATTCCGGCAACAGAAGCACTTTATTATCTATAAGCTCTTGGCCTCTCCCCCATGGAATTGCCAAAGCACTTATTCTTATGAGAAGCATGGCTGGTCCTGGTTCCAACATTAAAACCAGTTTCCGCCTGACGCTAGCCTTTCGATAAAAGTGGATTGGCGCCCCTTTTCGACAGGCCTTGTTTACAGCAAAAGCAGCCCTTTAAAAGTAACTACTCACTGACGTATACAAACTTGGAGATATTTTATGGCTAATACAACCGATTGCGGAAATTTGTTTTAAAAATATTCCAAGCCGTTGGCAGCAAGACACCACACAACCACCAGCACAAGCCCAGTAACAGGGAAAAACTCAGCCAAAACAGCGTACAGAGTGTTTTAGTCAAGTGACTGCTCATTTTATACGCCCTTACAAAGCGCTGTTTCAGCTCAGAAAGAAAAACTTTTTGAATGATTGAGGAGTAACGCACTTTTAAAAATGAAATATGTTGCATAAATTGTTGCAAAAATTGCGGGGAGAATGAGCAAAGAGATAACTATTTATGACATCGCGAAGGAACTGGACGTTTCCCCTACCACTGTTAGCAGGGCGCTGAACGACCATCCCGCCGTTAACAAGAACACCAAGCAGCGGATTTTTGACGCAGCCAGTTCAATGGGGTACCGGTCCAACCTGTTTGCCAGCAACCTGCGGAGCAAGCGCACCAACACCATCGGCGTCATCGTTCCTATGTTGAACAGCCACTTTCAGTCTTCTGTCATTGCGGGTATGGAAAAGGTAGCCAACCAGGAGGGCTATAACCTGATCATCAGCCAGTCGTTGGGGGCCGCTGAAAAAGAAATTGCCAACGCCAAAACGATGTTTAACAGCAGAGTGGACGGGCTACTCGTATCCTTGGCGCATAACACAGGAGACACTTCTCACTTTGACCCTTTCTTTCAGAAGGGGGTACCGGTCATTTTCTACGACAGGATCGCAGAGCACCAACAGGGCATTGGCATTGTGATTGACAACATGCAGGCCGCTTACAAAGCCACCACGCACCTGATTGAACAAGGCTGTACACGAATTGCCCACATCAGCGGCAGCCCTAAGATTAATGTTTATGCAGAACGCCTCAAAGGCTACAAGTATGCCTTGATAGATCACAACCTGCCGTTTGATGAGTCTTACGTTTTGGCGGGAAGCAAACTAAACGAGGAAGCCGGAATAGAGGCCGCCCGGCAAATACTAAGGATGGACCCAATGCCTGATGGCATTTTTGTGTCTAACGATACCTGTGCCGCCAGTTGCATCAAAGCCTTAAAACAGGCAGGCAAATCCGTGCCCGAAGACATTGCCGTAGTAGGCTTTAACAATGACTCTATCTGCGGGATTGTAGAACCCAGCCTCTCCACAGTGGATTACCCTGGCTATGAAATGGGGGAAGTTGCTGTAAGAAGCCTTCTGAACCTTATCAATGGTGTTTCTGATGCACACATCACCAACACGATTACCTTACGTTCAGAGCTAATTGTCAGAGAGTCCTCCACCAGAAAAGCTTTTGCCGCACGAAGCGCAGCAGACGCGGAAACACAGAAGAAAGTTTTATACTAAACTCCCCTTTACTGTTATGAAGAAACACGTCTTGTCATCTCTCGGCTTATTTTTACTGCTGCTGTCAGTGATCAACCACTCGTATGCAGAGGACGGATACAGGCTGTGGCTGCGGTACGACCAGGTACAGGACCCGGCTAAACTAAAAGCATACAGGCAGGCTATCCAAGAGGTGGTGGTACCGGGGAACTCCCCTACCCTCTCCGTGGCTCAGCAAGAACTTAAAATGGGCCTCAGCGGCTTGTTAGGCAAACCTGTACCTGTTAGCCAAAAGCCTTCGCAACGAAACACCCTGGTGGCAGGCACTCCTGCCAGTTCAGCCTTGATAAAAGACTTAGGCCTCGGCGACAAGCTAAAAACAGTTGGCGATGAGGGTTATCTGCTATTGACAGCAAATAAGAAAGGGAAGAAATACACCGTAATCGCCGCCAATACCGACATAGGTGTTTTATACGGCAGCTATCATTTTCTAAGGCTCCTGCAAACACAGCAGGACATCAGCAAACTTTCTCTGGCCAGCGCCCCTAAAACAAAGCACCGTGTGCTGAACCATTGGGATAACCTGGACAGGACAGTGGAGCGGGGCTATGCCGGCTTCTCATTATGGGATTGGCACAAACTCCCAACCTATATTGACCAGCGCTACATCGACTATGCCCGTGCAAACGCTTCTATCGGCATCAATGGTACAGTTCTAACCAATGTGAACGCTAATGCCCTGGTGCTTACTGAGGAGTACTTAAAGAAAGTAAAGGCCCTGGCCGACGCTTTCCGCCCCTATGGCCTGAAGGTGTACCTAACCGCCCGCTTTAGTGCCCCAATTGAAATTGGAGGCTTGGAAACAGCCGACCCACTGGACCCGAAAGTGCAGGCCTGGTGGAAAAAGAAATCTGACGAGATCTACTCTTATATTCCTGATTTTGGCGGCTTTCTGGTAAAGGCTAACTCCGAAGGGCAGCCTGGTCCACAGAATTACGGCCGAAGCCACGCTGACGGCGCAAACATGCTGGCAGATGCGGTGGCACCGCACGGCGGCATCGTGATGTGGCGCGCCTTTGTATACAGCAACGAAGAACCCGAAGACCGTGCCAAGCAGGCTTACAACGAGTTCAAGCCCCTGGACGGGCAATTCAGAGATAACGTGATGGTACAGGTGAAAAACGGGGCAATCGATTTTCAGCCGCGCGAGCCTTTCCACCCGCTGTTTGGGGCCATGCCTAAAACACCTATTATGATGGAGTTCCAGATCACGCAGGAGTACCTGGGGCAAGCCACCAACCTGGTGTACCTTGCTCCCATGTGGGAAGAGGTGCTGGACGAAGACACTTACGCCGAAGGGGAAGGCTCTACGGTGGCAAAAGTCATTGATGGGACACTGAATGGCCATCGCCTTACAGGGATGGCCGGCGTAGCGAACATCGGTACCGACCGCAACTGGACAGGCCATCAGTTCGGGCAGGCCAACTGGTATGCCTTTGGTCGCATGGCCTGGAACCCCTACCTCTCCTCAGAAGAGATAGCCGAAGAGTGGATAAAAATGACTTTTTCCAACCAGGAGGAACTGGTGGAGAAACTGGAAGACATGATGCTGAACTCCCACGAGACATTGGTAAACTACATGACCCCGCTTGGTCTGCACCATATCATGGGGTGGTCGCATCACTATGGCCCAGGGCCCTGGATCAAGGATAAGCACCGCGCCGACTGGACCTCCGTTTACTATCATCGTGCAGACGAAAAAGGAATTGGCTTTGACCGTACCAAAACAGGCAGTAACGCGGTAGCCCAGTATTTCCCACCTGTGGCAGAAAAGTACGGCAACGTGGAGAAGACACCTGAAAAATACCTGCTCTGGTTCCACCACCTGCCCTGGGATTATAAAGTAAAGTCTGGCAGAACCCTGTGGGACGAAATGGCCCTCCGCTACCAGGGTGGTGTGGACAGCGTCCGCCAGATGCAGCAGACCTGGAATGCCCTCGAAGGCAAGATAGACCCGGAGCGCTTTAAACATGTGCAGACATTCCTGGAGATTCAGGAACAGGAGGCCGAGTGGTGGCGCGATGCGGTGCTGCTTTACTTCCAGACCTTTTCTAAAAGGCCTTTACCGGAAGGAGTTGAAAAGCCGGAGCACACCCTTGAATATTACATGCAATTAGACCCGAAGTTTGTTCCGGGTATTTAAATAAAGACACTTATAGCAAACATGAACGAGAACACCGCATCAGCGCAAAAAGTAGCCATCGTAACAGGAGGAGCATCAGGCCTTGGCTATGCTATTGCAGAAAAATTTGTAAACAGCGGCATCCGCACTATTGTGATTGGCCGGAATGAGGAGAAACTGAACGCGGCCAAAGAAGCCTTCGGCGCGCTGTGCTCTACCATTTCCTTCGACTTGAGCAACCTGCAGGGCATCCCGGAACTGGTAGAAAGCATTGCCAAAGAGTACGGCCAGATCGACATCCTCGTGAACAATGCTGGCATCAACATGAAGAAGCCATTCACGGAGGTGACAGACGACGAGTTCCAGCGCATCATCCTGACGAATGTGAATGCCGTTTTTGCGCTGAGCCGGGAAGTAGTGAAGGTGATGCTCCCGCGCAAGAAAGGAGCTATCGTCAACATCAGTTCCATGGCCTCCCAGTACGGCATCCCCAAGGTAATCGCTTACACTGCCTCTAAGTCTGCCATCGAGGGGATGACCCGGGCTATGGCCGTGGATTTATCTCCGGAAGGTATCCGCGTGAACTGCGTGGCACCTGGTTTTATTGCCACCGATATGTCGGCCAAAGCCTTGAACAACGATCCGGAGCGCAAGAACAAAGTCCTGTCCAGAACGCCAATGGGTCACTTAGGAGAGCCGGCAGACGTGGCAGAGGCGGTACACTACTTTGCATCAGATGCGGCTAAATATGTGACAGGCACTGTACTGACTGTAGATGGTGGTAACTCCATCGGGTTTTAAGCACCTCTACCCGAGAACAAATGCATCTTATTATAAACCTGAACCCAAATTTATAATGAAAATTCAAAGAGCTTTCCTTGCCCCTTCCCTGCTAGCAGCGTGTTTAGCTACTTCCTGTGCCGACTCTAACCAAGTGGCTGAACAGGCTACTGTTATGCAAGCAGCTACAGAGGCCCCTGTATCTTTGAAACAAGCCTTTAAAGATGATTTCTATGTAGGCGCTGCGTTAAACGGCCGGCAGGTAAGCGGTAATGATGCCAAGGCCCTCAACCTGATACAGGAGCAGTTTAACACCATCAGCCCGGAGAACCTCCTCAAGTGGGAGTCTGTGCACCCTCAGCCGGACGTGTATAACTTTGAACCGGCCGACAACTACGTAACCTTGGGAGAACAGGAAGATATGTTTATTGTGGGGCATACCCTTGTATGGCACAACCAGACGCCGAAGTGGGTGTTCGAGGATGAGCAGGGCAAGCCGGTGAGCAAAGAAGTGCTGCTAAAGCGCATGGAAGACCACATTAACACAGTAGCGGGGCGGTACAAAGGCAAGATCGACAGTTGGGATGTGGTGAACGAGGCCTTGAACGACGACGGGACGCTGCGGCAGTCTAAGTGGCTCCAGATCATCGGGGAAGAGTACCTGCAGAAGGCGTTCGAGTTTGCGCGCCAGGCCGACCCGGAAGCAGAGCTATACTACAACGACTATAACCTCTGGAAGCCTGAGAAACGCGCTGGTGCTGTTCGCCTTGTACGCAGCCTGCAGGAGAAAGGCATTAAAGTGGACGGCGTTGGGATGCAGGGGCACTACGGCCTGGAGTCTCCTTCCCTGGAGGATATTGAAGCAAGCATCAAGGCTTTCTCTGACCTGGGCGTGAAGGTCTCCTTCTCTGAAGTAGACATTGATGTATTGCCTAACCCGAGCGGCAGAGCAGGCGCGGACATTGACGCGACCTTCGACTTTGACGAAAAGTACAACGTGTACACAACGGGGTTACCGGACTCTGTGCAGCAACAGCTGACAGCGCGTTACGCCGAACTGTTTGACCTTTTTAAAAAACACAGCGATAAGATCGACCGCGTGACCTTTTGGGGTGTGACAGACAACGACTCCTGGCTAAATAACTGGCCGATCAAAGGACGCACAAGCTATCCCATGCTCTTTGACCGTGAATATCAGCCGAAGCCGGCCTATGAAGCGGTATTGAAAGCTGCAGCTAAGTAGGACAGTCTTAAACCTCTGGGGCTTTAAATCATTAGGAAAAGAAGCTCCAGAGGTTTATTTTCATGGGAGGGCAATTTTTCTGTTGTACTCGCTCTCCTAGTGGGTAGAAGGGGTCCTTAAGAAGAAGCCAGGCGCTCCGTAGATGCCCGAACGATCAGGCTTGGATCCAGCACAATCCGTTTTGGCAGGTTGTTATACAGGTCCTCTGATCTTAGCATCTTTAAAAAAAGCTCGGCGGCAGCTTCGCCCATTGGCACCGTTTGCTGGTCGATAGAGGACAAGCCTGGTGTAACCAGTGCGGCAAAGGATTCATTGGCAAAACCGATGACACCCACCTCCTCTGGTACCCGCACCTTGTAAGCCAACAATTGCTGCAGCACACCCATTGCCGTAAAGTCTTCGAGGGCGAAGACGGCATCAAAAGATACCTCTCGCAGGTACAGGTCTCTGATGCATTGGCGGCCAAAGTCCAGGGAAAAGTCTCCGTACAGAATGAGGCTTTCATCCACAGGAAGGTTATATAGTTTTAGAGCATCCAGGTAGCCTCGCAGCCGTTCTTTGAAAATGCCAATGGTTTGCTTCGCCGTAATGTGCACAATGCGTTTGTAACCTTGCCTTATCAAGTGCTCTGTTGCCAAAAAGCCGCCTTTATGATCGTCTATCGTAACAGAAGGGACATGAAGGGACTCCACCACCCGGTCGAAGAACAGCAGCGGAATCCGTCGCCGCCTGATCTCAGAAAAGTGCTCATACTTTGTCGTCTCCTTCGCAACAGACGCTATAATACCCGCCACCCTGGAGTTCAGGAACGTTTCTATTCCTTTCTTCTCGCTTTCATAAGACTCATTTGATTGGTAGAGCAGGATGCTGTACCCGTTTTCGTTGATGATCTTTTCTATACCATGCACGACAGAACTAAAGAAGCTAACATCCAGGCTGGGCACAATAACACCGATCGTGTTGCTGTGGCCGGAACGGAGGGAGGAGGCCAACTTATTCTGGCGGTAATTAAGTTTTTGCGCTGTTTCCCGCACCGACTTTTTGGTCGCCTCGCTAATGGCCGGATGATCATTAAGCGCCCGGGCTACAGTTGAGAAGGAAACGTTCAGCTCTTTGGCAATATCATGTATGGTAACTTTTTTCAATGGTTTCTAGGAGATAAAAGAGACTAAAAAGGCAAAGTTAACTTTTCTGGCAGCCATAAAAGGAACTGCACGGCATTTACCTCTGTCTGTAAAAGAATAAGTAAGTAAACACTTGTAAACATAAAGAAAAGTTTCCAAATTTATGCCAACGTTGGCATAAGAAGCTGGCCTCTTTCTGAAAACATAAAACAAATAACAAGCTGCTCAAACCATAGCACATATGTTACTATTAGGTATAGACGTAGGTACTTCTTCCATCAAGGTCTCGGTGGTGGATGCACAGTCACAGAAGACCCTCGCTTCGGCACAATATCCAGACACAGAAACTGCCATCAACTCTCCCCAGCCAGGGTGGGCGGAGCAGTCGCCCGAAATGTGGTGGGAGCATACCCAGCAGGCCATCCGGAAGGCAAATGCCAGCGGCAGCTACAATCCAAAGGACATCAGTGCCATCGGTATCGCTTACCAGATGCACGGCCTGGTAGTGGTAGACAAGGAGCAGCAGGTACTGCGCGATTCGATCATCTGGTGCGACAGCCGTGCCGTGGAGATCGGCAACCAGGCATTCGACGCCATTGGCCATGAGAAAAGCCTTTCGCACCTGCTTAACTCCCCTGGTAACTTTACCGCCTCCAAGCTGGCGTGGGTAAAGGAAAACGAGCCGGAGACCTACAGCAGCATCCATAAGATCATGCTGCCCGGCGACTTTGTGGCCATGAAACTGACCGGCGCCATTACCACCAGCCCCTCTGCCCTTTCAGAAGGCGTGCTCTGGGATTTCAAGAAGGACGAGTTGTCGGAAGACGTGATTCAGCACTTTAAGTTCGAGAAAGCACTTATCCCGGAGGTAAAGCCTGTGTTTTCAGAACATGGCAAGGTAAAGCAAGACGTTTCGGAAACTTTGGGTCTGAAAGCCGGGATCCCGGTTACGTATAAGTCGGGGGACCAGCCGAACAACGCGCTGTCCTTGAACGTGCTGAGGCCTGGCGAAGTGGCGGCCACGGCAGGTACTTCCGGCGTGATCTACGGCGTAAGCGACCAGTTGGTCTACGACCAGGAGTCCCGGGTAAATTCCTTTGCACACGTAAACTATGCCTCACAGGAGAAGCGGGTGGGCGTACTGCTCTGCATCAACGGCACGGGCATTATGAACAGCTGGGTAAAGAACAACCTGAGTGGCGGCCAGGATTACGTGGCCATGAACGAGGCGGCGGAAAAGGTGACCATCGGCAGCAAAGGACTCCGCATCCTACCTTTCGGAAACGGGGCCGAGCGCATGCTCAACAACAAGATGATCGGAGCGCATTTCCACAACATAGACCTGAACCTGCACACGCAGGCGCACATCTACAGGGCAGTGCAGGAGGGCATCTCCTTTGCCTTCCGTTATGGACTCGATATTATGCGGGAGAACGGCATGAACCCGCAGGTAATCCGGGCCGGGCAGGCCAATCTGTTCCTGAGCCCGCTGTTTGCGCAGGCTTTTGTAGATGCAACGGGTGTACCAGTAGAGCTTTACCAGAATGATGGCAGCGTAGGCGCCGCATTGGGAGCGGGTATCGGTTCCACTGTGTTTACAACGCCGGAAGAAGCTTTCAGCAACTTCAATCCTGTCAAGCTCGTCGAGCCGAAGTACACAGCCGAGTACGAGCCGGTGTACCAGGATTGGAAGGCCCTTTTAATGAATCAACTAAATAAGAAATAAAACAAACCCATAAACTTATAAACACTTAAACCATGGCAAATCCGCTTATTGGAGAAAAAGAGTATTTTAAAGGAATAGGACAAATAAAATACGAAGGTCCGGAGTCTGACAACCCATTAGCGTACCGCTGGTACGACGAGAACAGAGTAGTAGCCGGCAAAACCCTGAAGGAGCATCTGCGCTTTGCGGTAGCCTACTGGCACTCTTTCAACGCGAACGGTTCTGACCCGTTTGGTGGTCCGACCCTGCAGTTCGCTTGGGACGAGAAGACTGATGCTGTTGAGCGAGCGAAAGACAAGATGGATGCAGCGTTTGAGTTCATCACGAAAATGAACCTGCCGTACTACTGCTTCCATGATGTGGACGTGGTGGACTACACCAACGACATCAACGAGAACGAAAGACGCCTGCAGGCACTGGTAGAATATGCCAAGCAGAAGCAGGAGCAGAGCGGCGTGAAGCTGCTGTGGGGAACTGCCAATGTGTTCTCGCATAGCCGCTACATGAACGGTGCCTCTACAAACCCGGACTTCCATGTGCTGTCGCATGCCGCTGCACAGGTAAAGGCTGCACTGGATGCTACCATCGCCCTGAACGGGGAGAACTATGTGTTCTGGGGTGGCCGCGAAGGTTACATGAGCCTGCTGAACACCGACATGAAGCGTGAGCAGGACCACCTGGCCCGTTTTCTGCACACGGCCAAAGACTATGCCCGCAAGCAAGGCTTTAAAGGCACCTTCTTTATCGAGCCGAAGCCAATGGAGCCAACCAAGCACCAGTACGACTACGACTCTGCCACAGTGATTGGCTTCCTGCGTAAGTACGACCTGCTAAACGACTTCAAAATCAACATTGAGGTAAACCACGCGACATTGGCGGGCCATACCTTCCAACACGAACTGCAAGTTGCTGCTGATGCCGGCCTGCTAGGTTCGATCGACGCAAACCGCGGCGACTACCAGAACGGTTGGGACACAGACCAGTTCCCGAACAACCTGAACGAGGTAACGGAGGCAATGCTGGTGTTCTTGGAAGCAGGTGGGCTGCAAGGTGGCGGTATCAACTTCGATGCAAAGATCAGAAGAAACTCTACGGATCCGGCTGATCTGTTCTATGCACACATCGGTGGCGCCGACACCTTTGCCAGGGCGCTTATCTCTGCTGATAAGATCCTTCAGAACTCGGACTACAAGAAAATCCGTGAAGAGCGTTATGCTTCGTTTGACAGCGGCAAAGGCAAAGAGTTCGAGGAAGGCAAGTTATCGCTGGAGGACCTGCGTCAGTATGCCATCGACAACGGGGAGCCTGAGGTAAAAAGCGGACGTCAGGAGTACCTGGAGAACGTGGTGAACCGCTACATCTAGGCCAGCCAAGATTTTTAAATAAACCCCTTTTCCTTTAGTCATGATAAAGAACGAAAAAGAAACGGCCGGGCAAAACCTACCCTACATTGCCGGGATTACGCTGATCGCCACCTTGGGTGGACTACTCTTCGGCTACGATACAGCCGTTATTTCAGGTGCTGAGCGATCGGTGCAGCTCTACCTGGTAGACAGCCTGGGGCTTAGTACCTGGGTGCATGGGGCTACTATCTCCAGTGCCCTGATCGGGTGTATCATAGGTGGTGCCATTTCGGGCGCTATTGCATCCGGGATAGGCCGTAAAAAAGCCTTGATCATTGCGGCACTTCTGTTTTTTATATCCGCCCTGGGCTCAGGCTACCCTGAATTTTTGTTCTTTAATGTGGGCGAGCCCACCATGGGCTTGCTCTACATGTTCAACTTTTACAGAATAATTGGCGGGATAGGGGTAGGTCTGGCCTCAGCTGTAGTTCCCGTGTACATCGGTGAGATTTCTCCGGCGAACATGCGTGGCCGCTTGGTTTCATTGAACCAGTTCGCGATCATCTTCGGCATGCTGGTGGTGTACTTTGTTAACTGGGGAATTGCCAGCGGGCAGCCTGTTGAATGGATCAATGAGGTGGGTTGGAGAAGGATGTTCATCTCGGAAGCGATCCCCGCTGGTCTGTTTGGCTTCCTGTTGTTTTTTGTACCTGAAACGCCACGATACCTGAGCATGGTCGACAAAGACCAGGAGGCACTCAAAATCCTGACAAAAGTAAACGGTCCTGAAAGTGCCCGAAAGATCCTTGCGGACATTAAAAACACCGTGGAGCACCATTCGGGCAAGCTGTTTTCTTACGGAAAGGTTGTCATTGTTATCGGCATTTTACTTTCTGTGTTCCAGCAGTTCGTGGGGATAAACGTAGCCCTGTACTACGCCCCGAGGATTTTTGAAAGCATGGGCGCGGGCAAAGATGCCTCCTTGCTGCAAACAGTGGTGATGGGTATTGTGAACGTAATCTTTACAGTGGTTGCCATCATGACCGTAGACAGATGGGGTAGAAAGCCGCTGTTAATGGTTGGCTCCATTGGTATGGCCTTTGGCATGTTCGCTATTGCCGGTCTTTCCTACTTTGAGATCATCGGAATTGGCACCTTGGTGTTCATCATCATTTACACAGCGTCTTTCATGATGTCGTGGGGACCGATCGCCTGGGTGTTAATATCAGAGATCTTCCCGAATAAGATCAGGGGTAAAGCCGTGGCGGTGGCTGTTGCTGCGCAATGGGCTGCCAACTTCTTCATCTCTGCCACCTATCCGTCTATGATGGAGTTTAGTGGTGCGTTTACCTATGGCTTCTACGGCGTTATGAGCGTCCTGTCCTTCTTGTTTGTATGGAAAATGATCCCTGAGACGAAAGGAAGGTCACTGGAAGACATGGAAGAGCTTTGGAGAAAAAAGGCAAACCTAACACCTGGAGAGCCCTCTGTGGCGACAGAAAGAACAAGAGCATAAAGCAGCTCCCTGTCATTCGCCTTGCTTGTCGGGGTTGATGACAGGGACGCTTTATCTGATTTGAAGTGGGAGTCTGTGAGGTCCGGTAAGTGTTACGCTGGCGGGGCCTGCAGGCTCCCACTTATTTTTTTAACAAGAAGTAACGCAACACATGAAAGAAGGAAAAATACTTGCTTTCGGAGAACTCCTTTGGCGCCTGGCCTCTGCCGACAACAGTTTACAATTCGCAGACAACACGCTTCAGATGTACCCCGGAGGGGCGGAGGCAAACGTAGCCGCATCCCTGGGTCAGTGGCAACTGCCTTGTGCTTACCTTACCAGCGCCCCAGAAAATGAGCTAGCAACCAAAGCGCTGCAAACACTACAGGCATGCGGTATCGACACAGGTCCTGTCTTGAAACAGGGAGACCGGATGGGCTTGTACTTTCTGCTATCAGCCAATGGCCTCAGTACCGGACAGGTGGTCTATGACCGGAAGTACTCTTCCTTTAGTCAGCTCACGCCTAACACCATCGACTGGGAAGCCTTGCTCCAGCATTATTCGTGGTTCCATTGGAGCGCTATCTCTCCTGCCCTAAATGAGAACGTAGCGGCAGTATGCCAGGAAGCGCTTGTTGCCGCCAGCAAGCTTGGTCTAACCATATCCGTAGACCTGAACTACCGGAACAAACTCTGGAACTATGGTAAAACGCCTTTGGAAGTGATGCCGGAACTCGTACAATACTGCGACGTGGTAATGGGCAATATCTGGGCTGCCAACACCATGCTAGGCACTTCCCTTGCCACAGGGCTAAACCGTGAGACGAGCCAGGAAGAATACCTCACTCAGGCAGAACAAACTGCAAAGGAAATTCAGGCCACCTACCCACAATGTAAGCATATCGCCTTCACCTTCCGCTTTATGGATAGCCCGAAGCATAATCTCCTCTACGGCACTTATCATCAGGGAGACAAGCATTATACCTCTGCCATGTACGAGACCTTTGAGCTGGTAGACAGGATAGGCAGTGGAGACGCTTTTATGGCCGGGCTGATCTACAGCTTGTACCAGCAGTTGGATGGCCAAGCCATTGTAGACTTTGCTACGGCTGCAGCCTTTCAGAAACTCTTTGTTTCAGGTGATTTCGGGAAAAACACCATACAGCAAATCCAAGAAAACATAACTTCAGCCAAAACCTCATAAAAGCATAATCACAAACTATGGCAAGCGATAAAAAACAGGTCCTGGACCAGATCCTGAAAACCCCAGCTATTCCGGTTTACTATAACGATGACCCAAAGGAGTGTATCGCGGTACTCAAGGCCTGTTATGCAGGTGGCATCAGGGTATTCGAATTCACTAACCGTGGAGCTGCAGCCTTAGACAATTTTAAAGCCTTAAAAGAAACTGCCCTGGCAAACTTCCCTGACCTGAAACTTGGCATCGGCACTATAAAAGACAGCAGCAGTGCAGAGGCATTTATAGCGGCAGGTGCAGACTTTATTGTGAGCCCTATCATGGACGCAGAGGTAGCCAGTACCGTACATCAGCACGAACTGCTCTGGGTACCCGGCTGCATGACGCCAACCGAGATTGCACAGGCAGAGAAAGCGGGAGCCTCTTTAGTGAAATTATTTCCGGGCAACGTACTGGGTACCGCTTTTCTGGGCGCCATCAAAGCACTGTTCCCGGATCTCTTGTTTATGCCCACAGGCGGTGTAGCGCCAACAGAGGCCAGCATAAAGGAATGGTTCACAGCCGGCGTGAAAGCCGTAGGCCTGGGCTCTAAGCTGTTTGAGCGCGACAAAGCTTCTGGAGAGGGCCACGAATGGCTGAGTAAGCGCTGTGCGCAGATGCTGGAGTGGGCAAGGTAAAAGAGCGCCACACATCAGGACAAATGATAAAGGGTGGATCCTAAGCCAGGACCTCCTACAGGGTTTGCCATAAGGGAAGAGGCTTTTTAAACAGAAGTGCCCCCCTACTCCTGTAACATAGAGGCCGTATGCGGGTTGGAGAGTAACTCTCGGAACACCTCCCAGCGCTTCTCCGGATTGTCTGCCGTACCTCCATTTGCTTCTACATAAGCTTTTACCAGCTCCTGCCCCAGGTTATAGTTGATTACATAGCTCCTGTAGCGATCCATAAAGCGGGTGCGTTGCAGGGCTTTTTCTTTCTCGTAGAAGTTATATTTCACTAAAAGGTCAGCAGCTTCCTCCCGGCTTATCTTACCGTTCCGGTACAAGCGGGCTACTTCGTTTCCTGCAAAATTCAGCTGGTTAATTTTGTCCAGCACTTGGTAGTACTGTTCTGCTTCTGATGGATCCAGTCCCGCTAAGGGGAACAGCACCTCTTGTTCAAACTTAAGGCGCTCCGTAGCCGGGAAAGCCACGTCTACCCCGTAATTGGCGCTACCTTCGGCAATAAGAGATTGGGGACTGAACAGGGGGTAGATGGAAAACTCTTTCCACCCGCGCTTGTTTACAAGTTCCTGTTCCAGCAAGGTGTTAAACACATGATGCCCGGGATAGCCCTCATGCCCGGCCAGGTCTATGGCCCGTTCGATCCTAACAGGAAAATCTGTGTTGATCTGTATCAGACTGTAGCCATTTCCCTTAAAGTAATTGTAGCCCGACCAAGGCTTGTCCGTCACATACTCTACCCGGAAGTTCTCGTTTTCAGGCAGCTTGTAGTGCGCCTTGGTTCTTCGTCTTGCCTCCCCTATCGCTGCCTGGAAAACCGTGTCCAGCTTTTCTTTCGGAATCTCGAACCGGCGCTGGTACGCAGTCCAGCGTTCTGCCAAAGGGCCTTCGCCCGGCAGTTCTTCGTGGAGCATATTTAACAAAGAGTCAAAGTAAGCAAACTCATAATGCGGAGGATTGGCATCATACAGCAGCCGTGCCTCTTTGTCGAAGGACAGCTCTTTGCCCTGCATCATTTCCACTTTTGTGATGGCAGCCAAAACCTGCTTTTGGAACATAACCAAGCGTTGCTTTTCCTGCTTGGGCAAGCCGGTAGTATCCTGATTAGCTAGCCCCTGCTGTATCAGACGCAGCTCCCGCAGAAACTTCTCACCTGGCAACGAGTCAGCCGCTGGCGTTGTAGGCCGCCATTCCTCAGGCCCGTAATAGGCATCCACTATATCATTGTCGTACTGCCCCAGGCGCAAAATCGTCTTAACATAACGCTCGGCTAACATATCAACGGTCTCTACCTGACTGCTCTCTTCTACTGTAGGGGCACAAGCCCAAATAAGAGTGATGCTAAGTAGGGTGAAGATGGCCCTGAAATAATCTACTTTCATGCGGATACTGGCTTTTTTAGCAATATAAGCCTGTTTCCTGTAAAAGGCTATGCAAGTTGGTTTAAAGACCGAAGAACAAGTATACCAACTGTTAGGAAGACAAAGTCAAAGAGCCTCTATGCAAAGCTGTCTGTTTCTCTGTAAGCTTTGATCAGAGCCAGTTCTCCTTCCTTTCCTTTATTAGCCACCCCGTGCTCCATGCCCATAACGCCCTGATAGCCTTTTTCATAAATGTGCTTGAACACGTTCCTGTAGTTGATCTCACCCGTGGTAGGCTCATTTCTGCCTGGGTTATCCCCAATCTGGATATAAGCGATTTCATCCCACACCCTATCCATGTTCACAAGGAGGTTTCCCTCATTTCGCTGCATATGATAGATGTCGTACAGGATTTTGCAGGAAGGGCTGTCGACAGCCTTGCACAGGTTGTAGGTCTGGTCTGAGTTCCGAAGAAAGAGATCGGGCGTGTCGCTGAGTGGCTCCAACACCATAACCAGCCCATGAGGCTCAAAGATCTCGGCCCCTTTGCGCAGCGCGTCAGTTACGTTGGCTGTCTGTAAGCCAACAGGGAGATTTCGCTCGTAAAAACCGGGTACTACCGTCATCCACTTCGCATTGCAGCGCTTCGCCACCTCTACGGACTGCCGACAGGTACAAATTTATCCCTTAACTCCTGCTTCCCTGTCGTTAGAGATGTCTTCCAGTTATCGCCGCCATCGATCACAAACACCCCTATCTGCATGCCCAACTTGTTGAGCAGGTCCCCTATCTGCTGTTGTTCAGCCGGGCTTCGGTTCAGCATGCCGTTGTCCTCAATAGCCCGAAAACCCTGATCATGCATGAAGCGGATCTGATCCAGAAAATCCTTGCCGCCAAAGTTGGAAAACATTCCCTCATGCGGCGCATAGTTCAGGTTAAATGTTTTCCTAGCCTTATCGATAGCAGCAGCGCCTCCTGCAAAGGCTGAAGCACCGGTAGAAAAAGCCAGGCCGGCCAACAGGCTTTTATAACGCTAACTGGGGTACTAGCTAGCGTAAATCAGTATTACACCTAAACAAGAAGGTTAAGGATTAGATAGATATAATAGCTTTTATTTCTATCTAATCCTTAACCTTTTGCATTCTATTATAGATGATCAAAAGTACTGGAAGTATTCTGCGCCACAGACGACTTTGCCTGGAGGTGAATGAATACTTTTCCTCCCATCCACTATTCGGAGGCCTGGAGCTGGCCAGGCAGGCACTGCTACATGCTTTCCTGCTAGCCCACTACCGCTCCGGCCTCTCAAAAAGAAGTGGCCACTACTACATCGACTCCGAGAACCTGCCCGTCTGTGACAACAGGCGCATCCATCAGTACAAGGTAAGGTCTTAGTGAAACTGGCCTCCTGCAGCAGGGGCACGACCGGCTGGTTCTTACGCCTCAAGCTGCATTGTCATAAACCAGTAAAGGCAGCTTGGCCGCTTCCTCATCACTCCGGCCAACGTGGCCGACAATAACCACAGGGTGCTCTCCTTCCTACTCAAGGGGCTGCATCGAAGCTGTCAGTGACATCCTGATGACGGTTTATGACATCGACCACACCCGCCATAGGAATTCTCTAAACGCACTGGTGCAGATCTTCTCCGGTCTTACCGCCTACACCTTCCTAATCAGGACAGCTGCTGCTTTAAACCGGCCAAGGTACATGCATGGTTCCCGAGTTCACGTTCGTATAAACTTACTTCTTCTCATATGTTATTAGGACTTAAAAAAGGTAGCGATACTCAACTCCTGTGCCTACTAGCGATGTTTATACGCGTTACTGTTTAGAATGCTCGATGCTACAAAATGAGAGAAAACTTTGAAGGCTATCTATCATGGATTTCAGTGTATACTGCTAATCAAAGAGATAACTGCAGCAGCATCTTGAATATTTCTAGTAGTATTCCTTGCTATATTTAAGAATTATATTAAAATTTATATAGAAGAGTAAAACGTGACCGTATTACTCTTATGCCTCTAAACACAGAGCTGTTTCACCGCTAAGCAGAAGACTCTCAGAACAAAGTGAAATGCCTCTTAAACTACCATATTTATTGTAGTTAGTCTGGCGATCGTTCTTCAAAACAGACTAAATGGAAGAGTTGCAGGCTCTTCTACAAATAACCGAATGATAAAATAGAAACATCTGTGACTGGAATGAACATTCTAAACTGCTCTTGTAAAGCACTCTTAACCGGACTCGTTGTATTACCCCTTACACTAAACGCTGCGTACTCCCAGCAACTCAATGGTGAACAGAGCTATACTCAGGAAATTGCAGGCACTAACCTGAAGTTTGATATGGTGGCTGTTTCTGGAGGGGAATTTATTATGGGTAGCCCAGCAGGTGAAGAGGGTAGAGAGGAAGATGAGGGGCCTCAGCACCTGGTAAAAGTCAGTCCCTTCTGGATAGGCAAACACGAAGTAACGTGGGACATTTTTGAACTGTTCGTTTACAAAGATTATGAAATTACCCAAAGTAATGGCTCTGTGAGTGCAGAAGTAGATGCCGTCACGCGGCCCACAAAGCCTTACTTGGATATGACTTTTGGTATGGGTAAAGAAAGTCACCCTGCTGTCGGAATGACCCAATACGCAGCCATTCAGTTCTGCAAGTGGCTGTATACCAGAACGGGCATCTTCTACCGGTTACCAACTGAAGCAGAATGGGAGTATGCCAGCAGAGCAGGCACAACGACGGCATTTTCCTTTGGTGATGACACAGCCGGACTTGAGGAGTACGCGTGGTACCAGGCTAACAGCGATAAGGAGACACACCCGGTCGGAAGCAAAAAGCCGAATGCATGGGGGCTTTATGACATGCACGGCAATGTAGCCGAGTGGACTATGGACCAATACATACCAGATTATTATAAAAGATTTAAAAACAAAGCAATAAGCAACCCTGTCGCTATACCCGAAAAGTTATACCCACATGTCATTAGAGGTGGCTCATTCGAAGATGAAACAGCTGCACTCCGTTCTGCCAACAGACAGGGCTCAGACCCAAGATGGAAGAGGATCGACCCGCAGATACCCAAGAGTAACTGGTGGTTTCCAGAAGCGCCCTTCGTTGGTCTCCGGCTCGTACGCCCCGTAACCCCGCCATCTAAGGCTGAAATAGAGGCTTATTACAACCAGAAGCCAACACCTGACTATTGAATCAAATTAACGCTAAACCCTAAATCCTAAAACAGCATGAAAGACTTTGACTCAAGTAAGCGAAGAGAGTTCTTAAAAGCATCTGCCATACTTGCTGGTGGAGCAGTACTGAGTAGCCTTCCCTTTGCAGGCGCCTATGCAGCCGGAAAAGGTACTATTAAGATTGCCCTAGTAGGTTGTGGCGGCCGAGGTACAGGAGCAGCTTTCCAAGCTTTGGCAACAAAGAATGACGTAAAATTAGTTGCCATGGCTGATGCGTTTCGTGACCGATTGGACGACAGTTACAACAGCCTATTCGGGAAGTTTGGAAAAGCTAAGGTCTATGTCCCTGAAAGCAAGAAGTTTGTAGGGTTTGACGGGTACAAACAAGCTATAGCCGAAGCGGATGTCGTGCTGCTCGCTACGCCTCCGGGTTTCAGGCCTATCCATTTTGAGGAGGCCGTGAAACGAAACAAGCACGTGTTTATGGAAAAACCTGTTGCGACAGATTCGCCGGGTATCCGTAAAGTTTTGGCCGCTGCTGAAGAGGCGAAGCAAAAGAAACTAAATGTAGTGGTGGGCTTACAGCGTCGTTACCAAAATAATTACCGTGAGACAATCAAGCGCATAGAGGATGGGGCTATAGGTGATGTGATTTCAGGGCAGGTTTATTGGAACAGCGGCGGCGTATGGGTTCGTCCCCGAGAAGCCAACCAAACTGAGATGGAATACCAAATGCGAAACTGGTACTACTTCAATTGGCTCTGTGGAGACCATATTACCGAGCAACACGTGCACAACATAGACGTCGCCAACTGGGTGAAGAACAGCTACCCGGTTTCAGCACAGGGAACAGGAAGCCGTTACCAGCGAACAGGGAAAGAGTACGGGGAAATCTTCGACAATCACACAGTAGAGTTCTTATATGCAGATGGGTCCGTGGTCCAAAGCCAATGCCGCCACTATGAGGGCACCAAAAACCGGGTAGATGAAAGCTTCCAAGGGACAAAGGGTAGAGTGTACCTTTCTGCAAACAATGACGGAAAGCTATGGGATTACAAAGGGAACACCTTGTATAACCATGCCGGCAAAAACGACCCTAATCCCTACCAAGCCGAGCATGATGAACTATTCGCTGCCATAGAGGCAGGCGAGTATAAGTTTGCCGATGCTGAGCGCGCTGCAATGAGTACCATGACATCACTCTTAGGCCGGTACGCTACCTACTCCGGACAGGAAATAAAGTGGGAGGATGCCTTGAACTCTAATATAAGTCTTATGCCAGAGACTTTTGCCTGGGATGCAAAGCCTAAAGTACTGCCGGATGCCAATGGGTTTTATCCTGTTCCAATGCCAGGTAAAACAAAAGTAATCTAGTAAAACACTGTTTTATTACTATAAGAGGTTGCTACGGAAACAACAGCTGTCGAGACGGCTTAGTGGATAGAGCAACCTCTTTTATACTTGTAGTGCAGGAGCCTTTTCATCTTATCAACAGATACTCATTAAGGAATTACTTTGTCTGAACTATGCGACTCTTACTGCTCTGCCTCTTCACTCTGCTCCCTTTCGTTTTCAACAAGGCAGATTTACGACAATTCAGGATCAGGGGCTTTGCACAGGGAACAAGCTATCAGATAACCTATTATGCGGAAGACAGCAGTATAACAAAGGCCGAGATAACTTATATCCTAGCTCAACTCGACAGTTCTCTTTCCATCTATAAACCTTACTCGCTCATAAACAAGTTCAACCGTTCCGAATCAGGACTAAAGGTAGATGGCTACCTACAAAATGTGGTCGAGAAAGCACTAGAGGTCTCAAACAAAACAGATGGGGCTTTCGACATCACCGTCCAACCCCTCGTTCAGGCTTGGGGATTTGGGGTTGAACCTATTGCGACGCTACCTGATTCAGCTTCTATTCAGGCCTTACTAAAGTGTGTAGGCACAGACAAAGTAAGCCTTAACAAGGAGTATCTGCAGAAAAGCACTCCTTGTGTCTGCATAGACGTTAATGGCATAGCCCAGGGTTATACTGTAGATGTGTTAGCAAATTCTATGGAGCAAAAAGGCATTAGGAATTACTTGATAGAGCTAGGTGGCGAAGTTCGGGTGAAAGGACGCAAACAGCCCAGCGGAAATCCAATGGCTATAGGCATTGAGGGACTTGTGGAAAATAATTCCAAGAATCCTTTCCCTATACAGAAAATTATCACATTAGAGGCTGGAGCAGTAACTTCCTCTGGCAACTACAGAAAGTTCTATCAAAGTGGCTCCAAAAAAATCTCACATTTAATAAATCCTAAAAGCGGTTACCCCTTAGACAACGAGTTGATAAGCGTGACTGTCTGGGCAGAAGACGCCATCACAGCCGATGCTTATGATAATGCTATAATGGGAATGGGACTGGAAAAAGCCTTCAGGTTCGTAAACAGGCAGAAAGAACTGGAGGCCTACTTCATTTACCGTAAAGCAGATGACTCAGTAGCGGATACTGCGACAAGCGGCTTCTACAAGTTGATGAAATAGAAAGATTCTAACAGAGCTGAAGTAGCAACAGTAAACAAGCAAATTCCTATGATAAGGTCAGGAGCTTGTTCACTGTTTTGCACAGCTGGCTCAGCTGTTTGTTAATCTAGTTGTTCTGATCTATACCTGCATAAAGTTATCAACCTCTCTATACGCTTTAATAAGGGCTACTTCTCCCTCTTTTCCTTTTCTGGCTTTACCATGCTCCATACCCATTACGCCTTTGTAACCTTTCTCATAAATGTGCTTGAACACGTTCTTGTAGTTAATCTCACCCGTGGTAGGCTCGTTCCTCCCAGGGTTATCCCCTATCTGTATGTAGGCGATCTCATCCCAAGTATGATTTAGGTTGTTGATGATATGTCCCTCATTCTTCTGCATGTGGTAAACATCAAACAAGAGTTTACAAGAGGGGCTGTTAACAGCTTTGCAGATCATATACGTCTGATCAGAAGTGCGCAGGAAAAGGTTAGGAGAATCACTGAGGGGCTCTAAAACCATTGTAATCCCGTGTGGCTCTAATATCTCTGCCCCCCTGCGTAAAGCCTCAATTACATGTGCTGTCTGAACGCCTATCGGCAAGTTCCTTTCAAAGTCGCCAGGAACAACAGTCACCCACTTCGCATTTACACGTTTGGCCACATCCACAGCTCGCTTGCACCCACTCAAAAAGATGTCAACATGTTCCTGCTTTCCTGCGGCAAGTGTGTTTTGGGAATTACCTCCTTTGTCAACTACAAATACGCCCATGGTCATGCCTAAACGGTCGAGTTCTTTTCCTATCCTCTCCTGTTCGCTTACCGGGCGTCCCATCATGCCATTATCCTCTAGGGCGGTGAAACCCTGATCCCGCATAAACCTGAGTTGCTTTATCAGGTCGTCTCCGGCTGACTCTTTAAACATGCCAAAGTGGGGGGCATAATTTAGATTAAAAGTACTGCCTGCTCTCTTACCGGCAGGATAGCTAGAGCTTCCTGCGAGCACGGAAGTTCCACCTGTAAGAGCGACAGCACCCAAAAGGCTGCTTTTTAGAAATTCACTTCTTCTCATATAAGTTAGTATTATAGATGCTGTCGCACTACCTGTTTACCTGATTAACTACAGCATCTGTGTTTTTTTACTTTAAGCTAATATGGCTTTGAGCTGCCTCAGACCTCTATACTGTCTACACATCACATGTTATAATGCTTTCCTTTAAAGACGCAAGCGGATTTCCTGACCTAGGAATAAACTCCTGCCCCACAAACCCCTTAAAGCCTGTATCAACTATGGCTTTCATAATGGCAGGGTAGTACAGCTCTTGCGTACTGTCGATCTCGTTACGACCAGGCACACCGGCAGTATGGTAATGCGAAATGTAAGGATGGTACTCTTTGATCGTGCTAATCACGTCTCCTTCCATGATCTGCATGTGGTAGATATCATAAAGCAATTTAAAGCGTTCCGAGCCGATCATCTTTGCCAGTTCTACCCCCCACTTCGTATGATCGCACTGATAGTCCTTGTGATTCACTTTGCTGTTGAGCAACTCCATCGACAGGGTTACCTTGTGCTTTTCGGCTGTCTTCATCAGGCGCTTTAGCCCTTTGGCACAGTTCTCCAGGCCCTCCTCATCGCTGATGCCGTTGCGGTTGCCCGAAAAACAGATCAGGTTGTCTAAGCCGGCATTAGCCACTTTCGGAATCATCGCCTCGTAACGCTCCACCAGCTCGTCGTGGTATTTAGGGTTATTGAAACCCTCTGTCAGGCTTTTCTCGGCGCCCCAAGCCATGGCACAGGTCAGGTCGTACTTCTTCAGCGTAGGCCACTCGTCGGGGCCAAGAAGCTCGATGGAGGACAGGCCTACTTCCTTAGCAGCCTTGCACAGCTCCTCCAGCGGTATGTCCTTGTAGCACCATTTACACACAGAGTGCTTCACCCTGCCTTTTAGTTTTACCTCCTTTACATCAGCTGCCCTTAACGGCTCTGGCAACAGCATAGCAGAGGTAAAAAGGGCTGCCCCACCAGCTAAATTCTTCAGGGCTGTGCGGCGTGTATGTTGGTCTTTCATATCCGTATTCTTTTTGAGTCTGGTCAAAGTCTTTTTCGTCAAAGTAGCTTACCTACTGGCAGAGCCTTTCTCTGTTGGCTTCTTAAGGGAGTACATGTATTCTACCAGGTCTACCAGGTCCTGTTCCGACATGGCCTGCTGTAAGTTGGATGGCATAAAGGAGTTCTCCATTTGTGTTTTAGAAGCAACCGCCGACTTATCATACCGGTTCTTAATGCCGCCCGGGCTCACTACCTCAATTTCGTTTTCTGTCTCGCTGGAGATAATACCTGCTGTGCCACTTCCGTCCTTCAATTTAATCAGATAGCCTTCATAGCCAAAGCTTATTCCGGCATCAGGATGTATGATAGACACATAAAGCGCGTCCTTTGTAAGTTTGCTGCCGATCTGCGTTAAGGCCGGGCCAAAGTTCGACCCTTCGCTCCCTACCTGATGGCAGGTACTGCACACCTGCTGGTACACTTGCTTGCCTTTGAGCACATCGCCACTCCGCATTACTAGTTCACCGATCGGTGGTAAAGGTTTTCCGCCTGTTGCATTGGCAACGTTTAGGTACTTAAGGGCCTCATCGCGTATGGCGGTGCGCATGGCTCCCGCCAGGGCTGAGGACGCGGCAGGTTCCATTTCTTTAGGCAGCTTGCCTTCCTTCACCACGTGCATCAGGCGCTCTTCTCCGTTCCAGCCTGTGCCCAATGCCTTCACGGCAACTTTCCGGGTGTCCATGTCGGCAGCCTTGTCCATCACAACTTCCTGAATCAGGTCCATGGACTCATTACTGTTTATACGTCCTAAAGCTCTAAGTACAGCTGCTGACCTGTCTTTATCTTTGCTCGTTACAGCCTTTTTCAGAAGACCAGCACCTCCCATATCAAACAGCAACCTGGCTGAAGCTACCCCAATACTGCTGTCGGGGTAAGCTACGGTAATGTTAAGCAGCTCCTCGTTTTGGTTCTTTAGCTTATAACGTCCCACCAAGTCAACAAATTCCTGTGTTCCCTTCATGGCTATCAGCGTTTCATCTAAAGCTGCCTTTAGCTTAGGGGTTTTAGGTAAAATAGCCGGGTTTATGTGGTTCAGCGCAATCTGCTTAACTTCCTGCTTATGCGGCCCCTGGTTTTCGAGAAGGGCAAGCAGGATACCTTCCTTGGCCGGATCTTGAATGAAGTCAAAAGCACGGAAGTACTTTGCGATGTCTGCCGATGTAGCGTTGGCATCCGAGATGTATTGGGCAAGATAAGGTAAGGCAAGGCCGGTTCTGGAACGCCAGACAATATCACGGTTAGCTTTACTTGTCAGATCTTTACCCACTTTTCCCTGATAGGCTACCAGGAACTTATCCCATTGCTCATCGGCCCCAATGCCCAGCGCCTCCAGGTACCAGCGATCCTGACCGTCGTACTGTTGTGCCAGCTCAGCCCATAGAGCAGGAGCCTCAGCCGACTTGTTGTGACGGAGGGCAATTGCCGCCTCACGTCGCACTTGGGGGCTTGGGTCCTTTACCAACTGCTTCACGTAAGGAATCACGTTCTCCTTTTCCTGTCGGGCAATGCGGAGCCCAGTGATTCGGATATCAGGATTCTCATCCTGGAGTGCCTCCCGGATGTACTGGTCGCTTTTGCCCTCGATCTTCGCCAGCAGCCATAGGGCTCTTGCCCTATAGCGTTCGTGGTCGGACTTCCACAGCGCTTGCAGGGCAGGCTCGGCCTTTTCCCCCCATGTGTTCAGCTTGTCCCAAGCCAGGTAGCGCGTAGCCAGGTTAGGGCTTTGTAGGGCTTTAACAGCTCCTTCCGGAGAAGACAGATCAAGTTTTGGTGTTTTGTAAGGTGTTGCAGGAGGCGCAATTCTGAAAATGCGTCCTCTGTTCAGGTCCGCCATCTGGTGCCCGCCCACGCCTGGATCGTACCAGTCAGCCACATAAATAGAGCCGTCTGGTGCTACACTTAAGTCGGAAGGGCGGAACCATTGGTCGCGCACGCCCTCTACCAAAGGTACTACCTCCGCTTTATAGCCTGCTCCGTCTTTTGTTACAGGGTAAGCTCTGACGGTATTAGGACCGGCATCCGTGTGAATCATTTGGTTGCGGTACCCTTCCGGCAGCAGCTCACCCTCATACACCACCATGCCTGTAGGCGATCCGGCCCCTGTCTGCAGCAGGTTTGGGATAGAACCAGGGTCGTTCTGGTGCCAGTGCTGTTTTGGGATTTCCTTTTCCATGTTCGTGCGGCGGGCTCTCCACCCGGCACCGGTCATTTCATCAGTATAGCCGTAGTTACCGAACTCCATCACGTAGTTAATGCGCACGCCCTGGTTCCCGTCGTCATCGTTGTCTGACTGCCATAGGGTACCATAAGAATCTACAGCTGCTTCATAATTATTGCGGAAGTTATGGGCCAGCACCTCGAACTCCGTACCATCCGGATTCACACGGAATATCATCCCCTGGCGGTAAGGCTTTCCGCTGTTGTTCACTACCTTACCATCCTTGTCAACTATAGGCTTTCCGTTGCGATCTAGTATCTGCTTGCCTTCGTTACCGAAGTTGAAGTACAGCTTGCCGTCCGGCCCAAAAGTGAAGGAGTGGATGGCGTGGTCGTGCTGCTCACCGCCTAAGCCCGTGTACAGCACCTCCTTCTTGTCTGCCACATCGTCCCCATCGGTATCTGTAAACAAGAACACATTCGGGCTACTTGATACGATTACTTTATCCCCCAGCACCGCCACGCCAAGGGCAGAATTAATGTCTGTACCCTGGTAAAACACCTTAGCAGTATCAGCGCGACCATCTGCATTCTGGTCTTCCAGGATCAGGATGCGGTCCCCCTCCTTTCGCTGCGGGTTGTTCGGGTTGAGCTCAGGGCGGTAGTTGTAGGCCTCACATACCCACACCCGGCCTTTTGCATCCACATCGATGTTAGTTGGGTTACCCATCATGGGTTCAGAGGCAAAAAGCTTCACTTCCAATCCCTCTGCTGCTTCCAGACCTAATACGGCATTCTCAGGGAGTCTTTTCTCTTCTTCTGTCAGCTTATCGTAGAGGGCATCCCGATCAGCTGCGGTTTGGGCAGGTTCTATCACGGCTGTCTGCTGTATGGCAGTAGGCTGTTGCGTGTTACTACAGGCCGACCAAGCCCACGCAGCCGCAAGAAAAGCTACTGAATAATGATGTCTTTTCATGGGTAAAGGTTTCATGTTAACGTCTTGCTATATAACCTTCGAAAGAAGTACTCCTGCTCAACAGTTCTTTCCCTTCCAGAGCAACTATCGAGTCCTGCAGCAGTGTGACTAGCTTACGCGGACGGTCGTTACGGACAAAGTGCACTCGAAAGCTACAGAGCAACACCCTAATTAGTTCTATATCTAGAGTTACCTAACCCGCCTAAGCTATATATTATAATATGTAGCTTAGGCAATAAGCTTTCGAAAATTACCGGTCTTAACAAGATAAAGACCTTCTTAAATATAAGTATTTAAAGTAAGAAAGCAATCACTTTTAGTGTTAGACTAGTAGAGCTTAACAGCCTACGTGAGACTAGCACCCCGCTTTGGTACATTATAAAATAACAGGGGAGTTCGCAGAACTTTCTGTGAATACCCTAGGCGTATCAGGAGAAAAGATAGCAGCTTTTTCATGTTACTTGAGTTTATAGGCCTTTACATCCTGCTGGTTCATGCCCACCAGCAGCGTGTTGCTCACCT
>NZ_FZOQ01000054.1 GCF_900188175.1 Pontibacter ummariensis | reverse complement strand
GGCGCATCTAAAAGACAGTAACTGTCTGTTTGTTACTGCAAGGCCTAAGAAACAGTGCCGCTATAAAAAGGGAGGAGCCCAGATGTGTACAGCCGAGGCGAAAAAGAACCTGCTTGGCGTAAAACCTGCCTAGCCGACCGGCCGGCACAGGTCTTCCTCAGAGCTACTTCTAGCTCTAAACCCCCTCAACCGATGGCCTTAGCCCCCGTAAGATTAAAGGTAAGCCTTTATGAAGGCATTGTGACCACTTAAAAGAGAAGTATATGGAAAGAGATAAGAATAAGAAGACAAATCAGAATCAAGGGAAGCATAGTACAGCCAAAACAGATGCTACTTATAACAGAGAGGCAGAAGAACTGAGAGACAGCCCTACTTCTTCTATGAACGCGAGCACTCCCACGAATGTAGGTACTGGCGGTGTTTTTAGACCGGACGAAAACCGGGATGAGGAGACCAGAAGAGGCCCTAACACGACAGGTAAAGTCGACAAGAAAGACACCCAGAACCGTAAGTCGTAAAGGAAACACTAAGGATTTCTCCGGGTAAGAAGTTTTCCTGACTTCCAACAAGAGATAGGGGACGAACAGTAAAAGAGTTACTATACCTTAGTTTGACAAGGCAAGAGCTGCTTAATCTACGGAATAAGCAGCTCTTGTAGTTTAGGTGTAGCCTAGCTAAAAGAGCTGTAAGGAGGGGAGCAGTAATAGGTGACGACTCTTCTTAGAGGTGCTCTTCTAAAGCTGAAAGTTCGACTGACTCTCGCCGCACAAGTTCCGATTTGTAAATCCTAGAACAACACCATTAGGTGTTTTAGCTGTTTGTCTCCAAATACTTCAGCTGATGAATGACTTGGAAGTACTAATTTTAAAAACTTCCTTCTGTTTTTTTCGTTCAGGATTTAAATTTCACTATAACACTATGAGTGCTTAGTCACTTTTTAAGTGATTTTTTTTTGTTTTAGATTTATCCGTTTTATATTTAGGCTAATATCTGGAATTAGAACAGAGCTAAAGGACACTACAACGCATTTCTTCTTTTTCACTATAGTTCTGACACATAAAGTAGTTCAAGAACTATGTTCCAAATTTTATCCTTGATTTTGAAAATTAAGGCATTATTTATTCCTGATAAAAGGAAATCTCATAGCTAAATAAGCTAGAAGAACGATTAATTTAATTATAACAGGTTATTTGGTATAACCGCTTGTAGAGCGGTTTGGCCTGATTGTTTAAAATCGGTCCTAGCTACTTAAATAATCCAATGCTTTCTGCTGCAAACCTACTTTATAGGTTGTAAAGTGGTATTGGGACGCTAATCGTATTGTTTTTATTACAGCCTCCTAATCTGTATAGGACAGAAGGATGATTTACAGAATTGTGTGCTTCGTCCTAAACTTTAGAAGAACCTTCCAAAAGGCAATTAGTTTTTTTATGGAAGTTGGAAGGCAGAGGGTTGTCGTGTTTGTTTGCGTGCTTCAGTTTTGGAGTGGAATGTAAACAGAAAGCATATAGAGCAAGAGAATCAAGAGTTTAAACTTTAATTGATTTATAACCTCTTAACCAGATAGTCTATGAGATACTTTTTACTCAAAGAGCTTAAGTATTTACTCTTGCTCTCTCTAATTTGCTTATCTGCCGCCTCGGCCTTTGCACAAGGAATTGTAGTGCAAGGTAAAGTAACAGATTCTAAAGGAATAGGTCTTCCTGGTGTAACAGTGCTGTTGAAAGGGACGACAACAGCTGCTCCAACTGGTGTTGAAGGCAATTACTCTCTCAATGTGCCAAACGGAAGTGGTACACTTGTCTTTTCATTTATTGGCTTTCAGACACAAGAAGTTCCTATAGACAATCGCTCTACCATCAATGTTCAGCTTAGCACAGACGCAAAAGCACTGGAGGAAGTAGTGGTTGTAGGGTATGGTACACAGAAGAAGGAGACTGTAACCGGTTCTGTTGCCGCAGTTAAAGGAGGAGATCTTCAAAAATCGCCAGCTGTTAATATTACCAACTCCATTGCTGGCCGAATGCCTGGTGTTGTTGCTGTAAACAGAAGTGGTGAGCCAGGTTACGACCAGTCCGTTATTAGGATCAGGGGGTCTAACACTTTGGGAGAAAATGGTGCACTGGTTGTAATTGATGGTGTGCCGGCTCGGGCAGGTGGCATTGAGCGCCTGAACCCAGCGGACATTGAAAGCATTTCGGTTCTCAAAGATGCCTCCGCAGCTATTTACGGATCGCGGGCGGCAAATGGGGTTATCTTGGTTACCACAAAGCGAGGCACAGCAGGAAAGCCGAAATTGTCTTACTCTTTTAACCAAGGCTTTGCTCAGCCTACTGTTATTCCTGCGCTGGCAAGTAATGTTCAGTTTGCTGAGATGCGAAATGACCTGGAAATTTACAACCGTGTACCAGTGCATTTATGGGGACAAGCCACTGAGGCATTCCGCCAAACGGGGAGCTTTACCTTGCCTGACGGATCTACAGTAAATGCACATTACGGCCCTGAAGATTTCCAGAAGTTCAGAGACGGGTCCAGTCCATGGACGCACCCTAACACCGACTGGTACGATGCTACACTAAAGCCATGGTCACCGCAGTCCCAGCATAACCTGCAGTTGACCGGAGGAAATGACAACATCAAGTTCTTAACCTCTCTAGGGTACATCAACCAAGACGCTTTCTACAGAAATTCTGCTACTGGTTACAAGCAGTATGACTTGCGGGTAAACCTGGATGCGACTATCAGCCAGTATATAAAGACAACTGTCGGCATGCTTGCGCGCCAGGAGAACCGCTTTTTCCCAACGGTAAGTGCTGGTTCTATCTTCAGGATGCAGATGCGGGGCCTTCCTACCTCACCTGCCCGCTGGCCTGATGGAAGGCCAGGGCCAGATATCGAGAATGGGGAGAACCCGGTTGTTATCACCACGAATGAAACCGGATACGACCGTGATAACCGTACTTATTTACAAACAAACGGATCAGTGGAAATCACTAACCCATGGATAGAAGGGCTAAAATTTACAGGAACAGCTGCTATCGATAAAATGACCCGCCGCCAGAAAAGATGGCAAATTCCGTGGTATTTATACTCTTGGGACAAGACTTCTTACGAAGCAGATGGCACTACTCCTTTACTTACGTCTGGGCGAAGAGGACCTGCCGACCCTAATCTTAACTTAGCGGATGAGGAACAGCTAAACATCTTATTAGGTGGCATCCTGACCTACGAACGTAAGTTCGGGGACCACGCAGTAACTGTTTTGGCAGGTACCAACCGAGAAACGATTGATTGGGACCGGTTTACGGCATACCGCAGATATTTTATTTCACCTGCCATTGATCAAATAGCTGTTGGTGGAAATCTGGAGCGTAATAACGGGGGAGATGCCTCGGAAAGAGCACGCCTTAGCCACTTTGGCCGCTTTGCTTACAACTATAGAGAGAAGTATATGGCTGAGTTCCTGTGGCGCTACGATGCCTCCGACATCTTTCCGCAGGAGACCCGCTACGGCTTTTTCCCGGGCGTGCTGGCCGCGTGGCAAATCTCCGAGGAAGACTTTTTTAAGAACAAAGTTTCCTTTATCAATTATTTGAAACTTCGTGGTTCATGGGGGCAAATGGGTAATGACAACCTGGGGCCAGAAGGGAACCAGTACAACTACCTTTCTACCAACGTTTTTGGAACCTACATTATTGGTGGGCAAGAAGTATCAACACTTCGAGAGAACAGGGTGCCGAATCCTAACATTACCTGGGAGGTGGCCACCAATGCTAACGTGGGCGTGGACGGCCAATTGCTGCAGGGAAAGATCAACTTCGAGTTTGATGTGTTCTATAACAAGCGGACAAATATTCTATGGTTCCGGAACGCCTCGATACCACAGACCACCGGAATTAGCTTGCCTCGTGAAAATATAGGTGAGGTTGCAAACCGTGGCTGGGATGCTTTGATAGGCTATAATAACCAGATTGGGGATGTTCTGTTCAGGATCAATGTGAATGGGGGGTATGCTAAAAACGAAATCCTTTTCTGGGATGAGGCCCCTGGTGCCCCTGCCCATCAAAGGTCTACTGGCATGCCGATGGGTACGGGACTACGCTATGTATACGATGGGGTGTTCGTAAGCCAGGCCGATATTGACGCCAACCCTATTGACTATAGCGCAATTGTAGGTACACTACGCCCTGGCGACATGAAATATAAAGATGTGTCTGGCCCGAATGGTGTTCCTGATGGTAAAATAACTCCGGATGATAGAACAAGAGATCCAAGAAATGATATCCCTACTTTCCAGGGTGGTTTAAACGCGAATGTTAATTATAAGAATTTCGACTTCAGCGTGTTATTCCAAGGATCTGCGGGGGCAGTCATGACGCTCGCTACTTGGGAAATGGGTAGTATCGGTAATTTCTTGGAGGACATTTATGTGAACCGTTGGACCGTAGAAAACCCTAGTTCAGAGCACCCGCGCATTTCTGATCGTGGCAACCAGTACTTCTCTAGTGGCAATACTTATTGGATGAGAAGCACCGATTACGTTCGATTAAAGAACATTGAATTAGGCTATACGCTACCAAACGTTATCGGCAAAAAAGTAGGTTTAGATGTTTTGCGGGTGTATGTAAATGCCCTGAACCTTGCTACCTGGGATAAATTGAAGGTGTATGACCCTGAAAATGTTAACTCGAACGGCCAGTATTATCCACAGTCGAGAGTCCTTAACGCAGGTGTAACAGCAACATTTTAAGTGAATCGAAAATGAAAAGAATAAATAGAATAAAGTCTTTGTCCTTGGGTATTATCACGGCTATGGTGCTCGCTACCGGCTGTAATGATGACTTCTTAGATACTCAACCCTTAACAAGTATTCCCGGTGATGTTGTTTGGACAGATGCTGCCCTTGCTGAAGCTTTTGTAACCGACCTCTACACTGCTTTAGGTAATGGAGGCTTTGATGAACAGATGTTAGCTTCACTTACGGATGAGTCTGTCTTTACCCATCCTGGTCGGGGTATTAATACGATCACGGAAGCGCGTTCAAACCCTGCCGATCCAGGTTGGATAAATGGTACGCTAAGCTGGCAAAACATGTACAGCAAAATAAGAGCAGCTAACTTGGCCATAGAAAACCTAGAAACCCCCAAGTTTGATAACCCCGCAATGGCGGCAAGATTAAAAGGGGAAGCGCTTTTTATGCGTGCTTATCTGTATCACCAGTTACTCCGGTATTACGGTGGTGTTCCACTCGTTGAGAAGTCGTACAAGCTTGGAGAAGATGATTATACGATGCCACGCAACACCTTTGAGGAGACTGTTAACTTTATTGTAAAGGATGCAGACGAGGCCGCTCAATTACTGGATGGTAAGTCTATGGCTAAAGGGCGTAGCTCTAAAGCTGCTGCACTGGCACTCAAATCTCGTGTTTTGCTTTACGCTGCCAGTGACCTTCATGATATCCCTACTGCCAGTGCGAAGTCAAGTGTCATTGCGGGCTATTCTAAACCAGAATTAATAGGATACGTGAGTGGCAACCAGATGGAACGCTGGCGAAAAGCCCAGGCTGCAGCAAAAGAGGTGTTGGACTTAGGCGGCTATGGATATGAGTTACACCTGACAGAACCTGTTGCCCCGGAGCAGGGTACGGCAAACTACATGGATATGTCCTTATACCGGGGTGGTGCTGAAAGGGAGATGATTTTCGGCCGTTATTTTATTCAGTCAAAGAACGAGAACGGGGGGCGGGTTGGCTTGTTTAACGGGCCTAACGGATATCGCAACTGGGCAGGTAATACTCCTCTTCAAGATTTGGTGGATGACTATGAGATGATGGATGGCAGCAAGTTTAGCTGGGATAATCCTGATCATAGAGCAGCGCCTTACGATAACCGTGATCCAAGATTAGCCGCGACTGTACTTTACGACGGAGCGAACTGGAAGCCTCGGTTCACTACCACAGATCCCGCCAATCAGATTCAGACAGGCCAATATGAGATAATTGGCAGCGATGGCCAAAAAACAACGCATTTTGGCCTTGATACTCGCCAAAGCTCTATAGAAGACTGGAACGGAACTCGCACAGGTTATTATATGAGAAGGTTTGTCGATCCAAACCCGAACTTCGTGGATATGAACATGTGGCAACAAGTTCCTTGGGCTTTCTTCCGCTACACAGAGGCGGTTCTCAATTATGTGGAAGCTAGTATTGAGTTAGGAGAGGATGCCGAAGCTCAGGAGTGGCTGAATAAAGTCCGCTTCCGGGTGGGGATGCCAGCAGTTACCGAAGGAGGCGAAGCCCTGATGCAGCGGTACCGCAACGAACGTAGGGTAGAGATGGCCTACGAGGAGCAACGCTACCATGATGTGCGGCGTTGGATGATCGCCGACGAGAAGTTTGGGCGTCAACCTAGGATTATTGATATCAAAGGTACGCTGAAGCCAGGCAAGACAGTAACGCTTTATCAGTATAGCCGAGAGAATTACAATTATACCTATAATCCTATAGAGCTCGGGAAAGGGGTTGAGAACAGGGCTTGGGACGATAAAATGTTTTACTTGCCAATTCATCGGGATGAAATGAACCGGAATGATAAGTTAGTTCAGAATCCGGGCTATTAAACACTGTTATCTCTAGTTTGAAATCTATGCCAGTCGAGTTGTACTGGCATAGATTTCTATTTTTACCAAGTTGTTTATATCGCTTCCATTCATGAGCAAGCTTAGATTCTCTCTGTCTTTCGTCACCCTTTTGCTTTTCTCAACCTGCCAGGAAAAGTCTCCTATGGCGGAGAAAGGCCAGGATACAGCTCCCGTTGTTGCTGCGGACCCTCTCTTTACGTTGCTTCCTGCCAGTAAGACTGGTGTGAGTTTTACTAATAGCCTTACTGAAGGGTTGAACACGAATGTCTTGATGTATGAGTATTTCTACAACGGAGGCGGTATAGCTATTGGAGACGTAAACGGTGACGGATTGCAGGATATTTACTTCACGGGTAATATGACCTCTAACCGCCTGTATCTGAACAAAGGGCACATGCAGTTTGAGGATATAACAGCCAGCGCCGGCGTTGCCGGGCGAGAAGGACCTTGGACTACTGGTGTCACTATGGCCGACGTAAACGGTGACAAACTTCTGGATATTTATGTTTGCTACTCCGGTAAACTGCGCCCAGAGAAGCGAGAAAACCAGTTATTTATCAATCATGGATTAGATGCCGGTGGGAAACCTGTGTTTTCTGAACAAGCGGCAAAATATGGCTTGGCTAATTCCTCTAACAGTACCCAAGCTGTGTTCTTTGATTTAGATAGGGACAGTGACCTGGATATGTTTCTTTTGAATCACAGCCCGGAGTCCTTACCTGTACTGGATGAGTTTATAACTGCGGAGATACTCCAAAAGGAAGATGCTCAACGTGGGGCACGACTTTATAGGAATGATGATGGGTACTTCCAGGACATAACTATAAAAGCAGGTATTCATTCTTCTGCCTTATCATATGGGTTAGGGGCCGGGGTAGCCGATATCAATGGGGATGGCTGGTTAGATATTTACGTCTCTAATGATTATGACATTCCAGATTATCTGTACATTAATAACCAAAACGGAACTTTTACGGATCAACTTAAGACGAGTATGGGCCACGTTTCACACTTCTCCATGGGCAGTGATGTGGCCGACATTAATAATGATGGCTTGCTGGATGTGTACACGCTGGACATGCTGCCTGAAGAGAACAGACGGCAGAAGCTGTTATTCTCGCCCGATAATTATGAAAAGTTTAACCTTTCTCTTAAATCTGGCTTTCATTACCAGTACATGCGCAACATGTTGCACGTGAACAACGGGGATGGTACTTTCAGCGAGGTAGGGCAGCTGGCAGGAATCTCAAATACCGACTGGAGCTGGGCACCTTTGTTTGCCGACTTTGACAACGATGGCTGGAAAGACTTGTACGTGAGCAACGGCTACCTGCGGGACTATACAAACATGGACTTTATTAAGTACATGGGTGACTTTGTGCAGCAAAAGGGGGGGAGAATGGAGCGAGCACATGTGCTAGAGCTAGTTAACAAGATCCCCTCATCGAACGTGACCAACTACATTTACAGGAACAACGGCGACCTTTCTTTCAGTAACCAACAGAAAGCCTGGGGCATGGATGTCCCCTCCAACAGCAACGGGGCCGCGTACGCCGACCTGGACAACGACGGAGACCTGGACCTGGTGGT
>NZ_FZOQ01000045.1 GCF_900188175.1 Pontibacter ummariensis | reverse complement strand
GCTCTGAACAAACATTTACTGCATGGAGCTTTAAAGGCTACTGCTAAAACGCTTGCCGTGTTTAATTCTTTGCCCGGTTGGCAGTTGCCAAATTGTGTGGAATTGATTGCTGAAGCAGAAGGACCTGCTCCTGCAGGTCCTTCTTTAGCGCTTTTCCTTAAAACCATTACAGATTTAGCTCATTTTTCATAAGGCCCGCTTGTTATGCAAGTTGAGTCAGAACCTCGGCGTCGCGGTCTGAGAGTTCCCGCTTAAGGTAAAAAGCTCTAAGTTGCTGTTCTGAACTCATATTCTTCAAGGAAGCGCCCCACAATTTTGCTCTCTAGCCTTCTAATTACCTTCCCGCCCATTTTCTCGTAGAATCCCTTTGCGTTTGGTTCAGCTGTTAAGGTAATTCGTGTCCCTCCGGCATTCCTGATGTGCTCAATCATGTGCCTGAATATTTCTTTCCCATATCCTTTCCTGATGTTCTCGGCGGTTAGCCAGAGGTGGTCAACTTCCCAGTTCCCCTCTCCATAGCTGATGAGGGCGTAAAACCCGATAAAGGTTTGCCCACAATACACTTTAACCACATGATTACGCAGGATGTAAGTTTTGCTTACAGTTAGTTCTGACTGCCACAACTTCATCCATTCTTCCGGATATCCCCAGTACTCTTTTGAGCTAACAGCCGTCTGCGTCAGAAGAGAACTGTCATCAGGCCCGGCCTTTAGATACGTTAATGTATGCCCCACTTATAAAATCAAATTTTGTCCTGTCTCTGTGATGATTACCTTTGTTGTTAGTTTCCTTTCTCTTACCGTTTGCGCAAACTTCTCGGGTGTGCCTTTCTGCTTGAGCAAAAAAGTGTTAGTAAGCCAGCTTCCTTTAAAATTATAGTGTACAGGTATGGCTACTGTAGGCCTTAGCATTTCGCAGAGCTTGGCGGCATCATCAGGACCAAATGCTTTCTGCTCGTTGAGGTTAAGCTTGATCCGTAAGTCATTAACAGGTAGCAGAACAACATCTATAGCGGGGAAACGTGCCCTTACAGCCCGCTGAACCGACTCCTGCATTATATGGCCAACATAAAGAAGCACTTTGCCATTCGTTTCAATGATATAATTCCGCTCGTAGTCAAAGCTCGAGGGCTTCTCGCTGCTCTTACTCTCAAAAGAGGTAATCTTCATTCCGCCAATCCGGATACTCTCAAAATTCGCTAACTCAACGATATTTGTAAACCCTTCCTCCTCCGCGACTTTCTTTTGTTTACTACCGGCACAAACTAAAAGTGGAACATCCTTCTCCGGGTAGGCAGCCAGAGTGTGGATATCAAAGTGGTCGTAGTGATCCTGGGTCGAAGCGATTGCAGACAAATGGGGTAGTTGCGAAACAGTCATGGCGAGGCTGTCTTCACCATGGTAATAAGCTGGTTTTTCAGAAAACCAGGGGTCGATCAGGAGCTTATCCTTTCCACTGCTAATGATAACTGTTGCGTAGCCGACTCTTGTAACTTGAATGGAGCTGGTATCACTGGTTCCTTCGATGATAGTGCCCGCTTTGCACTTCCGCAGCGGGGCTGTGGTAAATTTCTGTGCACAGCTGTCAAAGTAAACAGAAAAGGAAAGGATTATTAATAACAGGCCAGACAGGGATAAGACTTTCATGCGCTTAAAACATTGGTTGAATGATTACGCCACAAATTTGCGCCACTTGTAGCGCCTGCGCATTAACCTTTGTTAAGAAACTTTCTATTTGCCCTGATTCGGCTGAGGTGCACTGCTGTTATTCCAAGATAGGAGGCGATAAAGACTTGCGATACCCTTTGGCTTATCTGCGGGAATTCCTGCAGCAGATGGAGGTACCTTTCTTCTGCAGTATATTTTAGGAAGGCAATCTCTCTTTTTTCTTTCCTGACATAAAGGGCTTCTGCCACTTTCCTCCCGAACTCCTGCCAGCCCAGGCTGGAAGATAAAGTACGTTGCACTGTTTCGTAATCCCACACTAGCACCTCAGACACTTCAAGGGCCTGGATATAGACCTCAGAAGGCACTTGCAGGGTAAAGCTTGTAAACGCAGTGAAAAAGGTTTTTTCAAAAGAGAAGTCCTTGATATACTCTTTGCCCTCACTGGTGACGAAGTACCTGAAGCTTCCTTTCATACAGAAAGCAAGCTGCTTGCAGGTTTTGCCTTCTGAGACAAAGTACTCAGATTTCCCGATTCTCTTCAGCTTGCCATTGCTTATAAAGGTGGCTATCTCTTCCTCTGAAAGCTTTTGGGTGTAGTAGTGTACGGTTTGACTGATCATGTGGGAATAAGCTCTTAAAAGGGTTGCACTTGAATTGGAACAAGGATTTGAAGAACCATCTTTGTCATTCAGTTAGCCTATTTGTGTTCCTGTTTTCTGCTGTTTCAAACGAAAGCTTACTAAGCTCCAGGGGCTGCCTCTGCCTAGCTACATATCTTGCCCTTGCTCTTCACATGAGTTGTACACAATCCCGTAGTGCCCTCTTCTTGTGAAGGACTTGAAAAGCGGCACTGAGCCGTTACAGGAAGCCCTTTCGCAGGCTAAAGTAAACTTTTAGACGGTGATAAGCATAGGCAGCTGTTTAATCCGCCTTCTTTAGCAAATATTCGGGCCGATAATGCCATAAACCAAGTAAGCATAGGCTTGTCCTGTAACAGTTAAGCAGCTTAAAGAAAACCCCGGCATAAGTTATTCATAACCCTACTGAAAGGAGCCTAAGTATCGCTCTTTCTCACTACGCACCTATCAGATGCCGTACTTCTAAGCTTTGTGGTTGGATCAGATTCCCCTAAAGGGAGTCTCTCTGATGATACATTACAATTGCATTCGTTACAGGTAAAAGTCTATGTACAAGCCGTGCAGTAAGTGGAGAGGTACTAGAGCTATAGGAATGTTTAACAACCGTCCCTTGCTAAAGGACACTAGAGGCCTATGAAGCTTATCCGATGGTGTGCAACAGAAGCTTGTTTTCTGTTTGTACTAGGTCCTGGATAAGCTTTCGGCTGTATTAGAATAACAGGTGAATTTGACTTGCCTAGTTGAAGCTTGTTATCATGTCTGACCGCTGAAGTGTGGCTAAGTTTACTGTGTATTCTTTTGGTCAACGCCTGGTACTACACAAAATACGCCGGCGTATATAAGATTAACTTAGATCTTCCCTCCCTTACATATCTGTTGGGGCCATTCATCAAAAATCGCAGGGAGCAGGTTTGAAATTTGTAGGCTAAGCCTGCTTTTATACGTATTCCCTTCATGCATCAACAGTAGATTATGTTGATGAAGCATCGTCGCGCAATAAGCCTGCATGCGCAATCAAAGCTCTTTTAGCTTAAAGTTGCGGGTTTAGTGATGTAAAAACTCTTGATTATATAATAGATGGAAAACCATAAAACGTTGGACAGCTTTTTAGATACAAAGGAAAAAAAGCTAGCCTTTTTTCAGAACATGGTTTTAGTAGCCATAGCAGACAAATACATTGATGAGATGGAAAGTGACTTTCTTCTCTCAATAGGCCAGCAGTTAGAGTTATCTGAGGAGGATACCCGTCCTATATCCGATAACCTTTCATCACTCTCATTTATCATCCCAAAGGATGGGCTGCAAAAAACGTTGGAGTTGCAAGCTCTGGTGATGATGGTATTGCAGGATGGTGAAGTTGAAGAAAGAGAGTACAGTCTGTGCTTGGAGTACACGCGCCAGATAGGGTACAGCAAAGAGATTCTGGATGAGCTTATCGCTAAACTGGGAAGTAGAAGAGTTCAATGAACGGGCAATTATAGAAATTTTGATAGCTAAGGTGTTTGAATATAAAAAGTTTTTTAGGGTTGACTGGGTGGGTCTGTTTTAGCCTAACTGCTCTTTCTTTGGCTGATGTTATCTGAGGCACGACTGATGCTTACGTCTCCACAAGGTTTGTCTTTAGCCCTGCAAAGCCTCCTGTCTGGGGCTTGCCTAAGACAAGAGCTGTAATCCTTCGCTGTCCTACCCTGTACACCTTTGCTTCCTGCAGGTGCTGCTCGATGAAGAGCTGTAGCTCCTGGAAGCGAACGGCATACGCTTTCTCCTCCTCGCTCATCTCGGCTGTTTCCTTGCTCATGTTTCGGAAGAAGTACCGAAGCTCTACTGTTTCGACCTTTTCCCCTGCTTCCTTCCCTGCCCAGTCTGTTAACTCCTCATTTGTAGGCTCCTGCCCTTGGGAAGCAGGGAAATGCACTACTTCAAAGGGCGCGTCTGTCTCGCTCAGGTAGTACAGGCCCTCTGAGTGCTGTTTTAGCCCCTGCAGTAGATCATTAGTAAAAGCGGAAGCATTGGTGTTTTCCATTCTTATAGTGTCTTTGAACGTCTCTAAATGGCTTTGTTTGTGCTACTGCGTTGGCCCCTGGTCTACCTGGCCCTCCAGTTCCTTTTGCAGCTGTGTAGGCAGAGCGGAAAGCAGGTCATAGCCAGTGGCGCTTTCTATCGCATCCACTGTTGTGCGGTAGGTTCCCCAGTCGGAGCGGACAGTGTTGCTGTTTGGTGTATCCACTGCAATTACTCTTGTATCAGCGTCTATCCGCTTTAGGTCATTCTCTCCCTCTGGCAGCACTACCAGTACTTTCCATATCCTGTTAGGTACTGTAACCCTTCCGTTATCGATGGTTCTGGCGCTGCCGTTAGAGCCTGTGCCGCCCTCCCCGTAGCTTCCCATGATCACGTAGACCTCGTTGCCCTCCGCTACCAAATCACGGGTGTAGTCCTCCAGGTTGGCCCAGGTCTCCTGGTTGTTGCTCGGTGCCTGTGGGATCATGTTTGTCATCAGGAAAGTAGCAGAGTTGTCCGCTACGGACTTGGTGCGGTCTGCCGAGGGCGTGTTATGCCCCCTGTCAAAGCCGCTGCCCCTGTAGGAGCTGCTTCCCACTCTGTACCATCCCTCAGGCAGGCTAGGGTCTGCCCTGAAGTCGTCCTGCCTTTCGGCTGTGCCTAGCCAGTCCTCGCTCACGTGCCAGCTGACCCAGTTAGGCGTTCCTCTTTCTTGGCTGTAGGAGAGGGCGTACTGGGGCTTAAGCATGAGGTAGTTGTTAGGGTTGCTCTCATCGGCTGTGGCACCGCTGGGATTTCCCAGAAGGAGCTGTTCCTCCTCGAGGGTAAGCGACTGCTCGGGAATGACCTCTGAGTCCTTGCAGGAAGAGAGGATGAGCAGGAGAAAGAGGAAGTATCTGTAGGAGTGTTTAAGCATAGGTAGTTAGAAGCAGCAAATAGAGTGCTAGTAAAGGATGAAACCATAGGCAATCAGGATAGGTGAGTCTCATATCAGGCGGCTTTCCTACTCCTTTATCAACTCTGACAGGTCTACCATCTCCAGGTAAGGTTCCAGGTAGGTTTTGCTCTTAAAACCACGGACTGACACAATGTGGTTATGCTGGGCCGAATACTTTACCTCAGCAAAGAACTCGCCCATGTGGTAAAGCACCACGCTGTAGCCTCCATCGTAGCGGATAGCAATAAGGCTCCCTAAGTCCCAGATCAGGTCCGCCCGTTCGTCTTTTGAGAAGTAGTTAAATTCGTAGAGGTCCATAACCAGTCCTGCTTGCCTGTTATCCTCTCTACGAACTTGTCTCTGATTGGGGTTCCTACAGGATAAGAGCCCATCCTAGCCTGGTTCTACCGTACTTTTGGGCGTTAGGTAAAGTAGGAGAGGAAGGTCAGGTAGTTACAAACAAACAGAGTGGTCATAGCTGGCTAAATCGATCTTGCAATCCCTTCCACCACGCCCCAGATAAAGCCGTTGTCGGCCTCGGTGTCGTCACCAGCTCTATTGGAGTTAGCTTTTCATTGTGATAGTGCTATGAAATATCAAAAGGGGGCTAAACTTGTGAGTAAGCCCCCTTTTGATAGGTCTCTTTATATGTCTTGCTCTCCGTAACAGTGGGGCTAGCAAATGAGCCTACCTCGTTAGTCCCCGTTTGGGAGTCCAGCATCCTTATCTGTTTCTTATTGCCGTCTCACTTAATCTAAACAGTAGTGAAGGAGAACCAAAAGAAACAGGGAAAACAAAAATGCTTCTCTTCCTGCTGCCGGTTCTGTCATTTACGTTAAGCTAACACTTTAGCTTAGTCCTCATCCTCATCCTCGTCCTCGTCCTCATCCTCATCCTCAATTTCCACTTCTGTTGCCAAGTCCAGTCCGTCGGCCACTGTTTCAAAGATGCCCGGGTTCTGGGTAGCGCTGATGACAATAACACCGCTAGCGTCTTTTGCTGCGGCTGAAAGCTGCTCTGCGGAGACGGCCGCAAACCAGGCAGCAGGGTCAAAAGTGACCTGCGCCACTACGCTCTGGCCCTCGGTGAAAGTGATAAAGCCTTCCCTATTTACCTCAAATTCCTCATCTGAGTTGAACTCGAAGCGTACCGGGTGCTGCTGGCCCTCGGCGTCTGTGAAAGTGCCGTTCAGGACAATAGCGGGCGCGGGGCCCTCGTCCTGAAGCTTCATCTCTATTTCGAACTCCTCGTAAGTGCCTGGCTGGATGGCAATGGCGCTGATATCAGGGGAGGTGGCGCCAGTGGGGAAGTTTATCTGCACGTCCTGCTCCAGTTCAAACTCCACCTCCAGGGAATTTACGTCGCTCTCTGCCTCAAACTTAACCTCTTGCATTGTGATCGTGCCGGAGGTGAAGACCACGCTGTTGGTGGAGGTCACTCTGCCGTTTAATGGGGCGGAGGCTGTGATGGTGTTAAAATCTAGGCCTACCTGGGCCTGTGGCATTGCGGGCTCACTCTCACAAGCGCTGAACCATACAAGGCTGCCCAGCATAAGAGGGATAAGGGGCTTTCTTTTCATAACATTGGAAAGTTTAGGTTATGGGGCAAATGTATGGTGAGAAGATGAAGGAAAGATGAAGGAACAGTAGATAGCTATATTTTAATAAATTTAGATGAACGCTCTGTTGTCAATGTCTTAGGTTGCATTATAGCGAACTATAACAGTTCTCTCGTCTTTTTAATCTTTAACTCTGAGTACTTGCAAGTCAATCAGGTACACCGCTATGTCCTGTTGGAACGAGTAAAACCGCCTAATCCACTTGTTCATTCTTGCCTCTATGTCCCTATGCCCGTAATGCCTGGACATCTCTTCCAGGCCCTTTACCAGCTCCTGGAGCTCTTTGTTCATCTTCTGGTTGTGAAGCGGCCTGATGCTTCTGGTAAAGTCCTTCTGCAGGCGAAGCACCTCCTCTCTCATGCATTGCCCTGCCTGTAGGTAGGACTCAGGGTTGATGTCAAGAAGGGGAGCAAGGGTGGCCTCATCCAGCTGCAGCTCTCTTTTCGTCTCCTCAGCTTTTGTCTCTGGCCTGAGTTTTTTGTAAAGGAACTTCTACCTCAGCAGTTTGTGCACAGGTACAAGCTGATGTGTCGGTGAGCTTTCCACCGCTTCCTGCAGGAGCGCCACATGGGCTGCGCCATAAATCACGAGTATTCTGTCGTCAGGGCTCTCGGTGATGCGCTGGATGTTACGGAAGATGCGAAGGTTGCGGTTAAACCAGGTGGCACTGTACCAGTCTACGCCGGTGTAGTCGTATGGCTTTTCCTCGTACTGGAAGGCCTCCCGGAAATAGTTTTCGTGCTTGCGGCGAATGGTTTCTGGGTGGTTATGCCTCTGGATCACTTTGTAAAGAGAACCCTCGTGGCTAAATAATTCTTTATCTATCTCGGCGCGCTCTAGGGTTTTAGCGCGCATGTAGGTCCAGAACTTCTCCATGCGCTCCTTCTTGTCTTCGCGCAACTCAAATTTGGTAGCCCCGGGTGTCTGGTATGTATCAAGGTCGCCCATTGTGTTGATGCAGTACAAACGCTGGTGTCCCAGTTCCTTTGCCAGCTTAAACCCGATCTGGTATACTTCGTCTGCCGTCAGTGTATAGCGGCCCTCCAGGTAAGCCTGATACAGCGAGTCCAGCTCGGCCTGCTTTTCCGGCATCACTTCTACAGCAATTTTAGTGGGCTTAAACTTGGCCAGTTGCCGGTTAACTTTCTCCAGGTCCTTCTGTGCTTCCGGGCTCATCACATCCAGCTGGTCTTTTTTCTCGGTTACTATAATGTCTTTGTTGCGATACGAGAAGTGGAAGGTGCCTAAGAACATCACCTTTGCGCGGTCTTCTTTGCTGTCCGTTTTGTTAATCTGTGCCTGCGCATTAGAAAAGAAACTGCCCGTCACCAGGGCCACCGCGAGTAATAGCTTTTTCATGGTTTTTAGGATTGGTATTGATTTTTGGGTAAGATGTGTAGCTGAACTTTCAAGTTGCATGAGTAGCTGAAAAAAGTAGCACATCTTTGCTACTTCACTGATAATCATCCTGAAAATTTTTGCTGTTTCAACGACACAAAAGTCTCCGCTTTTTACCATCCGCTCAATAGACAAAAGGGTGCTTGTCTTGCACATTTGTGCAGGTGCCTTGCTGCGCGCTCCACTTAGGTATAAATGCTGTAACAGATTACAGGAATTTTGTAACAGTCCCGCCTCTTTAAGCTGCTTCCTTTGCGGCGTTAAATCCAAAAAACAAGAAAATGATGGGCCTGTATTACACATCCGGCAGTAACGATGGCAGTAGTACCATACCTGCTCTAAAGCCTTTCCTGCAAACCTTGAACGCCCTTCTTTCCGGCATTGCCTCAACAGCTGTTAAGGCTTCTGAAAAGATCGGCTGCCACAGCTTAAGCCACAGCACTTCATTCCCTATAGTATAAAATGCCACTCAAACTACTACTGGCTGCCATCGGTCTTTTGGCCATTACCAGCCTGCAAGCGCAACAACATAAAACCATGAAAAAAGAAGAAACTACTGTGTTGGTGCTGTTCCACTCGAAGGGCGGCACCACTTATAAACTGGCTACAGCCATTGCTCGGGGTATAGAAAAACAGGAGGGGGTACGGGCGGTGCTGAAGCAGGTGCCGCACATCACCCTACCCGATGATTTGGAGAGTAAACCCTTTGCTTCGGTGCCTTATGCTACACCTGAAGAACTGGCGCAATATGACGGCATTGCCTTCGGCTCGCCCATCCACTTTGGGAGTACCACGGCTGACATGCGCCTGTTCCTGGAGGGTACGCTGAATCTTTGGTCGCAGCACCGGCTGGACGGTGTACCGGCTACGGTGTTTATGGCAGCAGGAGGCGGTGCTGCCCGCGAGGCAGCCATCCTTTCGTTATGGTCTACCCTATCGGTGCACGGCATGGTGCTGGTGCCTACGGGCATGAGGGGAGCTGCCGGTATAGACAAATCCATAGCGCAGGGGAACACGGTATTTGGTACCACAGCCCTTGCCACTATGCCAGGTTCCGAGAGACCCTCTGAAAGCGAGCTATACTTAGCCGAGCTGCAGGGTGAGGCATTAGCCAAAATAGCTAAAGCTCTCGCACCGTTGCACAAAACGCTAACTGAACCAACACCACCTGCAAAAACCCCAGAGGAAAGTATAAACTACGTAGAGCAACGCTTGCTGGAGCTGGGGCTGCAACTGCCCGTGCTGCCTGAGCCGGTGGGAAATTACGTACCCTATACCCGCTCCGGTAACCTGGTGTTCATTAACCAGGTGGCGCTGAAAGAGGGGAAGGTGCTGCACCCCGGCGTGATCGGGCAGGACCTGACCATCGAGCAAGCCAAAGAAGCCACCCGCCAGACCATGCTGAATGTGCTGGCCGTACTCAAAAGCGCCACCCATGGCGACTTGAGTCGGGTAAAACAGGTGGTGCAGCTAACGGGATTCTTAAACACCCCGACTGGCTATACCCAACATGCCGGTTTGATGAATGTAGCTTCTGATTTAACCGTGGCTGTTTTCGGGGAGAAGGGGAAACACGCCCGCGCCGCCCTTGGCGCCTCATCTATACCTGTGAATTCACCTGTGGAGATTCAGGCGGTATTCGAGGTGGAGTAGGCAATAGCAGTAAAATAAAACCGTCACGTTGGATTTTGGTTACGTGGTGGTTAGCTTCATAACGTCTTGTGCACCAGAAGTCTGAAACGTAGTGGGGGTTAAAGCTGAACCTTGTTATGCGGTTTACTTTTTATTTGACCCGTACTGTTGATAATATTTTAGCAACTAACTCTTGTTGACTTTCAGTCAGACTGTCTGCCACCAAAGTTAATGCTATATCACCGTTTAAGGGTTTGATATGTATTCCAGTTATACCCTTCTTTGGATTCTTTGCCTTTACTATTTTCCTGTATTGATTATCAAACGTATCAATAGAAACATCATGTTCCTTTGTCTCTTTGGGAAGATAAATTGGAAAATCAAAAACATACTTCTCATGTCTGCCTGTTGCCACATAGTCACTACCTTTCCACTTCAGGCTGTCTTCTAAAGTAGCTTTTCGCATGGAAATAACTTCAACTTTTGGTAGCATGTCAACATTATATGTCTTTCCACTTTCCATGAATTGGTAAGAAGCATCCTTTACCCATGTACTATCTTCAAGATATTGCTCTGGTGTCAGGGCCAATGCATTAGGATACTCACCGTAGTCAAAGAAAAAGTTTATACTGTCTCCCTCAATTCTACCTACATATGAATCAATTCCTGTTTCTTCAATGAGATTGAAATCAGCAGGGAACTTGAATGAATAATTACCTACCGTTATTTTTTGCCAATCCTCTTTTTCTTGTTGCTCTACTGTGTTGCAGCTAGTTAATGGCAGTAAGAATAAAAGAACCAGCAACAGCTTCATTTGTTATTCTCGATTAATGAGCATTTCACATTTAAAGTACAGCAGGAGTATCTACTCCTGCTGTACTTTAAATATAGCAGATAAATGAAATAGTACTCACTTTCCTGCAAATTCAAAATGCACAGTTGCTGCTTGATTTTCCTTCCTATAAATCCTGCAACACTTCTCCAAAATTCTGTAACACCCTCACCCTCTTCTCACCATACTTTTGTCATGTTCATAATCAGTAACACCAATAGAAAAACAGAACATGAAAGAGCTACAATGCAAGACCCAAATCGAAGCTGAAGTGCCTTAACTAAAGCGGTTAGCAGACCTGAATGAACAGGTGCTACAATATCGCGAACTTATGCGAAAGTAGGTAGTATACAATGTATTACCGGCCAGCGGAAACGTAAAATCAGGAGGATTTATGGCAGCAAAAAGCAAATCTCCACAAAACAAGGCGCAGCGGTTGGACTTTCCCACACCCAAAGGTATACTGCTGGCCATAGGCGGCAAGGAAAGCAAGAGTGAAGAGGAGCGCCCCGAGTCGCAGGAGGAGAACACCAGCTTTGTCAGCGAGCAGATACTGAAACGCTTTGTAAAAGAACTGCAAGGGAAAGATCCGCTGGTGTTGGTGGTGCCGGCCGCCACCAACGATCCGGAGCCGGTTGCTCGTGAATACGTAAAGTTATTCAGAGACCTGGGGGTTGATACGGTTAAGATCGTGGATATCAGAACCCGCGACGATGCCAAAGACCCGGAGAAAATAAAATTGGTGGATAAGGCTGCCGGCATCATGCTCACCGGCGGCGACCAACTCCGGCTTACCTCCATACTCGGCGGCAGCCTTTTTATGGAACGCATCAAAGAGCGGTACATGAACGAGAAGTTTGTGGTAGCCGGTACCAGTGCGGGAGCTGCGGCGATGTCTACCAACATGATTTATAAAGGCGAAGCGCAGGGAGGTATGCTGAAAGACCAGATGAGTGCTACCGCCGGGCTTGACCTGCTGAAGAACGTAGCCATTGATACCCACTTCATCGACCGCGGCCGCATCATTCGTATGGCACAGGCGGTGGCGCAAAATCCGGGCTGCATCGGCATTGGCCTGGAGGAAGACACTGCCATACTGGTAAAAAAAGGCATGGAGGTGGAGGTAGTGGGCAGTGGCCTGGTGACCATACTGGATGGCATGAACATCAGCAGTACCAATATCTATGAAATAGAAGCAGGCGATCCGTTTACCATCTACGACCTGAAAATGCACCTGCTGGGAAATGGCAAAACCTACACCATACCTGCTTTCAATATAGAAGAAAGTGATGAAAACGATTAGCATCATGTACCCGGACAGCAGGGATATACCCTGTAAGTTGCCATAGCATAGTGTATACCTATACCTTGTGCCATTACGGATGCCGCTCAATCAGCATCGGTGCGCTTGTTCAGCACTTACCTGTTTGTCCAGCAAAAGCACCTGTTTGTGTATGGCCTGGGGCTGCAAAAGCACAGACCTTTGTGCCATTGCAACAACAAGAGAAATGCAGGCGGGGGAGGAGCAAACCAGAAGCCTAACACAGCCTGCAGCACAAGCTAAAAACAATCAATAACCAAAACCGGAGCAAAACGGAAGCTGCCCCTAAAAAGGCGGACGGCCACCTTATTGCCTAAACCATTAGCTACAAAATAAAACCATGAAAAAAACACTACGCACCACTATCGGCGTGGCAGCTTTAAGTACGCTGCTGCTGCACCAGGCAAATGCCCAGATCGATCTCAGTTTCCCGGCCACGCCGGCACCGGACACTACGCAGGCAGGCAAGCCATACTTCAAGTCCAGCATCAACGGCATCATCACGGCTTCGGGTTTTGTGCAGGACGATACCTTTGGCCTGGGCGACGGCGCCATTACCATGTGGGCCAGCCCCCAGCAGCCTACCCAGGAGGAGTACCAGTTTGGCGGCGACCTGCGCAAGACCTGGCTCATCTTTAAAGGCACGGCCTATCACCTGCCCCACGGCATCACCGCCACTGGTCGTGCCGAGCTAGACTTCCTGGGAGGCACGGCAGGCGGAGGCGGCTTTGCCGACGAGAACCTGCTGCCACGCGTGCGACTGGCTTACGTGGAGGTGCAGAAAGGGCAGACGAGGCTGCGCCTGGGCCAGAACTGGACACCCTTGGTGGCGCACTTTCCGAACTCCGTTACGCACTTTGCCATGGGCTATGGCTCGGCGGGCGGCATTGGCTTCCGCAACCCCGGCTTGTTTCTCTACCAGGGTTTAACCAGACCGACAGCCTTCACCAAAGTACGCCTGGACCTGGCTGTGTTCCGCGGCTCCTGGACCGGCCCGAAAGCCGAAGCCGACGGTCGTGATGAAGGAGAAATAGGTATACCGCAAACAGAAATTGGCCTGAACATCAGCAACCAGACACAGCCGCTGAAATGGGAGGTGAACCTGGCCGGTCACTACGACCGCAAGCGCCTGGTGCAGGGCGATTCCCGCAGCAACCTGGAGGGCAAAGCCGTGCAGGCAGGCACGAAGCTAACCTACGGCGGAGCCACCTTGCAGGGAAACGCCTACTGGGGCCGCGCCATCAGCCAGAGCTGGGGCCAGCTGCTGCAGTTCGGTAACATAGCAGGCTACGGTGCCTGGGGGCAGGCAGGCTACAGGTTCAGTAAGCACCTCAGCGCCTGGGTCATGTACGGCCAGGACAACCCGAACGACGGCGAAGTATTGGCAGCGGTACCCGGCAACGCCCGCCTCAGAAACGAAGTCATCGTGCCTATGATCCGCTACGACGCCGGTCCGCTAGGAATAGCCCTGGAGTGGTACCGCGCCAACACCGACTGGAGGCTTGTGGAGAATGGAAAGCAGGTATACAAAACCACCTCGGCTAACCAATTAGCGCTGGGCGCACAGTTTGTATTTTAGATAATCCAACCACCCCTGCCCCTCAGAACTGGGCTCGCTAGTTTCAAACTCGCGTTCTCACTAGTCTAAAAAGGGGAGCTATACTTATACTTTTCCTGCCTAGAGCCTTCAACAGAGCTTGTATATCAGCCAGAGTAGTGGCTCAGAGTTTCCCTTTGAAGGGGGTAATGGGGATGTTTATGCATTAACTACAAAGCAGGAAAACAAGAGACAGTATTAGCAGAAAAAGTTCCCCGCCTGGGATAGGGAGGGGTTAGGGGTGGTTCGACCCAGTATTGCGAAAACCCTGATACACTCAATCAAAATTTATTCACTCAATCATTCATTCACGCATTCAAAATTCTACAACTATGAAAAATTCAGCTGTTCAACCCTTTATCCTGGTAGCCAGGATACTGATCGGTATTACATTTTTAGTGGCGGGCATGCATAAAGTGCTTTTCTGGGATGGCCCGGCCATGTGGATGGCCTCGAAAGGTCTGCCGTTTGTGCCCCTGCTGCTGGGAGCCGCCATGGTGACCGAATTGCTCGGTGCTATACTTCTGTTTGCGGGCTTTAAGGTAAAGCAGACCGCATTAGCTTTGGTGCTGCTCCTGCTCCCGATGACCCTGATGATGCATACTTTCTGGAACATGGAGGGCATGATGCAACAAACCGCCGTCATGGACTTCATCCAGAACCTGGCCATTATGGGCGGACTAGTGGCGCTGGCCGCTGTGGTACATCTTTCAGCGAAACAGCCAACAAGTACAAAATAAAAGCTCTATACCAGCGCCGTGCTTCCTGCTCTTAACAGGGGGCACGGCTTTTTGACTTTACACAACATGGAACGTCACCACCACCATCACGGGCATGCTCACCACCATCATGCCACCGGTAACATAAAGTTTGCTTTTATCCTGAACCTGGGCTTTGCCTTGCTGGAGCTTATAGGCGGGTTCTTCGTAAACAGCGTAGCCATTATGAGCGACGCGCTCCACGACTTTGGCGATGCCTTTGCACTTGGCCTTACGTACTTTCTGCAACGCAAATCGGAGAAACCCGGAAATCCTACCTATACCTATGGCTACAAGCGCTACTCTGTGGCCGGAGCCTTGGTTACATCCCTCATCCTTATTTTGGGGGCTGGATTCGTCATAACAGAAGCTGTTGAACGGCTGCTGAACCCCTCCATGCCCGAGCCGATGGGCATGCTGCTGTTTGCCATACTGGGAATAGTGGTGAACGGTGCCGCTTTTTTCAAGCTAAAAGGAGGGATCAACTTAAACCAACGGGCCGTATCGCTGCACATGCTCGAAGACCTGCTGGGATGGGTAACGGTATTAGTCGCCAGTATCATCCTGCTGTTCTTCGAACTACCCTGGCTCGACCCGCTTTTATCAGTAGCCATATCGCTCTACATGCTGGTTCATGCTTTCCAAAATGCCTGGGCTGCCTTACAGGTCCTACTCCAGGCAAACCCGCTGGGCTTTAGCTTAGAAAAGGTAAAAGAGCAGGTATTAGCCCTGAAAAATGTACAGGACATACACGAACTAAGGCTGTGGTCCCTGGACGGCGAGCACCATGTCTTATCGGCTCACTTGGTAGTGTCCCAGGTGCAGGAACCACAGGCCCTATCCGCTCTAAAGCAGCAGATCAGCCAAGTGCTGAACGCATTCTCGATAACAGAGGTAACCTTAGAGCTTGAGCATGAAACAGAAGTATGCCGCCTGGAAGCCTGATGTTTTGATTATTGACTGCTCTCATCAAAAAGAAAGAAGCCGCTTACTGTCAAAGTAGCGGCTTCTTTCTTTTTGCCGTTGAGAAGGTATAGTCATTTGTGCGCTATGCCTTGTAGATGTTGAGGTACCTGGCTACCGAACGCCTGAACGCCTCCCGGGCACCGGATGGGATTTCCTGCCCTTCAAAGGCACCATGAATGGCATCAAAGGCGAGTGGCTCTATTTGCTGCTGTATGCGCTTAATTGCTGCTTTCTTCAACGGTATCAGGTTGGGGTAACTATACATAAAGGACACATGCTTTCTGTCGCGTGCTACATAAATGCTGTCGCCAGTCAGAAGGGAGCCTTTTGCGCCGTGGTGGGGCAGGTGCAGTACCGTGCTGCCCGCAAAGTGGCCGGCCACGTGCACTACTGAGATATCGTCCCACAGCACCAGTTTTTTACCTTCCCATAAGCGGATATGTCTGCTTTTATCCTGTATCCATTGCTTGTCCTGCACATGCAGGTAGATCGGGCAATCGAAGGCCTGGGCCCATTCAGCCATCAGGCTGTAGTAGTGCGGGTGCGAAATGGCAATCGCTTTGATACCTCCCATCGTGCGGATATAACTCGCCGTCTGCTCATCCAGAAAAGGAATGCAGTCCCAGAGGATATTCCCGCTTTTTGATAGAACAAGGTGTGCTTTCTGGCTAATGGCAAAAGATGGCGTGATCTTAAGGTCGTAGAGGTCTGGCTGTAGCCGCGTGATGCGGATGCTGCTGCTTTTCGCAACCTCACTGTAGCTCAACCACAGCTGGCCCTTGTCGCCTACATACTGGCGCTCGTCCTGACAGATAGGGCAGGTGTCTGCCTCGGTTCTGGCTGTTGCGTGCCGGGTACCGCAGGTAGCACAGATATTCTTCTGGTCCTTGTCTCTGATAGCAAGCTTCATACTTGTTTTACCAACAGAAGCTAAAAAGTTGTTGTGCGCCAGGCCCGGCACCAGTAGTAGAGATGAGCTGAGGAAGGACTTCTGAAGAAAGGATTTTCGGTTCATGAGGTGCTGTTCTTAAGATGGATTAATCTGATTAACAGCACAAAGTTCTCCCATTAGAACCCCTTGCTCAATGGACAAACTGTTGCTTGTGTTGGATAATCAAGCTTTACCTGACAAGCCCGGCTTCATCATGCTTTTCCTTAAACCTGAAGTTTTGAGGTGATAAGCCTTCGTTCTTTGTAAAGAACCGGGTGAAGTAGGCTGCGTCGTCAAAGCCCAGTTCTCCAGCTATTTCCTTGATAGTTAGTTTGCCGTGGTGAAGCAAGCGTTTGGCTTCCAGCATGAGCCTTTCCTTGATCAGGTCGCTTACTGTTCTGCCGGCGTACTTGTGCGTGACCTCGTTCAGCGACCTAGGCGTAATGGCTAGTGCTGCTGCATAGTATTGCACGGCGTGCTGTTGCCTGTACTGCTGCTCCAGCATCATTTTAAAGGTGCGGAAAACCAGGTAGCGCGGTTCCGGGGCGGCCTGCAGTTCTTCCCGGTGGCTGTCTTTTAGCTTGTATACCTGCAGCAGAAAGACCTTGAGGTAAGAGGCAATGATAATGGCCGATAGTTCAGAAGCATTTTTATACTCCAGCAGCATTTTTTGCATCAGGTCATTCAGCAAGTGCACAGCCTCCGAGTCAAGTTGAAGCACCGGCTGCACGTTGATGTTGTCGAAGATGCCATACTTGAGCAAAAGGTTCTCTGCGCCTGACTCCACAGCGAAAAGCGACTCATTAAATTTCAGCACAAAGCCTTTGGTGGGGCCATCCTTTATGATCTGATGGATGTGGCTCGGCTGCAGCAGAAACAGGCAGGGGCCATGAAAGGGGTAGTCTTTGAAATCGATGGTGTGCGTGCCGCTCCCTTCTGTTATCCAGATGATCTCATAATAGGTATGCCGGTGCGGGGCAACCCGCTTGAGGCCAGCATCCTGCCGGTCCTCATACGAAGCAATATAAAAGTCCCGGAAGCTGTTCTTTCTAAAGCTTTCAGCCTCTGTGTAGACTGGAATAGTAGCTCCTTGTTTTGTCATTATCAGAAGGGAATTGCGCCTGTAAAAGTATAAATCTATTGCCAAATTTAAAGTAACTGTCACACGTATAGCCTGCCTGAGTCCATGTCCGGCAGGCTATACGTGTGGTTTTTTTATTCCAGCCCGGGTCACTGTCCCAGGAACAGATAAAGCTGCTCTTAAACATATGCCATGCAAAGCCTATAGTAGCCTACCAAGTGTTACCATTTTGTGCTCAGAAAAGCAGAGAGAGGTAAAGGAAGTAGATACCTTTGAGAAGCTGGATAAAGTAAGCGGTCTGAGAGATTTTTTAAATATTTCCCGCTATCTTGATCTATCGCATAGCCTAGAAAAGGCTGTTAGCTATAAGCCATGCACATAATTCCATACACACAACTATGAAAGATGCCCAGAATTTATTGCCACACCGCGAACCGTTCCTGTTTGTCGATACTATTCTTTTTAGTAACGAGGA
>NZ_FZOQ01000042.1 GCF_900188175.1 Pontibacter ummariensis | reverse complement strand
CGCTGCCACTGGTAGAGGTTCCGGGTCCCCCCCGTCACAGCCCTGAGCTCCAGGGGCTGGCCCGCGGTGAACCCCAGCGTGTCCGGGGCGGGGATATCGTCCTGGGGGCTGTAGGTGAAGGTGCCGATGGCGCTGGTGCCCGCCCCCGTCATGTTGGGCTCGATGACCCCAAAGCCCAGCCGGTTGCCCTGCACCCGCAGATTGAGGCTGGAGCGGTTGGGGGAGGCGCTGAAGTCCGGCAGCCCCCCCTCCAGCTTATTCGTGAAAAGGTCAAGGTTCTCCAGGACCGCCAGGGCCGCCAGGGAGCCAGGCACAGGGCCGCTCAGGCTGTTGTCTGACAGGTAGAGGTTCCGCATGCTTGCCAGGTTGCCCAGCGACTCCGGGATGCCTCCTGTCAGGCCGTTGCCACGGAGACTAAGGTAGTAGAGCTTGCTCAGGTTGCCCAGCGAGGCCGGGATCGGGCCGCTCAACCCGCAGCTACGAAGCTTGAGCGTCTCCAGGTCGCTAAAATCACCCAGCCAGTCCGGCACCTCTCCGCCGAGGTCGTTTCTGTAGAAGTCCAGGTGCTGCAGCCTTGTCAGGTTGGCCAGTGAGTCGGGGATCGGGCCCGTGAGGCTGTTGAAGCTCAGGTAGAGGGAGAGCAGGTTGGTCAGCCGCCCCAGTGCGGCCGGGATCCCGCCGCTCAGCCTGTTACCGTCTAAGTTCAGTGAAGTCAGGGCAGCCAGGTTGCCCAGCGACTCCGGGATGCCCCCTGTCAGGGCATTGTCGTGCAGGGAGAGCACCTGCAGCTTGCTTAGCTGGCCCAGCCATAGAGGCAGGGGGCCCGAGAAGCTGTTCTGGCCCAGGTAGAGGTTCTGTAGCTCCGGTAGGCTCCGCAGGCACTCCGGGACCGGGCCCGAGAGCCTGTTGCCGTTTAAGTGGAGGTAGGACAGCATCGACAGCTCGCCCAGGGAGGAGGGAATCGTGTCGCCCAGCGCGTTCCTGCTGAGTATGATGGCTGTCACGTCCCCGTTGGTGACGGTGACCCCGTACCAGGTGTCGAAGTCGGCGCTGGTGGTGCCCGTCAGCCAATTGGTGCTGTGAGTCCAGCCTTCCCCGCCGGTGCTGCTGTACAGGTCCCGCAGGGCCCTTAGCTCCACCGAGTCCGGCACCAGGTCAAAGCCGCTCACGCTCTGCAGGGAGAGGGAGCCATCGGACGATTGCTGCTGCTTGGTTTCCTTCCCCTGGCGGGCGTAGTGGGCTTCGATGAGGGCGTCCCGCTCCAAGGTGTAGGCCCGGTAGGCGCTCAGCCACTCCCTCCGCTCCCGGTCCCTGTCCTGGCCGTACTGCCGACCCTCCAGGGCAAGCAGGTGCTGGACACGCAGCCGGGCAAGCACGGCCTCGAGAGAGTCACTCTCAGCCGACCTGACCGGCTGCTCCAGTCGAGGGGGCACAGCCGCCTGCGCCTGCTGGAGGAGGAGCCCCCCCAGGGCTAGTAGCAGGGCCATGCGGGCAAGCAGCCCTTGCAGGCACCTGGCCCCGTTCTTTAACTGTGAAGGCAAGGCTGCGGGAGAAGCATAAAGGTCTTTCATGTCTAACCTGTTTCTTTGGTGAGCTTTCGTTTTGGCGGGCACGCAGTGCCCCGGGCACGGGTAACGGCGTGCCTGGTTTAAGGGTGGGAAAGGGCCCTTGTAGGTTGTCGGGGCTACTGCCCGGCGTAGTGGTACTCGTAGGTCTTGAGCACGTTCATATCGTGGTCCCTGACGGCCTTCAGCCTGCCGAAGGAGTCGTACTCGTAGAAGGTCGTGCGGTTATTTGCGTCTGTCGAGGAGGTCATCCCCACCAAAGGATCATAGGTGTAGGTGGTGACTATTGCGTTTGGCAGCTGCTCGCGCAGGGCATTGAGGGCCCCCAACTGGGCCTGGCTAGGCTCTGTGCTGGCAGCCAGGGCCTCCACGGCCGCAGCCCCGCCTAAGGCCGCCTCCACCTCTGCGTAGGAGGCGTTCTTAACCTCTGCGACAGGAAGACTATGATTGTAGCCCCAGAGGTAGTTCAAGGGAACACCCTCGTCTTTAGACACCGTTAAGGCTTTGCCCCGGTCATCATACAAGTGGTACCTTAGCCTGGCTTCTAAGGAGCCGTTGTGAGTTTGGGTTTCGACTGATTGAGGGACATACACGCCTTGGCCAGGATTGAAGAATTTTTTACGAACCAGGCTCAGGAAGGTGCCCCCAGCTTTCTCTACCTCCTCGACTACCGGGCTTAGTATATTGCGGGTGACCATCTCCTGGTACACTCCATTAGGATCCCTCCCTTCATCCACCATGTCCTTCGGGTAGCTCAAGCTTCTTGCAAGCACCTCCCCTGTGCTACTTTGGAGGGTGCTCGACTTTAGATAAAGGAAGTAAGGATCATAGTTGTAGGTCTTCGCCGCCGCTATCACGCCCCCGGAGCTGTCATAGTTATAGGTAGTGGTACCAATGAGTTCCGTCCTTCCCGCCTGAGGCGTAAAAAACTCAGCCTTGAAGTAGCGCGGGTAAATCCAGCACGGAACAACCGGGTCAGCATCCGGATCATCAACCGAAGGGTCGTCGGGATCATAAAGGTACTTTACCGGCGCGATCGAAACCGACCGGAAGCTCTCCAGACGGGCCGAGTCCTGCCAATAGTCATCTATGTAAAACTTATAATCGTTGGTTTCCTTCTTGACCAGAGCACCGTCCTGATTATAGTATAGGACGCTGTCCAGTAACCCGTTGCCCCACTCCTTATACTCTGGTGGAGTAAAGGGGAAAGGCTTGGTAATCACAGCAGGCACCTGGTCAAAGCTCTTAAAGTAACGCTCTGTCCTTCCCAGGTGCGTCCCGTTGCCAAGCTTCTTCTCCACGACCCGCTTGTAAGCCACCGGGCTGCCATTCGAGTAAGCAAGCGGGTAAACCGTCGAACTGCTTCTGGATATGTAGTTGGGCGCAGTTTGCCCGTTGTAAGTTTCGACAGCATCCGGATACTCCCAACTATCGGTCCGTGACTCATAGTACACAGGTGTGGAATAGACAGGGTATATCCCAAGCGTGCCTGAGGATGAGCCGTCTGCCATCGTGTACTCATACTCCCTGACCAGGGAGGGCGTGCTTGCCCCGTCACTGTAGTCCGAGATTCTCCTGACCCTTAGGCCCCCAACGTACAGCTGCCGGTGACCTGCTGTGCCCGTCTCCACCACGGGGTTATCTACTCTCGTCTCAACCCACCTAAAGTCTATATACGCTATGTATCCCTCGGACATACCCACTGTCGAGGAGGTGACGGTGTACTCGGTACCCGGAACAAGGTCGTACATCTCAAAACTGTGCTCCGGAGAGTAGGACCCTATTGGGGGATCGTACTCCAGCCGGTTCAACAACGTGCCGTCCGGGCTTTTAACTTCCAGGACAACCTTACAGGAGGGGGCACCCGCATCGCAAGGAGTGCTTGAAACAGAGGGAATACGGACAGTGAAACTTGTTTTCGAGCCCGGGTCTCCCTCAAAGACGAAAGTGGTGTCGGTGGGAATTGAGGAGGTACAGTAAACTGTTGTGTTGCCCTCCCTGGAATACTTCTCCTTAGAGTAAGTGATCTCCTGGCCCAGCCGCGGGTCTAAGGCCTGGTTTGCCTCCATTTCAAAGTCGGTGTACCCGCCAGTGGGGTACTTTATCCGCGTTAAGGCCCCGGCCTTGCACCTGTTCGGGTCTGTGTCCCTGCTCCCGGTACCCAGTTCGTGGTAATTCCCCAGACTCCCTCCCCCTGAGACAGGTATGATCTCATGCGGAATCAAGCTACCGGTGTTGCTGTTGTAAAACCCCCAATGGTCCTGCTGGTCACTAAGCCTGTCGGGCAGGGGAGTGCCATAGGTAAACTCATAGCCGGGTTCCTCAACTTCTGCTGCTCCCGCAAAGGGAGCAACCCCCTTTAAGGTTGCCCTGTTAAGGGAATAGTCCTGCGTTAGCCTATACCCCCTTCTGTTGTTAGCGTTGCTGATGGTAATCTTCTTAAGTAAGTGATCCCCCGGCAGGTCAATGCGCTCCGCCTGGTCATAGTCAAAGGTTATGCTAACCCCGTCAGGGAAAGCAATCGCCCTTAGTCTTTTTCCCTGAACGCTGTGCTCTGACGCCGCCGCCGAGTAGCCGCGTTCCGGCAACAATGAGGTAGAAGACACGCCCGGATACGGAACAGTCTCAGACTCGCTCCTTCCCACCAAGTAAGTGTAGCTCAGGTTATCATAGCTCAGCACGATGGAGTCCTTTCCGGAGGGTGTGAGAATCTTCGTCAGATACCAGGAAGTAGTGTAGACGGAGGGGTTGGGAGCCATAGAGCGGTTAGTGGTAACCTCTTCCGCGTCGAAGATATACCTGTACCCCAGCTCATCGGTGATTGTAAACTTGCCGATCATAGGCCTCCCGTTAATCTCCTCTGTTTCGTTTTCCACCTTGAGCTTCTGTTGATTAACCATTAAAAAGTCACCGTTCTTCCCGTACAAAAACTTCCCGCTGCGGCCGTTAAAGTTAAAGCTGAAGATGTCGTTCTGGCTGTCCAGCATCCATGCATTCATGTCGTTAAAGGGCCTGGCGGAGACATCATAGGGGGCGTTCCCTGCCTCCTCGCTCTGCGGCAGGGGACCTGAGTTAATGAACCCTACTCCCTCCATCTCGTCATAGATGCCCCTCATCGTCCTCGACACCACGCCCCCGGCGCTGAGCGCCCAGCCTATGCCCACACTGGATGCGACTTCGTCCACCCGGACGCCGCCAGCGTGGTAGTCCAGTGTCACAGAAAGGCTCAACCCCGTGGCCTTGTTCTCATAGGTGTACAGGGGAACGCCCACACTGGGTATCCCGGTGGAAAGCCCCACCGGTACGCTACCGAACTTGCCCAAAGCAGCCGCGTTGGGCGGGGGAGGGAAGACCCGGTCCAGGCTGGGGTTTAGGGGCGCAGGTTGTTCGGATGTCTGTGCCGACAGCCGGGTCAGAAAACAAAAGCAAAGCAAGGTAAACAGGTAAAGCGTTCTCATGTCTGTGCGTCTTTCCTTTTATAGTATAAGATTGTCTTCGTAACTCTTATTGCCAGTCCCAAACACGCGGGAGCCCCCGCGAATCGGTTGCCTACCCAATGAAACTAAGGGAGCAATCAACTAGCCCAACGGGGCAAGGAAAACCATTCTTTTCCTTATTGCTTTTACCCTCGCACCGTTTCCTGTAACTGTAACACAGGCAACAGCTCATTTGACAGTGTCAAATGAGTATTGGCACAAACACGTCTGCCGCCCCTCAATCACTTAGCTATGCCGTATATCCATATACTCATATATAAATATTTAGTTTAAAAATTTCTGCTCCCCGAAAGATATCCTCTGCTCGTGGCGCAGTTTAGCTCATTCTACAGTGCACATGTAGTTGCCAGACGTTGCATGAGGTGCGCCGGAAGCAGCTAAGATGGCCCGGAAGACTGCACATTGGTCTGGGTGCTCGCCTGCACCTGGTGGACAAGATAAGGAGGAACATGAACAGCATGCTCCTTACGCTACAGGACAACTCAACCTGATGAAGAGAGGGGGTATAGAGGCCGTCAACGATATCCTAATGAGCGTCTGCGATATCGACAACTCCCGCCACAGGAACCCCATCAACGCGTTGGTACAGATCCTCTTAGGCCTGACCGCCTATACTCTCAAAGATATGAGTTCACATTTACATTAAGGTCAACCTTGTATAATCAGTTAGACGCAAATGGACTGACGAGATATGCTATACATTAAAGCTTTTACAGCCCATAAAAAAAACAGCTCTTGTGCCAGGCTTTTTTGGGCTGTTTACACAATGCATAAGTTATTCATTCCAGGAGGTAATAACTTTTTAGTTATTGATGCTGGTTACGACTTGTCAAACTGGTGTAACTACATGTATTACACCTATTATGAAAGTTTCTTAAGTTTGTTACTATCAGCTAATTCAAGAAAACGTTTTTCTATTGTATTTAGAATTATTATAGGAACATCTTTCGCTTCAAAATAATTAGCAACAGCAAACCTATGCTTTCCATCTTGAATAAGTAATTTATCTTCGTTTGAGTTTAAAATAAGAACAGGTGGAATTAAATTAACCGCACTCTGCCAGTTTACTAAAACTTCTGTAATTTTATTATCCTCATGACTTTTCCAGATTTTCTCCTTTGTATAAGTAGATAAATAACTGCTATCTAGTATTCTAAATAGTTCTGTTCTTTCGATTTCATATAAATTATAGTCACTACTAGATTTTAAATCAGTATGACATTCACCTTTTAAATGTGATAAGTCTATATCATTTTTTGACAAATGCCATTTGGGTTGAATTTTAAAATTTGGATCTTTTAGCAGATTCTTGAAACATTTCTTATCCTTCTCCCGCTTTATATTCTCCTCATTTCTTTTCCTTTGATTCTCTAATGAAAAATATCCAAAATCCACCTGTTTATCTGTTAGCTTGTTGTCATTGGTTGGTACGCGGCGCACTTTAATGTACATTACCCATTGTGATTATACTTAGGTCTACATAATATGAGTTGTTGAAGTCCTCTTCAAAAGTAGACCTAAACTTTTCAATTAAGGAGGCTAATTCCCTATTACTTGGGATGTAATTTAGAAGTTTTTCAGTGGTTTTGACTTTTAATTAATTTAGAAAAGGTGAAATATGTGGGAAAAATTAGGTCTACTAATGTTATACATCTCCCAGCTCCTATTGTCAAATAGGCTTACATATTAAATCACTTTATCAAACTCTTAATCAAAACCTACTTTATTAAATAATTCTTTTAAATCAGTTTGAAATGTTTCAGAACTGTCGGACTCAGCACACAAGTCGCAACAATTCTTTATCGCTTTAATGTACTCTTCCACCTCTTCAAATAATTCGAAAACTTCTTTACCAAAATCATGTTCGATTTTAAAATTACACTGAAACACGCATTGCTGAGGTGTGATTTTTCCATGCGGCAAATGCTCAACAACAACCAGCACCTATTTTTAGATAAGAAACAAAGTACCACAGGTAGTACTCCTCTAGAGGACATAGAATAAGCGTTGTCAATATCTGTAGATTGCCTACGTATATTACGGCACCGCACAAAATAACGTCTTTGCTCAGAACTATGACCGGAATATTGCAGAAGTGAGAGACATGCGGACAAGTGCCGCTTCGGCAGAATACTCCACCAGACATCAGACACTGCTTAGGATAACACAGCTGGTCAATGAGAGAATGCTGGTACTCCAAAGCACCTCTACAAACGTTCTTTCTCTGGTAGTTGTCTAGAATGTATGATGAGGGAATAGGTATGGCAGCAAGGGTGTTTGTTGGAAGTTATGTGCGAGATAACTATCCAGGTCAACTGCCCCTACTGCCACAGTTTGAAAGTAGTGAAAAATGGCGTAAAGCGCACGGGCAAGCAGAACTTTCTGTGCCGTTCCTGCGGCAAGCAGTTCCAGTTCTTTTACCAGAAGCCGGGCTGCAGACCTGCGGTAAAGGCACTGGTGCTCCGGTTGCTGGTCCGCAACTCCGGCATACGCGACATTGAACAGGTAACGGGGGGGCACCGGCAGACAGTGCTCCGGTGGCTAAACCAGAAGGCTGAAAGCTGCCAGGTCCGGCCAAGCCGCCAGCAGTACCGACAGGTGCAGCTAGACGAGGTGTGGACTTTCGTGGGGCAGCGAAAGAAACGCAAACGGTGGCTCTTTTACGCCTATGCCCCGGAGACAGACGAGGTGCTGGCCTGGAGCTGGGGAAATCGAAGCCAGCGCACGGTCAACAGGCTCTACAGGCAGCTGCAGACGCTCACCATAGACCTGTTCTGCACCGATGACTGGCCGGCCTTCGCCAAAGTGCTGCCGGAAGAAAGGCACCTGGTGGGAAAGGCCTACACCAGAAACATCGAAGGGGTGAACCTGTGCCTGAGAACCAGAAACAGAAGGATCGTCAGAAAGACAGCCTGCTTCTCCAAAAAAGAGCAGAACCACTACAATGCTATGAAGCTAATATTTTACTATAGAAACCATCATACATTATAGACCACAACCAAATGTTTAATATATCTAATCTTTCACGCCTTGAGCCCTGTTATCATCTAATTTATCTCTCATTTTCTTAGTTAAAAAGTACCCGCCTGTTTTAGGCGCACCCTTAAACTCTATTATTCCTAATTCTTTTGCTATCCTAAGATACCTTTCAATTGTTGATTTAGATTTACCTCTTCTTGTTGCTATATCTAAAGCATTTGTTCCTCTGTTTTTTAGAACTAGTGCTGTTAGCCTGACTAGTTCAGATCTAACTCCATCATTTACACCATCAATTAAACCATCATTTACACCATGATCAATCATTTCATTTACACCATCAATTAGACCATCATTTACACCATCATTTACACCATCATCTTTATTTGTGTCTCTCTTTGGTGCTAGTGCCTTAGGACCATAAAAGGTAAGCATAACTCCATCATGATTATCTTTCCAAACAGGATCTTTTAAACCTGCTGCACGACACTCTTCAACAACTTTCAAAGTTCCTCTGCCAAGCTTATCAATTAGTCCTCTAAGAAAGACAATGTGGGCTATATCAGGGTTTACAGGATGAGAACGATGGGACTTTTTCAACTCACTTACTGTTAGTTCATCAGGTAGGTGACCACTATTGGATATCACAAAACTGTCTGAATATACACTGATCGATACCCCACTTGAGGAACTTTTGTAATCCCTGTGCATCAGAGCATTAATAATCCCCTCCTGTAATGCCTTAACAGGGAATTTAAAGTCTAGCCGTTTCCATTGGTTATTATCAAAAACACTTCGAATGCCTAAGCTATTGATATATCGCTCAAGCCTGTCTTGGATGATAAATAAGTTACCTTCTAAAACTTCATCTCTTAAAAGGGATCTACCCGTTTTACCTTCTCCGTATTCAGTTAACCTGACCCTAGCCTGAGGCAAGAATTTTGACGGATTTTTAGCAAATAGTACGACACAGGCATTTGTAAAAGAGCCATTCTGAACCAACCCATAATGAGACAAAAAGTCTATAACATTGGACTCTAAAAAGTTACCCCTGTGATTCTCAACAGATTCTTTTATAGTACTTAAAATAAGCTTCTGATCAAGATCTTCTAGTTCTACCCCCAAAGCTAACTGCCGCTCCCAATGTAATTCAGCCTTCTGTCGATTATGAATCAATTCAGATATTTGCTGTGATGTTGCTTTAACTGTGGACAGTCCTTTACGATAGAATATATTCCCATCAAAAAGGTAGGGCTGCTTTGATCCACCATAAACCTTTAGCACTAGTAAGTCTTTACCCTCAGCTTTTTCAACACTAAGGGTAACCGGAGCCTCCGGCACAATGGCAGAAAGCAGGTAAGACCTTAGCTGCTCAAGATTCTTGTCAGCATTTGCTATACCAACTATGTCACCATTGTCCCTTACCCCAACCAGTACACGCCCACCTCTACCATTCAGAAAGCTGCAAAGGACCTTTGCCAGCTCCTCTTTTCGAACAGACTCCTTGAATTCAACCTGCTCGGTTTCCCCCATATTGATCAAATCCTTCATGAATTGGTTCTCTTTCATTTTAACGCTTTAAGTTTCTCGAGGTCAGCCCAAAATCTTTCTATATTATTGAACTGCGTGTCTACGAAAGGAGCCCCATCTAAAGAGTACTTGTAGAACTCCTGAGCCCACAAACGTTTATTAAGAGGTTGGCCATCTCCAACAGCTTCATTATACATGTCTATTACTCCTAAATCATCCATAACAGGCGTCTTTTTGATAAGGGTAAAGCCATTTCTGTCACCACTCTGATCATACATGAACTGCTTCAAAAGCTGCCGGGAAAAAGCTACGTCATGGTGTGCCAGGAACCCTCTCGGTTTGTTTACCGCTATGGCTCTTTTGAATTCAGTATGCGTAATGCCAGAACCATAAAATGGCAAGATAATGCCAAAGAAAAAGTCACATTCCTCTACTGCTGCTAAACAGGATTCTTCTGGCGACTTGCCTGGTATAGAATAAATTGTTCCGATGTGTGAATTCAGTACATGGTACCCGTATCCTTGTAAGGTATAGCAAAGCTGTTCCAGCTCAGTCTTGAAATGGTTGACCGTAGAACTAACCATTACCTTCACTTTATTTTTAGCTTTCTTACTCAAAACTCCTGTTACACTTATTTAATAGGCCCTTTAGTGGGTCTGGATTTACTGATTGTTCTATAGGTTTACATACAAAACTATCGATAAATTATGAAGATAAAACTGGTACTTTGGTAACAAGTTGAGCCTCTACCATTATTAGGACTGTCAAAAGTAGATATTCCTTATTCCACTGTTTTTTTTAACACTTAAGTTATAATAGAATGGTGGAGTGAGGGTAGCTTTCCCTGAAGTCGCTGGTAGTTCCGTCCTCAAGTGCCTCTTCGCACAGCCTTTGTAATTAGAAACTTACTTTTTAATGGAGGGGAGGAGAGTTGCCTTATAACCTCTTGTCCTTCGTTCCCTTATCAAAACATATCAAATTGAACATTTCCCGCATGCGTGACCTCACCCTGCTGCCGTAAGCCTTTTCTATCTCTGAGCTGGTCAGGTTGGTGGTTAGGTGCGTTTTTACTCCCCGCAGAACGAACTGGTCATAACGGCTCAAGAGTACCTCCCCCATCACATTGCAGGTGTTGCCGTAGTGCCTTCCGCTGCTCTCCGTCCCCAGGTCATCAAAGAGGTAGGCGCTTGCCTTCAGGAGGGAGCCTGGCGGGGGCTGACTGTAGCGCTGGATGACTTCATAGCCCTCCCTGTGGAACTCAAAGCTCACCTCCCGGCAGGACTTGACCCGGTAGCGCTCCTGCGGGGAGAGGAACAGGCGTAACAGGGTCATCAGGCTGGTCTTGCCGCAGCCGATGGGACCCGAAAGCAGGATGCCCTTCCGCAGATTTAACCCTTGCCGCTCGGCCCTATCCCTCTCTCCCGATACATAAGCCACCAGCTTTTCCAGGAGCGGGTAGTCCTCCCCGTGAAGCCTGAAATGCTCCCCGTACAGCTCCTTGCCCTTCCGTTCCAGAAAGGCAAGGCAGCGCGCGAAGTCAAACGTCTGCTTCTCCATCTCCGGTTGCGCCACAGCCTCAGAGGGGCTCGGTGTAGTCTTTTGCTCCGGCACCACCTGCTGCAGGTGCTGGCCGATGATTTCCCTGATCGCTTGCATCCTCTCCCCTGTTTTGGTTCAGTTCGTTGAGCATCCACTTGCGGGCTCCAGCTTTCCAGTCCTGCATCGGGCTCCGGCCCAGCATCCACCCATTGGCGCTGTAGTGGTGAAAGAAGCGGAAGGCCTCCAGCTCCCGGTAGCCCCGCTCCAGGAAAAAGGTACGCACCTCCTCCAGGCCCGGTGGCTCCACCGCCGCTTTCTTTTCTTTTTCGGCGCAACCTTTTTCTTTTCTTCGCTCCTTTTGGACTCCCACCTGTTCATATTCTGAACCCTCATCGCGCGCGCGTTCTCTCCCGTTTCTACTGTTTGTTAAGTTTATTTTGTTTATACTGTTTATAGAAGGGCCTACCTCCCGTTCAGTTCCCATACAGCCCGAGTCCACCACCTGCACAGCACCGGTACAGAAAACGGCCTGCTCAAGTGTACCTTCCCTGTCCTGTTTCTCCTCAAATCCAAGCATATAGACCAGGCTGCCGCGGAAGTGGTTGTAGGAGGGATCGTAGTGGACGTAGCCCCAGGCGTGCAGCTCCTTGATGCACTTGTGGTAGGTGACCCGGGAGCTGATGCGGGAGACCTGCATCAGCTCGGAGCGGCATACGGAGATGGGGTTGCGGAACCTGATGAGGTTCCACTGCTGGAATAGGGCCATGTACAGGCTCACGTGCGTAGGGTTGAGCCGGTAGTCGCGGGAGACTCTTTGAAAGAAGCTGGTCAGGTGGGTGATGTAGTTCATGGCCTTGCCTCCTTCCCGTCCATGAGCCGTTCGATGTCCTCGTAGCGGTAGTAGATCGTCCCGCCTATCTTGGCAAATGGTAGCGTGCCGTTGATACGCAACGTCTGCAGCGTGGCCGGCGAAATCTTTAATAGTTTCCTTACTTCCGCCGACTTAAGCACTTGCTTCTGGGCCTGTGTTTGTCTGCTACCTAAAAGCTGTCTCAGATCCTCGAGCAGCTGCCTGCGAAAAAGCTGCAGGTCTTCCTTAGTGATGATCTCCACTAACATGTCTTTTGTTTTTGGTCTGGCCGCAAAGGTTTGTAGAGGAGGGTTTCGGTTTTCACAAGGCGGTCAGGAGGGGGGAAACTTTTCAAGAACTAGCGCGAAAAGGCTTTTCTCCTAAATAACTCCATCCTTTTGCCGCATTTACTGCTTGCGGCTGCTTCTGTTTTCCCTATGTTCTCCTGGTAGAGCTACTAATCAAGAGGAAATAATCAAAGAAAAAATTCCCCTACTGGGGAAGGCCTTGTGATAAGCAGGGCTGAACATAAATAAGATTTGTCCCTCAATAGTGTCAATCATGAAGGGAAACCGACTCCTTTTACAGCTCTTTGCTCCTGATAGCATCGTTATTCGAAGACTGTTTCATTTAGCAGTTACAACCATTGCTTCTGATGGTTCAGAAGAATCTACAGAATTGAGACGCTGCCGTTTAGCGCAGCGAGCAAGATGTATTTTTGTATACAAAAAGGCTTCCTCCCTCGGGTCAGCCCAGACCTTAGGACACCTCGGAGCTCGGTGCCTGTTTATCCCATACCCTATTTTGTGCCATGGCAAGGAAGAAAACTGAAGAGGCAAATGAACTACTCTCTCACCCTATTATTTTCAGGGTTACAGAGCGTGAGTACAGACGGCTGGAAGGCATCCGGGCGAAAAGCGACTGCCATTCCATCGGGGAGGTGATCCGCCGTGTACTCGAGGCCCGGGAAATAAAGCTGTTCTACAAGGACACCACTCAGGACGGGATAACCGAAGAGCTGGCCGGGATACGGGAGGAATTGCGCGCCATTGGCGTGAACATCAACCAAGTCACCCGCCATTTCAATGCAAGCGTACAGGGGCACAAACGGATACTTCTGGCCCACCAAGCCCTAGAGCAGTACCAGAAGGTGGGGCAAAAGGTAAACCTGCTGCTCACGCTCATCTCCCAACTGGCCAGGAAATGGTAGCCAAAATCATCACCGGGAAAAACATAAGAGGTGTCCTGCATTATAACGAGCACAAGGTAAGCCAGGGAAAGGCAGAGCTGCTCCTGGCCCACCGCTTCCTGAACGAGCCACAGGAGCTGAGCTTTAGGCAGAAGCTGGAACGTTTCACGCGGCTGCAAGAGAAGAGCCCGCAGGTCAGAACCAATACGGTCCATATCTCCCTTAACTTCGCCATGGAGGAGAAACTTGGACCAGAAGAGCTACTGCGCATCGCCACAGACTACATGGAAAGGGTAGGCTTTGGAGGGCAGCCGTACCTGGTCTACCGGCATTTTGACGCGGCGCACCCCCACCTGCACATCGTTACCACTAACATTCAGCCTGCCGGGAAGCGGATAGACCTCCACAACATTGGACGGGAAAAGTCAGAGCCAGTCCGGAAGGCAATAGAACTGGAGTATGGACTATTGATAGCAGAAAAGCAGAAGCAGGAAGCCTCGCTACCCCTCAAGCCTGTCCCACTTATAGCAGCCCAGTATGGAAAGTCAGAGACGAAGCAAACTATCGCCAACATAGTCGCGACAATAGTCCGGGACTATAATTACACTTCCTTGGCAGAGCTTAACGCCGCCCTCCGTAGCTTCAAAGTAACAGCCGATCGGGGAAGTGAGGGATCGAGGATGCACCGCAAGGGTGGCCTGATTTATAGCATCATCGACGGAAAAGGACAAAAAGTGGGTGTGCCAATTAAAGCCAGTGCCATTCAGGGCAAGCCCACTCTGGCAAGTTTGGAGAAACGCTTCGAACAGAACAAACAAACGCGGAAATTGTACCGGGAGGTACTTAAGAAAACGATTGACGGAGTAACCAATATGCAGCCTTCTATCAGTAGGGATATATTGGTCCGTCTCCTGGATCAGCAGCAAGTGCAGGTTCTTTTCCGCGAGAACGCCCAAGGGATGACCTACGGGGTAACCTTCATCGATCACCGACGCAGGGCAGTCTTCAACGGAAGCGAGCTGGGCAAGGCCTATAGCGCGAAAGCGCTTCTGGAGCGTCTCTCCGAAAGTAAAAAGAAAAGCGCAGGAGAAAGCCAAGGCCAGGGTCAGTCAGCAAGGAGAAGTCCTTCCAAACAGGAGCCTTTATCTGTCCCTGCAACGCCTGTTGCCTTCCGTATCGATTCCATGGCTATCGTTAAGGACCTGCTCAAAGCCGAGCAACAGGGGGATTACCTCCCCCATGCGCTCAAGACCAGGAAGAAAAAGCGTAGGAGAAGGCCCAGACTGTAAACAAACCCTATTACTGAATCTAAAACACAGAAGATGAACACAGGAGAAAACCAGCAGGGACTGCGCCAGGTTATGGACTTCACCAGGCTCCTCAGTTTAACTATCCTGCTCTTACATTTCTATATAAGTTGTCACGCCGCTTTCCGGGAATGGGGGCTAGTCGCCCCTGTCGTAGATAAGATCATCCACAACGTTGCGAAGCTTTCTCTTTTTCAGGACCCCCTAATGGCGAAGGCAGGGGCTTTACTCCTGTTGCTCATTTCCCTGCTGGGAACCAAAGGGAAAAAAGACGAGCGGATACACCTCGGAACAGCCCTTGCGTGCCTGCTTCCGGGGCTGCTACTCTACTTCGTCAGTCAACTCCTGTTAACTGTGATGGGTTCCCTGTACCTGGCTGTCGTCTATATGGCAACGTGCTGGATAGGCTACCTGCTCCTCCTTTCGGGGGGCACACTCCTGTCGCGGCTACTCAGGCTTACGCTCGGCCAGGATATCTTCAACAAAGAAAACCAGTCCTTCCCACAGGAAGAGCGCCTGTTGGAGAACGAGTACTCGGTTAATCTGCCGGCACACTACGTACTAAAAGGCAAAAAGAGGAAGAGCTGGATCAACATCATTAACCCCTTCCGTGCCCTGCTTATCATCGGCACTCCCGGGTCCGGCAAGTCCTACTTCGTCATCCGCCACGTGATTACTCAGCACATTCGCAAGGGTTTCACTATGTTCCTCTACGATTTTAAGTACGATGACCTGACCCGCATCGCCTACAATGCCCTGCTTCGGCACGCGGGCAGCTATCCGGTAAGGCCCAAGTTCTACCTGATCAACTTCGATGACCTTTCCCGCTCACACCGCTGTAACCCCCTTGACCCGCACACGATGACCGACATCACCGACGCTACCGAGGCTTCACGCACGATCATGCTGGGGCTGAACCGGGAGTGGATCAAAAAGCAGGGAGATTTTTTCGTGGAATCACCTATCAACTTTGTCACCGCCATCATCTGGTTTCTTCGAAAATACGAGGGAGGCCGATACTGCACGCTTCCACACGTAATTGAACTGATGCAGGTGGAATACGAGAAGCTGTTTGCTGTGTTGCGCACCGAACCGGAGATAGAAGTACTCATAAACCCGTTCGTCTCAGCCTTTGAGCACGAGGCCATGGAGCAGTTGGAGGGGCAGGTAGCCAGTGCTAAGATCAGCATGGCTCGTCTCTCCTCCCCCCAACTGTATTACGTGCTCTCTGGCAACGACTTCACCCTGGATCTCAACAACCCCGAATCCCCTAAAGTGATCTCCCTGGGCAACAACCCGCAGAAACAGCAGGTGTACGGGGCTGTGCTGTCCCTTTATATCTCCAGGGCCATCAAACTGGTCAACCAGAAAGGACGGCTTAAAAGTAGCCTCATCTTCGATGAGTTCCCAACAATCTATTTCAACGGCATCGACAGCCTCATTGCCACGGCCCGCTCCAATAAGGTGGCTACCACCCTTGCTGTGCAGGACTACAGCCAGCTCAAGAAGGACTATGGCCGGGAGCAGGCGGAAGTAGTAATGAATATCGTAGGTAACGTGATCAGCGGACAGGTATCAGGAGAAACAGCCCGGCAACTTTCGGAACGGTTCGGGAAGGTTGTGCAGCAGCGGGAAAGCGTTTCCATTAACAGCAGTGACACCTCCGTCAGCCGTTCCACGCAGCTGGACGCGGCTATTCCCCCTGCCACCATCGCCTCCCTTTCCTCCGGGGAGTTCGTAGGCACGGTGGCCGATGACCCGCTATGCAGAGTTGAGCTGAAGACCTTTCACGCCACGATAACAAACGACCACTCGGCAATTGCAGAGGAAGAGAAATCTTACTTGCCAATACCTATTATCAGGGAGCTAAACGCAGGTACCATACAGGAGAACTATAACAGAATCAGAGAGGATATCAGCACCATGATCAAAAAGTCAATGTGATTTTTCACACTACCTTATGAGAAAATAAATAAGAGTACAAGGAGAAAGGATTAATAAACAGATATTTCTGTGTTACAACATCTTGCAACAAAAGAGATATTCCATCTTAACAGAAAAAAGCTGGCATTCCTCTTTCTAATGCAACCAACTCATTAAATATGAAATATAAAACATATAATATATGTATAACTACTTATTTAAAGAGAGGAGAACAAGTCTGACAAGTTAAGCGGGTCACTCAAACAAACTGACAAAACGCATTCAGTAAGATAAGCAAGGAGCACAGGACGGTTCGATACGAACTAACTATAAAGTTACCATTCCTATTCAAAGCCCTTCGGTAACCAACAATCAGAAACCAGTTGAAGAAGTGCGTCAAACTATTCCTGTAAAACAAATAAACTTAATGATTGCATATGGTATCCCAAGCAGAAAGACTTTATGAACAATTGGTCCAAAACTTACGGGACCTTGAAACCAGTTCTTCCATTTCCTCTGGAAAGCTCCATAATGCGAAGATAAAACTCATCAACGAAGCCATCCGGGAGCTAAAACAACTAGTCGTCCATCATGTGTTTCCAGACGAGCAAGAGGAGATTCTCTTTTTTAAGCATGTGAAGCCAAAGTTCACCTGTCTGCTGATTTACCACTCCCAACTGGCCCTCCTTGAACTGAAGAAACCAACAGGAACGCGGAAGGATATTCGTAAACATTATGAGAAGGAGTTATTACTTATCAGGGTCTTCTTCGAGAGCCATTTGCCTTTCTACCAGTACATGCGCTCAGAGGCTACCTATTTGGACAGCAAGCTCTTTGTTCGGGGTGCCTCCTTTGACCTTCCTTTCCATCACGCCAGCATTGCTATGGATACAGATACCAGGTTCACCACCCACTACGACTATTTGGCAGGTCATATCCTCGCTAATGAACTGCTGCGAGATCATCTGATCAAGTGTCTAAGCAATCTTGAACTGGGGCAACTAACGGGAGATGGCCAAGGCCTCAGAAAAGAACTGACTTGGACAGGCTCTAAAGTACACCTGATAGAATTGGCCTATGCCCTGTATGAATCGGGCCAAGTCAACAACGGCACCATTGGGGTCGTGGAAATCGCAACGCAACTAGAGGAATTTTTCCAGGTGAAACTAGGCAACGTTTACCGTACCTTTCAGGAGGTGCGCCAGCGCAAAAAGGATAGCCGCACCAAATTCCTAGACCTGATGCGCGAGCGGCTGCTAGCTCGCATGGATGAACTGGACGGAAGCTGAGAAAAGCATCTAGTAAATGGTTGGCAGCTTATTTTAAAAGAGGGTGTGGAAATATGGAAAAGATCCCGGAGGGACTTTACCACATTCCCACACCTTAGTAGTAGTGGTTATAACAACAATTAACTTTTTTATTTTGCCTTTTGAAGGTCCCTCTCCTCCTGTGACAGACTTACCAAGGTGCCCTACTGCGCCTCCTCCCCTTGCTCCCGGTTTCCGCTCCATATCCATAAAAATCTCCCAACTACGGTACGCCTTGTGAAAAGCAGGCAAATGCCCTATCCATCTTTGCCTTCATCATACCTGCCATATGGCGTGGCAGTGTTAAAAAAACGAAGGATATGCTTTCCCATTTTACCTGGCAACAATTCATGCTGGCCGCCGCCACTGGCCTCGGGCTGTACTACCTGGTGGTCCTGTTCCTGTTCTACAGAAAGAACATAAAGAACTTTTTCAAAAGCGGAACAAGTCGGATAAACCTGCAGGCAGATCGGCCACACCCCACGCAGGTGTCCATCATGGGGCCCGCCTCCCCCGAGGCGGGATCTCTCCTCTCCGATGCAGCCGCCATCCAGGTGGCGCCGCAACTTTCCTCTCGGCCTGAAGGGGAAACAGCTGATACAGTCATAGGGGATATCCTGCAGGAACTACAGCCCCTACTGGAGGTAGCTGCCGAGGCGCATGCAGAAAAGGAGGAGTTTCTCTCGCTCCTGCGCCTAGTGACCGATAAATACGGAGTCTTTACCAGCCCCTCTCAAAAGGACACTGTGCATCGCTTTCTCCTTGACCAGAGCAAAGACAGGCTCGCTTTCAACCTGGACCTTACTGACCTACAGCCCCTCTGGCCTCAAGTCTCATCGCAACACTAATCTTTTATAACCATAACTCCCACTTCAAAACTAAAACCTACACAAATGAAAATGCACATTACCACAGCCCGTCTACGCCGCAAGGCCGCTACCTACTCCTACCTGGCAGTAGCTCTCATCCTCTCCCTTGCCTTAACCGCACAAGCACAGACAGGTGACGGCGAGGCCGGCATTCAGCAAGCCACCGACATGATCAGCGGCTACTTCGACACCGGCACGAGCCTGATGTACGCCATCGGCGCCGTCGTTGGGCTGGTAGGCGCCGTGAAGGTCTACCAGAAGTGGAACGGCGGGGAGCCCGATACCGGCAAGGTGGCCGCCGCCTGGTTCGGCAGCTGTATCTTTCTGGTAATCGTGGCCACTGTGCTCAAGTCTTTCTTCGGCGTCTAACCCTCCCTACTTATGGCGACAAGTGTCTACCGCATCAACAAGGGCATCAACAAGCCCATGGAGTTCAAGGGGCTCCGGGCGCAGTACATCGGCTACCTGGCCGTGGGGCTGGTGGCCCTGCTGCTGGGCTTCACCCTGCTCTACCTGGCTGGTGTGGACCTGCTGCTTTGCGTGACTGTGGTCTTCCTCTCCGGCGGTGCTCTCTTTATGGGCGTCTACCACCTGGACAGGACTTATGGGCAGTACGGGCTCCTGAAGCGGTTCGCCCGCCGCAGCGTTCCCCGCTGCGTGCGTGTAAGGTCGAGGAAATTGTTCCTGCACTTAAAGCGAAAGGAGGAAAACCATGACAGCCGCCGCTGACATCGAGAAACTGCTGCCGGTCTACAAGGTGGAGCACGGGGCCATCCTCTCCCGGCAGGGAGACGTCACGCTGGCTTACGAAGCCACGCTGCCGGAGATCTTCACGCTTTCAGACAAAGACTACGAGGCTTTTCACCATGCCCTCGTCCGCGCCACCCGCCTGCTGCCCCGCCACTCTGTCTTCCACAAGCAGGACTGGTTTGTGGAGGCCGCCTACCAGGCCGACTACAGCCGGGAGGGCATGGGCTTTCTGTCCCGGGCCAGCGAGCGCTTCTTCCACGAACGGCCCTACTGGGAGCACAGCTGTTACATTTTGATCACTAAAAAACCGGAGGACAGGAAACCCGCCTCCTCGCTCTTCTCCAGCCTCCTCCGGCGCTCGCTCGTCCCCACGCACGTCCTCGACCCGCGGCTTTATTCCGAGTTCCTGGACCAGGCGGGACAGTTTGAGCGCGTGCTCTCTGACAGCGGCTTTGCCCGGCTCAGGAAACTCACGGACGAGGAGCTGACCGGCACCGCCTCCAGGGCGGGGTTGCTGGAGCGCTACTGCGGCCTGCTCCCCGAAAACAGTCCTCCCCTCTTGCAGGACATTCACCTGGACACCGGCATCCGCATCGGCCAAAAGCACTGCCAGCTCTTCACGCTCTCGGACGCCGAGGACCTGCCCGCCCTGTGCGGCTCCCGCGTTGACTACGACAAGTACTCCACCGATAGGAGCAAGTGCAGCACCGGCTTCGCTTCCCCCCTGGGGCAGCTCCTGCCCTGCAACCACCTCCTGAACCAGTATATTTTTCTAGGAGACGTGCCCCAGGCGCTCAAGCGGCTGGAAAGCAAACGGCTGCGCCTGCAGTCGCTCTCGGCCTACTCCCGGGAGAACGCCATCGCCCGCGACGCCACCCAAGACTTCTTAAACGAGGCCATCAGCCAGCAGCGGCTCCCGGTGAAGGCGCACTTCAACGTGCTGGCCTGGACCGAGGACCCGGTCAAGGGAAAAGAGCTGCGCAACGCCGTCTCCTCGGCCATGGCCCAGCTCGACGCTACCCCCAGGATGGAGACGCACGGGGCGCCACAGATCTTCTGGGCCGGCCTGCCCGGCAACGCGGCAGACTTCCCCCTCAACGACACCTTCGACACGTTCCTCGAACAGGCTTGCTG
>NZ_FZOQ01000012.1 GCF_900188175.1 Pontibacter ummariensis | reverse complement strand
TCACTAAGTGCTACCCCAAACTCTGATGATGCCCACATAACCCGCTTGTTTCTTCCAAAACAATGCCCCCTCAAAATCATTCTAATTTTTCCCTACAAGATGAGCCTCGAAGGGGTAGGGGTGGATCTAACAGCACCAGAGAAAGGGCTTGTTTTGTACTACAGGGCCTCTTTAGCTGATTTCCTGGGCTTACACTTAGGCCCAGCTTACAGCAAACCCTGCACCTCTGCTATGTCCGGGGTATCGTTGTGGTGCCATTTACCTTTTACAGTGCCGTCCTGCAGCAATACGATACCGGGGTTAGCACGCATAATGGTTTTAAGGACCGTACCATCGATGAAGAAGTAGGGAGCGGCCAGGTTCACCTCGTGGCGGAACACCTCGAAGTCCTGCCCGCTGCTGCTGGTTACCACCATCGGGGTAATGCCCTGCTGTTCTGCAGCCAACACCAGCTCATTGATTTTGTCAAAGTCCTCCCGGTCCGCTTTTGCCACGCTCTGCACCAGGATGATCAGCTTGTTGCCGGTCAGCACTTCCTGGGTAAAGTCCCCCTGATCATTCCACACGTTGAAGTCTGTGATCTTCGGGCCATCCTCCGGGTTAATCGCCACCATTTCTTTAAAGGTGTAGGCCTCATCGGTCGGATACTCCTCAAACTCCTGCTCTTCCCCGTCCTTCAGCATGATATATTTATAGCGCAGCGGGGCCGAAGGCTCCATGAGCACCGGGATGTTGTTCCCCACCTTGTAAGCCCGGAAGTCGATGTAAGGCAGGTGCTCGTAAGCGTACCAGCCAATGCCTACAGAAAGCAGGGCTGTCAGGGCTGTAATGCTTGCCCCGGTAGCAGGTCTCAGGAAAGGAGGCAGGTAGCGCTGTGTGAACAGCAGAATCACGATCATCACCAGCAGCACCAGGTCCTTGGTGAAGGACTCCCACGGGGTAAGCTTGATGGCATCGCCAAAACAGCCGCAGTCCGTTACCTTGTTGTAGTAAGCCGAGTAGAAGGTCAGGAAGGTGAAGAACACGATCATGAGCAGCAAGGCCACCAACACGCTTTTCAGCTTCCAACGCACCAGTAGGGCCACGCCCAGCACAATCTCCAGGGCACTCAGGAAAATAGACAAAAACAGGGCGTAAGGCTCAAAGGCCTTGAACACCGGCGAGATGTCCGTAGAGAACACCTCAAAGTACTCTTCCAGCTTAATGGCGGTGCCTACCGGGTCGTTTATCTTGATCAGGCCCGAAAAGATGAACAGCACGCCAACAAACAGCCAGCAGAACTTGCTTAAGAACTTCATGCTTTTTCTAAGGATTTAGAAGGTTATGATTGGTAGAAGTAGCTAGGTACATTACTTACGCTCACAGGAGCCAGGTATGCTGGAAGGCTTATACGACTTACTCCTGCGCGAAACCGGACTTGATCAGCGCAAACACGGCATAGTTGATCATATCGCGGTAGTTAGCCTCCACCCCTTCGGAGATCAGCGTCTGCCCTTCGTTGTCCTCGATCTGCTTTGTGCGGTAAAGCTTCATCAGAATAATATCCGTGATGGAGCTCACGCGCATGTCGCGCCATGCCTCGCCATAGTCATGGTTCTTGGCGTTCAGCAGCTTCACGTTCTCCTCGATGTGGTGCGCGTACTGGCGCTCTACTTCCTCTGCAGGCAAGGTCATGTCGGCATCGGCAGGTAGGTGCAATTGCATCAGCGCGATCACACAGTAATTGATAATGCCCACAAACTCCCCGTTGATATCGTCCTCCACCAGCTGCTTGCCCTTCTCCTGAATAGAGCGGATGCGTTGCGCCTTGATAAAGATCTGATCGGTGATAGACGGCAGTCGTAGCACGCGCCAGGCAGTGCCGTAGTCCTTCGTCTTTTTCACGAAGGTCTCTTTGCAGCGCTGTACTACCCGATTATATTCTTGGAGTGTTTGACTAATCAACTTTTTAGGTTTAATTTTAAAAATAATTGACTCGAATGCCAACATTGGAAGCGAAAGATACGCTTTTTAAGAAAAAATCCACAGTGAATTGCCGCGGAAAGCTCCTCTCGCTGGACACCCCGCTGGTCATGGGCATTCTAAACGTCACCCCCGATTCTTTCTACCCCGGCAGCCGCCTGAACAACCTGAGCGAAGTACTACAACGCACAGAACAAATGCTTTCAGACGGTGCTGACATCCTGGACGTTGGCGGCTACTCCAGCAGGCCCGGGGCTGTGGATATCGCAGAGCAGGAAGAGCTCGACCGTGTGGTGCCAGCCATCGAGGCTATTGTACAGCGCTTTCCCGATGCCGTCATCTCAGTGGATACTTTCAGAGCTAGCGTAGCGGAAGCTGCCATCGCCGCAGGGGCCGCTATCATCAACGATATTTCAGGAGGCAAACTGGATGAGGCTATGTTCGAAACAGTGGCCAAACGGCAGGTCCCCTACATTCTGATGCACATGCGGGGCACGCCGCAGACGATGGCGTCTTTAGCCCAGTACGAGGACCTGGTGGTGGAGGTAGTGGACGAGCTGCAGGCACAAGTGGCCAAGCTAAAGCGGTTAGGAGTAAAGGATATTATCCTGGATCCGGGCTTCGGGTTTGCCAAAACCGCTGCCCATAACTTTGAATTGCTCAACCGTTTGGAGGAATTGCGTATCTTAGAGCTACCCGTTCTGGCAGGGATGTCGCGTAAGTCCATGGTCTATAAGTCGCTGGGCGTAGATCAAACCGATGCTTTAACCGGTACAATAGGAGTGAACATGATTGCGTTGATGAAGGGAGCCGACATTTTGCGGGTGCACGACGTAAAAGAAACAAAGCAAACCATACAACTATACAAGAAAACAACACTTTGATTTTTTTATTCAGCATAGGTTTTTTAGAGGTTGGCTTCAACGACATCATCGATGTCCTGCTTGTAACGGTGCTGCTGTACCAGCTGTACAAGCTCCTGTCGGGCAGTGTAGCCCTAAAAATCTTCCTGGGCCTGCTCTCTATTTACCTGCTGTACCTGGTGGTGCGTGCCGCGGGCATGGAGCTCCTCAGCATTATCCTGGGGCAGTTTATGGGCGTGGGTGTGCTGGCGGCCATTATTCTCTTTCAGCCCGAGATCCGGCGTTTCCTGTTGCTCATCGGAAAGACCACCGCCCTGAACAACGACCGCTTTTTCCGGGGCTTCCCCTGGCGAAGAGAGCAGACGGAGAAGATGAGCCTCACCCCTTTTATCGAAGCCTCCAAGGCACTGGCCGGTAAAAACACAGGAGCCTTGATCGTGTTTGCCAAAAGTTCAGAACTAAAATACTACGCGGAGTCCGGCGATCTGATCGATGCGGTTATTTCCAAGCGCCTGCTCATGTCGATCTTCAACAAAAACAGCCCGCTGCACGATGGGGCTGTCATCATTTCAGGTAATCGCATCAAGGCAGCACGCTGCATTCTCCCCGTATCAGAAAACCAGGAGATACCCGCTTCCATGGGTCTGCGTCACCGCGCAGCCATTGGCCTGACGGAGATCACGGACAGCGTGGTATTGGTTGTGTCGGAAGAGACCGGCCAAATCGCCCTTGTGCGTAATGGGGAGGCCTATCGAAACCTATCATCGGCTGACCTGCGTGTAAAGCTTAACCAGTTCCTGTTCGATACAGATCAGGGAGCTGCCACCTCCCCGGCTTCCTCTGAGAAGTCTGTGAGTGCTGCTTAGAAAGGGTAGGCTGTCAGTACTTACGACCTACCCCTTGTACCTTATTACCCATCAAAGCTTTGTCCTAATTTTCCCGATGTAACTCTCTCCGCTGGTTTTCGGCTCGCCTATTGGTCCTTGGTTTTTCCTTTACGAGATTAACCACCCCGCCTGCGGCACCCCTCCTTGAAAAAAGGAGGGGAGTGCAAAAGAACCGGGCCGATTTTGTTTGTCCCCCTTCCCCACTCGTTGAATGATCAAACGATAAAGCCTTCTTTTTGCACTTGGCATAAGTGTCTATTCCGAACCTGAAACGATCGAGCCTCTACGCCTGCCTCCGCTTCTAGGAAACCCAATAGCCTACAATACCCAATACTGGCACAAGCCACAGGACCACCATCCATACCAAGCGCTGCACTAGCGTATAGCGTGTTCTGAGAATCAGGTGCACCAACGACACCACCACCAAAGTATAGTTCAGGGCGACTAACAGGAAAATGATAGCCTGAAAGGAGTTAAAGCTCATTCTTGTTAATGGCTCTTAAAAGAGCGTTTCACTTAAAAACCACACCAGGTACAGCAAGGCTGGCGCACAAAGGAGTAGAATAGTACCGATGTGTATGCGGGCCCACTCGGGGCTAAACAACATGCTGATATAAGCCTCTGCTGATAATAAAATAGAAAAGTAAAAGGTAATCTGAAGCAAGGTGTAGAGGATGTTGGTTTCCCCGCGGAAATCTGCCGTAGCATAAGCCAAAAATGAAACAACCAACCACGACATCACAGTGCCTAACAGCATTTGGCCGGGCTTTATCCTGATGTTGTTCATAATACTCTCCCTTTCATTTAGTACAAGATGCAAAAAAGAAAAGCCACTCCCATAACAAGAGTAGCTTTTCTGTGCCTTATGAAGCTTCTTAGTTTAAATTATTTTATTACGCCCAGTTCTTTCCCTACCTCCGTAAAGGCGGCAATGGCTTTGTCGAGGTGCTCCCGGTCGTGCACGGCAGAGAGCTGCACACGGATGCGCGCCTGGCCTTTTGGCACTACCGGGTAGTAGAAGCCGATCACATAAATGCCTTTATCGAGCATGCGAGAGGCAAACTCCTGCGCCAGCGGGGCATCGTACAGCATCACGGGTACAATCGGGTGGTCACCCGGCTTAATGTCGAAACCGGCCGCGGTAATCTGCTCCCGGAAGTATTGGGTATTCCACTCCAGCTTATCGCGCAGCTCGGTGGTAGCGCTCAGCAAGTCCAGTACAGCGATGGAGGCACCAACAATTGCCGGGGCCAGGGAATTAGAGAACAGGTAAGGGCGCGAACGCTGGCGCAGCATGTCGATGATCTCCTTACGACCAGAGGTAAAGCCGCCCATGGCGCCACCCAACGCCTTGCCCAAAGTACCCGTGATAATGTCCACTTTGTCCATCACGTGGTGGTACTCGTGCGTGCCACGGCCTGTCTTGCCCATGAAACCTGTTGCGTGGGAGTCATCCACCATCAGCACGGCTTTATACTTCTCGGCCAGCTCGGCGATCTTACCCAGCTGCGCGACTGTACCGTCCATCGAGAAAGCGCCGTCTGTTACAATGATGCGGTGCTTTGCGTCCTGTGCCTCCTGCAGTTTGGCCTCCAGGTCGTCCATGTTGTTGTGCTCATAGCGGAAGCGCTGCGCTTTGCACAGGCGGATGCCATCGATGATAGAAGCATGGTTCAGAGCATCGGAGATAATAGCGGACTCTGCATCGAACAATGGCTCGAAGACTCCTCCATTAGCATCAAAGGCTGCAGCGTAGAGGATTGTGTCCTCGGTGCCCAGGAACTCGGATAGCTTACGCTCCAGTTCCTTATGAATGTCCTGCGTACCACAAATAAAACGCACGGAGCTCATACCATAGCCATGCGAGTCGATCGCCTTCTTTGCTGCCTCAATTACCTTCGGATGAGCAGAAAGGCCCAGGTAGTTGTTCGCACAAAAGTTAAGCACGTGTGCTAGCTGTGTGGTGTCTATGTTAGCACCCTGCGGTGTGGTGATAACACGCTCCTTTTTATATAAGCCCGCTTCCTGTATCTCAGCAAGCTGCTGCTCTAAGTCTGGTTTTAAAGTTTCGTACATAGTTTTTTGTTCTTATCTGTTACTCGTTGTTCTACATTAAAAAGGTGGCCTTTTAATCCTCTTTCGGGGGCCTTGGCCGCATAATGGGCCTAGGTCGCGGAGGCTTAGGCTTAGCAGCTTCCGTTTCTTCCGGCTCCGGAGCCTTGGGTTCCGTGGGCTTTGCCTCCTCGCTCGGAGGAGGCGCAGGCCTTTTCATGATAGGCCTTGGCCTGGGGGGCTTTGGTTGCTGCTCCGGTTCCGGCTCTGATGCGGCGGCATTTTCCGTAGCCGGCTTTTGCTCCTCAGCGCTTGGTTTTTGCAGGGCTACGGGACGTTTCATGATCGGTCGCGGACGGGGTGGCTTTGGGGCCTCCCCTTCTGGCGATGCCGTCACGTCACTTTCTGCTGCTTCGCCCGGCTCCTGCGGCGGTTTCTGTAAGGCAACAGGCCGCTTGATAACCGGGCGTGGGCGCTTTGGTTTTTCTTCTGCAACAGGTTCTGCGGCTGGTGTGGCACTCTCTGGGTTCGTTTCGGTCTCCTCCTCCTCTGTCGGCTTCTGTAAAGCAACAGGGCGTTTCATCACAGGTCGTGGCCGTGGGGGCCTAGCCGTAGCCTCTGCAGAACTTGCGGCTTCTTTCTCTTCCGGCTGTGGCTTGCCCGCTTCCTCCTCCGGTTTAGGCTTTTGCAGTGCGGCCGGCCGTTTGATCACAGGCCTTGGCCGTGCCGGTTTAGCGCCCTCTGCAGGGGCTGCACCTGGTGCACTCTCTCCTGTAGCCTGCTCTGTGGGTACTTCTCCCTCCGCTGGTTTCGGAATAACAGGTCTTTTGATAACTGGTCTTGGGCGGGCAGCGGGCTTGGCTTCTTCCGCTCCTCCTGCCTTTTCAGTTGTTTCCCCTTCCGCCGCAGGCTTCTGTAATGCGGCGGGCCTTCGGACAACCGGCTTGGGCTTCGGAGCGGCCTCTTTCGGCTCTGATGTTTCCTGTGGAACAGTATCTTGGGCAGCCTCAGCGGAGGCTGCAGGGGCACTGGCAGCGGGTCGGGCAGGTACAGCCCTTCGCGCGGCTGGTCTAGCCGGAGCAGCAGGGGCAGGGGTCTGCTGTGGCACGTTCTCCTCCGCCGAATGGTAACGCAGGCGCACCTTATTCAGCTGCATTTTAACAGACACATAGAAGCTGTTCGGGTGCATTTGGGCATACATCTCCTCCCACGCGCTAAAGCGCAGCGGGTCACCCGCCTCAAAGGCTGCTTTGTTTATCCGCTTCTTTGTCAGGTATTCTTCAAACGTCATATGTAAAGACCTTTCTCCGTCAAACGCGCTGCTTTGGTACAGGCTTTAGCCCTTGGTACGGCTATTCCCCCATAACTGTCATCATCCTATACAAAGGTAAGAAAAACAGCCTGCTCCTATAACGTAAAGTTACCGGCAGGTTAAGCAGATTATTTATTCGTTAAGCCTGCCCAAGCCTATTCCGCCCTTACCTGCCTCCCCGTACCTTTGTTGCCAAGGTGAATTATTGGTTAGATTAGTCAGACAAGGAGGCTTGCTCAGAACAAGCCTCTTTTCTTATGGCACCTCCCTGTTATGTCCCTCCATTGCCACAACTACTTCCTTTCTGGGTCGTTATTCTTTTAGGATTGCACCAAAATCAACTACTTTTGCGCCAAGAATTACAGAAACTATGGCAAATACAAGCGACACGGTGTTGGTGATTGGCGCCTGCGGTCAACTAGGTTCAGAACTCACCTTAGAACTTCGTAACATATACGGGGGAGCGAATGTGGTAGCAGCCGACATTGCTGCCCCTAAGCAGGCAGACCTGCGCGACTCCGGTCCTTTCGAGAAAATTGACGTGCTGGACCCCAAGGCGATGGGAGAGCTTGCCGCCCGGTATAAGTTTAAGCAGATCTATCATCTTGCTGCCGTGCTGTCGGCTACAGGGGAAAAGCAGCCTAAGTTTGCCTGGCGTCTGAACATGGACGGTCTTTTTAATGTGCTGGACCTGGCCTTGGAGCAAAAAGTAGAGCGCGTGTACTGGCCCAGCTCTATCGCCGTATTCGGCCCGAGTACGCCCCGTCAGCATACGCCCCAGCAAACTATTATGGACCCTAACACGGTGTATGGCATCAGCAAGCAGGCTGGTGAGCGCTGGTGCGAGTACTACTTTCAGAAATACGGGCTGGATGTCCGCAGCCTCCGTTACCCCGGCCTGATTGGCTACAAGGCCCTGCCGGGCGGTGGCACCACTGACTATGCCGTGGACATCTACCACAAGGCCCTGGAAGGCGAAACCTTTGAGTGCTTCCTGAACGAGGACACGTACCTGCCCATGATGTACATGGCAGACGCAATTAAAGCCACTATCGGCCTGATGCATGCGCCGGCAGAACAGGTAAAAGTGCGCGACTCCTACAACCTGAGCGCCATGAGTTTTTCGCCGAAAGAGATTGCCGCCTCTATCCGAAAGCACATCCCGGATTTTGAAATCATTTACAACCCAGACGTACGGCAGAAGATTGCTTCCTCCTGGCCGCAGAGCATCGACGACAGTGCCGCCCAGCAGGATTGGGGCTGGCAGCCCGCTTACGACCTGGATGCGATGACGGAGGACATGCTCCTGAACCTCCGTAAGATGAAGGAAGAACAGACCCTGACGCATTAGCCTGGGGAAATAAAAAAAGAGTGGGAACCGTGAAGCTTCACGGTTCCCACTCTTTTTTTATTTCCCCCTTTCCCTTTTGTCAACCTTCTCTTCTGGAAAGAGTTTATTTCTCTGTAAGCGCATCAGCAACCATGATTGTAAACGCGATATCACAGGGTTGGGAAGTTATTTACCAGCAGGCACACGGAATACTGGCCGCACAGCTGGCACGCCGCTTCAAACCTGAACTGCAGTGCCCGTACTGGCTTGAAACGATTGTCGCCATTGCCAACCACGATAACCGGCAGAAAGTGTGGCGGGGGAAGGATGGCCTGACGCCTGCAGGTGCCCCGGCTGACTTTAGCCTACTCCCTGTTACCCTGGAGCAGGCCCGGGAACTAATGCACGCCGTGCGTTTTCAGAGCCAGTGGGTTACCCTGCTCACCTCCATGCACATGAGCTTTCTGTATGAGGGAAGCCGCGGGGAAGACAAGGACACAGACGCTTTTCTGGATGAGCAGCTAACGCTACAAAGCACCATTTGCCAGCGTCTGACAGTCAGCGAAGAAGAGGCCGCAAGAGCCTACGCTGTGATGCAATGGTGCGACAGCCTCTCCCTGATCCTATGCCGCCAGGAGCTGCCTGCCGGCGAACGCGCTTTAGAGATTGCCCAAGGGCCCGATGGCCAGGCGTACTTCGTACGGCAGCTAAAGGACAAAACCGTCCATGTGGAACCCTGGCCTTTTGCAGAAGCGCAAGTACAGGTACAGGTCGAGTGTCGGATATTAGAGCAACTGCAGTTTCAGGACGACGAGGCACTGTCACAGGCCTTGCACCAGGCAGAGGTAAAGCGCAAGAGCTGGACCCTGTCCTCTTAGTCACTTTCCGGCTCCTTGCTAACATGTTGCGTGAAAGCCTCGTCTATAGAAGGGTATGTGAACGCAGCCGCAGTACCCACTGCCGCTTAAAGCCTAAGTATGTCGATAATAGAGTCTGACGACAATCATCTGAGGAAGTATATTTTTGAGAAAGAGAAGGTTATTGTGAAGTTTGTAGACGATGATTGCCCCGTGTGCAAGACGCTAGCCCCCTCTTTTAAAGAACTCGCCACCGAACCTCGCTTCCAGGATATTGCTTTTCTACGCATGCATGCCGCTGAAAACCCTGTCTCCCGGAAAGAGGTTAAACTAACAGGAACCCCCTTCTTCGCCACTTACAAAAAGGGACGGCTCCAGGAGTGCGGCGTGGTCGCCACAGAAGAAGGCGTCCGCCACATGCTGCTAAAACTGAAGTAGCTCATTCATAAAAATTTACGGAACGCCTCTTCCCCTATAGCTGTTGTAAAAAACCTGTGCTAACTTGCGCCGCTTTTTTATAAATCAGCATACATCGTGAAGAAAACGACCCTACAACTAATTGCCTGCCTGCTGTTTATGGTAGCAGCAGGCCTGATCCTGCAAGGCTGCTCCAGCACACAAAAGCTAAGCGCTACTGCCCCGGAGGCTTCCGCAAGTGGCACCCCGCAGTACAAGCCCCAACTCTCCTCTATTAGCGTACCTGTTTCGGTCTCTATTGCCGCCATGGAAGACAAGCTTAACCAAGAGTTGGCAGGCGTGCTGTACAAGGACGATAACCTGGAGGACGACAACGTAGCCGTAACCGTTGCGAAAAAAGGACGCATGACCATCCGGGCAGAAAAAGACAGGATCTTCTTTAACATTCCGCTGCAGATTTACGCCAAAGGCCGCTGGAAGTGGGATCCCTGCAAGTTCTGCCCAGCCGTAGACAAAACCGAAGACACCCGCTTCGACATGGTGATCAAGACAGAAAGCAAGGTGGGCCTGACAGAAGATTACCGCATCAGCACGGTAACAAGCGGCGACTTTGAGTGGGGCAATACCAAGCCCGTGCTGGAGCTCGGCCCGCTTAAAATAGGCTTGGCCCGCTTTGTGGAGCCAGCCCTGCGCAGCCAGATGACTAACCTCTCCAAGCAGCTGGACAAAGAACTGCAGAACCACCTGGACATGAGGAAGTACGTAGCCGAGGCCTGGCAAATGGTACAGGAACCTGTGAAGCTGGACGATGCCATGAACGCCTGGCTGACCATTGTACCCAAAGAGGTACGGGTGGCGCCCTTACAGGCTAAGAACGGCATGCTGAATACCCGCCTGGGCATTACCTCTTACATTACAGTGACTACCGACGGTAAGCCCCAGACACAGTTTAACAAGAACCTCCCTAAGCTGATCGTAGATAGCCGCATGTCTGATGACATACAGATCGGGCTTACGGCTAACATCCCTTATGCCCATGCCAGCCGTATGCTCCAGGAACAGGTAGCAAAGCAGACCTACACCTTTGAAGGGGGCAAGAGCCAGATCACGGTAAACGATGCTGCCATTACGCCAAGCGGTGACCAGCTGGTGCTGATGCTGGACGTGAATGGCAAGACCAAAGCAGGCTTATTTACGAAAAAGATCGTGGGTAAAGTATACCTGCGCGGCACGCCTTATTACGATCCTCAAACGGCCTCTATTAAGGTACGGGACGTAGACTACGACCTCGACACCAAAGATAAGCTGCTGAACACGGCCAGCTGGCTTGCCAAAAACAAGTTTAAGGACATGATTCAGGAGCAGGTAAACATACCGGTACAGGCCCAGCTGAACGAAGCAAAGAAGATGCTGCAAACCACCCTGGACAAGCAGGGACGTATCAACGAGTCGGTCCTGCTGCGCGGAAGCATCAAGGAAATCTCTCCGGATAACATTTACCTCTCCCCCAGTGGCATCAAGGCAGTGGTGAACGCAAAAGGTAATTTAACGGCCACCATCGATAAGTTATGATTTCTGGGCAGAAGGTGAAGGACTTTTGACAAAAGACTTTCTTTTACATGAAGAGCAAGGGCTGCCTGGTAAATCAGGCAGCCCTTGCTCTTTGAATTGCCTGGCAGGGACTCAGAAAATGAAGTTCCTACTAGCCCTTTCTTTTGCCGTTTGTCCAAGGGTCCTTTGTCTCAAGCTGGCTAGAACTTTTCCACAGGCACGGGGCTGTTGAACACAGCATCGGGCACACTCCTTGGGGCGGCTACATGTATCAGTTCGAAATCGCTCTGCGGATTGCTGCGGTCGTTCGCCAGCTTGATCCGGCCATAGTCCTGGTAGTTTGCCCAACGTCGGGTAAAGGTGGGCTCCTTGTCCTGGTAGTTTCGGAAAAAGGCCCATTGCGTCACCAGCCCCTTGTCTTTATCCACCCATATCCAGTACTTGTTCTGTGGGGTAAGCCCTACCTCCTCAAAGGTCATCTCCAGCACGTCAGCCGGGGCACCGTCCATTGTCTGCGCCTCGTTCAGGTACTTGAGGTTCACGCCCGGGTCCTGCAGCTTAAAAGGCATTACCAGCCAGTACGAGTTGTTTATCCACAGGGCATAGGCACGGTCCAGCAGCTTTCGCTTTTCCTCCTGGTCCTGCATCTCCTCCCCGGCTACATACACTTTGCCCTCCTTGCGCTCCGTGTCCAGTACCACCACCTGATCGCCCTGCTCCCAGCGGAAGCGGTTCTCGTGCTTGTCCCAGATCTGGTACTGGTCATTAAAGGTCCAGGCAAGGTAGCGGGTTTTCTCCCAATTCTTCTTTCCGCCCATGTTCTGCATGACTTTCTCGGCAATGGCCTGGGCCTCAGGATCAGTTGTTTGCGCTGTTGCTGATGATGAGAAAAACAGCAGCAGGCACAGCAGGATAACCTTTGCCGCATGGTTCTGTTGTAACATAAGCGTACGTTTTAGGTGATGCTCCGCTATACGGATTATCCTCGTATTAGGCTCAAGAACAACAACTTGACACACCGCTTCTGCATAGCGCGTTTTAACTTAACAGGAATGGCTGCCGTATCAAGAGCACCTGAATAACCAACCAAAAAGACCGCCTATGGCCGACTATACTGCTAGAAACACGTTTTCTTTGATCAAAACCTCTGCATCAGAGTTCATGGAAAATAACTCCCTGCTTTTGGCGGCTGCGCTGGCGTTTAACGCTATCTTCTCCATTCCTCCGCTTTTAGTGATCATCATCCGGGCAGCAGGGTTCTTTTTAGGAGAGAAGGCTATCTCCGGCGAGTTGTCGAACCAGATATCGAGTGCTATTGGGCCTAACGCTGCAAAAGAAATTGAGACGATCATACAGAACGCACACCAAAGCGAGTCCTCGGGTCTGGCTTTCTGGATAGGGCTTGGTACGCTGATCTTCGCCTCTACTACCTTTTTTGCTACCCTGCAGCAGTCGCTGAATACGGTCTGGAACCTCAAGCCAAAGCCCTCGAGCGGTATCCTGCAAATGGTAAAGGTGCGTCTTTTTTCTTTTGGCATTGTACTGAGCATAGCCCTGCTGATGCTCGTGTCGCTGCTACTCAGCACCGTGATCTCCATCTTAAGCGACTACCTCTCGAGCATCTTCCCAGACATAGGAGTTGTGGTTATTCAGTTAGTGGACATTCTGCTTTCCGTCGGTATTATCACGGCGCTTTTTGCGCTAATCTTTCATTACCTGCCCGATGCGATTATTCGTTGGCGGGACGTGTGGGTAGGGGCCTTGATCACCGCTGTACTGTTTACGATTGGCAAAGTGTTGATCGGCTGGTTTATTGGCACCAGCAGTCCGGGCTCCGCCTATGGGGCGGCAGGCTCCATGGTAGTCATCCTGGTATGGATATACTACACGTCGTTGATCGTGCTCTTTGGAGCAGAATTCACACAGCAGTACGCTAACGCTTTTGGCCAACGCGTGCACCCAAAGCCTTACGCTGTGTTTGTGGAGGAACGGGAGGTGGTAGAGGAGCGGGATGACATTGCCAGCGGCCGACCGCCGTCTGAGGGCCGGTACGAGCCAAAGCGTTAGCAAAGGTCCTGTCCTGATTTAACCCCAAGCACGAACGCCTTTAAAAGCAAAAGCCCCTACTACTTCCATAGCAGAGGCTTTCTGTATTTTTAGCAGTTTTTTAACTTAAGCTGTTGCTTTCTCTTTTACGGCCAACTGACCACAAGCAGCGTCTATGTCTTTCCCACGGCTGCGGCGCACATTTACCTGCACACCCCTATCGGCCAGGTAGTAGATGAAGTCCTGCCAGCGGTCCTCGTCTGTATTCTGGTAATCTGCCTTCTCGATGGGGTTATACTCGATGAGGTTGATCTTACACGGGATGATCTTCGAGAACTGAAGCAGTTCCTCTGCATCCTGCAGGGTATCGTTGAAGTTATTGAACACGATGTACTCGTACGTTACCTTGCGGCCTGTTACCTGGTGGTAGTACTTCAAAGCTTCGGTCAGTGCCTCCAATGAGTTGGTCTCGTTGATCGGCATGATCTGGTTGCGCTTCTCGTCATTAGCGGCGTGCAACGACAAGGCAAGGTTTGCCTTCACCCCGTCATCTGCCATTTTCTTGATCAGCTTCGCAATACCTGCTGTACTCACCGTGATGCGGCGAGCCGCCATACCAAGCCCGTCGTGGGCAGTAATGCGCTCAATGCTCTTCATCACGTTCACATAGTTCAGCAAAGGCTCGCCCATGCCCATGTACACGATGTTTGTCAGCGGCTGCCCATACTGCTTCAGGCTTTGCTCGTTGATGCGCACCACCTGGTCGTAGATCTCGGCAGCGTCCAGGTTTCGCACACGGTCCATGTAGCCGGTGGCGCAGAATTTACAGGTAAGCGAGCAACCTACCTGGCTCGACACGCAGGCCGTCTTGCGCTCATCGTGCGGAATCAATACGCCCTCTACCACATTGCTGTCGTACAGTTTAAAGGCAGACTTGATGGTGCCGTCTGAACTCAACTGCTGCGTGGCTACCTGCACCGCATTAATAGTAAAATGCTGCTCCAGCTTCTCACGCAAAGCCAGGCTCACATTGTTCATCTCTGCAAACGACTGCGCCGAATGTTTCCAAAGCCACTCATATACCTGTTTGGCACGGAAAGGCTTCTCCCCCTGCTCTACCAGCCACGCCTTCAGGTCGTCTAAAGACAACTTGCGGATGTCTTTCCTGTTAAGAATATTTATATCTGCAATCAAAGTCATTCTGTAAAATTACAGTTTGTTTCTGTATCTCTTTTGTTAAAGCCACCACTCACGTTTTCCCTTCCTGATCTGAAACACTTTGGAAGCCGTGGGAAACCATTGCTTCATGCAAGGCCTCCTTAGCAGCTGTGCTTACAAAGGTAAACATAATTTAAGGGCTTTGGTTCATGGCTGGCAGGCAATACAGCGGAAAGCCACTTTATCCGGTTAAGTGCCAGGTGGAATTGTAAAGATCAGTCAAAAAGCGTTGTCACATAAAAGGTTATACCTGCTCATCCGGTAAAATAAAGCCTGTAGTAGAAGCTCTTAGATATAGGAACATATTAATACAGTATCTACTTTTATAGTATTATAACTGTATATCTCATGCGTGTAAACAAACTTACTGCCCTGCTGCTTTCCCTTGCCTTTTTAGGATGTAACAAGGATAAAGACCCTACCCCTTCTCCTAAGGTAGAGGTGAAGGATATTACTTTTAATTTCAGGCTTGACCCCATGCCGGCTGCAACTGAGAAGTTCGAGCTGATCGTATCGCAGAAAGACGGGGAAGTGCTGCTGGACACGCTACTTGCGCCGAGAACAGCTCACGCGCTTTCGCTAAAATCAGCAGATGACAAGTTTAACATAACGACTATCTACTCAGACCCGGCTACAAACAAATACGCCCTGCGGACCTATATACAGGTAAACCCAGACAACTGGCACATCGATGAAAACATCAGCTATTCAGAGTGGGGAGAGACTGAACGCGCCACCATACACTATACCAACGCTCCTTACTGGGACGGAATACAGTTTACAGGTAAGCAGGGAGGTACATTTGGTGCCACCTACTCTGGAGGAAGTATAATACTGAAGTATCAGAGGCTGCTTCCAACCGATCTTACCTACCTGTTGCTGCCTGAGTCAGGTAAGTACATTTTTGCCGAGATAACCTCTCCGGAAACACATGTTGACTTTTCACATGCAAGCACAGCCGTTAAACGACGGTATACCAAGCCTGCCGGCGCAACTGACTTTATTTCCATCCTCTTTGGGTATACTAAAGCGGGCGATTACAGGAAGACCATGACCCTCACACTTTCAGGCCCCGGAAGCGATTACGACCTGCAGTTTCCGACCACAATGATCGAGGAGTTCGAGACGAGGCTGCTTTATACAGATGCTGAAGGCTACCGGCATACATATGTTCATAACGGTGCAACCGTGCCTACCGAGATGCCCTTTATAGCCAAGTCTGATTTTACCGTCACGAAATATGAGGCTAATGACTTCCAGATAAAGTTCGGCGAAAATAAGCCCAACAGCTATACCATGGTGTGGAATTCGGAAGACACGAACTTAGATGGAAAGTGGAACATTTACCTTTCCGCTGCAGAAACAGCTTTTAAGCCAAAAGACTTTTTAGAGAAGCTGAATGCTAAGTCTCTAAAGGGGAAAAGCCTTGCCGGGCTTTCGCTTAACAGTCTCACTTCTTACCAAGCCAAGGACTACACGCACCAATCTATGCAGGACTACTACAACACCCCGGAGCTTTACCTTAAAAAAGCCCTGAGGGAATACCGGACGATACAGAGGTACTATTAAAGGCAAAGGGTAGATAAAAGACTTGCTGTCAGCGGGACAACGTAAGGCATTGTTTATGTTATTACTTTAAAAGGGCGTCCTTATACTGTTACAGTTCGAAGAAGCCCTTTTAAATACCTCTGGAAGCACAGTTACAGAGCGGTGAGGGGCAATGCAAGAATGGGAGTGCTGTTTTTGCTGAGAAGGAGCTTTACGGCAAAATAAAGCTCTTTACGTTAGAACGGGCCGTACCATGGGCCGGGAAGATATAGCGGTCATACCCTTTTGCCTGATTGCTGTAGCGCAGAAGCATCTGGTTTCCAAGATAGGAGGCGATATAAACCTTATCCCCTGAAGCGAAGCCGTTTTGATAGAACGTCTTCACATCAATAGCCTGTGCCGCAGAGCTAGGATAGGAGGAGTTCCCTCCCAGGCAGCACTCTACTGCCCGGTACATAAAGTTGGTACTGGATACAGCAGGGTCTTTGCTAAAGTAAAGCCACTTGGACGCCACTACCCACTCTTCCGTAGCATACACAATACTTGTGTAGGGATACACCCAGTAACTGTTAATATTAGGTTGATGTTCAGTTCTGATAAAATCAACTGTCGTGCTACCCTGTGGCACTTCGGCCAATTTGGCAAACAACAAGGAGTCTACTGCGTTTAGGTGGTCAAACTTTAGGGAGTCAAAGCCGCCAAAGTTCTCTTTCCGGAAATTTATAATGTAGTCCCCTGTGGGGATCTGCCTGAAAGTAAACTCTCCTGTCGCATTAGTGGTGGTCGTAAACTTCTGGTCTCCTATAAGCGCCTCTACGGTTACGCCTGACCTGTCAGAAATTTCATCCCGATGCACATCAAACAGCCTTACTTTACCAGCAATGTCTCCTTTATGCCTCTCCACATCACTGTCCTTCTCGCAGGAAGCCAGACCAAGGATCGTCATTAAAGGCAGGACACGTAACAGGGAATTTACTTTCATAAAAAGGTGATCCAACAATGGTATTTTTTGCACTAAAGTAGCTAAAATTCAATCAACTATTTATATATTACTTATCTTATGTTGCAGGTCATTTTAAGCCTCTTTGATTTATGAATCGCTATTAGGACCTCTTGCAACGGTTAACACCCTATTTAAGCTGTTTCATGAAAAAGCTACACCTGTTGCCGCTACTGTTCTTATTTGCTCTTATGTCCTGTAAAAAGGAGGATAAAGAGGCAGCACCTTCCATAAATGAGCAAATAAAGGGCCGGTGGGATGTTATAAGAGACATACTCGTCTACTATGATAAAGACAACAGGGAAATTTACAGAAAGCCTTACGAAATAAGGATGGTGTTTACGTTTGACGGGACTGCTTACAGAGAATATATGGGCAGGTTTTCCCCTTATGAAGGCACTTACACCCTATCCTCTAATAATGGGAAAGACTACATCACGCTCCAAGGCTTGCCGAATAATCCAATCGAGGTAAAAGGTTTTTCAGAAACCAATATGTCGTGGATAATCGAGCACCAGGATAACATTTACCGGGACCCTGTTACTTACCAGGAGAAAACGGCACACCATGCGGTTTACATACTAGAGTTCGAAAGAAGGTAGTATTATGCTGCTGCTCTGTCGGCTCCCTTCTAATCGAAGGGACTACAGTTTGTAGCTAGTAATCAGTTAAAAGCTCAAAACCTAAATGCCCCATCCACATGAAACGACTGCCCCTGTTGTTCCTGCTGTTATGTTTAGTTATAAGCTCCTGCAAAAAGGAGGAGGCTGCTCCCCTAACCATAAACCAGCAGCTAAAGGGAAAATGGCTCCATTTTGCCCTAACATATAACCTCTACGATGAGAGCAACCAGCTGCTGCACTCCGAAAAAAGCGAGCATAAAACGGAGTTCGGTTTTGACGAATATGGAAACACGACGATGACCGATGCTTGGGGCACCGTCAGGAAAGACGCCTATACCCTTACAGAGAGTGGCGATAAGAACTTTATTAAGCTATTAACCATTGGGCCTCACCCACCCTTTGAGATCAAGACAATCTCTAAGTCTGATATGGTATGGGCTGTTGAGGTACCGAACGCAAGCTATTTTAGCAGCTCTGGCTGGACGACAGCACACCATGGCATCATAACCTATGAGTTTAAGAAGCGATAAGCAGAAACACAGCATACTCTCCTGTATATCGCTTTTATATGCAAATGCGCTCTACCTGGAATTCTCCTCAAGCCCCGAATGTCCTGTTTAGCTACAATAGCTTTGCTTGCTTAAGAACCTCGCATGCAACTACTTATGCTTTCGCTTCAATCTTTGCCTTAACTTCATCCGGCAGTGCCATCAGCTTCCGTTCTTTGTAGTTAAAGCACAACATGCCTGTTTTTGCCCGTGCAATTTCCTTTCCTTCCTGGTTGAGCACGTGGTAGGTGATATCGAAGCCGTACTTGTTCAGGTCGTCAAAAGCCAGTTGTATCGTCAACACATCGCCGTAAAAGCCTTCGCCTTTGTATTCGATGGCCACGTCGGCCATGATCAGGCTTGCCCCGCCCAGCTCCATCTCGCTGTAGCCGTAATGCTGCAACAATTGTAGCCGGGCCTCGTGCATAATCGAGAGCAAGGCATCGTTGCCCAGGTGAGCGCCATAGTTCAGGTCGGTGATACGTAGGGGAATAGTGGTCTGCAGGTGCGTGTGTTCGGGTATCGCTACTTTTACTCTTGCCATTTTATTTGTTGTTACGCCTGCTCCTTGGGCAAGCCCTTTGCACTGCCTTAACACAGGACAGACAGTCAGGAAACCATAAAAGCCTTTGCGCTAAAAATTTCTAAGGTCCCTGTATTGCAGCCAGTCCTGCACAATGCTTACATTTGTAAAGTAACGCAAAAAAGATGCACCTCGAAATACGACAAACGAAAGACGGCTCGAACACCCTGTATGTGCCCGAATTAAACGAGCACTACCACTCGGTGCATGGAGCGCTACAGGAGTCGCAGCATGTTTTTATAAAGCACGGGCTGGAGCACGTGCTACAGTCTAAGAAAGACATCAAAATACTGGAGGTTGGCTTCGGCACAGGGCTGAACGCCGTGCTTACCTTTCCGTTTGCACTGGCCCAGAAGGCCTTTATCCAGTACGACACGCTGGAGAAGTTCCCTCTTAGTGAAGAGCTGGTAAACCAGTTGCAGTTCGAGCAGGTGATCTTAAACCCCGAGCTACAGGACGTGTTTAAGCAGATGCACCAGGCCGATTGGAACGTACCGGTTGACCTGATCCCCTACTTTACCCTGCAGAAGATCCACGAGACACTGGAAGAGTTTGTGCCGCCACAGTCGTACTACGACCTGGTGTACTTTGACGCCTTTGCCCCTGAAAAGCAGCCGGAGCTCTGGACGGAGGCGATGTTCCGGAAGCTGTACCAGGCCACCCGCCCTGGCGGCGTGTTGGTTACGTACTGCGCCAAGGGCTCTTTTAAGCGCAGCCTGAAGGCCGCAGGCTTTGAAGTAGAAGCTCTGCCAGGCCCTCCGGGGAAACGCGAAATGACACGAGGCGTAAAACCAGTGGACTAATAAGCCTGGCACAAGCCCAGTTTAACTCTTACTATCCCTAAATCCTTTACCTATGGCATCGACGTTCTACCAGTTATCCGCAAAATCACTGCAAGGCAAAGAGGTTCCGATGGAGCATTTTAAGGGGAAGGTGGTACTGGTGGTAAATACGGCCAGCAAGTGTGGCCTCACGCCGCAGTACGAGGGGCTGGAGGCGCTGTACAAAAAACACAAAGACGAGGGCCTGGTTATACTCGGCTTCCCCTGTAATCAGTTTGGTCAGCAGGAACCGGGCGATGCTAGGGAAATTGAAGAAGGCTGCCTGATCAACTATGGGGTTAGCTTTCCGATGTTTGAGAAAGTAGACGTGAACGGGGACAGTGCCCACCCTGTGTTTAAGTACCTCAAGTCAGAGCTCGGCGGCCTGTTCGGCAGCCGTATCAAGTGGAACTTCACCAAATTTCTAATAGATGCGAATGGTAAGCCGGTGAAGCGGTTTGCCCCTATCACCAAGCCAGAGAAAATAGAACCGCGTATTGAAAAGCTGCTGGCACAGAAGCAGTAGGGAGCAAATAAGCCAGAAAGCACTTCCCGCTCCTTTGTCTGCCCTTCACTAACTTCTCCCCTTTCCTTACCTCTCGTCACCAGGTTTCCAAAACTGTAGGACCTGCTACCGTATACTTTTAAATACACCTCAAATGTATACGCTATGGAAATCAAACAAACTTTAAAGCAAAACCTTCATCTCTTCGTTGGCGGTGCGGCGGCCGGCTTAGCCATGGCTTTACCCCGAAATAACAGTTGGAAGTTACCGCTTACCACTATCGCCACCTTAGAACTAGGGCAGGGACTGCTAAAGTACAAATCCTCTTTGCAGGTACCCGCTGCTGATACAGACGACGTAGCTGCACCAGAAAACAGCTATACCGATGTAGTGGGCGACATTACCATGCGCTGGGAAGAACACGGCGACAGTGCTCCCGGCAGCCTGCCAGTCGTACTGGTGCATGGCATTCCCACGCATCCGCGGCTCTGGCGCTATGTTATTCCGAAAGTAGCCCGTGAGGGCATTCGCTGCTATGCCTGGGAACTGGTTGGCTTCGGCTGGTCGATGGAAGAAGGACTGGAACGGGACATCTCCGTGGCCAAGCAGGCAGAGTACCTGTACGCCTGGTTGCTGCACAAAGGCATTACCCAGGCCGTATTTGTAGGCCATGATCTAGGGGGAGGTGTGCTCCAGCGCTTGCTAAGCCAGCACCCCGAGCTCTGCATGGGTCTGACCTTAGTCGACTGTGTCGCCTACAGAAACTGGCCGGTAAAACTGGTACAAATAGCGCGCGCGATGAGTTCTCTGATAGAGAAGCTGCCGGCTCCGCTGCTAAAGCCTCTTTACCTGGCCGGTGTCATTAACTTGGGGCACGATAACGCTAAGCGCCGCTGGAGCTCTTATGCGTTACACTGGCAGCCCTACGCCCGGTCTGTTGGCCCCAAGGCCTTTGCTCACCAGCTACGCAACCTCGATTCGGATGATACGGCAGAGCTTGTAGGGCAACTGGCCAACATAGTAGCTCCCGCCCATGTTGTGTGGGGAGACGCCGACCCTCTGGGCATGACCTCCGGCGAGCAGCTGGCTACTGACCTTGGTGCCCCATTGACGCGCATACCAGGCGGCCGTCACTTTACCCCTGAAGATCATCCAACAGAAGTCGCCGCTGCGGTGAATTCTATCCTAAAACAGGTTGTATAAAAACATGTCCTTTTAGTAAAGCTACCACCTGCTAACGGCAACCACTATAACAGCCACCGCCTCCCAATACTAGCTGTGAGGCGGTGGCTGTTCTTTGTTAAGGGGCCAGAGGGCTTGCTGTTCGCGTAAGTTCTGTTTAAAAGTACGACTCTGGCGAGTGCACTAGCTTAGTGCTGGTGGAAAGCATCTGAAACGAACTCTAACACCGTAGGAAGCGCGGTGCGCCAGTAGGTCCAGTTATGACCGCCATCCCGCACCCGGAACTCATGCGGAATCTCCTGCTTGCGCATGGCAATATGCGCCAGAGAGTTCCCCTCGTACAGGAAGTCGTCGTCACCACAATCAATGTACCAGCGCACGGCCTTCTTCTGGTCCTCAGGCAGGTTACGGATCAACTCCAGGGCATTGTGGCGCTTATAGTGGGCCTCTACCTGGGCATCGGTTGCCATTACGGGTTTATTCCCGATTCGCTCCAGATACGCCTTGGCCTCGGCCAGCGAAAGAGCCCCCACAGAAGCACTAAGCGGACAGGCGGAAGAGAACAGCTCCGGATGATGCAGGGCATAGGTAAAGGTACCGCCGCCACCCATCGACAATCCGGCGACTGCACGGTAGCGCTTCTCTCCCTTGATGCGGTACTCCTTCTCGATGTAGGGCATGAACTCCTCGAAAAAAAAGTCCTCGTAGCGCCACTCGCCTGTCTCGTCATTGAAGTAGCCCCGCTGCCCCGTGTTCGCATCGGGCATCACGATCACCATCGGGGTGGCTTTGCCCTCGTTAATCGCCTTATCGGCTATGCGCAACACCTCGCCGAACTGCACCCATCCGGTCTGGTCGTCGCCGGCCCCGTGCAACAGGTACAACACAGGATAGCTGCGCTTAGAGGTATCATAGTCCGGCGGAAGGTAGATGGCGTACTTCCGGTTGTTGTCCTTCAGGATCTTGCTTTTCATGCTCAGGTTGTCGAACACGCGCCCGGTCTGGGCAAACAGCAAGGTGGGCAGCAGCATGAATGTGAGCGCCAGTAATGCCTTTTGCATAGTCTTTTGTTGTTAAATGTCGGGTTACACTACCTAAAGTAGCGAAGTTTCAGGTAACAATAAAAGTTTTGCACTTTACGTTTTAAGCTTACTACCTGGCCAAAGGCTTGTGCCGAGCCGAATCCAGCTTTTTCCCGTGTAAACGCACTTAATGCTCACGGTCAGGCAGTTACTCCTGAACTCAAAAAATAATACTTATTTTATCACATAAAAGAAATAAAGCTTTATCTTGCCCGGATAATAAGCTTGAGAACAAATAGAAACCACATGAAAAGATTACTCCAGAAAGTCATCAAGCCATTCCTTCCGAAGTACGAGGTAGTCTGCACCACCTACCAGGTGATCCCAGGCCTGCCGGTGAACGGCAACCAGCAAAAGCACACCTTCGAGAAAGGAGCCGCAGAGGAAGCACGCAAGTTTTATGTGAAAGTGGTAAACTCTGACATGACCAAGACAATGGCTCCCGTGGAAGTACACCTGAAGCGCCGTGGCAGAACCATTGAGAAGAAACACTTTGGCCCTGTAGAGGAGTTGAAGAAATTTAACGTTGTGTACAAAGGCTAAAGCCCTTCCTTACCTGATAAACGATAAGCCCTTCTGCAAACCAGAAGGGCTTATTTTTTCCACACTTACCTTAGCGGGGCCCAACGCTTTAGACGGTACTTAGACAACCCGCACAGAATCCGATTGTTCTTTAGGCATTGCTTCCTGTCCCGTTCGCAAACATATCCTGCCTTCAACCGTTTCTACTTAGTTTGAAGTTCTTTCTCAAACAGAGCCGGAAGGACAGAGACATGCACATTATATTTATTATATAAAACCGTAAGCAGACAGACATGGAATTCAGAAAACTAGGCACATCAGACCTGAACGTATCAGTGGTAACTTTTGGCGCTTGGGCAGCCGGTGGTTGGATGTGGGGTGGCACAGAGCGTAAAGATGCCGTGGAGGCCATCCGGGCTTCTTATGACCTGGGCGTTACCTCTATCGACACGGCCCCTATCTACGGGCAGGGCACCAGCGAAGAGATCGTGGGCGAAGCGATCAAGGGCATTCCACGAGACAAAGTACAGATCCTGACAAAATACGGCATGCGCTGGGACCTGAACAAAGGCGAGCTTGCCATGAAGAGCCAGGACAACAGTGGCAAAGAAATAGATGTGTATAAGTACGCAGGCCGCGACAGCATCATCAAAGAATGTGAAGACAGCCTGCGTCGCCTGGGCACCGATTATATCGACCTCTACCAGATTCACTGGCCAGATCCCACTACGCCTATCGAGGAAACGATGGAAACGGTAGCGCAACTGATCAAAGAAGGAAAAGTACGGCAGGCCGGCGTGTGTAACTACAATGTGGCACAGATGCAGGAGGCCGAGAAATACGTGAAGCTGGTGTCGAACCAGGTGCCCTACAGCATGGTAAAGCGCGACATAGAAGCAGACGTGGTGCCTTACTGCCTGGAGAACAACAAGTCCATTCTGGCTTACAGCCCACTGGAGCGCGGCCTGTTAACGGGCAAGATGAAGCCAGGCTATACGTTCAGCGAAGGCGACCACCGTGCCAACCTGTATTTCTTTAAAGACGATAACCTGAAGCGCACGGATGAGTTCCTGCAAAAGATAAAGCCGCTGGCCGACGAGAAGAACGCGACGCTGGCCCAACTGGTTATCCGCTGGACAGTAGAACAGCCAGGTATCACTATCGCCTTGGTGGGCGCCCGAAATGCGGCGCAGGCTACGCAAAATGCCAAGGCCATTCACGTGAAGCTGAGCCAGGACGAGATAAACTTTATCACAGAAGAGCTTAACAAGCTGGAGTTGGTAAAGGCATAAAGGCTAACCTTATGCTTTAGCAGAAAAAGGCAGTTGCTACGCTTTAGCAACTGCCTTTTTTATACACCCGTGCTAATTTTTCCTATCTCAATGCTACATTGTTACCCCTACACGCCACTAAAAGCACTGAACCCGCCATCCACAAGTAGCGTCTCCCCTGTTACAAATCTGGAGGCGTCACTCAACAGGTAGATCAGAGTTCCTGTCAGCTCCTCGGGGTTTCCCAGGCGCTGAAAAGGGGTGTTCGTCACAAACTTCTGGGCCCTGTCGGTATAGTTTCCTTCCTTGTCCAGCAGCAGGTTTCTGTTCTGCTCTGTCAGGAACACTCCCGGCGCTAAAGAATTCACCCGGATGCCGTCTCCGTAGCGTAAACCAAGCTCTACGGCCATCCATTTGGTGTAGGCATCAATCGCCGTTTTAGCCAGGGTGTAGCCTAATACTCTTGTTAAGGGGCGCTGCCCCGTAATGGAGGATATGTTCACAACAGAGCCTTTGCCCTTTTCGGCCATCACCTTTCCAAAGACCTGCGTGGGGATTACGGTGCCAAATAAGTTCAGGTCAACCGCCTGGCGGGTATCTTCTATTTTTGCTGCAAAAAGGTCCTGATCAGGGGAGATAGTAGCCCCCGGTATATTACCTCCGGCCGCGTTCACCAAGCCATCCACCGTACCCCATGTGCTTAGCACCTCCTCCCTGGCACGAACCATGGCTGTCTCGTCCAGCACGTCGCCCAGGACGGCTATTGCCTCTCCCCCAAAAGATTCTATTGCTGTAACACGGGCCATGGCACGCTCCCTGTTACGGCCCAGCACCGCCACTTTTGCCCCGGCTCTGGCGACAGCAAGGGCAAAGGCCTCTCCTAGCACACCGGTAGCCCCAGTAATCACCACTACTTTATCTTTCAATGAGAACTGCTCTAACATAACCTGTTTTGTTTATAAGATGTGAGATGAAAAAACAACTAGCCCGATTTTAGATAAAAGGCAGAAACCTTTTGTGCAACCGCGGGTACACCCTAAAAATAGGAGCTTTCTACTCAATATTTTTACCCTTTTAATTTCTGTTTCTCTAAATATTTTATATTATTTGCATAAGTGCAATCGATTGCACAGATAAGCCCTTTAACTATGTCACACAAGATACTAAAAGTACATCCAAACGATAATGTGCTGGTGGCACTTGCAGACCTGCTGGCCGGAGAAGCAATTGCTTATGATAGCGTAGCCCTTTCTTTGATCGAGGATATTCCGGCCAAGCATAAAATTGCGCAACAGGACATGGCCCCTGGAGAAGAGATTATCATGTACGGCACCCTCGTAGGCAAAGCGGTGGAGCTGATACCTGCTGGTGCCCGCATCTCTACCGAGAACGTGAAGCACCAGGCCTCCGCGTTTAGCGGCAAAACCAAGACGTTGGAGTGGCAGGCGCCTGATGTTTCTAAGTGGACCGATAAGACATTTATGGGCTATCACCGCGAGGACGGACAGGTGGGCACCGCGAACTATTGGTTGGTGATTCCGCTGGTATTCTGCGAAAACCGCAACGTTAACATCATCAAGCAAGCCTTTCTGGAAGAGCTGGGCTTTGGACGCCAGGACCTTTATAAGTCTTACGTACAGCAAATGGTAGCCCTGTACCAGGAGGGCAAGCTAGACGAAATTGAGCAACTTCCTTTGCAGGGCTATAGCAGTAACGCACAAAAGCGCCTGTTCGACAATATAGACGGTATTAAGTTCCTGACACACGAAGGAGGCTGTGGCGGCATCCGCCAGGACTCTGACGCCCTTTGCGCCCTGCTGGCCGGTTACATCCATAACCCTAACGTGGCCGGTGCCACTGTGCTGAGCCTGGGCTGCCAGAATGCCCAGACGTATATCCTGGAGGAAAAGCTAAGAGCCCTTAACCCCAACTTCTCTAAGCCCCTGATCGTTCTGGAGCAGCAGCAAGAAGGTACGGAGCAGGAGTTGCTGTCCCGGGCAATCAAGCAAACTTTCCTGGGCCTGGTAGAGGCAAACAAAGAAGAACGACAGCCGGCGCCGCTGAGCAAGCTGGTGATTGGCCTGGAGTGTGGTGGCTCCGATGGTTTCTCGGGTATTTCTGCCAACCCTACCGTAGGGCAGGCCTCTGACCTGGTCGTGGCCCTGGGCGGTAAGTCTATCCTGTCTGAGTTCCCCGAGCTTTGCGGCGTGGAGCAGGAACTAATCAACCGTTGCGTGGACGAAAAAGCCGCAGAACGCTTTGCCCACCTGATGCGGGCTTATGCCCATGCTGCCGAGGCTGTAGGCTCTGGTTTTGACATGAACCCTAGCCCGGGTAACATCAAAGACGGCCTGATCACAGATGCCATCAAATCGGCAGGGGCCGCAAAAAAAGGGGGCACCTCTCCTGTGGTAGATGTGCTGGATTATACCGAGTATGTGACCAAGCCAGGCTTAACACTGCTCTGTACCCCTGGTAACGACGTAGAAAGCACAACGGCCATGGCAGGCTCGGGCGCCAACATCATCCTTTTCACAACGGGTTTGGGCACGCCAACGGGTAACCCGGTTACCCCTGTTATCAAGGTATCCTCTAACACCAAGTTAGCGCAGCGCATGCCGGATATCATTGATGTAGACACCGGGCCTGTGATCGCCGGAGAGAAAACCATTGAGGAAATGGGCGCCGAGATGCTGGACTTTATCATAGAGGTAGCCAGTGGCAACATCAAAACAAAGGCGCAGCAGCTCGACCAGGACGATTTTATCCCCTGGAAGAGAGGCATTTCGCTATAAGCAAGGGAACTACTGACAGGTTAGCGCTACTTTTTATGGCCAGGCCTGTCAGCTCAAGAGCACGTGCCACAGGAAGAAAAGACAACTGAGCCAAAGCTCCGTATCGGGTTTGATATCGCTAACACTATAACGGACATAACATGAAGGACGAACTGGCATTACCTGTAGGCACCACACTCGACAGGTTCATTATGCGAAAGCAGGAGGACTTTCCCTTTGCCACCGGAGAACTGTCGCAACTGCTACGGGATATTGCGCTGGCCGCAAAAATTGTGAACAGGGAGATTAACAGGGCCGGCTTACTGGGGATTACAGGTGCTTACGGCCAGCAGAACGTACAGGGCGAGGAACAGCAGAAACTGGACGTAATCGCTAACATCAGGTTCATCCGGGCCCTGCGCAATGGCGGCGAAGTTTGTACCATTATCTCTGAAGAGGAGGACGGGGTGATACAGACAGGCAATACCAAGGGCAAGTACATTGTCGCGATGGACCCGCTGGACGGTTCTTCCAACATTGACGTGAACGTGGCGATCGGTACGATCTTCTCCATTTACAGAAGGCTGTCTGATACAGGCGAGGACGGCACCCTGGAAGACTGCCTGCAAAACGGCACCAGACAAGTAGCAGCCGGTTATGTGATTTATGGCTCTTCTACCATGTTGGTTTATACCACAGGGTGTGGTGTAAACGGCTTTACGTACGAGCCCTCGCTTGGCGAGTTCTTCCTGTCCCACCCGGACATAAAGATTCCGCGTACAGGCAGGATCTACTCCTGCAACGAAGGCAATGTGCACAGCTTCCCCGATGGTATCAAGGGCTATCTGAACTACTGCAAAGAGCAGAATTATTCAGCACGCTATATTGGCTCGCTGGTCGCTGACTTCCACCGAAACCTGTTAAAGGGCGGGATCTACCTTTATCCGCCTACAGCCAAGTCTCCTAACGGTAAATTGCGGTTGGTGTACGAGTGCAATGCCCTGGCGCTGCTCATAGAGCAAGCCGGAGGAAAAGCCACCGACGGTTCAGAACGCATACTGGACAAGGACCCTGTAGAACTTCACCAACGCTGCCCACTGGTAATCGGCTCTCCCGACATGGTGGATAAAGTAGAAGAATTTATGACGGCTGAACTGGCAGCTGTATAAGAAGCTTTAAAATTAAAACAGCAACGGCAGCAAGGTGGCTAAGTTAACGGCATTGCCCCCAGCCCCTTCTTGGAGCTAAACTTGTAGGGAAAAACGGTAAGGCCTTTCATAACTGATTTTTAAAGAAAGTCCCAGCGCGGCAACCTGCTAACAGTTGTCCTTAATATGTCGCTCCGCTGGAGCTCAGAAGGATTCGGAAGTGGGTCTACAAACATATTGCCTGTTGGGGCTAAAAGGCATGACGAACTTTCCCTACAAGATAAAAACCAGGGAGGGAAATAAGCTTAGCGCACAAGAACCAATTGATATAGGTATTATCAGAAAGTATATGCAAGGGTTTGCTACGGCTCCGCTAAGGTTTTTTAGCCCAAGCTGGGCGGCAGGCTTCGTACATTTTCTGGTGGTTAAGCTTTAACCTCTTCTGCCTTTAGCATGGGCACGCCTCGCTTGCAAAGCTGTACGGCCAGGCCCCAGGGGTCGCGAAGCATAACCAGGTGAGAGCCGTCCTCCAGTTTCTGGTCTGAAGCCAGACTTGCACCCGCTTGCAGCAAGCGCGCTCTGTCTTTATCCGGGTCCTCCGACACAAAGGCCAGGTGCACCAGCAGTGGGTTCATCTCCCGGTAGGGTGGCACTTCGTTGGCCGGGTTTCGGTAGACCTCGATCATAATTCTGCCGCTATCATCGGCCAGAAAAGTAGTATAAGGTGCTTCCTCCATTTGCCGCACCACTTGCAGGCCCAGGTGCTCGACGTACCAAATAGCCATGGCCAAAGGGGCTTCTACATTCAATGCAAAGTGTTCTAGTTTCATAAGGTCAGGATAGTGTTGAAAGAGGCAGTTGTTTTACTTCAGCCACTTCTCCAGCCAAGCCATGGCATCTTCCTGCATTTCGATCGTCATGGAATGGGGCTCGTCATAATACCTGGCGGTGAACTTATCCGGCGCTTTCATTCTGCTGTAAACCCCCGCCAACTTTTGCTCAGCTGCCTGCATGCCCGCTATACTGAAAAGCTTGTCCTGCCTGCAGTTCATCACCATAAGCGGGCGCGGGGCATTCAACGAGGCTACGTCTGGCAAATCCAGGAATTCGTTCTGCCGTGGTACGTACATCATCCAGGTGTGGTGCGCGTGCTGCTGTAGCATCTCTTCATACGTAGTAGAAAAGGCAGCCACTACCCCCGTTTTTATTCTCGGGTCGAGCCCAAATAAGTACGTACTGCGCAAGCCGCCCAGGGAGAGCCCGACGCAGCCAATCCGCTCCGGGTCTACCTCAGGGCGGGATAGCAGGAAGTCCACCGCTACCCTGTCGTTTTGGGCGATGATGCCGAGCCAGGTAGTACCCGAGGCAAGGATGGTTTTGTTCATCGCTACTTCGTTTAGGCCTGCCACCTGCTTGTTAAATGTCCTGATACGCTCGCTTTCTTCTACCCCCTCGACCTTCTCGAAGTATCCTTTCGAATTTACCAGTTGCGCCGGGTTTATCTTTTGGGAACCGAAGTAAATGGCATCCGGGCAAAGCACCACAAAACCGCGTTTGGCCAGCTCATCAGCATAGTACCTCCCCTCGTACAGGTCTTGCACGTACGCTTTGAGTATGTCCGGTTGATTGTCTGTATAAGTGTGCTTCTCTTTACCGAAGTAGTAGAAGCCCCCATGGTCATGCAGGGCGATCACGGCGGGTGTGGGCTTAGTCAGGTTATCCGGCACCAATAAGAAGGCCTCTGTTTTCTGCAGCGCATTCAGGTTGTACCGGACCAGGTACTGCGTATAACCATCCCGTTTAGTAGTGCTGAGGATCTCGGTGTTCAGCGGGGCCTTTTCAGGTTCAAAAGCCAGCAGTTCCTGTAGTTTTGCTCTCCCGACTTTCCGCCACTTTTCGGTGTGCTTCCAATCCTTTGCCAGGTAAGACAAGCTAGGGCTGCGTTTGCCCGCATAGGCATCCAGCAAGGGGTAAAAGTTAGCCACGTCCGAGGTAACCTGTTGGGCATAACCCGCACGACAGGCGAGGGCAAGCATAAAGCTCAGAGCAAGGCTTCTGACGAAAGTATAAGTACGGGAAGAATTACTGTGCATGTTCAGGGTAAAGTTTGAGACTCCAAACAGTTGTTTTAGGAGTTCACCTGCAGCTTTAGAAGGCTATCCAAGTGTATTTTAAGGTTGATGTGTCACTTTCATAAGGCAGGTGTCAGCGGCTGTAAGGCTTTCTGTTGTTACGCCCAATAATCCAGCAGGCCATCTTTGTGTTAGTCGCCTCCAGTCTTTTGTTTTGGTTGGCTCGTCCATTTTGGCTCTAACCAGCACAGCAGGTTTCTACTCCACTAAGCTGTTTAAGTAAACTTCCAGAAAAGTATAAGGCGTACCTTTTTTATAGTAGAGGGCATCTTTGGGCTCCTTCGGGTTCAGGCCGTGCTGGTTTTCCCAGGCATCCGCCATGCCGTCCTTGTCTGCATCCACTGGCGCCGCTTCGGATAGTAGTTCTGGCCAGCCCCCCACTTCTTCCTGTGAATCGATAATGCCATTGCTGTTCTTCCCATAAGCACCTGTGCCTGCTCTTACATCGGCTACTATTCGAGCATCCACGGCATCGCGCTGGAGGCTGGCACCTGCTTTATTCAGCACTTCCTCATAGGCAGCAGTCGCACTTTGCTCGGGTATGGCTGTTGCCGCAAAAGCCTGTTCTGCTTTCACCTCGCTGGCAGTCGCGCCCTGTACGCCCCCGTTCCAGTTGTCGGCACTCACCGTGGCGTTGCCCGCCACATAATTGCCCGTTACATAAAACTTCCCGTAAGGGCTGGAAGGGTTAATGATTCGGCTGCTCTTTGAGGAAGAGGTGGCCGGGCCCGCTTTGTAGTAATTGTTCACCATGTTCTGGTTGCCTTCCTCTCCCCCATAAGAACTGTTGCCACTCCAGTTATAGATCACGTTGTTTCGGAAGTCCACGATCTCTTTTGTAGGCTGGCCGTGGTAGCGCGAACCATTAAAGCGGGGGTTACGGCTGTTGTGGTGCGCCAACAGGTTATGGTGGAACGAAGCACCCATACCACCCCAGATGCCCCCGTAACCATGCGCCCCTTTGGTATGCACCGACTCGTTCAGGCTCTCCGAAATAATGCTCCACTGCAGCGTGAAGTTCTCGTTGTCATAAAAAGAAGCGACCTCATCCGTAGCCCAACTAATGGAGCAGTGGTCGATCATAATGCCCTTCTGGCCTTTCCCACTAAAGGCATCGCCTTCCACGCCTTTAGTGTCTCCCATCCGGAAGCGTATATAACGCACAATCACGTTATCAGCAGCCAAGGTAACCGGATAGTTGCGCAGGCAAATGCCCTCACCCGGGGCAGACTGCCCGGCAATGGTGAGGTCTCCGTTGCGAATCGTAAGCGAAGATTTGAGATCGATGGTGCCAGAGACAGCGAAGACAATCGTACGGGCCCCATAGGCATTGATGGCCTCCCGCAGGCTGCCAGCACCGGAATCGTTCAGGTTCGAGACGATGTATACTTTCCCCCCTCTGCCGCCGGTAGTCATTTTGCCAAATCCCTCTGCCCCCGGAAAGGCGATCGCCTCTCCTTCCGGTCTGGTATTCGGGCTGATGTCACTTACCGGCTCTGGCTGCGGGTCGTCTGTTCCCGCCTCATCGCCCTTTCCCGAGCAAGCCAGCAGGCTGCCTGCCAGGCAGAAGGAGAGTACTAGTTTTGCCCTACTTCTCTTTAACATATGCATATCTTCTGCTTTTGTAGCTGTTTATTTTAAAACTAAACGGTAGGTCTTCCCTTTCCCGGTTGGCAAATCATACGCCAGCACATCCACTGCAGCAACGGCCTCTACATCCATGTTGCTGTTTATAATTGGCTTTTTGATGTTTGCCTGCTGGTAAAAGAAGTTAGGATTCTCTCCTTCGGCCCGTTTCAGCTCCCCTTTTCCGGCTAAGGCCAAAGGTGCTGCTGTTCTGATGCGGCAGTTGCCACCGAGCGTAGAAGTTATCGCCAGTGTCTTGACTCTGCCATTCTCCCAGCTCATATCCACTATAAAACCGCCTCTTGCCACCAGACCTTTCACATCTCCGGAAGGCCAGGCATCGGGCAGCGCCGGCAAGAGGTGCAAGGCGCCATCATGGCTTTGCACCAGCATTTCAGCCATGCCGGAGGTACAACCGAAGTTACCATCGATCTGGAAGGGCGGGTGCGCGTCGAACAGGTTCGGGTAGGTGCCGCCGCCTTCTCCTTTATCTGCGTATCCGGCTGGTGTCAGTTGGTCCTGGATGAGCTTATAAGCACGGTTACCGTCCAGCAGCCTTGCCCACAGGTTCACTTTCCAGCCCATCGACCAGCCGGTGGATTTATCGCCCCGGTATACCAGGGAGGTTCGGGCAGCATCAAACAGTTGAGGGTGGCTGAAAGGCGAAACCTGGTTGCTCGGGAACAGGCCGTAGAGGTGCGACACGTGGCGGTGCTTATCATCGGTTCTGTCCCAATCCTGCATCCACTCCTGCAGTTGTCCGTGCTGGCCCACCTGCATTGGCGGTAGTCTGTCGCGCATCATCCTCAGGCTGTCGGCAAAGGTTTTGTCTTGGCCCAGCACCTCTGAGGCGCGGATGAGGTTGGAGAATGTGTCAAACACCAGCTGGTTGTCCATGGTGGTGCCGGCGGCAATGGATACACCGCTCTCGTGCTTGTTCTCCGGCGACATGGATGGCACAACTACCAGCCATCTGTGCTCCGGCTCCTCCTGTAGCACATCAGCGTAAAACAGGGCGGCGCCCTTCAACACCGGGTACATCTCCTGCAGAAACTTTTGATCGCCCGTAAAGAGGTAGTGCTGCCAGATATGCTGCGTAAGCCAGGCCCCACCCATCGGCCAGAGTCCATAAAAAGCCCCGTCAATAGGTCCGGTCATGCGCCAGATGTCGGTGTTGTGGTGCATGTTCCAACCCCGGGCCTTATACATCACACGGGCACTCTCCCGTCCTGTCTCCGACAGATCCTTGATCATGGCGAAAAGCGGCTGGTGCATCTCCGCCAGATTAGTCACCTCAGCTGGCCAGTAATTCATCTCTGTGTTGATATTGACGGTATACTTGCTGTCCCAGGGCGGGGCGACTTTATCGTTCCAGATGCCCTGCAGGTTGGCCGGTTGTGTGCCGGGCTGTGAGCTGGAGATGAGCAGGTAACGTCCGAACTGGAAGTAGAGTGCCGCCAGGTGCGGATCCTTGCCCGAGGCGAAAGCGGCCAGCCGTTCATCAGTGGGCTTCTCTACCGCCTCCGTCACACCCAAATGAAGCGACACCCGGTCAAAGTACTTTTGATAGCTATCGATGTGTGCCTGGCGGGCTTTTTCATACTTCTTCCTGGTAGCATCAGTCAGGAACTTTGCCGTTCTCTCTGCTTCGTTTCCGCTCAGGTCGTGGTAGCTTTTAAAATTAGTGCCCATGGAAACGTAGATGATGGCCTCGTCTGCGCCAGCGATGTCCAGTGCGTTTTCTTGCATAGATACTTTGCCGCCTTTTACCATGGGCTGCACCTGTGCCTGGAAATTCACTTTCCCCTTCTTGTTATCCACATCCCCGGACGTGCCACGCAGCACCAGTTGATTTTGCGCCGCCTTTACCTCGTGCTTCAGCTGTGGGCTGTCCATGCTCAGGGTACAGGTAATGCTCTTAGGCTTATCGGCGGTAAGCCGGATGATGATGACCTCGTCCGGGAAAGAAGAAAATATCTCCCGGGTGTAAGTCACGCCACTTACTTTGTAAGAAACAGAGGCGATGGCCTGCTCAATGTTCAGGTCACGGTAATAGGCTGTGGCGGATTCATGGCCTGGAAAGGAAAGGTATAAGTCGCCCACTGGCTGGTAAGGCATTCCATAGTTGAGGTGTGCGGGGGCGTGGCGCGGCACCCGCTCCAGGGCGAGGTCATGCGCTTCTTTATACTTACCCTCAAAGATCAGTCTTCTGATCTCGGGCAGAGCGCTGTTCAGAGCCTCGTTTACGTTGTTACCCGGTTCCCCGGCCCACACTGTTTCTTCGTTCAGCTGCAAATGCTCCCGTGCCGGTGTACCGAACACCATTGCCCCAATGCGCCCGTTCCCGATAGGCAGTGCCTCATTCCAGTTGGCGGCGGGCTCATCATACCACAGCTTCAGGGCCGTTTTGCCGGGTGACTGTGCAAAAGTGCCGTGGCACAACAGGCACAGGACTAGGAGGAGGAGTTTAGGACTGCTGTTCATCATGTTTTTGTATTACTAAGACACTGCAGCCAGGGACTCGTCTCTCTACAGTGAAGTATAAACTACTGATTATAGGGGCACTATTTCTTCGCCGAAGCCTCTGTTATCTTCAGCTGCTTCATACCATTAAACACCAGTTGCGCCACGGCTCTGGCACCCTCCGGCTGGAAGTGCGTGTTGTCCTTCTCCCCCTCTGGATAGGCCTCATACTTACCCGCAGGCAGGTTCATGAAGTAATGGTTGGTCACGTAGTCCTGTCCTTTCGCGGTGAAGGCATCAATAGAAAGTTGTGTGAGGTCAATTAGTGGCACATTCAGTTCTTTGGCTACATCCTTTGCTGCCTGCGGATACTCGCCGTGCACGCTGCTCAGCTTGCCGTCTTTCCAGGGGTAGTTGCGGTTAACGGGTGTGAGGATGATGGGCAGGGCACCTTTCTGCCGGGCCTGGTTCACGTACAGTCGCAGGTACTCTTTGTAGGCATTCACATTCGTGTAGCGTTCTGGCTTGTTCTCAGCAGCATCGTTGTGGCCGAACTGCATCATCACCACGTCCCCTTTTTGCAGTGCTTTGTATACTTCCGACCAACGGCCTTCCTCAAAAAAAGTACGCGTGCTACGTCCACCTCTTGCCTTATTTAGCACGATCACGCTGTCTGCTTTAATGATGTTGCGGATCTGAGAAAGGCTATCGGAGCTCATGAAAGGCTGGAACACTTGTCCCCAGCCGGCAATCGGGTAGCGTTCCTTCCTATAGTCCTTTTCGTCGTAGTTGCCTGTGTAATCCGCTACCGTAGAATCGCCGATCAGGTAGACCTTAACAGGTTTCTTTTTAGAAGGTGAAAATGCTGCGAAGACAAGGCAGCAAAGCAAAAGTAGGACGGCACTGTATCTCTTGTTCATAGTAGAGGCTTGTAAAATCTAAGTTTATGTAGTTGTAGCGCAAGCGTCCGCTTGTGCTGAAGTAGCTGAATAAAGGTGGAGGCACTGGAGTTACAGTAGAGGCACAAGCCGACGATTGCGTCATGTTTGGCCATTTACTTGCCGTGCTTTCTGGCTCTACTTCTTCAGGTACTTAGCTACCTCCGGCAGGTTCTGCTGTAGCTCCTCTGCCACCAGATCACTTACCCGGAAAGCACCATAGGCCGAGAGGTGGGTGTCGTCTGTGCGGCCTTGTGGCAGGGACTCGTACTCATTTGGCTCCAGGTGCAGGTACAGCGCTTTAGACTTTTCCGCTCCGTAGCGCGACACCAGTTCTCTGGTGCGCTTTTCCAGGTCCAGTAAAGGGACCTGCTGCGCTGCCGCTACGGCTCTCACCACTTCCGGGTACTTGCCATGCGTGTCTACCAGCTGATCGTTCTCGAACTTGCGGCGCACAATGGGGGTAGCCAGTACGGGTATGGCACCTTTGGCACGGGTCTCGGCAATATAGCGTTCCAGGTTCTGGCGGTAGTCTGTTTCCGGCGCGGCATAGCGCTTCGGGTCTTCACTTTTCTGGTCGTTATGCCCAAACTCGATGATCACGTAATCGCCTTTCCTGAGCTTTTGCAGTACTTTATCCCAGCGGCCTTCGTCGCGGAAGCTCTTGGTGCTACGGCCATTCACCGCATGGTTTTCCACCCTCACGCCCTCCTGCAGGTACAGCGGGAACACCTGTCCCCAGCCCTTTTCCGGGTTACCCTTCGCATAGGGTTTATCGGCTACGGTAGAGTCCCCTACCAGGAAAATAGTGGATTCTTTTTTCTGCACATAACTCATCAGTGGAAGTACAAGCACAGCAAGCAGGGCCCACTGTACAGCCTTAATCAGATATGTTATTTTCTTATTCATCTTGGAAAAACTTATTCTGTAACTGCCCATTTCCGCTTCCATGCCGGATAATCCTGCTCGACCAACTCCTGCGAAAACGCTATATACCAACTGTAACCTGACCTTCGCTCCTGCTCTATCTCCGCGAGCTTCTCATGCACAATGCCATCCCGGCCGACAAACATGGGCTTGTTTGTTCCGATCTCATAAAAGCGGGCTAAAAGCGGTGGTGCCGTTGGGTCCGTTACCACTATGCGGTCACGTTCAGTATGCGTGGTAGCATCCTTTATCCACTTTAACCGGATGCCGGTAATTTTCACTTGATTTGTCCAGGAGACAGCAGCATCTACGGCTCGGATGACTTCGGGGCTTGGCTTCTCAAGCGCCATCAGGTATTTGATAATTCCCAAGCTTTCCCCACCACTAAGTGAAACCAGCTCATAAGCACGGGCATTAGCGGGAGCCAGCGTTATATGATTGTGCTGTGCACACCATGCGGTCAACTTCCCGTTTACCTTAACCTGTGACTTGAGAATAACATCGAGCCCTTTTTCTACAGCATTTGCTGACAGCTCTTTTCGTGGCGCATCTACAAAGGCGTAAGGCGCCTTGTTCAGGGCCACATTGCGGAGCAGTTGCATTACCCCCATCATGGCGCCATCGTTAAACGTGATGTGCTCGTAATAGCCTTTCCGAATCGGGTAAAACTGCGGCCAACCGCCATTGTCGTACTGCGCTTCCAGTAGGTAATCCAGCCCACGTAAAAAGCCCTCCTTGTACTTTTGCTGGCCGGTTGCCTCGTATACCCTGGCCAGATACTCCATCTGAGTAAAGGTGGCGCCGTTGTCTATCGTAGCTACACCCCCCTTTTCAGCCGGTGCCTGTAGCGCCTTCTCCTCCTCCCGAGAGAGGGGCTTTGCCATGTCCGTATTCTTGTTCCACCCCCCATTATCGCGCTGATAAAGCAAGAGATTATCAGCAATGCGAACTGCCTCAGAAGAGGAATACCATTTCTTATCCCGCTTAAGCAATGCCCTGCTCCACCTAACTGGCTCAACAGTTCTGGCTAGCGCTGCATTGGCCGTGTTAACGGGACCAGCATTGCGGCATTGCCCGGCATAACCAGTAAAAGAAGCGCTGCAGAGGAGCAGCAGCGCTACCGAAAGCATAGGACGTATCAACACGTGTCTTGATTGGCTTACCTGCGTACAATCATTTAAACTGTTCCTGTTCATATGCCCAATCGTTAGAGAGCCTAGTTGAAACCAATTTCGCTTTGTACAGGAAGATTAAAAACAGCATACAGCTGAATGCTGCTTTGATGATTACTCCATGGATAAGGCCGTGTTACTCAGGTCTCTTCCTTTAGATACCTGCTTGGCGGAGTCTTTAAAGTCCTTGCGCTCCAGCTTTATGTTCTGTGTGAGCGGCCCCAGTACTTTCACAATTGGCTCCTGTGTCTCTTTATAAGTCAGCCCGTTTACCTCTATGTTCTTACTGTTATAGATGGTCAGGGCCGGCCCTTGCTCTGTCAGCACTTTCACGTTTTTCAGCTGTATTCCGTCAGCGTCTACAGCCGTGATGCCTTTTTTCGCTTTCAGCACAGCATTTTCCAGGCGCACGTTCTTCAGGTTCATCTCCGGCAGCCCTTGCAGCGCCAGTGCCTGCTCAGCGCCAGCCACCCGGATGTTCTTCATGTAAATGTCTTTAAAAGAGGGTGTCTCCTCTGTTACCGGTACTAATTCCTCTACCCTGGCCTCAGTGTCTGCGCTTTGCCCCTCTTCCAGCACAGGCGAGTTACCGCCATAGAACAAGTTAAAGCTGATGGCCTCTGTCGGAATGTCAATCATGTCGATGTTAGAAATGTAGATGTTCTCCACCACGCCGCCTCTGCCACGGGTGCTTTTAAAGCGCAAGCCAATGTCAGTGCCCATAAAAGTACAGTCCGATACGTGCACGTTCTTCACGCCACCCGACATTTCACTGCCAACCACAAAGCCACCGTGCCCGTGGTACACGGTGTTGTTTTTGATGATCACGTTCTCCGTTGGCATGCCTCTTCTGCGCCCGTCCTCATTCTTACCAGACTTGATACAGATGGCATCGTCCCCCACATCGAATGTATTATCGTAGATCAGCGCATTTTTACAAGACTCCAGGTCCAGCCCGTCGCCGTTCTGTGAGTACCAGGGGTTCCGTACGTTCAGGTTGCGGAGGATCACGTTCTCGCTCATGAGTGGGTGCAGGTTCCAGGCCGGTGAGTTCTGGAAAGTTGGCCCGTCCAGCAGTACTTTATTACATTCCACCAGGCTTACCATCACGGGGCGCATAAAGTCCTTTACGGTCTCAAACTGCTCTTTCCTGTCATAATCCGGCACGTTAAAGTTGCCGGCGGTGTCTCCTCGCTTAGAGCTTTCCGACGGATACCATACCTTGCCATCGTCGCTTAGCACTCCCCCCGATTTCACCAGCTTCTTCCACTGGGAGTCGGTCAGCTTGCTTTTCTTAACCGGTCTCCAGGCATCGCCCGAGCCGTCAAAGGTACCTTTGCCTGTGATCGCCACGTTCTCCAGGCCTCTACCCGAGATCGGCGACTGGCAGCGGTACGTATCGAGGCCCTCGAAGCTGGTGGCTACCAGCGGGTAATCATCAAAGTCCTTACTGAATATCACCATCGCACCGTCTTCTGCATACAGGTTGATGTTGCTCTTCAGCACGATGGGGCCTGTCAGCCACATGCCGCGCGGGATCACTACCTTGCCGCCCCCTTTGGCAGCCACATCGGCAATAGCCCTTTCGAACGCTTCTGTGTTTTTGGTAAGACCATCGCCTACCGCACCAAAGTCTGTGATACTGACGCTATAGTTTGGAAAGGAGGGCTCCTGTACCCTGGGCATGTCAAATTCCAGACCTTCATACATAGCGGCGATCCTGTTTTGGGTTGAGGAGGCGGTAGTATGGCTTGCTGTGGAAACAGCTGCCGGAGCCTGTGCCACAGGCTGGCGCTGGCAGGAAACGTTTAAGGCACCGGCCAGGCCTACAAGCAAAAGGAACCGGTTAACAGAAGTGCGTTTGATATTCATATGCATTGGTACTTATTTCTTACTTTGAAAAGTAGATGATTCATTAGGCGTGACTCTAAACCAGTCGACATCAGCGTAACCGGAGTCGTTTATCTTGTCCTGGCGCACGGCAAAGAGGCCTACCTTAGCGCCTATCCAGCGGCCTGGCACCGCCGTAAAGGCGCTGCCCACTGGCTTGAAGTTCTGGCCGTCTTCGCTATAGCTGAACTGACAGCGGGCTCCCTTGTCCACTGCCACCCGGAGGTACACCTCCTGGCCCTTGAGCTTACCGAGTAGTTGCTGTGTTTCCGGCGTTCCCTTACGCGCATCCGCTACAGTACTATAGGCCAGGTAAAGCCCGTCCTTTTTGCTTACAAGCGACAGGTGGGCATAGTCCTCCCCCATCACAATAAGGCCTGTGCGCTCGTTCTCCAGCTTTTCGTTTGGTGTAAAGCTCAGTTTTGTGGTGGCTGTAAAGGTTTCGGCAGGGAACTTCTGCAGCAGCAGGTTGGGCACGTCCCAGAAGTTCTTATAGTTCTCTGGCAGCTGATCTGTATAGAGGCGCAGTTTACCTTTATTGGCCATCGGGAAGGCCCAGGTAGCCTTGGGGTTGGCGTGCCACTGCCACTGCAAGCCCAATTTGTTCGCCTCAAACTCATCCGAATCTGCAGGAGTAGCGTGAGTGTGTGTTTTGCCAACGTTCGGCTTTTTATAGGCCATAACAGGCTGGCCAGTGCCGTTCCCGTCTTTGTCCTCGCCAATTACCGGCCATCCGTTTTTCCAGACCATGGGCTGCAGGTGCACTACCCGCCCGTAGGCCTCCATGTCCTGAAAGTGCAGGAACCAGTCTTCGCCTGTCGGGGTGTTTACCCAAGCGCCCTGGTGCGGGCCGTTTACGCTTGTTTTGCCCTGGTCCATCACGATTTTCTCTTCGTAAGGACCATACACGTTCTTAGAGCGCAGCACGAGTTGCCAACCTGTGGCTACCCCTCCGGCGGGAGCAAAAATGTAGTAATAGCCGTTGTGCTTGTAGAACTTGGGGCCTTCCACCGTCGGGTGGTTCTCGTGGCCGTCGAACACGATTACGCCCTCATCCAGCACCTTGGTACCTTCCGGATTCATCTTGTTCACGGCCAGCACGCTTTTGATACCAGCACGGCTACCCGCATAGGCATGCACCAGGTACGCGTTTCCGTCCTCATCCCAAAGCGGGCAGGAGTCAATCAGGCCTTTTCCCTCCATTACAAGCACCGGGTCTTCCCAGTCACCTGCCGGGTCCCTGGTTTTCACCATGTAAATGCCGAAGTCCGGGTCTCCCCAGTAAATGTAGAACTCCCCGTTGTGGTGGCGAATAGCAGGTGCCCAGACGCCGTTGCCATGCTGTGGTACAGCGAAGTGATCTGCAGGGGTTATCTTATCCAGGGCATAGCCAATGATCTTCCAGTTCACCAGGTCCTTCGAGTGCAGGATCTGCAGGCCGGGAACCGCGTTAAAGCTGGAGGAGGTCATATAGTAATCATCCCCCACACGGCACACGTCCGGATCCGAATAATCGGCGTGCAGTACCGGGTTCTGATAAGTGCCGTTGCCTTGGTCCGCTACCCACACCTTAGAGAGCCCATTCTCTACTGTGGGGACCTTACCCTGTACCTGGTGTTGGGCAACCGTAGAACAGGAGCAACAACAAACAAAGGAGGCAACAAAGACTGGGATACGTAATAAGCGGTAATTACTCATCTGTAAGGCTTGTTTGGGTAATGTATACTTGTATTAAAGGCCTACTTGCTTGCTGTCTCACTTGGCTTGCCAGGTATCCAGCCATCGAAGATGTTGGCCAGTGTATACTTGTTTGCCTGCTCTTTCGACAACTGATGCGACCACTTGACCCTTGCAGCGGCGTTGGCTCCGGGCCCTTTGGAACCGTGTTCCGCATAGTAAGAGGTCTTCTCGGCATTCGGCTTGTTCCAATTGTGCCAGCCTTCGGGTTTGATCTGGTCTCCCATGTAGGAGTTCAGAAACACTGTCTTGGCATAAGGCCGCCATGGCCTGCCCAGGAAATAAGAGTTGGCAGGCGCGTCGCCTGTAATGCGGCAGTTCAGAAAAACAAAGCCATAAGGCGTTTCCTCCAGTGTAGAAGCAGCCGTGATGTAGCTCCCGCCCTCTTTGCAATAGATCTCGCAATTCTCAAACACAGCGGTAGACCAGCCAAAGATAAAATCGGTGGTACCCTCTATGTAGCAGTTCTTATAGTACTGCCGGCTCTTCTCGCCATGCGGGTACAGCGTGTCCTGATTACCCAGGAAGCGGCAGTTGGTGAACATGACCTTGTCCCCGTCTATGCGTACCGCCACGGCCTGCCCTACCGGGCCTGCCGAATTCTCGAAGGTGATGTTCTCGGCAGAGAAGTCATCCCCGAAGATGAAAAAGCTGGATGAACCGGTTGTTCCCATTTCCTCTCCGAACCTGTTCTTTTTGGAGGCATAGTCGTCGTTTGTCAGAATGGTGTGCTTTACATCCTCGCCGATAAACCTGACCAGAGTCTTAGAGGCCGGCAGCACCAGCTTCTCTTTGTACACCCCGTTTTTTATAAAGATGCTTGTCTCTTTCTTCCGGAAATCGGGCACAGCGTTTATGGCTTCCTGCACTGTCCTGAAGTCGCCGCTTCCGTCTTTGGCTACTACAAAATCGTATTGCGGCTGTGCCTGCACGTGTGTTAGCACAAGGCAAAGCAACAGCGCAAATACAGCAGTATATGTCTTAATAGTCATTAGCGGTTGTCTTTATTTGGAAGCGGTTTTATTCAGCTCTTCGAACTCCAGGGAGGCCATAATAAAGGGTGCAACGGCTTTAGGATCATTGTCGCGGCGCTCTTCGTTGATGTAATACTCATAGGTGCCACTGCGGTAAGGGTTGCCGCCCAAGCCCGCCACGGCACATACCTGCGTAATACTGATGGTGCCATCTGGGTTCTCCTTGATCAGGTTGTTCAGGATGCCGCTATAGCCTTTCCGTGCCGTTTGCAAGTATTGCTGATCGATATAGCCTTTCTTGGCAGCCTTTACCAGAAAATAAGTGAACATGCTGGAGGCAGAGCCTTCGAGGTAATTGCCCTCCTTACCGCCCATGTCCACAACCTGCCACCACAGCCCTGTTTCTTCATCCTGATACTGTGCGATGGCCTTCGCCATTTTCTGTGTGATTTGCAGCACCTCATCTCTTTCCGGGTGGTCTGCTGGCAGGTAATCCAGCACGTCTACCAGGGCCATGGCATACCAGCCCATGGCACGGCCCCACACGTTCGGCGCCTGTCCTGTCTTCGGGTCAGCCCATTTTTGCTCGCGGCTCTCGTCCCAGCCGTGGCGCCAAAGCCCTTTTGGGGCATCCCAGGCATGCTTGTCTACCAGTATAATTTGCTTCGTCACATCGTCAAATAAGGCGGGCTCGTTAAACTCCACAGCGTACTGCGCCAGAAAAGGCGAAGCCATGTACAGCCCATCGAGCCACATCTGGTGCGGGTAGATCTTCTTGTGCCAGAAGCCCCCTTCGGTGGTGCGGGGGTGTGCACGCATCTGGTCGCGCAACTCCTCTATGGCCAGTTTATACTTGTTATCGCCGGTCTCCTTGTAGAGCTCCATCAGGAACTTGCCCGGATTCACACGATCGATGTTATAGTCTTTTTTCTTGTAGGTCAGGATGGTGCCGTCTTCGCTGATCATGGTGTCTGCAAAGGCCTGTATGTAGTTAAGGTACCGCTGATCGCCGGTGCGCTCCCATACTCTTTCGATGGCACTCGCAAAAAGCCCTTGGGTATAGTCCCATTTGGGTTTCTCCTTAAAGTCGATCATCCAGCCTTCCGGATTTCGTTTAATGTCGGAGTCCGCCATCCACACAGAGTAAGGTTTCTTTGCGGCGGCTGTTGCAGCCGTTTCTTGGCTCGCTGTCGTCTCGTTTAGGTTACCCCCGGAACTACAGGCGGAGGCCGCTAACAACAGCACAGGAAGAAAGAGTTTGGTAATCTTCATACTAATTAAGTTAATATAATTCTGGCAGTATCACTATCACAGCGTCACAAATCTGGCTCCTGTCCCTGCGTTGTAAACCTATAAATCAAGTCTACTGCCCTTAAAGACAATCGATTGCACTAACAAATAGAAAAAGGGGCGTACAGCAGGTTATTCCCCCCGCCAGCCATCGCCCCCCGCCAGTACCTGCTCCACCTTATACTTGCGAACCTCTTTTGCCTTCAGTTGTCTGGCCCAAGGCACCCGCTTTGCAGGAGAGCTGCCGGCTCCGTTTGACTTGTACTCAGCATAAAAGGCTGTTTTCTCCGCATCCGGCTTGTTCCAGTTGTGCCAACCCTCCGGCCGTATGTGCTCTCCTAGCTGAGTGTTGATAAACACGGTCTGGGCGTAGGGGCGCCAGGGACGGCCCAGATAGACTTTGGTTGCTTCGTTGGAAGCGGTAATGTTGCAGTTGAGAAACACAAAGCCGAAGGCCTGCCCTTTGGGCGTAGAGGCAGCCGTGATGTAAGAGTTCTTTTTGCAGTGGATGGTGCAGTTTTCAAAGACGGCGGTGGCTGGCCCAAAGATAAAATCTGTCGTCCCTTCGATGTAGCAGTTCTTGTAATACTGCCGGCTGCTGTCTACCCCGGCGTAAAGGGTATCCTGGTCCCCAATGATGTTACAGTTCTCAAACACACAGCGGTCTGCTTCCACATGCAAGGCCACCGCCTGGCCTACACGACCCGCGTTGTTCTCGAAGGTGATGTTCTTTGCCCTGAAGTCGTTGCCCTGCACCAGCACGGTATAGGAGGTAAAGGTGTTGATATCCCCTTTGCCCGAGTAATCGTCCCACCGGATGATGGTGTTCTCCTTGCTTTCTCCGATCAGGGAGATACTCGTCTTCCAGGATGGAATGACCACTTTCTCGCGGTAAACGCCATCCTTGACGAAGATCTCTACTCGCTCCAGCGGAAAAGCCCGGACAGCATCCACAGCCGCCTGTATAGAGGCGTAATCGCCGCTGCCGTCTTGCGCCACCACGATCCTTTGCTGCTGTGCCTGGGCGGCAAAAATGGTCAGGAAGAATAACAAGGCCGTTAGTAATCTCATATCTTCTCTTTTTTGTTCACGAGGCTGTTCAGGTACACTTCGATGTTGGTGTACTGTTTGTCCAAGGTGTAAGCCGTTGCATCCTCCTTTTTACCGGGGTTCAGCTTGTGCTCTTTTTCCCAGGCATCGGGCATCCCATCCTGATCTTTGTCGGTTGGCGCTGGTGCCGATCTTAGCTCCGGCCATCCGCCCACATCCTGCTGTGAATCGATAATACCGTTCTTGTTTTTACCGCTTGCCGGGTTGTTTCCCCGCACCTCCTGCAAAACCCGCTCATCTACCTGGTCGCGCTTCAAACTAGCACCCGCATTGGCTAATACCAGTTCATATCCCTCTTCCGCTCCCTGTTCACGCACGGTGACTACCTCGTAAGGGTTTGCAACCAGGACCGAGTCAGGATGGTCCACACTAACTCCGAGAGCATTGTACTGCGTAACCTCCTGGTTTCCCTCTATCACGTTTCCGGCCATAAAGAACTGTCCATAAGGCGCGTATGGCTCCAGTAACCTGTCTTTTTTCGATTTTGGAGTGGCAGGCCCCGGCTTATAGTAGTTGTTCACCATGTTGTAGCGCCCCTTTTCACCACCATACACGTTATTGCCTCCCCAGTTATAGATCACGTTATTACGGAAGTCAACCAGTTCATTTGCGGAGTTCTGGGTAGAGCTGGACCCACTGAAGCGGGGCATCCGGCTCATGTGGTTGGCAATCAGGTTGTGGTGAAAGGAGGCTCCTTCCCCTCCCCAGATACCACCATAGCCGTGGTCTCCCTTCGCGTGCACGGACTGGTTCAGACTCTCTGAAATGATGCACCACTGCAGCGTAAAGTTCTTGTTCCGATAGAAAGAAGCGCTCTCATCCGTTGCCCAGCTCATGGAGCAGTGGTCTACAATGATGTTGTTTTTGCCTTTGTTTGCGCTCACGGCGTCTGACTGTACTCCTTTTGTATCACCTAAGCGAAAGCGCATGTACCGTACGATCACATTATCGGCTTTTATGTTCATAGGATGATAGCGCAGCGTTATTCCGTCACCCGGCGCAGATTGCCCCGCGATGGTAATATCGCTGTTGTTGATATCAAGCGGCGACTCCAAGTCGATGTAACCTGAGACGGCAAACACAACGGTACGTGGCCCCTTCTTCCGGATTGCCTCCCGCAGGCTGCCAGGCCCTTCGTCGTTCAGGTTCGTGACCACCACTACCTGCCCGCCGCGGCCACCGGTGGTATATTTCCCAAAGCCCTCTGCTCCTGGAAAAGCAAGTACCCGCTCTGTTTCAGGCGTAGGTACAGCCGACACACTCGCCGGTTGCTGTGCGCAACTGACGAAGCATATCGTCTGAAAAACTAAACCTAACAAACACACTTTCTTTAATCTCATCTCTTGTCTTTTACCTGCTGCTACTGGAGCCACGGCTGTTTCCTGACTATAGTTCTTTGGCGGCACGCGCACGGCCTGTCTTCCCGCCGGACACTTTCACCAGCACCGGGTTTGCAAGCTCCCGGGCCGTTTGCTCCAGGTACTGCATAAACTGCTCCTCGGTCTTAATGCCCTCCGGCTCCAGTTCCCAGGCGGCCAGGTAATAGTACTCCAACTGTCCGCCTGTCGGCTTTAGCTGTACCACGTGACTGTTGGCGTCTTCTGTAAAGGCAATCAAATCTGTTGGCCGGAATAGCACGGCTATCCCTAACTGATCATTGTTCAGGCTTTGCTCGCCGTAGCTTGCCAGGTAGCCCCATTGGTCTTTGCTGCCTTTGCTGGCGTAGCGCTTTGCTTTGGCGTCTTTGTTCAGGCCGGTGCTCAGGTTTTGTGGTGAAGCTCCCTGTACCTGCACCTGGTGGTGCGTCAGGCGGCTGCCGGCATGTATGCTCAGCAGCGAGTGCAGATCCATTTCCAACCCCGCTACTTTCCAGCCATAGTAATTAGTGCGGATAGAGGAATAAACATCTCCATTCTCTGAAATCACGCTGATCATACTGTCTGTTTCGGCTACGCGGTTTGCCTGCCCCTCGTGGAATAAGGCCAGGGTACCTACGCCCAACGACTTGCCCACCTTGAGCACGTCCATCCCCCAGTCTGCCTCCTCGTGATAAGAGTCAAAGCCATCCTGTCCGACCCGCTGCAGTACCACGTCCTGTGTCTTCTTCCCGAACACATCCGTGCCGTTGCGCCAGTCCAAGTAAAAGCGGTAGCCTACTTTGTCTGACTCCCAGCCCGGTCCTTCGTAGCGGATGAAGTTGGAGTGATCGGTGTGCTCGTCCGGCACCCGTAGTGAGTCCACGTTCTGGAACGTGCCCCCAATGTATTTTCTGTTTTGGAAGGTCCCCCCCACCTTGTGCGACAATTCTGCCTGGGTACGCTTTGGGTACTGGCGCGCCAACGTGCCGTCTTTCTTAAACTGCACGGTCAGCTTGCGTGCCTCCCCGGCCTTCATTTGGTCCAGTACCAGCACTATGCCCTTGTGGGCGGCATCCCTGCGGTTATACTGGCTGGGTATTTCGGCCTTTCCATCCACCACCACGAAGGCGTTCGGGTTGAAGGCAACATTCTGCTTCAGGATTTCACTCTCCGGAATAAATACCATTACGTTATCCCGTTGCTGCTTCAGCGGGTTCTTTACCTCTATCCCAAAGGCGAGTGGGAGCTCTTGCTGCAGGCTTTGCGCATATAGCCCTGTGGAACAGAACAGCACCAGCAAGAACAGACAGCGCAATGTGGGAGACTTTACATGTGTCATTTTTCTTAGATTTTATCTGAACTCACGCTCGATTGGCGTTGGCTTATGCAGCCACTCCATGTCTTCTTAAAAGGAGATAAGAGGTATGGGTGAACCCCCATACCTCTTTGTAGTTTACATGCTATCTCCAGCGAGGGTCTCCGGCAGTACTCTTACCGGCGAAGTTCGGGTCCTTGATCGTGAAGTCCCCGTTCTTAGGGTCCTGGAAAAGGTCCGTGGCTGTACCGCTGTACACCGTCAGGTTCGGGATCTGGTTGCCTGTCGCGTTGTAGTCTGAGGTAGCGTAGCTGCTGCTGGACTCTACCAACGTAGACGAGCCCACCCTGATGCCTTTCACCGCATTGTCCTCTCCTATTTTCTTGCCTCTGCCCACGATGTTGTTCCTGAACTGCACACCCTGGGCCACATCGTTGGAGCTGAAATCCACCAGGTAGCGGCCTGCTTCAGGCGCATCGTTGAAGGTAGAATGCTCAATGATGATAGAGTTCGCGCTGCTCTTGCTGACAATAGGCCTTTCTATCTTGTAGAAGGTGCTTTTGCTGAAGAGGATATCATTTACACGGGCACCGGAGTTATCCACCGTCAGCACGCCGTAGTTTGCGACACTGTCGATCACACTGTTGTTAATGATGAACTTGTCTATTGTAACGCCACTTGTCTTGATGCGGGCAATCCCCCTGAAAATCTCGGCATGGCTTCCCTCTAGTTTGATCTTACCCACAGTAGAGGCATTATCTATGTTAAACACATACACCCCACCATAGTCATTGCCGCGCATCACCACATCTTTAAATACCACGGAGTCTATCTGGCTTCCCTCGGCTATGTTAAAATTGCTGGTAAAGAAGATGGTTGCCTTGGTCGGTTCCACTGTGTTCTCACTCATGATCGTCACGGACCTGTCCAGGTTGACCGTGTTAGAGATCGTGTAGGTCACTCCTTTTTTCAGGACGATGATGCTGCCGGACTCTACCTGCAGGAGCGTATCCTCCAGCACGGATGGGCGCTGCGTAAAGCCTGTCAGGTCGATAACGTTACCTACCGTGGCAGCATTGGTAGTAAAATTCAAGTAACCTACTACACGGTTCCCGCGGAAGATCTCCGCCCGGTAAGCAGTGCTGGGAGTAAGTCCGCGCACCAGCTCCTGCCTGGCAGCGATCGCCTCCTCCGTTAGAGACACTGTGATGGCCTCCCCGGCAGGCCCGCCATTTTCCTGCGGTGTAAGCACAATTTGAGTAAGTCCCTCGGCCGCTCTCCATTTCAGCAGCACGGCCTTGTCTGTGATATCAGTGCTCATGAGGGCCTCGAATATCTGCATGCCTCTGATCATAAAGCTAGAGCTTACCGCCCAGTGCTTAGACTCCGGCCTGTCGCCCAGCGCGTTCGCCTTGATACGGGCAAAGTACTTCTGCCTTATGTCCAGCTGCTCGTCGGTCAGTACCACTCCGGCCGTGTCCGTTTGCACGGACAGGATGATCGGTGTCTGGAACAGAGTGTCTGCTGCTACCTCTACTGTGTAAGTTGCACCACTGGCACTGGTCGTGTAAAGCGAGGGGTTCCAGGTTAATTTTACCTGTGTCTCGCCGCTTACTGCTCTGATGTCCCCGGCTGGTGTAAACATCCGCATGGGGTCCAGCTTATCCGGATCCTCTTCACAGGCGAAGGCCAGCGCGCCAAGCAGTATAACCGGAACCAGTTTGATGATTTTATCTATAGCTACTCTCATGTCTTAACGATTTTTGTTCGTGAATCCAGTTATTTCTGTTAGTATCCGTAGTCCTGGGTCAGGTTATAGTTCTGATTCAGCACCCCACTGTAAATGGGGAACAGCTCCGACTTGTTCTCCTCAAAAGCAATTGCAAAAGTTGCAATGTACTCCTCATTCACGGCTGCCCGCCAGTTCACCCGGGTGTAACCGCTTGGCGTGGTAACAGGCGCAGGCGAGTACATGGCTTTATTAATGGCGCCTCCGAAGAAGTCAAAGCTGGCAACCTCCGCTGGCACTGTGGTGTTTACCACCGGAGTAGGGTTATAGTAAACGTACTCCGGCACGTTGGCATAGCGGCCTTCTCCATTCATCAGGGCCGTCAGTTTTGTTTTTGTCTCGGCTATGGTAGAGGAAAGCCTGTTCCAGCGGATCAGGTCATACTTGCGGATTCCCTCTCCCCCAAACTCCAAAAAGCGCTCCTGCACAACGGCGTTGAAAAAGCCTTCTTTGTCGGTGGGCGTAGTGCCCATGCTTTCTTCGTTACCAGCAAAGGCTCTTTTTCGAACCTGCTCGTAAGCCTCTATCGCCTGTGGGGTAGGTCCGTTCAGCTCGTTTTCCGCCTCGGCAAACATCAGCAGCACGTCGGCATAGCGCAGGACTGGCCAGTTAATGCCCATGTTTTGGGCTGTACCGTCAATGCTGGTCCAGTACTTTCTGAACTTACCGTCCCGCATCAGCGTCAGACGGGTCAGTTCTTTGTTGTCATCCTTGTCGATTTGGAAGAAAGCGATCGTTACGTCTCTTCTCACATCACCCAGCCCGAACTCATAGAAGTAAGTAGGGATAACCTCCAGCTGGCCGTTCGCCTGGCCATACTTAGAGCTCTTGTCTATCCGAAGGCCGTTACTATAGCCTAACTTACTGTCTGTTTTAGAGTTACCACCGAAAGCGCCTATTTCAAAGATCATCTCATTTGTAGCGCCACCGCTTGCCCCTGTATGCAGGTCTTTAAAAACCTGTTCGTAGCTGGGGTGCAGGCTGTGCCTGCCACTCTGGATCAGGTCCAGGGTCTCCTGCCGGGCTATCGCATAGTAGTCTTTGTAATCGGCCCGGCGCTCCATCTTGCGGCTGTCTCTTCTGAGGGCATAGCCACCACGGGCCAGCGCCAGTCTGGCGCGCAGTCCTTTCACCGCCGACTTGGTTATGCGCGTACTTGGGTCTCCGGACTCCGACTTCCATGGCACCAGTTCTGACGCCAGGGCAAGATCATCGAGCAGGCGGTCGTAGATATCGTCCTGATTTGTTTTGGCCAGGTACAGGTCTGCCTGATCTGCTGATGGCTCAAACGGCGCAGGAACATCTCCCCAGTTGCGGATCAACTCGTGGTAGAAAAGGGCGCGCAGCGTAAGGGCCTCCCCGTGCAGTTTGCGCATGGCAGCCTGCTCGGCAGGAGTGCCGTTGTTGTACAGGTTAGAAACAGGGATGTACTTAATAGCTATGTTTGCACGCTCTATTCCCTGGTACAGTTGTAGGAAGGGCCTGTTCAGTTCTGTATTGTCTGGGCTAACTCCAAAACCGCTGATACCTCTCCGGTCTAAGGGGTTATAGGTGCCGCCAATCCTGATATCGTCAGAACCGTTTGGATAAAGCGTCGAGATACGGCTACCATAGCCATTGTCGCCCATCAGGCTGTTATAAATGCCCGTTACGGCAGAGTTTGCATACCCCACACTGGTAAACACGGCTTCCTGCGAGATAGTAGAGGGGTTTTCCACATCCAGGTAACTTTCGCATGAGGATAAAGCTACGACACCGCTCAGCGCCAGTGGCAAAAACAGAGACTTTATATATTTCTTGTTCATGATCATCGCCTTTTAATGATTAGAAAGTAACATTAACACCACCCAGTACATAGCGGCTGCGAGGGTAGGCAGCATAGTCAACACCTGGTGTCAGCGGGTTGCTTCTTCTGGTGTTGGCCTCCGGGTCATAGCCGGTGTAACCAGTCAGGGTCAGCAGGTTGTTAACAGTAGCGTATACCCTGAACTTCGAGAACACCTTTGTTTTCTCTACCAGGCGCTCTGGCAGGGAATAGCCAAGGGTCACGTTGCTGATGCGTAGGTAAGAACCGTCTTCTATCGCAAAAGAGTGCAGGAAGTACTGCCCCAGTGGCGGTGTCCAGTACTTGGCGTCCTTGTTCATCTCCGCCAGTTGCTCTGGGTTTGTCACCAGCTGCCCATTGTCATCAAATCTTCTCCATCTGTCGTTCATCAGCGTCAGCATGTTGTTATCACGGTACAGGTACTGCGTCGTGAACTCTATCTTGTTGGCGTTGTACACCTTGTTTCCATAAGAGAAGTTGAAGAAAACGCTCAGGTCGAAGCCTTTGTAAGCAAACTGCTGGTTAAAGCCGCCGATGAACTTTGGCTGTGATGTTCCGAGCACTTTTCTGTCGTCAGGCGTGATCATGTAGTTGCCGTCGTCCGTCAGGTCCTTCAGCTTCAGATCGCCTGGCTGCGGATCTCTGTTACCAAGGGCGATGTCTTTGGTATTCGGCACACCTTCTTTCAGCGTATAAGTCCAGGTGTTGGATGCTTCGTTGAAAGTGGCGTTAAAGTCGTCCACCGTGTAGAAGCCGTCTGTTACGTAGCCGTAGTACTGGCCGATTGGCTGGCCAACCTCCACCAGGAAGTCCTGCAGGTTGTTCACCCAGCCGGACTCTACCAGGTAAGACCGGAGCGGATTGCCGTCAGAGTCCACACCCAGGCTCACGATCTTGTTTCTGTTAAAGGCCACGTTGAAGTTGGCGTTCCAGAAAAAGTCTTTGCTATCTACAACCACCCCGCTCAACTGCACCTCCAAGCCTTTGTTCTCGGTTCTACCAATGTTTTGCAGTTGGTCAGAGTAACCGCTGGTCTGTGGGATTCTGGCCAGCAAAAGCAAATCGCGGGTACTGTTCTTGTACACGTCTATGGAACCGCTGATTCTGTTGTTTAATATAGAGAAGTCGAGGCCCAGGTTTCTGGAGACAGTGGTTTCCCAGGTCAGGTTGGAGTTGGCAAGGCTGGAGGACACGAAGCCCGGCGTAACAGACTCTGAAAAAGCATAGCCATAATCAGAAGAGTTAGTAAACATCGTTTTCCACAAGTCCACCCCTATTCTGTTGTTGCCTACCTCACCCATGCTCAGGCGCAGCTTCAGGTCTGACAACCAAGCGTCAGAACCTGCCATAAAGCTTTCTTCGGCAATGTGCCACGCCAAAGAGGCAGAAGGGAAGTAGCCGACACGGTTCTCCGGGGAGAACAGAGAAGAAGCATCGCGCCGCATGTTAAACACCGCACGGTACTTGTCTCTAAAGCTGTAAGACACCCGGCCGAAATAAGACAGCAAGCGCTGCTCTTCCTCAAAGGTGCTTGGGGCATCCTGAATAAGTCCGGAAGGAGGCGTCGCCTTGTCTATACCAGACCAAGCCTGGCCTGCGGTAATATCTACAGGCAGGTACTTTGTTACTACGGTGCTCGTCTTGTCGTTTCGCTGCCAGATTTCATGGCCAAGCAGCAGGTTAAACTTGTGATCGCTGTTGATGTCGAACTTGTAGTTAAGGGTATTGGAGTTTGTCAGTGCCAGTGATTCTCCTGCACGCATTTCAACCACAGGCATTCCTGCGTTCTGCCTGGCAAGGCTGGTGTGAGGGCCGTCAAAGTCGTTGCGGTCCCTGTTGGTGTTCGTGATACCAACTACCGTTTTATAGGTCAGGTTTTTCAGCAACTCATAGCTGAACCAGCCATTCACCAAAATATCGTTTCTATAGTCCTCCCGCAGCTCCTCTCTGGCCAACAGCACAGGGCTGATCAGGTTTGTCAGGTTGGCAAACTCAGGGTCAAACTCATCGATCGTGTTTTCCATGCCCGGTGCCACGAACGGACGGAAGCGCACGGCATTTCTCAGCCTGTTGTTACCCTGCGAGCCGGTGTGGGAAGTGCCTACGCCTTCTACTTTCTGGCGGCTGTAGCGTGTGCTAAGGCCAACTCTTAATTTATCGGAGGCCCGGTGGTCGAACTTAAAGGAAGCAAGCGTCCGCTGGAAGCCGGAGTTAAGCATGATGCCCTCCTCGTCGGTGTGGTTTAGCGTGAAGTTAAAGGATGTTTTTTCGGTTCCGCCCGTTACACCCAACACATGCGTTTGGCTGGAGGCGTCACGGCCAAAGACCTCCTCCTGCCAATCCATGAAAGGCATGTTCTTATAGATGTCTATGTCCTCGTATAAACCGTAGCGACTTGTAAAGCCTCTTCTGGTTTCCTCGTCGGTGTTGTAGTTATAGATCTCGTGCTGATACTTCACATAATCGTATGGCTTCATCACGTCCAGCTTATTCACGATGCTTCTGACACCTGTAAAGCCGTTGTAGGTTACCTGCGTTGGCATGGCCACCCCGCCCTTTGTGGTGATCACGACCACCCCGTTGGCACCGCGAGCACCGTAAATAGCCGTAGAGGCCGCATCTTTCAGCACGTCGATCGACTCTATCTCCTGGGGCGACAGAATGGACAGCGCGTTTTCCATCTGGATTCCGTCCACGATGTACAGCGGCGAGTTATCCTGCGTAATAGAGCCACCGCCACGCACCCGTATCTGGATTTCCGCGCCGGGCTGCCCTTCCGATGTCGTTACCTGCACCCCAGCCAGTCTGCCCGCCAGGGCCTCGGCAGCCGTACTAACGGGAACATCCTTCAACTGCTTGGCTCCTACCGACGAAACCGAACTGGTCAGTTCACTTCGCGGCACAGCGGTATAACCAATGATCACGACTTCTTCCAGCGCCTTTTGGTCCGGAGCCATGGAGACGTTAATCGTGGAGCGGCCATTAATAGCTACCTCCCTGGCCTCATAACCAATAAAGGAGAACAGCAGCGTGCCTTCACCATCCACACCTGGCAACGTGTAAGTACCATCAACACCGGTTGCAGTACCTTTTGTAGTTCCTTTCAGGAGCACTGTAACACCAGGCAGACCCTCTCCCTTCTCGTCCACAACCTTTCCTGTTACAGCAACACCCTGAGCAAGCGCACCTGCCACGGCAGCGAAGATCAAAGGCAGCACAAGCAGCACCCTTATCCTCTTTAGTAAAGCATTTCGCATAGGTTATCCTTTATTTTGGTTAATAAATAAGATGATTTGTTGTTATATTTTTAACTCTATCAGTATCTTGAGTAACCTAAGCGTTAGCCTAAAGCCTGCTTGTCTCCACAAAAGCCCGGTTTCTTTAGCCTTTGTCCTGCCGCTTCTGCGCTTTGTTAAAGTCAGATCAACCTGCTTATCTCCTCGCTGCTGATTAAGCACTTACTAACGATCAATCAGAAAGGTTGCGCAATCGTTTGCATTTTAAAACTTTCTATCTTTATTCACAAAATAAACTTTAAGTATTTTCACAAAAAGCTGCAAAACACGCGTTTAAAGCCACTTAATAGGCATTAATAAAAATGTCAGCACTTACTCACTAAAATATTTTTTTTAGCTTATTCACATACAAAATCGAAAAAAAGCGTACCATCCTTAAAAATTAATTTTATTTTGCGCAAACGTTTACACAACACCCCACCGATATGAGCATCACTTATTTTACCCGACACGCCATCCACCCTAATGACAGCAAGAACTATGACACCGCCAAGCTCCGCGAAGCTTACCTGATCGAGGACCTGTTCCAGCAGGACACTGTTCAGGCCGTCTACACCTTGTATGACCGTTTGATTGTAGGAGGTGCCCATCCGGTAGCGCAGGCTGTGAAACTGGAAACGTTCCCAACGCTTCGCTCCGAGCACTTCCTGGACAGAAGAGAGCTAGGCATTATCAATGTAGGGCCGGACAGCAAGGTAACCGTGGACGGGGAAGAGATCGCCTTGGCAAACAAGGAAGCCCTGTATGTAGGCATGGGCACGAAAGAAGTGATTTTTCACCCGGCAAGCTCCGGCGGCGCTTACTTCTATTTTAACTCGGCACCGGCACATCGTGCCAACCCAACGAAGAAGGTATCGCTGGACCAGGCCGAGACCGTGGAACTGGGTTCCCTGGAGAGCTCCAACCACCGCATTATCCGCAAGCTGCTTGTTAGCTCCGTGGTGGAGACATGCCAGCTGCAAATGGGACTGACCGAGCTTCAGAAAGGGAGCGTGTGGAACACCATGCCGGCGCACACCCACGACAGGAGAATGGAGGCTTACTTCTACTTTAACCTGCCCGAAGACCAGACGGTGTGCCATTTTATGGGAGAGCCGCAGGAAACACGTCACCTGTTCGTGAAGAACCGACAGGCCGTGATCTCCCCGCCCTGGTCAATCCACAGCGGCGCTGGCACCTACAATTACTCCTTTATATGGGGTATGGCCGGGGAAAACCTGGATTACAACGACATGGATAAGGTACAACCAACAGAACTAAAATAACCGGCATGCAGCAGCTTTTCGACTTAACGGGACAGGTGGCTTTCATTACAGGGGCTACGCACGGTCTAGGCATGGCCATTGCTAAGGCGTTAGGTAAAGCAGGCGCCACGCTGGTCATAAACGGCAATACCCCCGCCAAAATGGAGGCGGCACTGGCCAACTACCGCGAGGAAGGCTATAAGGTGCACGGTTACCTGTTTGACGTGACGAACGAAGCACAGGCCAAAGAACATGTTGCCCTGATTGAACAGGAAGTTGGTCCGATCGAGGTGCTGGTGAACAACGCGGGCATCATTCGCCGGGTACCCGCCCTGGAGATGGAGGTAGAGGAGTTCCGCAAAGTAGTGGACGTGGACCTGGTAGCCCCCTTCATCATGTCGAAGTACGTGGCCCAAAATATGGTGGCGCGAAAAAGAGGAAAGATCATCAACATTTGTTCTATGATGAGCGAACTGGGCCGCGACACTGTTTCTGCCTATGCCGCAGCCAAGGGAGGCCTGAAAATGCTGACCAGAAACCTGGCCACCGAGTGGGCCAGGCATAACATACAGGTAAACGGCATCGGTCCCGGCTATTTTGCCACCGACCAGACGGCACCTATACGCTATGAGGGGCACCCTTTTAACGACTTTATCATCAACAGAACGCCGGCAGGCCGATGGGGGAACCCGGAGGACCTGGAGGGCGTGGCTGTTTTCCTGGCAAGCAAGGCCAGCAATTTTATAAACGGACAGATTATTTACGTGGATGGAGGCATTTTAGCCACGATAGGTAAACCTCGGAACGAGAGTTAAGCTTAGGCCTTCATCCCGCTTTGCGATACGGAACTAACGACTACACATGGAGATCAAAGCGAAGGTAACCATACATGATATTGCCGAGAAGCTGAACATTACGGCCTCTACGGTGTCTCGCGCGCTGAACAACAGCCCGCGCATCAGCGAGACAACGAAGAAGGCCGTGCTGAAAGCTGCAAAGCAGATGAATTACCAGCCAAACAATATTGCCGCCGCCCTCAGAAACGGCAAGAGCAACATCATTGGCGTGATTGTGCCTACTGCCGACCGGGCTTTCTTTGCCTCGGTGGTAAGAGGCATCGAGGAAGTGGCGAACACACTGGACTATAAAGTGATTATCTCACAGTCTTATGACAGCTACGAGAAGGAGGTGCAAACCATCGAAGCCCTGTTCCGGGCACGGGTAGACGGGATCATCGCCTCCATCGGGAAGAACACAGAAGACTTTGAGCACTTTAAGAAGGCACAGCAAAAGGGCATGCCCCTGGTGCTGTTTGACCGCACCACTGACGCGCTGGAGGTAAGCCAGGTGATGATTGACGACTACTGGGGCGCCTATAAGATAGTAGAGCACCTGATAGAGCAGGGTTGCCGGCGCATTGCCCACTTCACGAACCCTAAAAAAGTAAGCGTGTTTAAGGAGCGCTTGCGGGGCTATACAGATGCACTAAAGAATAACGGGCTCCCTTATGAGGAAGAGCTGGTCGTACCCAGCAACCTCCAGCTGGAGGATGGCCGTGCCAGCATGGAGCAGCTCCTGCAATTGAAAGAAGTCCCTGATGCGGTGTTCTCGGCCAGTGACTTTGCGGCGATGGGCGCCATGCAGGTACTGAAGGAAAGAAGCATAAAGATACCCGAGCAAGTGGCCCTGGCTGGCTTCAGTAATGACCCCTTCACCTCCTTCTCTGACCCGCCGCTCACCACAGTAGATCAGCTCAGCATACCCATGGGTAAAATGGCGGCAGAGCTCTTCTTTCAGCAGTTGAAAACTGACCCCAATAAGTACATCCCACAGAAGACAGTGCTGAAACCGGAGTTGGTAATACGAAAGTCTTCCTTAAAAAAAGAAGCACAGCTTATCGCGGCAACAACAGCTCAAAAATAACACAGAACGACTCTACTCCCCCTAGGAAGAGTAGCGAGCATAAAACAGGAATTCAATCAACAGATCCATAAAAACGACATACTTATGAAACCATTGAACAGACAAACAGCCAGTGTAGAGACAAATTATCCGGTGAAAGTATTGCAGTTTGGGGAGGGCAACTTCCTGCGTGGATTTGTTGATTGGATCATTGATACCCTGAACGAAAAGGCTGGCTTCAACGGCAGTGTCAAAATTATTCAGCCAATAGAGCGGGGCATCGTACACCTGCTCAATCAGCAGGAAGGCCTCTACCACGTATTGCTGAATGGCATACAGGGAGGGAAAGAAACCCAGGAGACACGCTTGATCACCTGCGTTTCGGGTGCCCTCAACCCTTACGATGACTATACTGCCTTTCTGCAACTGGCAGAGAACAAGGACCTGGAGTTTATCATCTCGAACACGACCGAAGCCGGTATTGCCTTTGAGGAAGCGGACCAGAACATGGAGACGCTGCCAAGTAGCTTCCCAGGCAAACTAACTTCCCTGCTTTACCACAGGTTCACGCATTTTAAAGGTGCGGCGGACAAAGGCTTGGCCATTATCCCTTGCGAACTGATCGAGAAGAACGGGGAGGCCCTGCGCCAGGCCGTGCTACAGTATGTTAAACACTGGGGCCTGCCACAGGCGTTTAGTACCTGGATAGAAGAAAGCAACAGCTTCTGCAATACCCTGGTAGATCGCATTGTGCCTGGCTTCCCGAAAGAAAACATCCAGGAGATACAGCAGGAACTGGGTTATGAAGATAACCTGGTAGTAAAGGCAGAGCCCTTCCACCTCTGGGTGATTGAGGCGCCAGAAGCGGTAAAAGCTGCCTTCCCAACCGAGAAAGCAAACTTACAGGTGAAGTTTGTCCAAAACCTTACCCCTTACCGCTCTAGAAAAGTACGCATCCTGAACGGAGCGCACACGGCGATGGTGCCGGTCGCTTACCTGCAGGGCCTGCGCACGGTGCGTGAGGCAGTGGAAGACCCTCAAACAGGTGCCTTCATCAGGGAGGCCGTTTTCGAGGAAATCATCCCGACCCTTGACCTGCCGGAAGAAGAGCTGCACCAGTTCGCCAAGGACGTGATAGAGCGCTTCCAGAACCCTTTTATCCGGCACGAGCTCATCTCTATTGCCCTTAACTCCATCTCCAAGTACAAGGTGCGCGTGTTACCGTCTGTACTGGAGTATAAAAAGCGCAAAGAACAACTACCGGAGCAGCTACTAAAGGCACTGGCAGCTCTGATTCTGTTTTACCGCGGCGAATGGCAAGGTGAGCGTATTCCGCTCAACGATTCCGCTGAGATACTCAGCTTTTTCGAGCAAGCCTGGCAAAAAGAGGTTCCGGCAGAAACAGTAAAGACCGTTCTGTCCAACACTGACTTTTGGGATCAGGACCTGACACAGGTAGAGGGCCTGGCGGATAAAGTAACAGCGCAGGTGGCTTTGCTGCTGCAATCAGAGCAGGAGAACCTTAAATTAGCCTAAGCCCTGCAGTGCTTAAAGGCGCTTCTCCGGTTTAGGAGGAGCCTTTACTTAATTTTTACTTCTGAAAAGCAACTTTTACTTCTGAAAAGCAACAGCTATATGTCATTTTTAGACGAGAACTTTCTGCTGCAGACCAAAACCGCACAGAAACTATACCACGAGCATGCCAAGGCCATGCCCATCATCGATTATCACTGCCATCTTTCACCTGAAGACATTGCCAAAGACAGGAAGTTTGCCAACCTGACACAGATCTGGCTGGAAGGCGACCACTATAAATGGCGGGCTATGCGCACCAACGGGGTGCCCGAAAAATTTTGCACCGGCAGTGCAAACGATTACGCAAAGTTTGAGAAGTGGGCGGAAACGGTGCCTTATACCATGCGCAACCCCCTCTACCACTGGACACACATGGAACTGAAAAGGCCTTTTGGGATAGAGAAGATCCTGAAGCCGGAGACAGCCCGCGAAATCTACGATGCCTGCACCGTGATGCTGCAAACGGATGATTTCAGCGTGCGCGGTATCCTCAGCAAGATGAATGTGGAGGTGATCTGCACCACCGATGATCCGGTTGATAGCCTGGCGTATCACCAGCAGATCAAAGCCGAAAACATAGGCCTTAAGGTACTGCCAGCCTTCCGCGCTGATAAAGTACTGGCAATAGAGCAGCCAGAGGTATTTCTGCCTTACCTGCAGAAGCTGGAAGAAGCATCCGGTGTTTCTATCAGTAACTTCCAACAGCTGCTGGATGCCCTGAAGCAGCGCCACGATTTCTTCCATGAGCAGGGGTGTCGCCTATCGGACCACGGCCTGGAGACTGTATACGCTGAAGCGTATACAGACGCAGAGGTCAAGGCCATTTTTGAGATGGCGCTTAACAAGCAAACCCTGACACAGGAAGAAGTTCTGAAATTTAAGTCGGCTATGCTGCTGCACCTGGCCCTGCTGGATCATGCCAAAGGCTGGACGCAGCAGTTTCACCTCGGAGCCCTTCGCAACAACAACACCCGTATGATGCGCGAGTTGGGCCCTGATACCGGCTTCGACTCTATCGGCGATTTTGACGTAGCTCAACCCCTTTCCAGGTTCATGGACAAACTTGATAACTCGAACCAACTAACTAAAACCATCCTCTACAACCTGAATCCTTGTCAGAACGAGCTGTACGCCACCATGATCGGCAACTTTAACGACGGCTCTACGCCTGGTAAGATCCAGTATGGCTCCGCCTGGTGGTTCCTGGACCAGAAGGACGGTATGGAAAAGCAACTGAATGCCCTCTCCAACATGGGCCTGCTGAGCCGCTTTGTGGGCATGCTGACCGACTCCAGAAGCTTCCTCTCCTATCCGCGCCATGAGTACTTCAGAAGAATCCTCTGCAACATGATCGGCAACGACGTGGAAAACGGGGAACTGCCCGCCAGTGAGATGGCCTGGCTGGGCCAGATGGTGGAAAACATATGCTATTACAATGCTAAATCATACTTCAATTTCTATGAGGCAGAAGCAAGTCGTCACGTTCGGCGAAGTGATGCTACGGTTGTCCACGCCTGATTATGCGCGGATTGTACAGGCAACACAATTTGATGTGACCTATGGTGGCGGCGAGGCAAACGTGGCTATCTCACTGGCCCAGTTAGGTTTACCAGCTGCGCATGTGACGCGCTTCCCGGATAATGAGTTAGGCAAGGCGGCCACTAACCTGCTCCGCAAGTATGGTGTAGACACGCAGCATATCCTGTACGGCGGCGACAGGCTGGGCATTTATTTCTTGGAAACAGGAGCCAGCGTCAGGCCAAGCAAAGTGGTCTATGACCGTAGCGATTCTGCCTTTGCAGCACTGGAGCCGGACATGATTGACTGGGACGAGGTGTTTGCAGACGCTGCTTGGTTCCACTGGACAGGCATCACACCCGCTATTTCGGCGGGAGCCGCCGCTTGTTGCCAAAAAGCGATTGAGGAGGCAAACAAGAAGGGGATTACGGTATCGGCCGACATTAACTATCGCAAAAACCTGTGGCAATACGGCAAAGCAGTGGAGGAGGTAATGCCGGAGCTTATGGCCGGCTGTGACCTTATCGTTTCCGGCCTTGGCGATGCCAAAGATATCCTAGGCATCACCCCCAAGGAAGCAGCAGAAGAGGAGGCGCACATTTCTGTCTTTCGGCAGATAATGGACCGCTTCCCGAAGATAAAGAAGATCGTGAACACAACCCGTGGCTCGGTAAGCGCCTCCCACAATACCTTGTCTGGCATGCTGTGGAATGGTGAGCAGCTGCTGGAAACACAGACGTATGACATTACCCCCATTGTAGACCGCATTGGTGGCGGTGATGCCTTTATTGCGGGCCTGATCTATGGGCAGCTCCAGTACCAGGACGACCAACGGTCGCTTGACTTTGGTGTGGCGGCCTCTGTACTCAAGCATACCATCAAAGAAGATGCGAACCTGGCTACCGTGGAAGAAGTGGAGGCAATTTTAGGCGGTAACACCTCCGGCAGGCTGGTTCGATAGTTTTTTTCACCCATTCAGTAACTGATTGATCAATCATGGCGAAGTTCAGCAGAATAGAAGTAACCTTAAAAATGGCCGAAACAGGCATGGTGCCTGTCTTTTATCACCCCGACCCGGAGGTGTGCATACAGGTACTTACGGCCTGCTATAACGGAGGGGTCAGGGTATTCGAGTTTACGAACCGGGGTGACTTTGCGCATGAGACTTTTGCCCAGTTACTGAAGCACGCCCGTACGGCCTTTCCGGAACTAGCGCTGGGAATTGGTTCTATCGTTGATGCCCCTACGGCAGCGCTCTACATACAGAACGGGGCTGATTTTATCGTGTCTCCCATGCTACACGAAGATGTGGCCCGCACCTGCAACAGGAGGAAGGTCCTCTGGTCCCCCGGGTGTGGTTCTTTAACGGAGATATCCAGGGCAGAAGAGTTGGGTGCCGAAGTGGTGAAAGTATTCCCTGCCCTGCAGGTAGGCGGCCCTGAGTTTGTAAAAGCCGTGAAAGGGCCTTGTCCCTGGTCCAGCCTGATGCCCACGGGTGGTGTCGAGCCCCGGGAAGAGAACCTGAAGGCTTGGTTTGATGCCGGCGTGCATTGTGTGGGCATGGGCTCGCAACTGATCAGCAAAGACATCATTGCCGCTCGAAACTACGGCAAGCTGGAAGAGATGACCCGGAATGCACTGGGGACCATTAAAAGGATAAGGAGGAAGTAATGCGACAGCACAACAAACTTAATAACAACCAGAAAAGCTACGCCCACAGCGGCCGACTCTTGCTATGCAGCTTGGCGGCCCTGCTTCTGCTGTTCACTTCCTCCTGCCAGGAAGTCTCTAAAACAAAGGAAATAAAGCTTTCGCACAGCCTGGAGATGAGCCACCCGGTGCACATTGCCATGGAGCACCTGGCCAAACGGGTAAAGGAAAATTCCGGCGGTAAACTAACGGTAAAGATATACCCCAACGGCCAGTTGGGCAGCGAGCGCGAATCGGTAGAACTATTGCAGATCGGCAGTCTGGGCATGACCAAAGTCTCCACGGCCGTGATGGAAAGCTTCTCCCCTAACTTTAAAGTCTTTAGCCTTCCCTACATTTTCAAAGACAAGGCGCACTATTACGAGGTGCTGGACGGCCAGATAGGAGACGACATGCTGAAGGAAGGAGAGAAGTACTGGCTGCGGGGGCTCACCTATTATGATGCCGGCAGTCGTAGTTTTTATGTCGCTAACAAAGCGATCAACACACCTGCCGACCTGAAAGGACTAAAGATCAGGGTGCAGGCCAGCAATACGGCTATCAACATGGTAAAGGCCTTCGGTGGGGCAGCCACTCCTATCTCTGCCGGAGAAATCTACACGGCGCTGCAGCAAGGCGTGGTAGACGGGGCCGAGAACAACTCCCCTACCTTTTACCTCTCGCGCCATTATGAGGTGGCCAAGCACTACTCCCTGAACGAGCATACCATGGTTCCGGATATCTTGCTGATCAGCACCGTGGTTTGGGATAAGCTATCACCACAGGAACAACAGTGGCTACAGGAAGCTGCGGACGAATCGGCCGTGGTACAGCGGGAGTTATGGCACAAAGCAGAGCAGGAGGCCCTGGATTCGGTAAAGGCGGCGGGGGTGAAGATTAACATTCCGGACAAAGCCCCTTTTGCTAAGATGGTGGAGCCTCTTTACGAAAGCTACAAAAGTGAACCGGAGGTGTACTCCCTCATTCACAAGATACAAGACGCTGGAAACAAGTAAGAACAGAAAAACAGACTTATATGAGATTCAGAGAAGCTCTTGATAAAGCCCTATACTGGTTGTTGGTCACACTAATGGCGGTCATGGTCGTCAACGTCCTCTGGCAGGTAGCCTCCCGGTTCGTGCTGAAATCCCCCAGCTCTTTTACGGATGAGCTGGCCAGGTTTTTACTGATATGGGTAAGTTTACTGGGTGCCAGCTATGTGACGGGCAAAAAGCTTCATCTGGCCATCGACATCCTGCCCTCTAAACTACAGGGGAAAAAACAGCGCAACCTGAATGTCCTGATTAACCTGCTCGTAGCCCTCTTTTCAGTACTTGTGCTGGTTTGGGGTGGCATTAAGCTGGTGTACATTACCCTCTCCCTAAACCAGACCTCCGCTGCCCTCAACGTTCCTCTGGGCTATGTGTACCTGGCATTACCCTTAAGCGGGCTCATCATTACTTACTACAGTCTTACCAACCTGACAGAGAAACGGGAAGCGCCAAAGGAGATAGGGCAAGAGCTCGCGCAAAGACCAATTACTGAAGATGAACTAAAAGATACCGAAAGGCTCCACGCATAAGAACAGGCTAAAATGGAAATGCTAGAAATTATTGTACTCGTTGTCAGCTTTATCGTCCTGCTCTCCCTGGGAGTGCCGATCGCTTTCTCCATTGGTATCTCGGCCCTGCTGACCATGCTGGTGAGCATCGCCCCTGAACCCGCCGTCACCACCCTGGCGCAGCGGATGGCCACCGGCCTCGACAGCTTTGCCCTGCTCGCGATCCCCTTCTTTGTGTTGGCAGGGCAACTCATGAACAGGGGCGGTATTGCTACCAGGCTAATAGACCTGGCCAAAGGGCTTGTCGGGACCTTACCCGGAGGGCTTGCCTATGTAAATGTGGTGGCCAGCATGCTGTTTGGGGCTATCTCTGGCTCAGCCGTGGCAGCAGCCTCGGCCATCGGCGGGATTATGAGCCCACGGATGGAAAAAGAAGGCTATTCCAAGTCTTTTAGTGCTGCTGTTAACATTACCTCCGCCACCACCGGCATGATTATCCCTCCCAGCAATATCCTGATCGTGTACTCGCTGGCCAGCGGTGGTGTTTCTATCGCTGCCCTGTTTGTGGCTGGTTACCTGCCGGGCTTTCTGCTAGGCCTGGTGCTAATGCTCGTGGCCGGTTTTACAGCCTTCAAAAAGAAGTACCCGGTGGGCGAAAGAACGTCTTTCAAAGAAGTGGTCAAAAAGTTCCTGGATGCTATTCCAAGCCTGCTCTTGTTGATCGTGGTTATCGGTGGCATTATTGCCGGCATATTTACAGCCACAGAAGCCTCGGCCATCGCGGTGCTTTATACCCTGGTGCTCTCCATGCTGGTTTACCGACAAGTGAAGGTAAAAGACCTGCCCGACATCCTGATCGGCACCGTGGTGACGACCGCCATTGTGATGCTGCTGATCGGCACCTCCATGGGGATGTCCTGGGTGATGTCTTATGCGAACATTCCGCAGGCCTTCAGCGAGGCCCTGCTGTCCATTAGCGACAACAAAATAGTAGTCCTGATCATCATCAACCTGATCCTGCTGTTTGTGGGGATCTTTATGGACATGACACCGGCCGTGCTCATCTTCACACCGATCTTCCTGCCAGTGGTAACCGCCTTGGGTGTGGATCCGGTTCACTTCGGTATCATCATGGTGATGAACCTCTGCATCGGGCTGTGTACCCCTCCTGTGGGCTCGGTTCTGTTCGTGGGTTGTGGGGTAGCAGACATTAGCATAAGCAAGGTGATACGGCCACTAACCCCGCTGTTTCTCGCGATGGTGGTTGCCCTGCTCCTGGTTACATACTTACCTGAAATCAGCCTCTGGCTTCCCCGCGTGTTTGGGCTATAAGCCCAGGAGGCTACTTGCAAATGGACTAGAACTAAAGCTTCTGGTTAAACAGGGGTTCTCCACACCCCCTCCGGCATGACCACTGCATCCAGCGGCACATCGAAGGGGTTTGGGTCAGCTATGTTCTCTACAGGAGGCTCCAAGGAAAGGCCGACTTTGAGCACGTCCGGGCGGCAGTCGGCAAGAAAGCGGTCGTAAAAGCCTTTGCCATAGCCTACCCGGTGGCCAGCCTTATCAAAGGCTAGTAACGGAATCAACACGATGTCTACTTCCCGGGCAGGTACGTGATGCGCATTTTGTGGCTCCGGAATACCCCAGTTGTTTTCCACCAAAACAGCTTCGTCCGACAGGTGATGATGCGTGAGTATGTTCTGCTCCACATCCGTAACGGGCACTACCACACGTACTTTCGGATATTCCAGGCGTAGCCGCTCAATAATAGGCCAGGTGTTCACCTCCTTGTTTTTGAGAATGGGCAGAAACACGTGCACTGTTTGTCCGGCCTGCAGCGGGAAGTGCTGAAAGAACATATCGGCAATACGCTTACTATGCTGCTGTACTACCTCCTGTGGCAATGCCCGCCGCTTTTGTAGCATGTATTTGCGCAGCTCCGCCTTCCGCATTACTCCTCCTCCAGAATGGTAAACTTCAGATCGAAGGGATCAAAAGCCTCTACCAGGGCTGGTATAAAGTCGGGGTTATTGGTTTTATAGGTTAGCAAGTTGTCTTTACGCTCCTGCAGCACGCCGTCCGGGAACAGCTTGTCCTTTAGGGTCTCCAACTGCTTAAAGGTCTGCTCGTGCTTGTTGTCGCGGGCTTTGGATATCTTTTTCTCCAGCATCTGCAGGGCGTTGTGGGCTTTCTGCTCCTCGGCCCCCACGGCTTTTACCAGCGTCGGATCTATCTCCCCAGCCAGTTTCTCCACCTCGGCATAGGCTTCTGCCACTGCTTTCCGCTGCGCTTCCAGGCTGATCTCCTCCTCGTGTATCTGGCTGGAGAGCTGCTTTTTCAGGTCCTGGTAGTCCTGGAACAGATCTTCTGGCTGTAGCTCCAGTTTGTGCATTTTGTTCGCGTTGCTGCGGCTGATATACAGGGCTGAATTACGTAACATGATCACCGGAAAGGCAACCTGGTAGGCCTCAAACACCTTCTTCAGCTGGAACCAATAGGCTACCTCTGCCCCTCCGCCAACGTAGGCCAGGTTCGGCAAAATAAGCTCCTCGTACAAGGGCCGTAGGATCACGTTCGGGCTAAAGCGTTCCGGATGCCCCGCTGCCTCCTGCCGTATCTCCTCCAGGCTAAAGCTGATGTCGGTGTTCAATATTTTGTACTGGCCGTCTTCCAGCACAATGCGTTCCCTAAAGCTGTCTGTTAGGTAAAACAGGTTGATATCGCGGGAGTACACCTGCTGCTTATAGTCCAGCTTCTCTAACTGGGCATCCACTTCCTCTACCAGTTTATTCGACAGCTGTCCGGTCAGCTCCTTTTCCACTACAGGAAGCAAGGCTTTCTTAAGCGTAGCATCGTCACCGTCAATGCTCACCAGGCCATACTCCCCAAACAAACCGTGGGTAATGGCACGGGTGGCATCGGCCAGGTTCTTACTGTGGCGGTAGGCCTCTTCAAAGAGCGGGTAAGCCTCTGGCAACTCCGCCAGCACCTGCTCCAATCCCTCTGTTGAGAACCTGCCTACAGCGCCGCTCTGGTCTGTCTTCCAAGTATACTTCTTCCCGAACAGGGTAAAGTGGTTTACTTCCGCGAAATCGTGGTCTTCGGTAGCCATCCAGTATACCGGCACGAAGTTATAGTCCGGGTACCGCTCCTTCAGTTGTTTACAAGTATTAATGGCCGTGATGATCTTGTACACGAAGTACAAGGGGCCCGTGAAGATGTTGAGCTGGTGCCCCGTGGTAACCGTAAAGGTATTCGGCTGTTGTAGCAAGTCTATGTTCTGCTGTACCTTCGGGTCGACCTCGGCGATGGAAGCGTATTGCTTTTGCAGGGCCTGGTGCAGTACCTGGCGCTGCTCCTGGCTAAACTGCTTTTCCTTGATCTGGGCCTCAAAAGACTCCAGGGCAGGAAAGTGGTTGTAAAACTGTTGCAGCGCCTCGCCACGACAGAGATAATCGGTTATAACTTTTGAAAACGCCCCTGTGGCAACGTAATCTATTTTAGTGATTTTCATGGTAGATACTTCCATCTGCTTTCTAGCCGTTAAGTATAGCCCTATTAACAGGTAAGCGGGAAATGTGTTACGAAGCTGTAAAAATTAGCAGCGCTACTACAAAGTAACGGCTTTATTTCGGGTTTTACAGACGATACGACAGAAAGCAGGCAGCGGGGTATGAGCGGTCTGAAATATTGCTGTTCCGCGAAACAGGTGATGCCCCTGTAAACCATTCGGCCACTCCACGTAAATAGGTTTATACCTCTAAAACACAAAAATTATGGGATTACTAAGTGGCATGATGGGACACGCCTCCGAAGTGTCTATTGAGAAGATAACGAAAGAGTTTCAACCTATCCTGATCGACGATGAACGCATTGAGCGGGCTTATAGGCTCATCCGGGACATGCTCGTATTCACGAACAAGCGCCTGATCCTGGTGAACCGGCAGGGGCTGACCGGCTCCAAAACCGACTATCAGAGCATTCCTTACAGTAGCATCAAGATGTTCTCCAAAGAAAGCGCCGGCATCGCTGACCTGGACGCCGAACTGAAGATCTGGCTGACGGGCGAAACACAGCCTACCATCCGGCAGGACTTCCGGAAAGGAGATAACATTAATGAGGCATACAGGGTACTGAGCAGGTATGTACTGAAATAGTTAGCTTGCTTTGCAGTTCCGGTTCCAACCACCCCTAACCCCTCCTTGTCTAAGGAGGGGTTAGGGGTGGTTGGAACCGGAACTACCAAACAAAAAGCCCCGCAAGCTATACTTGCAGGGCTTTTATAATTCAACCTCTTTCTAAAGTTTAGTGCCCGGCGCCATTTGTAACCACTTCCCCATACAAATCGAAGTCTGAAGCATCTGTGATTTTCACATTCGCGAAGTCACCGAGGCGTACGTAGTTGCTGTCTGCTGGGACGAGTACTTCGTTGTCTACCTCTGGGGAGTCGTACTGGGTGCGGCCCACGAAATAGCCGCTCTCTTTGCGGTCGAAAAGTACTTTGTAGGTCTTGTCTACCTTCTCCTCGTTCAGCTCTACTGAGATACCCTGCTGCAGCTCCATGATGGCATCTGCACGGTCCTGCTTCACCTCTTCTGGCACATTATCCTCCAATGTGAAAGAGTGCGTGTTATCCTCGTGCGAATACGTGAAGATGCCCAGGCGGTCGAACCTTGTCTCTTCTACCCAGTCGTACAGCTCCTGGAAGTCTTTATCTGTCTCACCTGGGTGGCCGGCGATCAAGGTAGTTCTTAAAGCGATGTCCGGCACACGCTGACGGATCTGATCTACCAGCTCAATAGTTCGGCGCTTGCTGATACCGCGGCGCATCGTTTTGAGCATGTTATCGGATATGTGTTGCAGCGGCATGTCGAGGTACTTACAGATGTTCTCACGCTCGTTCATCACGTCAAACACCTCCATCGGGAACTGCGACGGGTACGCGTACTGCATCCGGATCCACTCGATACCGTCTACATCCGATAGGTTACGGAGCAGGTCAGCCAACTTGCGTTCGCCATAGTGCTGTAATCCATAATAAGTCAAATCTTGCGCGATCAGCACCAGTTCTTTCGTACCCATGCTTGCCAAACGCTTTGCTTCTTTTACCAAATCCTCAATCGGGCGGTCTACGTGCTTACCGCGCATCAGCGGGATGGCACAGAAGGAACAAGGACGGTTACAACCTTCGGCAATCTTAAAGTAAGCAAAGTGAGAAGGCGTTGTTAACAAACGCTCGCCGATCAGCTCGTGCTTGTAGTCCGCCTCCAGCTTCTTTAGCAGTTGCGGCAGCTCCAGGGTACCGAAGTAGGCATCTACCTGTGGGATCTCGGCCTCCAGCGAATCCTTGTAGCGCTGCGATAGGCAGCCTGTCACATAGAGCTTGTCGATCTGGCCTGCCTCTTTGGCGTCAGCGTAGCGCAGAATGGTATCAATGGATTCCTGCTTGGCATTGTCGATAAAGCCACAGGTGTTCACGATGATGATGTTAGAATCGTCCTTGTCAGACTCGTGCGCCACATCAAACTCGTTGGCACGCAGCTGCCCCATCAGTACTTCCGAGTCTACCAGGTTTTTAGAGCAACCCAGCGTTACCACGTTTACTTTATCCTTCTTGAGTGATCTTACTTTCACAGATTAATAGCTTGCTTGATAATTGATCAGAAACTCTACGTCTGTTACCTGCCCCTCCTTTACTTCTACCGGGAAGATGTTATTCTCCCCGTCAAAGAGATTCGCATACAGGCCCTTTTCCTCTTTAGAGAAAAGGCTGTATTTGCCGGGCTTCAGGCTAACCGCAAAGTTGCCGTTAGCATCTGTAACAACCTGAGTTACTAAATTAGTTTGAATGTTGGTGTGAAAAACACCGTCTATGGTTCTGGCTTGTGCGCCGTTGGTAAGCTCGTAGACGTACAGGGTACGCTGCACACCTCTGCCCTTACTAGGCGGGGCATCCGGCGAAGGCATCTGATTGCCCGCCTGCCACAGCACTTTGCCGCTGATTCCCTGTGTGATGGGAGCCTGTTGCTCCTGTGCTGCCGGTTTTTGTGCTGACAGGGGCCCTTGCTCCTTGTTTTCCATCTGCTCTTGTTGGTTTGGCGGTTGATGGGCTTGTTTTGTGCCGTTGCATTGCCATAGGAGCAATGCCAGCGGCAACAGCAGGAGCTTATGCATGGTGTATTTACTTGCGTGAAAAGAAAGAGTCTACAAATTCCTGTTTATCGAACAGTTGTAGGTCTTCAATTTTCTCGCCAACTCCGATGTATTTCACCGGAATTTTAAATTCATCAGAAATACCGATCACCACACCGCCTTTGGCTGTGCCATCCAGCTTCGTGATAGCCAGGGCCGTTACGTCCGTGGCTTTCGTAAACTCGCGGGCCTGCAGCAGAGCGTTCTGGCCTGTACTGCCATCTAACACCAACAGCACCTCGTGTGGGGTGTCTGGTGTTATCTTCTGCATCACGCGCTTGATCTTGGCCAGCTCGTTCATCAAACCTACCTTGTTGTGCAGGCGGCCTGCCGTGTCAATAATCACCACATCAGCATTCATCTCCACCCCCTTCTTCACGGCATCATAGGCCACGGAAGCCGGGTCTGTATTCATGCCATGCGAAATAACCGGTACGCCTACGCGCTCGCCCCAGATGATCAGCTGATCTACGGCAGCAGCCCGGAAGGTATCGGCAGCACCTAACACCACCTGCTTACCGGCTTTGTGGAACTGGGCGGCGAGTTTACCGATAGTCGTGGTCTTGCCCACGCCATTCACCCCTACCACCATGATCACATACGGCTTAATACCGGCAGGTAACTCAAAGTCAGCGCCATCGCCGGAGTTATTCTCTTCCAGCAGCCCGGCAATCTCCTCGCGCAGGATCTTGTCCAGTTCATCGGTGCCCACGTACTTGTCACGTGCCACGCGCTTTTCGATACGGTCAATGATCTTCACCGTTGTATCCACCCCCACATCGGCATGCACCAGGATTTCCTCCAGTTCGTCGAGCACTTCCACATCCACGGTGGACTTACCAACTACGGCCTTGCTCAACTGGCCAAAGAAGCTGCTCTTAGATTTCTCGAGGCCTTTGTCCAGCGACTCTTTTTTCTTCTCTTTATTGAAAAAGTCAAAAATGCCCATACCGATATTTTTGTAAGGATAAAGCTTTCGGTGATACGGTAATATACTAAAAAAGTCCCAACAATGGGACTTCTTCGTGTAATCTATCTATATATAGTAGAGTAGGCTTATTACTTCTTAAGGTACTCCTGTACTTTGTCAACAGGCACCATTTCTTCTTTAAAGCTGTAAGCACCCGTTTTTGGAGACTTCACAGCTTTGATCACTTTTGCCCAGTCTTTACCTGTAGCGGTCTTTAGGGTTGCAACTACCTTCTTAGCCATGGTTATTTAATTTCTTTGTGTACAGTTACTTTCTTCAGGTTCGGGTTATACTTCTTAAGCTCAAGACGCTCAGGAGTATTCTTTCTGTTCTTGGTAGTAATGTACCTTGACATGCCAGGTACTCCAGAGGCTCTCTGCTCTGTGCACTCCATGATAACCTGGATTCTATTACCTTTTGCTTTTTTAGCCATCTCAACAAGTAATTTTTATTTAGGACTGCAAATATAAAAGCTTAAAACTCTAATTACAAACAAAGTAAAAACTTTATTGTGAAAGCCAGTGTCTTAGCTTCACAACATTTACCTGATTCGGTAACACGTCCTACCTTGCTTTGGTTTCTTGGTTCGGCCATCCGTACCCAGCGATTCCGCCCCACCATTACAGCGTTGAAGGCGGTAAAAAAACAGCAACGGAGCGAGGACTATCAGCGCTTGCTGCTTACCTCTCTCCGTTGCCGATAGAAAATATCTAAAGTATCAGATGGCTGGCCCGGTGTAGTACAGGCTGTGGCCACAGGCTTAGCTGTAGCGCTCAGCAGCACCAGCCGGAGTAGACCAAATTAGAACAGGATATATCCTTGCTCTACAGCCTTCTTCAACACAGCAGAAATACCATTCTTGTTGATAGTTCTCAGGGCTGAAGTAGAAACCTTAAGCGTTACCCAAGCATCTTCTTCCGGGATGTAGAAACGCTTCTTCTGAAGGTTTGGATAGAACTTACGCTTTGTCTTATTATTAGCGTGAGATACGTTGTTACCTACGCGTGGTCTTTTTCCTGTAATGTCGCAAACTCGTGCCATCTTGTCTTTTGTTCTAATTATTTCAATAGGGGTGCAAATATCTGCAAAAAGATACAGAAATTCAAAGGCATAGCGAATATTTTTCCTTCAATTGTGTAACAGGGCGCGTTAATCCTCATTTTTGAGTAACAACACCCTTCTCTTTACACGCACTTGCCCCCCTGGTCGCGCTGCTTTCTCCTGAACCCGTAGGGGCAGTGCTTACAGCCGTTCTGGCAGCAATAGCTCCGCTTCAGGTGATACCTAGCCGTAAACACCATCAAGCCCTGTTCGTTCAGGTAGTAGTCCTCTCCTTCTTTCAGTTTCTGACTCAAGTTTTCCTTTTGTTTATGCAAAGTTAGTTAACGCCACAGGCCCCAGCAAACCACCGCCCTAGGGCCTCTGGAACCGCTGCACTCCTCGCCCCTCTAAAGACCTAATCCTACCGGCACGCCGTATAGGTTTTAAAGTAGCGCCAATTTAACTAGTTTTACAACAAACAGGGAGCTAAGCGGTACTACTAGCAGGCGCGCAACCTGTGCAAACAGCAAGCCCGCCTTACCTCCTGAAGAACCTTTTTAACCTTAAACTATGAGCACGCTAACAATTACCTCCAGCCAGCAGGCCATCGACACAGAGCACAAGTACGGTGCCCACAACTACCATCCCCTACCTGTGGTGCTGAGCCGCGGCGAAGGAGTGCACCTGTGGGATGTGGAGGGTAAGCATTACTATGATTTTTTATCGGCCTATAGCGCTGTAAACCAGGGACACTGTCACCCGAAGATCATTAATGCCCTGACAGAGCAGGCACAACAGTTAACCCTCACTTCCCGCGCCTTTTACAACGACAAGCTAGGAGTGGCCGAGAAATACGTTTGCGAGTATTTCAACTACGACAAGGCCCTGTTCATGAACTCAGGCGCAGAGGCCGTAGAGACTGCTATTAAGCTGGCGCGCAAATGGGGCTACATGAAAAAGGGCATCGCACCGCACAATGCCGAAATCCTGGTGGTGGAGCACAATTTCCACGGCCGCACAACCGGTATTATTTCCTTCTCTACCGACCCTGACTCTACCCGCGACTTTGGCCCGTACATGCCCGGCTATAAGGTAATCCCCTATAATAATATAGAGGCGCTGGAGCAGGCTCTGAAAGAGAACCCGAACCTGTGCGGCTTTTTAGTGGAGCCGGTCCAGGGGGAAGCCGGCGTGATGGTGCCGGACGAGGGTTACCTGGCCAAGGCGCAGGCCCTGTGCAAGGAGTACGACGTGCTTTTGATGACCGACGAGATACAAACAGGCATCGGTCGTTCTGGCAAGCTACTGGCAAGCTATTATGATGATGTGAAAGCAGACGTCCTGATACTGGGCAAAGCCCTGTCGGGTGGCGTGCTGCCGGTTTCCTGCGTACTCGCCAACGATGACGTCATGCTCTGCATCCAGCCCGGTGAGCATGGCTCTACCTTTGGCGGCAACCCCTTGGCCGCTGTTGTAGCCATTGCTGCTTTGGAGGTTATTAAAGAGGAGAACCTGACCGAGAATGCCCGGGTGTTAGGCGAACTGTTCCGGGAGCGCATGCGCAAGCTGATGCAAAAGCGTCCGGAACTGGTAACGCTCGTACGCGGCCGTGGCCTGCTGAACGCCATCGTTATCAACCCTACCGAAGATGGGCGCTCTGCCTGGGATGTGTGCGTGGCGCTGATGGAAAAAGGCCTCTTGGCCAAGCCGACCCACGGCGACATCATCCGCTTCGCCCCTCCACTGGTCATCACGAAGGAGCAGTTGAATGAGTGCTGCGACATCATAGAAGAAGTGGTTACGAATTTCTAAACCCGAAAAGAAGGCGGTGCTGTTGTACCGCCTTCTTTATTTATATGTGCCATGGCAAGTGCTTTCCATCCTCAGGGAACGCAGCGGAACCAACAATTAAGGGCTAAACCGATTCCGAATCCCCTGCTTTCCCTGTAACTTTGCACCCACTTGATTTTGAACATCTTTTAATTAAGATTTTTACCTATGATCAGACGACCAAGACGCAACCGCCAGACGGAAGCGATCCGCAATATGGTGCAGGAAACAAGCCTGAGCCTGAACGATTTTATACTACCGCTCTTTATCATTGACGGCCAGAACCAGCGCGTAGAAGTAAAATCCATGCCGGGCATCAACCGCTTCTCCATCGATACAGCCCTGGAGGAAGTAGCTGCCTGTGTAGACTTAGGCCTGACGGCGTTCGCCCCTTTCCCGAGCATTCCGGAGCCTCTGAAAGACAAGTACGCCACGGAGAGCCACAACCCCGAAGGGCTTTTCCCGAGCTTTATTCGGGAGGTAAAGAAGAATTTCCCACAGGTAGCCCTCATCACCGATGTGGCGATGGACCCTTACAGCTCGGACGGACATGACGGCATTGTAGAAAACGGCGAGATTCTGAACGACGAGACCCTGGAGGTGTTGGGTAAAATGGCCCTGACGCAGGCACAGGCCGGGGCAGACATCGTGGCCCCTTCTGACATGATGGACGGACGCGTGGCGCACATCCGCCAGGTGCTGGATGAGAATGGCTTTCAGAAAGTGGGGATCATGTCTTACACTGCCAAGTACGCCAGTGCCTTCTACGGTCCGTTCCGCGATGCCCTGAACTCCGCCCCCAAGTCCGGCGATAAGAAAACTTACCAGATGAACTACGCCAACAGCCGCGAAGCTTTGATCGAAGCGGAGCTGGACACTGCAGAGGGCGCTGATTACCTGATGGTGAAGCCGGCCCTGGCTTACCTGGACGTGATCAAGCTGCTCCGTGATAACTCCAACCTGCCCATCGCAGCCTACAACATCAGTGGGGAGTATGCCATGGTGAAAGCGGCCGCGCAAAACGGATGGATAGACGGCGAGAAAGCCATGGTGGAGATCCTGACCAGCATCAAGCGCGCTGGAGCAGACGTCATCCTGACCTATTTCGCGAAAGAGTTCGCCCAGTACCTGAAAAAGTAATTTCAGAAGACCGCACATTAAAGAGCACCGCTGTCGGCAGCGGTGCTCTTTTTGTTTCTACCCTCCTCTGCCATAACAAGGTATATCCTCCTGCGCTGCTGAGCAGCAAAATATTTGCAGCAACGGGAACGAATTGCCATTATCGCAGTTTTGTAGTAACTTGATGTCTAGTAAGACCTACCCAACCCTACTTTTATGAGAATACTGAGCCTTTGGCTTGTTGCCCTCGGAATGGCATCGGCCACAACGGCCTTTGCGCAGCGCACGATTATCCCCATCCAGACAAACGTGAAGGCGCTGCAGAAAATAGCCTCCGCTGCCGAGAAAGACTATAAGGCAAACCGCTCCAAGGCCCTGCAACTGGCCCGTAAGCACGGGTGGGTCGTGGAGAAAACGTATGAAGACGGCACCCGCATTTCCCTGCAGGGGCTCGATGCCACGGGTCTTCCTATTTACTACATCACCTATAACAATACCCGTGCTGCCGCTACCACTAAAACAGACCAGTTGTGGGTGGGCGGGTCGCTGGGGCTAAACCTGAGTGGGGCCAGCAACTCGGTAGCCGGGAAGCTGGCGATCTGGGATGGCGGCCGCATACGCGCTACACATCAGGAACTTGCCGGCCACGTGACGCAGAAAGACAAGGCATCCACGGATAACGAGCACGCCACCCACGTTGCCGGAACAATGGTTGCCCGGGGCATCAACCCACAGGCCAAGGGCATGGCCTATGGCCTCAGCAACCTTCTCGCTTATGACTTTGACGGGGATGCAGCCGAAATGGCCGCTGCGGCAAAAGACCTGCTGGTGTCCAACCACTCCTACGGCTCTATCGCTGGCTGGCGCTTTAACTCCGAGCGCAAAGGAACGGCAGAGGACCCCTATTGGGAGTGGTGGGGGAATACCGAGATCAGCGAGACGGAGGACTACAGCTTTGGCTACTACAATGGCACTGCCGCCAGCTGGGACGAAATCGCTTACAATGCCCCTTACTACCTCATGGTAAAGTCGGCCGGCAATAACCGGAACGAAAACGGCCCGGAAGTGGGCAAACCCTATTTCCAGCGTAACAGCAAAGGTGCCTTTACCCTTGTCAGCAGCCGCCCCGCCAATATGAGCAGCAACAACAGCTACGACGTTATCTCCACTGCTGGTACGGCTAAAAACGTACTCACGGTAGGAGCCGTGGCACCCATCTCAGAAGGATATAACAGGCCGGAGGATGTGCAAATATCCTCCTTCAGCAGCTTTGGCCCCACCGATGATGGCCGTATAAAGCCGGATATCGTGGGCAATGGTGTAGCCGTGCTCTCTACCACTTCTGATAGCGACCGCAGCTACAAAGTTTTGAATGGCACCTCTATGTCCGCCCCTAACGTTTCGGGCACCCTTTTACTCCTGCAGGAGCACTATGCGAATGTGAACAGGGGCAATGTGATGCGGGCTGCCACTTTGAAAGGGCTGGTGCTGCACACGGCGGATGAAGCCGGCATAAGCAAAGGCCCGGATTATGTTTATGGCTGGGGCTTGCTGAACGCAGAGCGCGCCGCCAGGATGATCTCTAACACCAACGGCACTCACCTGATACAGGAGAACACGCTTTCAGAAGACCAGACCTATACTTTAAAAGTAATAGCCTCAGGTGCCGGCCCGCTGGAGGTAACGATTTCCTGGACCGACCCGAAAGGCAACGTACTGTCTGCCAGCGCGGCCCTGAATAACCGCTCACCGCGGCTGATTAATGACCTGGATGTGCGTGTGTCGAACCGTGGCACGACCTACCTCCCCTGGACTTTAGCCCCTGAAAAGCCTGACGCAGCCGCAAAGGCTGGGGACAACATCCGGGATAACGTGGAAAAGATCCTAATTGAGCATGCTGTGCCCGGACAAGAGTATACCATCACTGTAAAACACAAAGGCACCCTGAGCAAGGGGCCGCAGGCCTACTCCTTGCTCGTAAGCGGTGTAGGAGGCACAGCAGTTTGCGCAAGCGCACCGGGCTCAGAAGCAGGCGCTAAAATCACAGCTTTCGGTATCGGTACCCAGAACAAGACCTTCGATGCTGGCTGCACAACTTACCAGGACCTGACCAGTACTATATTTGAGTTGGAACCGGGCCAAAGCAAGGCTTTAACCCTAACTGCAGGTTCCTGTGGCGCTGATGCTGCTACCGTGGCCAAAGTCTTTGCAGACTGGAACGGCGATGGTGACTTCGAAGACAGCAATGAAACAGTGGCGACCTCTGGTGTACTTCAGGGTGCCGCCCCTTTTACAGGCACTATACAGGCACCTACTACGGCTATAGCCGGAAATAAAGTACGCCTGCGAGTAGTACTGCAGGAAACCGAAAATGCAGCCAGTGTAACGGCATGCGGCAGCTATGCGCGCGGTGAGACGCAGGATTACCTGCTACAGTTCACACAGCCACAGAAAGACATCAGCGTAACGGCTATCTCCCCAGTTGGGGGCAGTATCCTCTGCACAAGCCCTGCCCAAGCCGTAACGGCCACTATCCGGAACAATGGCACTGCAGCGCAGCGTAACATTCCGGTAACCATCAGCGTGCGGGAGAATGGAGAAGAGGTGGCACAGCTAAAAGGTACTTATAACGGCGTGCTGGCCCCTTATACCAAAGCCGACTTACTGCTGGAGGGTAGCTTCGCCACAGAGGCCGGTAAAACGTATGAACTGGTAGCCCTCTCCAGCTTACAGGGAGATGCCGTATCGGACAACAACCGCATGCAGCGCAGCTTTACGATAGCCGAGGCTTTAGCGCCGCCTACCCATGTTTCTGCCGCCCGTTGTGGTACCGACCCAATGTATACCTTGTCCGGTACAGGCGAGGGAACAGTGTTCTGGTATAACTCTGCCACCAGCACACAACCTTTAGCCGCCGGTAACCTGCAGCAGATCAGTGCCAGTGCCGTTCACGATAAGATTTACGCCGCCTATAACGATTTGGAAGCGACCATAGGTGCGCCGAACAAGGGTTTTGCCACAGGCGGGGGCTATAACCAGTTCTCCCCGGACGTACACATCTCCACCAAGGCTCCTGTAATACTGCAGACAGCCCGCCTGTACATTGGCAACGGCGGTAAGATCACCTTCACCGCCTATAACGAGAACGGGGCCCCGGTTTCGGAACGAACCCTTGTGGTGACGCCAACCCGAAGCAACCCGGCACCTGGCGTACAGCCCGACGACCCGACAGATGAGGGTGCTGTGTACTACCTTGGGCTAGAGCTACCGGAGGCCGGCAACTACCGGATCGCGATCTCCTATGAGAACGGGGCAACCATCTTCCGGAACAATACCGGCGTAAAGGGTTATCCGTTCGAGGTACCCAATGTAGTGTCCATTACCGGCAACAGCGCCACGACTACCCCCATGGAGTACTACTATTACTTCTACGACCTGAAAGTAAGCGCCCTTGGCTGTAAGAGTGAGCGGGTGGAAGTGCCCATGAAAACAGGCAACCCTTTACCGAAGCCGGTCGTGTCCCGAGACGGGACAGAACTTGTATCGAGTGCGGCAGAAGGTAACCAGTGGTACCTGGACGGGAAAGCCATCGCAGACGCTACCGGTAGCACCTACACCCCTACCGTAAGCGGCACTTACACGGTCATTGTGCTGAAGGATGGCTGTATTTCCGATGTATCAACTGCTTTTAGCTTTGACCTGGAGACAGCCTCGCGTGATGTAAGCGCGGACTTGCTTGCTTTCCCCAACCCGAGCGGCGATGGCAGGTTTACGGTTACCCTGGAAACAGATGGCCCTGAAGAGATCCTGTTTGATGTGGTAGATATGTTAGGCAAAACAGTGTATACAGCCGAGGTGTCGCGCTACAATGGTCAGTACAAAGGCGAGCTTGACCTTTCCTCCAAGTCTTCCGGCCTTTACATACTGCGCGCGCGCCACGGCGACAGCGTACAGACGAGCAAATTGCTTATCCGCAAGTAAACCCCTTCCGCACAAACAAAAAGAGCAGGCCCCATACAAGGTCTGCTCTTTTTGTTTGTGCAGGTAAATGCTTTGTTAGGACTTAGAAAGGCTCTTTTTCAACGCCAGATAGTCGAGGTAATAGAGTACTTTGACGGAGAACGTGGTAGACTGCGGGGATGACAACGTATGCGATAAGTTCTCAAAGTAATGCGTATCCACCTCTCCTATCTGCTCCAGTACGGCGTTCTTCCAAACCACTGTGATCTGGCTGCCCGGAGCAAACCACCACGAGTAAACTAAGTCCACGTTAAAGGCATTGAAGTTCACATCATGATTGCCATCATAGTCGCTTTGTGCCTGCAGTAAGCCTTCCGGTGTAAGCTGGTAGTAACGGTTGTAGATAGCCCTGGACCAGTAGTGCCTGGCCCGCAGGGACAGGGACATGCGATTGTTAAAGATATAGCTGCCTGATAAAGTGTTCGACACAGAATTCACGTCCCTTCGTCCGAAAACTATCCGCTGCCGCTCGGTATCACCCTCTGTCTCTACATAGCTGCTTGCGTACCCAATGTCATCGTACTTGTTCTCGGAGCCATAACTATAGACAAACATCAGGCGGTCGTTCACCCGGAACCGCGGCGAAATAAAGTAGTTAAAGGTGTGGCGGTTGTTTTCGTCAAACGCGCGGTAGTTCATTTCCACATCCAACGCCAGCTTCTTCCGATAGTCCGTGGAAACCCAGCCCCCCAGGTTATAGTTCGTCGGGAAGAGATAGTACCACCCGCTTACACGGGGCTCGAAGAAGTCATAAGTTTCCACAGGCTCCAGGTTAAAGAAGAGCCCTGCGCTGGTAAAGTTTCTAAAGGTGCCGTTTACATTCCCATAAAGCACCAGGTTCTCAAAGGTGTTGGGCCGATAGCGCCGGGAGTAGTTAGCGCCCAAGCCAGTGTAGAGGTTCAGCAGTTTCCAGAAAGGCTGATAGAAGTTGTAGTTGAAATTTACTTCCTCTGACTGCGAGTTATTGGTGAACAGGATGCCCAGATCATTGGGGTCGTAGGTGTCGGACTCTACCGTGTGCGACAGGTTGAACTGGAACCGGCCACTCACCTTGCCAAAGCCCAGGTTGTAGAAATGCCCGAGGGCTGTGCTGTCGGAGAAATAGCGCTGGCTAAGGGCTACTTTACCCCTTACAGCGTACTTGTTCCCTTTATTCGCAATGTTAAAGAGCATCCCGGTCAGGTTGGCATCATAGGTGCTGCCCTGCCGCAGCACATTTGTGTTTACCAGTGTCACGTAAGAGTTATTCCTCAGCGACTGGTCCAGCACCGTTACGTTGTAGTTTGTCAGCGGCTGCGTTTCTTTCTCAAAGCGCCGGCCTTCGCTATCCTCCAAAACAGCGTACTGCCTTGCCACGAGGGCGTTAAAGACCCCTATTCCCAGCCCTGACTGTGTGCGGCCCGATATCTTCGTGCCGTTCAGCATCCTGGTCTCCCCCGGGTTCTCCACCACCCTGTACCCCAACGCCTCTTCCGCCTCTACGTCCAGGTAATTGATTGGTGCCCCCCCTATCCGGCGGGAGTAAAAGAAATCACCCTTGTTAAAGAGCTCGGTTCCCTCCATAAAGAAGGGGCGGTTCTCGTTAAACTGCTGCTCGAACGGCCCCAGGTTGAGCACCCTGTTGTCTGACTGTACCTGGCTGAAGTCCGGGATCAGGGTCATATCCAGCGTAAAAGCATCATTAATGCCATACTTCACGTCCAGCCCCCCGCCGATGTTGATGTCCTTCTTAAACCCGATGCCGCCGCCATTTTCTTGCTCGTATGGGTAGCGCTCGGCGTAGCCTGACACATAGGGGGTGAGTGAGAGGCGCAAGGGCGCTTCGATATCTTTTAGCCCTACCAACTTACCGTACTGGTTCGCAAAGCCGTCCACGGCAGGGTCTACATAGTTCCAGAAAAAGCCCTTGCGGGTAGCCTGCCTGTTTCGCATAAAGTTAAGCCCCCACACCTGCTCGGGCTTGCTGCCAAAGCGTATGGCGGAGTAAGGTATCTTAAACTCTGCCACCCAGTCCGTTCCCTGCAACTTAGCGCTGCTGTCCCAAACGGCATTCCAGCTCCAGTCTTCCCCGGTCGAGGTATAGCGGGCGTCTAACTGCACGCCGGCCGGCGTTACGAAAAAGCCAAAAGCATTGAGCTGATCGTTGTAGGTGTCCAGGAAAACACCAAAAAAGTCTGTGTTGCCCAAGTCATCGCGCTGCCCCAGCTGCCGCAAGATAGAGTCCTGCGCCACGTCGTGCATGATGGCCCCCACGTAGAGGGCCTCGTCATCATACAGGATGCGTACTTCGGTAGGATGTGTTTCCAGGGGGCCAGGGGTAGGACGGTTCTGAATAAAGTCAGTGGCTATCTGCGCCTGTTGCCAGACCGCCTCATCCAACACGCCGTCTATCTGCGGGGCTTCCTGCACGCGCAAGGCTTTCAACTGCTTTTGGGGGTATTTGTACTCCTTCTTTTTATCCTGCCCAATAGCCTGAGATGGAAGCAAAAAAGAGAGTATAAGTAAGAACAGCGTGGCAAGAGCCAAACACAGCGGGTCTTTCATAGGTCAAAACGTACTAGCGCAGTCGTTGGGAGGCTCTTTTCTTAAGGCCTTCTGTCTTATAGATGTGGTCGAAGGAGCAAAGGTTGCTTCCGAAGCGCTTAAATTTCTACACCAGGGCGGCTCTACCGGTCCAAAGAAAAAGCCATACTTTAACAAGTATGGCTTTTTCCGAAGGCTGGGCCTGCCGGTTATAAATCCTCTTCCCGCACCAGCATCAGCACGGCCGACTGTGGCACAATAAAGTACTTATCGCCCAGGTAATTTATTTCGATGGCGTCGCGCTGCAGGTAAATGGCCAGGTCCCCTTCTTTTGCCTGGAGCGGGATGTAGCGCACCTCCTCTTCTTCCTGGTTCCAGGGTTCCTCATCAAAACCATAGTCTGCCGGGATCGGGTAGCCCGGGCCTACTTTCATAATATAGCCCTCCTGCACTTTTTCCTTTTCCTGTACGCCCGGGGGCAAGAATAGGCCACTCTTCGTCTGGTCACGCGCGGTTTTAGGCTTCACCAGCACACGGTCGCCGACAATAATGATCTTTTCTAATTTATTCTCTTCAGATATTCTCATTTGTAGTGTGTTCATGTTAAAAAGGGTCTGCTGTCACTTTAAAGCGCATATCCGCCTTAATGGTTATGTCCTGCGAAACAGGCTTTGTGAGCTCAGCTTTTGTACTGATTGTATACGTATCGCCTTTGATAAATTCGTCCAGTTTGGCATTTGTAGACTTTAGCTCCAGAGAGGTAGCATTCTGGGGCACTTCGTCCAGGTAAGCGATTTTTACGGCTTTTTTGTCCTCACTGGAAATGTAAATCTCTATTCTTTTCAGGAAATTAAAGTTCTCGCCCTGCGGCTCCGCAATAGCAAGGCTAAGCTTGTTCAGCGTTACGTCCTTCACGAGCTCTGCCCGAGTTTTGTTGTTCTTAAACGTTTCCTCCGAGTTGGTGGTAACGGTAACAGGCGTCAGTGGCATCAGCGTGCCAAAGGGGAAGCTAGACTCTATTCTGATGCTCTCTTCCTCATTAATGTAAAAGGTGAGCAGGTCATCTACTTTATCACAGGCTACTACTATAAAGGCAAACAGCGCAACAGCTGCCAAGAATACTCTTTTCATGAAATAAGGGTGAAATAAAACGTAAAAAAACAAAAGCGGCAGTGAAAGGGCTTATAAACTCTTTCCCTGCCGCAAATTTACGAATACTAAAGCAGATTAGGCAAACTCAATGATACTCTATGCCTTGCCGCTCTCGTTCCAGCTCATCGGGTAGTGCTCGTCCATGAACTGCACAGCCTCCTCGGTCAGGTACAGCGGCTTAAAGGTATCTACCATCACCGCGTACTCTTTTGTCTCTTTCTTGCCGATGCTCGCCTCTACGGTGCCAGGGTGCGGACCGTGCGGAATGCCGCCCGGGTGTACGGTAAACGAAGCCCTATCCACGCCCTTGCGGCTCATAAAGTTCCCCTCTACGTAATACAGCACCTCGTCCGAATCCACGTTGGAGTGGTTATAAGGGGCCGGGATAGACAGTGGATGATAATCGAAAAGCCGGGGCACAAAAGAGCAGATCACAAAGTTGTGGGCCTCAAAGGTCTGGTGCACCGGAGGGGGTTGGTGTATGCGTCCCGTGATGGGCTCAAAGTCATAAATAGAGAAGGCGTAGGGATAAAAGAACCCATCCCAGCCCACGGCATCAAAGGGGCTGAACTCGTAATAGTACTGGTGCAACTCCCCTTCCTTTTTGATCTGCACCAGGCGCTCACCGGGCTCTTTTTCCGTAATTAACTCCACGGGAGGGCGTATGTCACGCTCACAGAAGGGCGCGTGCTCCAGCAGTTGGCCGAAGTGGTTGCGGTAGCGGCGGGGTGTTTCCACCGGACTGAACGACTCGATCACCAACACCCGCACAGGTCCTTCGTTGAAACGGAACTGATGGATGATGGTGCGTGGAATGACCAGGTAATCCCCTTCCTTAAACGGCACGCGTCCCATCTGTGTGAGCAAGTCTCCGGAGCCCTCATGCACGAACACCACCTCATCGGCCTGCGCATTTTTATAGTAGTAGTTCATCTCGCGTTCCGAAGGCACACAGATGCTAATGGCCACATCATTATTAAACAGCATGGTCTTGCGGGCACTGAGGTAGTCAGGACCCGTTTTTTCCACCCCCAAGGTGCGCAGGTGATGTGGGGCCAGCTTTATGTTCTCCGCTTTTTTAGGGGCATAAGGCTTGGGCTCTCCGATCCTGCTTATTTGCGTGGGAGGATTAACGTGGTACAACAGAGAGGAAACGCCGCTGAAGCCGAGGGTGCCGACTAACTGCTCGGCATACAGGCTGCCATCCGGCTGCCGGAACTGCGTGTGCCTTTTGTGCGGGACCTCCCCTAACCGATAGTAATGCGCCATATCTGATCTTGTTTTATGTTTCTTTGATTGCCGCAGGAGCAAGCTCAGCTCTAAGATAAGCATTATGCCTTCACCTGCAACGCTTTATGCCCCACCCTTCGACAGGCGCTGGGCCCGGCTAAGCTGCCGCAGAGCCTGCTGAAACTCATCGTCCGACTCGTGCAGCACAGGGTAAAAGCCCTCATTGCCGTACACGCTGCGGGCAATAAACGCTTTTACGTTGTTACGCAGCAGGTTCTTAGACCGTCGGAACTCCGCATCGTTATAGTCTACCCCGGCAGAGCGTGCTAACTGCACAACCTCCTGCAGCATGGCATCCGTCACCCGGAAGTTCTTGTTAAACTTCTCGAAAGGCATCGCCTCCAACTCCTTCCGATGATTGCTGTAGTAGTTCAGCGTGTATTCCCGGATAACGTTCTTGTTATACAGCTGGCTCAGGTAGTCTGATAGTTCCGTGGTGTCCTGCGCTACAAATACATCGGGCATGATACCGCCGCCACCGTACACGGCCCGCCCCCCCAGGGTTTCGTACCGCAGCGAGTCCACAAAAAGGCTGCTGTCCGGATGAAAAAGCTCCCCGTTCTCCAGACGGTGCATAAAGTCCATCTGGTACTCCTCTGCCCCCTCGGTGTATGGCTTCTGGATAGAGCGGCCGCTTGGTGTATAATAGCGCGAAATGGTGAGGCGGAGCTCTGAGCCATCGTTGAGCGGGATAGGCATTTGCACCAGTCCCTTCCCAAAAGAGCGGCGCCCCACGATCAGCGCCCGGTCATTGTCCTGCAGGGCACCGGCCACAATCTCCGAGGCAGAGGCACTGCCCTCGTCCACCAGCACCACCAGGGCTCCCTCCTCAAACTCTCCCTTCGTACTGGCCAGGGTCTTAGAGTCATACTTGTCGCCTTTCCCGTCGGTGTACACGATCAGCTTCTTACCGGAGATAAACTCGTCTGCCATGCGAATGGCATGGTCCATATAGCCCCCCGGGTTCCCGCGCAGGTCGAGGATCAGCTGTTGCATTCCCTTTCGCCTCAGCTCCGTCAGGGCCTGCTTAAACTCTTCGAAAGTGTTGGCCGAGAAACGGCTCACTTTGATATAGCCCGTATTAGCGTCTACCATATAACTGACGTCCACCGAGTTGGTGGGTATCTTGTTGCGCACGATCGTAAAGTTCATCGGCGCCTTGGTCTTATCCCGCAGTACAGTCAGGTTTACCTCAGAGCCTTTGGGGCCGCGCAATCGCTTAAACACCCCTTCGTTCGTAATACCGATACCGGCTACCGTCTCCCCGTCTACTTTAATGATCTTGTCCCCGGCTTGTATGCCTGCCGCCTCTGATGGGCCGCCACTAAGCGGGCTGATCACATAGATGGTATCGTTAAAGATGTTGAACTCCACGCCGATGCCCTCAAAGTCCCCCTCCAGGTACGACCAGGCCATGGCCAGTTCGTCGGCGGGAATGTAAGCCGTATGGGGGTCCAGCTTTTCCAGCATTTTAGTAATCGCATAATCCGACAGTTCCTCAATGTCCACGGTATCCACATAGTCACGGTCTATGTAGCTGAGAATATCCCTGAACTTCAGGTAGCTTTTAGCAGTGCCCTGCGGGTTGGTGGTGGAGGGCGAGAAAGTTGTTGCCCCAATCAGCACTCCCACCACGAGCGCCACCGCTATAAACAGCGGCAGCTTTATTTGAAATGGCGAATTCCGGATACCTTTCCTTTCTTCCCCGTGCTCCATTCTATCCATGTGTTTGATTATAAAAAAGCAGGCACGCTTCCTGGCAGAAGGCAGTGCCCTGGCCTACCCTAAATATACGGTAGACATCTCTATCTATACAATCCTGAAATTGTTAAAGTTGCGCCCCTACTGCCCGCTTTCTTCCAGGAGAGCAGTGTTTGAACAACGTTATATTTATTTAAACTAAATCTAAATAATCCTTGCCTCTAAAGAAGTTGCCGCTTAGCTTTGTTTCACTATTTTAAATCAGTCTAAATAAAACTCTACTAAAATTATGCTTACCGCTATCAGAAGACATACCGCTTTAGCCCTTGTAGGACTGGCTGCCTGCGTATCTTTCACATCTTGCTCAGACGATGAGGACGAGTTGCCCTCTTACAACGTGCCGGAGACTTACAGCTTCGAGAATGTGAACTACGCTGGTCAGACAGCCCGCATGGCCATGCTAACGGAACTGGACACTTACATCAAAACCGGTAACAACGGCGAGATACTGAACGCACAGAAGCTGAAGGATATGTACGCGAACGTTAACAACCCGTTCAGCGATGAAAGCCTGAACACTTCCGGTAAGCAATTAAAGAATAAGACGATCTTAACAGCACAGCCTGTTTTTGAAGAATACTTAGAAGAAGTGGCTGATGCCAGCCTTTTAGGAACCGTACCAGCTGTGCCTGGCACTCCCGGTGTTTTAACAACAGCAGATGGTAAGAGTTATTTGGTAGACGCTAATGGACTGGAGTATGCACAGGTAATTCAGAAAGGTTTAATGGGCGCTGTTTTCTATAACCAGGCAGTTGAAGGATACCTTTCTGAGGAGAAAATAGGTGCTGCCGTGGATAACATTACTGTAACGCCAGGCGAAGGCACGAAGATGGAGCACCACTGGGACGAGGCTTTCGGTTACTTTGGAGCGCCAAAAGATTTCCCTACAAACGTAGCCGATGCAAAATACTGGGCCAACTACAGCAACAAGGTGGATGCCGTGCTGGGCAGCAACAAAGTGCTGATGGATGCCTTCCTGAAAGGACGTGCCGCTATCTCTGCAAAAGACATGGCTGGAAAAGACGAAGCCATTGCCACGATCCGCAAGGAGTGGGAGCGTCTGGTAGCCGCCGCTGCGATTCATGAATTAAACGCTGCTAAAAACAACCTCGCTGACCAGGCCAAGAAAAGCCACTACCTGTCTGAGGCAATTGGTTTTGTGATGGGCCTGCAGTACAAGACAGACCGCAAGCTGTCTGATGCCAAGTTCCAGGAGGTTATGAATGCTATTGGCCCTAACCTGTATCAGACAACTGCCGATGATATCAACGCAGCCATCAACATCCTGAGCACGGCTTATGAGATGGAGAGCATCAAAGGCCAGCTATAGGGCTTTAAGCGATAGCAATTCTTAGTGTTTTAATATAAGCGCAGCAGCCGAGGTGGATTAATTCCAAGGCTGCTGCCTTTTGTGCTTAAAAGTTTATCCCATGATAGTAGCATTTAAAAAATATGGTATAGCGGCTATGGCCGGTTTCATGCTCCTTAGCAGCTGCAGCTCCGACAGCGAGTCTGGCCCGACAACAGAGTATGACCGCGATGCCATGGTCGCTAACTATGTCGAGAACCTGATCATACCCGGCTACACCACCTTTAAGAGCAAAACTGAGGCAATGACCGCTGCTGTCGATGCTTTTATTGCCAGCCCCTCTACTGCAACCCTCAGCGCTGCACGCTCCGCGTATGTAGAGGCTTACACTGCTTGGCAGGACGTGAGCGCCTTTGAGTTTGGACCAGCCAGCGACCAATTGCTGCGCACGAACCTCAACATCTATCCTACTTCTGCCAGCGAAATAGAGGCAAACATTGCTGCGGGTACTTATGACCTGCAGGCTGCCGCCAACCTCGACGCCAAAGGCTTCCCGGCACTGGATTACCTCCTGTACAATGCCGGTACCGATGCAGAACTGGTAGCCCAGTTTACCACGAATGCCAGTGCCAGCCAGCGGAAGCAGTACCTGCAGGACGTCAGCAACCTGATTACGCAACGCGCAACGGCTACTTTTAATGGCTGGACGAACGGCTATGCTGCTACCTTTAAAGGAGCGAAAGGCACTGCCGTGGGTAGCGCCGTGGGTAGTTTAGTAAACGAATTGAACCAGGACATTGACCTGACAAAGCGGGCTAAAGTGGGGTTCCCGAGCGGAAGGTTTACCTCCGGCAGTCCTTTACCAGAAAAAGCAGAGGCCTACTACAGCAAAAAGTCCCTGGACTTGCTCAAGCAAAACATCCGCGCCGAGAAAGCGGTTTTTATGGGACTGACTGCTAACGGCACAAACGGCCCGGGCCTGGATGATTACCTCGACCATGTAGGGGCGAAATATGGCGATGGCTTACTATCTGAAGCCATTGAAGCACAGTTTGAAGCGGCTCTGGCCGCTGCCAATGCCGTGCAGGGGCCGCTTGCAGAGGCAGTAGTGTCGCAGCCACAAGCGGTCACAAAAGTATATGACGAGCTGCAGAAGCTGATCGTGTTAACCAAAACCGACATGCCTGCCGCCCTGGGCGTTACCATCACTTACACCGATAACGACGGCGATTAGCCACATGAAAGGGGGCAGATCTTAGACCTGCCCCTTTGTTACTATTAAAAGCTCCCAGCCTGTAGTTAAGACATTTACGTACTTCACGTCATGCTCCAAAAGCTGAAACCAGACCTCACAGCACCTGTATCGGCGGCCCCTCTGGCTGTATTTCGTGTCATATTTGGCGGAATGATGCTGGCGAGTATCCTGCGCTTTATGGGGAAGGGATGGGTGACGGAGCTGTACGTAAAGCCTAAGCTATACTTCCCCTACTACGGCTTTGAGTGGGTACAGCCCTTAGGCGAAACAGGTATGTATGCGCTGTTTGTACTCATGGCGCTGTCGGCACTGGGCCTCATGCTGGGTTTGTTCTACCGCCTGTCAGCACTGCTGTTCTTCCTGAGCTTTACTTATGTGGAGCTTATCGACAAAACAAACTACCTGAACCACTACTACTTTGTAAGTATAGTGGCTTTGCTGCTGGTGCTGGTGCCTGCCCACCGCCATTTCTCACTAGACGTGCTGCGCAAACCCAATAGTTGGGTAAGCCACGTCCCCCGCTGGGCGATCCTCATCTTTAAGTTACAGCTAGGCCTGGTGTACTTTTATGCCGGCGTAGCCAAGCTAAACCCTGACTGGCTGCTGGAGGCCATGCCCTTGCGCTATTGGCTGCCGGCGCACACGCACCTGCCCCTTATCGGGCCGCTCCTCGACCAGGTTTGGGTAGCTTTCCTGTTCTGCTGGTTCGGGGCCTTTTACGACCTTACCATCCCATTTTTCCTGAGCTGGCGCAGGAGCAGAGGACTTGCCTACCTTACCGTGATCGTATTTCACGTACTCACGGCAGTGCTTTTCCAGATTGGTATGTTCCCTTACATCATGATGGTGAGTACGCTGATCTTTTTCTCGGAAGGCTTCCATGAAAAGCTGCTGCATACGTTTAGAAGAACCGCAAGTACAAAGGTTCCACTTTTCCAACGGTCCGCCGAAACTGCTGCCCAACCTGTCCTCTTGTACTTTCTGGCTTTGTACTTTTTGCTGCAGGTATTGGTGCCGTGGCGCTTTGTGTTGTACCCCGGCCACTTGTTCTGGACAGAGCAAGGCTACCGTTTCTCCTGGCGGGTAATGCTGATGGAAAAGACGGGAACCGCTTTCTTCTACGTGCGGGACCCACGGACGGGGCAGGAGGTAGAAATCTATAACCGCGATTACCTGACCGTGAACCAGGAAAAGATGGTGGCCACGCAACCCGACATGATCCTGCAGTTCGCCCATATGCTACAGCAGGATTTTGCCACACAGGGTATACCGGACGCACAGGTACGTGCCGAGGTGTATGTGAGCATGAATGGCCGGGGCAGCAGGCTTTTTATAGACCCAACGGTTAATTTAGCAGCCGAAAAGGAAAGCTTCCGCCCCAAGACCTGGATTTTACCATTAAATGAAATGTCCCCTGTCGCCAAGGCACTGGGGCTGAAGAATTAAAGACATGCGCTTTACGCTCACAATTACGCTGGCACTTTGCAGCCTCGCTACGGCGCTGGCACAAACATTCTCCGTCTCCGGCAGAATTATAAATGCCGCGACCCGGCAGCCAGTACCCCAGGCCGAGGTGTTGCTCACAAACACCGGCACACTGTTGCAAGCGGACGCCAAGGGCAACTACACCATCGCCAACCTTGCCAACGGCACCTACACCCTTACCGCCTATAGCGTGGGGCTGGGCTCCACGACACAGCAGGTCATCGTCAGCAATGGTAACGTTACGCTTAACTTTGAATTGAAGCCGCTGGAGGGCAAGCTACGCGAGGTAAATGTGAAGGGGGAACGCGAGAAGACCTTCGGTATTACCCGTCTCAACTCAGTGGAGGGCACGGCCATTTACGAGGGCAAAAAGAGTGAGGTAGTGGTACTCAACGACGTCACCGCGAATAAAGCAACCAACAACAGCCGCCAGGTATTTGCCAAGGTGGCGGGCCTCAACATCTGGGAGAGCGATGGTGCCGGCCTGCAGCTGGGTATTGGTGGCCGGGGTCTCAGCCCGAACCGCACCTCTAACTTCAACACCCGCCAGAACGGCTATGATATCTCTGCCGATGCCCTGGGCTACCCGGAAAGCTACTATACGCCCCCCACAGAGGCGCTAGACCGTATCGAAGTAGTACGGGGAGCAGCCTCCCTGCAGTACGGTACGCAGTTTGGCGGCATGATCAACTTTGTGATGAAGGAAGGGCCGGAAGACAAGCCTTTTGAGCTGATAACCCGCCAGACGGCCGGCTCCTGGGGCCTGTTCAACTCCTTTAACAGCATCGGGGGCAGCAAAGGCAAAATGCATTACTACGGCTTTTACCAGTACAAGCGCGGCGACGGCTGGCGCGAGAACGCCGGCTTTGACGCCCACACCGCCTTCAGCTCTGTGCACTACAAGCCAAACAAGAACCTGGAAATAGGCTTCGACTATACGTACATGGACTACCTGGCCCAGCAGCCGGGCGGTTTAACCGATGTAGCGTTCAGGGAGAATGCGCGTCAGTCGGTGCGGGACCGCAACTGGTTTAAAGTGAACTGGAACCTGATGGCCCTGACCCTGGACTACCGCCTAAGTGAGCGCACGAAGCTGAATGTACGCAACTTCGGCCTCCTGGCCCAGCGCGATGCCCTAGGCTACATGGGCAAGATCAACCGCCCGGATGACCTCACACAGGCACGCACCCTGCTGCAGGACAAGTTCCGAAACCTGGGTAACGAAACCCGGCTGATCCACCGCTACAACCTGGGCAGCTCCTTCTCTACCCTGCTGGTGGGCACCCGCTACTACCGTGGTTTCACCGATCAGAAACAGGGCGACGGTTCTTCGGGTGTGAATGCTGACTTTCGCTTCTACTCGGAGCGTAGCGGCCCGAATACTTCCAGTTACGATTACCTCAGTCGCAACGTGGCTGCCTTTGCCGAGAACATCTTCAATATCACGCCTACGTTTAGTATAACGCCAGGTATCCGCTATGAGTGGATCAATACCAACGCCGATGGCAGTTACAGAGATGTAGTGCAGGACCAGGCCGGCAATGTGATCCGGGACGAGGTGGTACCCGAGGACCGCAGCAATTCTAGAAATGTGCTGCTCCTTGGCCTGGGCCTAAGTTATAAACCAAGCGAGCAAATGGAAGTGTATGGTAACTTCTCCCAGAACTACCGCGCCATTAATTTTAATGACATGCGGGTAATTAATCCAAACCAGCTCGTAGACCAAAACCTGCAGGATGAGAGCGGCTACAGTACAGACCTGGGCTTTAGAGGCAACATCAGCGGCTTGCTGAACTATGATGCCAGCCTGTTTTACCTCGCTTACGAGGACCGCATCAACCTAACTTTTGTACCGGGCACTACAAATCGCATCCGCACCAACGTGGGCGACTCGCGCAACTACGGGCTGGAAACCTTTGTTGAGGCTGACCTGCTAAAGCTGTACTATGGCACCGCCCATCCGACCAGTCTGACGGCCTTTTCTAACGTTACGCTCGTGAACACCAAATACTCCAGCCCGTTGAGCGACGTAGATGGCAGGCAGGTAGAGCTGGCGCCTTCGGTTATTGCAAAGGCAGGCCTGTCGTTTAAGCGTAAGAACTTGAAGCTGGCCTACCAGTACGCTTACACCTCTGAGCAGTACACGGATGCCCCTAACAGTGTGTTGGAGCCCACAGCCGTTGTCGGCCTGATTCCGGCTTATTGGGTGATGGACCTTTCTGGCAGCTATACTTTCCGGCGCTTCACTCTGGAGTCCGGCATCAATAACCTGACGGATAACCGCTACTTCACGCGCCGTGCCACTGGTTATCCCGGTCCGGGCATCATCCCATCGGATGCCCGAAACTACTACGTTACGCTGGAGTTCAGGCTATAGTGTCCCTTTCAGCGTCAGTATCTGGTGCCCTGGGAAGAGCTTTGGGATGCGCTCGCTTTAGGGTCTCTTCCCTGCCTTAAACCACTAACTATAAGCAGGCAAAGATTTAAATGCCTACCTTTGCGGTGCAAAAGAGAACGCTATGGGCAGGATATTGGCAATTGATTATGGTACGAAGCGGGTAGGTCTGGCAGTGACAGATGCCCTGCAGCTAATTGCCAACCCGCTAGAAACCGTTCATGCCAAAGATGTGTTAGCATACCTGAAGGCTTATGTGCAGCGTGAGCCGGTGGAGGCAATCGTGCTGGGCATGCCGCGCCGCCTTTCCGGTGAGCCAACGGACGCTACGCAGCACGTGGTGGGCTTTATGCGTAAACTGCAGAAGGAGTTCCCTGCCATACCCGTGCATGCCGTGGACGAGCGTTTCACCTCCAAGATGGCACAACAGGCGATGCTGGCGGGAGGCCTGAAAAAGAAAGACCGCCAGGACAAAGGCACAGTAGACAGAGTGAGTGCCGCCATTATTTTACAATCGTATTTAGAAAGCAGAGCTATATGATTTACCCGATTACCGCTTACGGTGACCCCGTTTTAAAAGAACCCGCAGAAGATATTGCACAGGATTACCCGGAGCTGAAAGAGCTTATCGAGGATATGTTTGCCACCATGTACCATGCCCATGGGGTTGGCCTGGCGGCCCCGCAGATCAGCAAAGGCATCCGCCTGTTCGTGATCGACTCTGAGCCGATGATGGACGACAAGGACAAAGGCAAGGGTGTAAAGAAAGCCTTTATTAACCCGGAGATTGTGGAGGAAGACGGAGAAGAGTGGGGCTTTGAGGAAGGCTGCCTGAGCATCCCCGGCGTACGCGAGGTGGTGTACCGCCCGGAGCGCGTCGTGATCCGTTACTTCGATGAAGACTGGAACGAGCACGAGGACACCTATGATGGCATGACGGCCCGCGTGATCCAGCACGAGTACGATCACATCGAAGGCATTCTGTTCACCGACCATTTAAATGGCTTGAAAAAGCGCCTGATCAAAAACAAGCTGGCGAAGATCTCAAAAGGGGAGGTAGATGCAGACTACCGCATGAAGTTCCCAGCCTTAGCCAAGAGGCGTTAAGACAAGACGAATGATAGCAAGAAGGCCTGTTACAGCTTATGTAACAGGCCTTCTTTATTTAGAGACGATCTCTTTATTAAGGGAGCTGATAACTGGCCCCCTCGTTTGCCACGACCAGTACAAAATCACTGCCCCTCCCCACTGACCAGGGTTTGAACTCGGGCTTTTCTGTGGTGTCAAACACACCTATCTTTTTGCTGCGTCCGTCCCGTGGGTTAAACCAGAAGGCTTGTGCTTTTTTACCGGAAAGCCTGGAAAGGTCAGCCTTTATGGGTTGCCCTAAGGGCGTATAGATCATCATAAAGTCTTTCTTGTCAGAGATCGCGCCCACCATGTGTCCCTGATCCTCCGGGTTATCATTTAGAATAACGGATTGGTCATTTTTCATTTGCTGCCAGGGGAAGGCCTCCAGTAACTTTTTCATGTAACCAGCCTGGCGGGAGCCCGGCAGGTGAATGGCCTCAGGCCATACCGTACGGGCTCCGTTTATGGGGTCCCGATTTATGTCCCACATCTGCCAGATATCATGGCTCCCGTAGGTATATCCGGCAGCACCAGTTAACATGGTCCAGTAAGCAGACTGGCGCACGTCGGTATCATCCATCCAGCCCTTTTCCAGAGGTTTAAATTGGTTCGGATGGTCTTCGTAGCGGGGCTCGCCGTTGATCACAGGCCTTGTAGGTTCTTTCTGCCGGTTATTCTGGACGAAGGCATAGTCTTTCGTATCCCGGTCATGGCCTGTCTGGAACATGTCCAGATCGAGCCAGGCATCTTTTGGAAAATAGTCTGTGGCGCTCTTGCCCCCAGATGGGTGATAGGTTATTAGGTGCTTGTCATCTGCCTTGGCAATGCCGCGCGCCATGGCCCGGATAATCTGGTTATCTTCCTCGTCTTCTGGCCATCGGTCTCCGCCCAGTATCCAGACGATGTTGTTTTGCTTTTTGTACCGCTTTCCTAAATACTCCCCGAAGCTTTCGGCATTGGCAGGGGTAAACACTTCTGGCCCTACACCCCAGGCTTTGTTGAACTTATCGCCCCAAGTGGGTAGTAGCCCAATGTAAAGCCCCTGTTTCTCCGCCTCTTTCACCACGTAGTCCACGTGCTTAAAATAGGCTTCGTTTGGCTGGGTAGGGTCATTGTTCTTCAAAGGCTTCTCTCCGTAGGCGTTAGGCGTGTTCAGGCCATCCAACTCTGCCAGGGCAACAGCTTGAATCACTGTAAAGCCTTTATCAGCTCTGTCTTTCAGGTACAGGCTGGTCTCCTCCCGGTTTAGGCGGTGCAGAAGCTCCCAGGCCGTATCCCCTAACCAGAAAAAAGGCTTTCCCTTTTCTGTCACGAGGTAATGCTTGTCGGCACTAACTTTTAGCAAAGGGAGTTGCTGCGCCTGTAGCAAGGTTCCGGTGAGCAGCAAAAGCCCAACGGAGAGCAAAAGTTTGTTTCGTATCATCTGTAAAGGGTTTGTTCCTAAAGCTGTGGCGTTTCCTGGCGCTGCTGGCTTTGCGCTATCTTCTCAAAGTTAGTGTAGCTTAGCTTCCACAGGTTCACCTCCTGTTCGAAGTTTATCCAGCCCGGTGTGGTCACATAGCTGTCTACAAACGCAAAGCCTACTTTCTCCAGGGTCTTGTTTGGGGCAGGATTTAACGCATATGGTTCGCAGTACAGCGTCTTCAATTTTAAGTTATGGAAAAAGTAAGGAAGTGTTAGTTTGATAAGCGCTGTGCCATTCCCCTGTTTCCTTGTGCCTGCGTTCCAGAGGTGCAGGTGCATGTAGGCCTCTTCCCCGAAAACAATCTTGTTAACGTTCGAATGCCCCACTGCCTGACCGTCCACCTCCCAGATTATGCCGTAAGATTTCTTTTCCGTTATCGGCGTGCGCAGCTGCTCTAGTAGCATGGCAGCCCACTCGTCTTCTGTAGGCATCTTGTTTATGTCGGCACCCATTCCTTTCAGGTAAGTACTATCAGCGCTTAGCCAGTAACGGGTAATAGGAGTAATGTCCTGCTCCTGCAGCTCTCTTACGGATAGGTTGTCTCTGTTCATATATAAATTAGCTGTACCCCAACGCGCACTCGTTCACCCTGCCAAATATAAGAGAAACCCGGAATTAGACAAGCGAGGCCATCTGGTAGTTGCATAAAACTAACCATTACTTGCACTACTTCCGTAAGTACCAACATGGCTCCAAACACAAAAGCTGTACTGTTACTTCTTACCCTGCTACTTCCCCTGAATGGCTATCCCTGGGGCTTCTTCGCGCACCAGCGCATTAACCGGCTAGCAGTATTTGCCCTCCCGCCCGAGATGATAGGGTTCTACAAGAGGCATATCCGCTACATTACAGAAAACGCTGTTAACCCCGACAAGCGCCGCTATGTGGTAGAAGGCGAGGCAGCCCGACACTACATAGACCTGGACGTGTACGGCGACAGTGCCCTATACAGAATGCCACGCCTGTGGCAACAGGCCGTGGAAAGATACAGTGAGGACACGCTGCAGGCTTATGGTATTGTGCCATGGCACATTCACCAGACGAAGTACCAGCTAACACAGGCTTTTAAGAACCGAAACCTGGACCGCATTCTACGCCTTAGCGCAGACCTGGGACACTATGTGGCAGATGCCTGCGTTCCACTGCATACCACCCAGAACTACAACGGACAGCTGACGGGGCAGCGAGGAATCCATGGCTTTTGGGAAACGCGCCTGCCCGAGTTGTTTTCTGATACCTTCGACTTTTTTGTAGGGCAGGCACAGTACATCGGACATCCTCAGTTAAAGGCATGGGATTTGGTTACCAGCGCACACCTGGCCCTGGATTCTGTACTCCTTTTCGAAAAGCAGCTTAGCCAGGAGATGGAGGAAGAAAAGAAGTATAGCTTTGAAGTGCGCAATAACCTGACTACCCGCGTATATTCCCGCGCTTTTGCAAAAGCTTATAATAATAAACTAAACGGGCAGGTGGAACGGCAGATGCGCTTGGCCATACACACCATCGCCAGTTACTGGTATACGGCCTGGGTGGATGCTGGCCAACCCGATTTGCGCACCTTAGGGAAGGAGTTGTCCGCAGCGGAAAAGTTGCGTCTCGAGATGGAAAAGAAGGCCTATGAAACAGGCCCGCACCTACCACGGGAGGAAGGCAGGGACTAGTTCACGGGCTATGCTTCGTACAGCCGACCAACACCAGAATGGCTTCGCCGCCAGTTCAAAATTCTGTAACTTGCTAAATCATATAAATCCCAAACTCCAAATGACCACCCTAACACCATACTTTACGCGGCTTCGCGTACTGCTCCTGTTGGTAGCCCTGTTAGTGCAGGCTCCTGCTTGGGCCCAGTCCGGGCATAAGGTAGACCTGAACAAGCTGGACGCTTACTACCAAAAGGCGCTAAAAGACTGGGACGTGCCCGGCATGGCCATTGCCATTGTAAAGGACGATTCCATCATCTTCTCAAAAGGATACGGCGTACGCCACAACAAAGCAGGGGGCGAAGTAGATGCCAACACCCTGTTTGGCATCGCCTCTAATACCAAGGCCTATACAGCCGCTGCCCTGGCCACCTTGGTAGACCAGGGTAAAATCAGCTGGAAAGACAAAGTGAAGCAGTATGTTCCCTCTCTGCAGTTGTACAGCCCTTATGTTACCGAAAACCTGACCATAGAAGACCTTTTATCGCACAGGGCAGGCTATAAGACCTTCAGCGGGGACTTGCTCTGGTACAATACCACGTACAGCCGCCCCGAGATTATTGAGCGCATGCGCTACCTGGAGCCGACTTATGGCTTTCGGGATGGCTACGGCTACTCTAACCTGATGTACATAGTGGCGGGCGAAGTGATCGAGAAAGTAACGGGCAAATCGTGGGAGAACTACATACAGGAGACCTTCCTGCAGCCACTCGGCATGGAGCGCACCTACACGTCCGTAAACGACCTGAAAGGTGTGCAGAATGTAGCGTCTCCACATGGTTTCGACGAGCACGGCAAGCCTTATGCCACCACCCTCACGGCATGGGACAGTTGGAACCCGGCAGCCGGTATCTTTACCAGCGTAAACCAGGATGCCCAATGGCTCCGCCTGCAGTTGAACAGAGGCACTTACAAGGGCAAGCAAGTCTTCAGCGAGGATGCCAGCCGCAACATGTGGACGCTGCACAATCCCTTCCCTGTTTCAAAACAGTCGGAGGAGCTTAACCCCTCCACACACTTTACTGGAACAGGCCTGGGCTGGTTCCTGAGCGATTACCAAGGGCGCAAGCTGGTCTACCATGGTGGTGGCCATGAGGGCATGAACAGCCGTACCGTACTGGTACCGGAAGAAAACCTGGGGATCGTGATCCTGACCAACAGCATGAGCAGCATCATGAGCCCCATCGCAAGTTACACTATAGACCAGTTCCTAGGCATCGAGAGTGGACGTGACTGGAGCCAGTTGGCCCTGGATGCCAAGGCTGCCGCTCAGAAGGCGGATGAGGCCGCCGCAGTCAAAGTCATAAAAGAAAAGAAGCCGCGCAAAAGCAAACCGACGATGGATTTAGCCGCTTATACCGGCACGTACCACAGCGAGCTTTATGGTAATGCGACCGTTAAGTTAAAGGACGGAAAGCTGGAACTACAGTTAGAACCAGCCCCTACCCTGGGCGGCACGCTCCACCACTTGCAGCATGATATTTTTAACCTGGATTGGAAGAATGATTATGCCCTGCTTCACCCAACCAACGTTCGCTTCCTGATAGGAGAAGACGGCGCTATAGCGGCCATGCGTCTGGACTCCGATAACCCGGATTTCCATTTCGATGAGCTGCAGTTCAGCAAAGTGGCTCAGTAATAACAGTGCTATTGCACAGCAAGCAAAAGGCCGCACTTTCAGTGTGGCCTTCTTGTTTTTAGAAGTTAACGATATGTTAAGACACTATTAGAGCAATAGTACCGACAACTGTAAAATAGCCTGCAATCAGCCAATAGGCAATTGCATCGCTGTTGGAGTAAACTTTTTTCATAGCTGACATCCGTTTAAAGTTAAAAAATCACTTAAACCTCTGGCTGTCTTATATATTAGTTTACGTAAGCGATGCAATTTCAGGTTAAGAAAATGAGATATAAAATCACTTTTTTAAGAGGCCGGACTGCCTGCAAGCAAGAAGGTCGGCCACTTTCCTTGCCTATCCGCCCGACGCCAGTTTCAACGGTGCTTTACAGGATAACAGTACAAATGAAAGCCCGGGATTTAGCCGCTTGCCCTGTGTTACAACAAGCACATAGCCAGAGCAAACACAAGCAAGAAGCCTTTGGCTTTCTTATCGGCAGATACGCTAAGGTAGCGCCTTACTCTGTGTGCCCTTCCTTCTATATTCTCCGGAAGCTTTGCAGGTATCTAACAAAAAAGGGGTAACCTGACGATTACCCCTTTTCACAGTTCAATTTCTACTTGTTACACCAGTTTCTTATAGCGGATCCGCTGCGGCTCTGCGTCACCCAGGCGCTTCTTCTTGTTCTCCTCGTACTCGGTGTAATTTCCCTCGAACCAGTACACCTGCGAGTCACCCTCAAAGGCAAGGATGTGCGTACAGATACGGTCTAGGAACCAACGGTCGTGCGAGATGATCACGGCGCAACCGGCAAAATTCTCCAACGCGTCTTCCAGCGCACGGATGGCGTTTACATCCAGGTCGTTGGTCGGTTCGTCGAGTAACAGCAAGTTACCGCCCTCTTTCAGCGTCATGGCCAAGTGCACGCGGTTACGCTCACCACCTGATAGCTTGTCTACTTTCTTCTCCTGGTCACCGCCCGAGAAGTTAAACTTGCTCACGTAAGCACGGGATACCACCTGGCGGCCAGCCATCATCATGTGTTCCGTACCTCCCGAGATCACCTCAAATACCGACTTGTTCGGGTCCAGTTGGGTGTGCTCCTGGTCTACGTAAGAGATCTGCACGGTAGAGCCCACGGTAAAGTCACCGTTGTCCGGCTTCTCCTGGCCCGTAATCAGCTTAAACAAAGTGGTTTTACCAGCACCGTTTGGTCCGATTACCCCCACAATACCGCCCTGTGGCAGTGCGAAGTTCAGATCCTCGAACAGCAGTTTATCGCCGTAGGCCTTGCTCACGTGGTTTACCTCAATGACCTGAGAGCCCAGGCGCGGACCGTCCGGTATGAACAGTTCCAGTTTTTCTTCTTTCTGAGAGGCCTCTTCGCCGGCCAGCTTATCATACTGGCTCAGACGTGCCTTGGACTTGGCATGGCGCGCTTTCGGGGCCATTTTCACCCACTCCAGCTCGCGCTGCAGGGTCTTCTGGCGCTTGCTCTCTGACTTCTCTTCCTGTGCCAGGCGGTTGGCCTTCTGCTCTAGCCAGCTGCTGTAGTTACCCTTCCACGGAATACCTTCGCCACGGTCCAGCTCCAGAATCCAGCCGGCCACGTTATCCAGGAAGTAACGGTCGTGGGTAACGGCGATCACAGTGCCTTTATACTGCTGCAGGTGCTGCTCCAGCCAGTCCACCGACTCCGCGTCCAGGTGGTTGGTAGGCTCGTCCAGCAACAGCACGTCCGGCTCCTGTAACAGCAGGCGGCAGAGGGCCACACGGCGCTTCTCACCACCCGACAAGTTCTCTATTTTGGCATCCTCCGGAGGCGTGCGCAGGGCGTCCATGGCGCGCTCCAGGCGGTTGTCCAGTTCCCAGGCGTTCAGTTGGTCCAGGCGCTCCTGCACCTCGCCCTGGCGCTCGATGAGCTTGTTCATCTCATCGTCGGTCATCTCCTCGGCAAACTTCATGTTGATCTCGTCAAACTCCTTCAACAGGTTCACCACTTCGCTCACGCCCTCTTCCACGACCTCGCGCACCGTCTTGGTTGGGTCCAGTTGCGGTTCCTGCTCCAGGTAGCCCACCGTGTAGCCCGGAGACCACACCACCTCTCCCTGGTATTCTTTGTCCACGCCTGCGATGATCTTGAGCAGGCTGGACTTACCGGAACCGTTCAGGCCGAGCACGCCGATCTTGGCACCGTAAAAGAACGACAGGTAAATATTTTTAAGCACTTGTTTCTTTGGCGGGTAGATCTTGCTTACCCCAGCCATCGAGAAAATAATCGTTTCGTTACTCATGCTGTAATTTATAGTGTTATGCTTATATTTTTATCACCAGCGATAGCAATACCTTACGTCCTCAACAGCCACAAGTGTCTTTTCTATCCGCTTGATTATTATTTCTTAAGGAATTACAAATATCGTAAAATTTCATGTCTTTACGCTTCGCAATATTGGGATGAATCATTAAACTTGTAAAAAAACTGTATGGGCAAAGCGGGCACCGACTTACCTTAGCACCAGTTGTATTCGAGGCAGCAAGCTGAAAGGCACCTTTAAAACAGGCAAACGCTGCAGAGCAACCTGCGTATGCTAGGGTTAGTCTAAACATGTCGCCTAACCCTATTTTTACGACCCATAACCCGATCCAGTAAAATGGAAAACAACGATCTATTGGAAGAAGCCAAGAAATATGGCTTTATTCAGGAGCAGCAGGTGTGGCTGAAGCCCTTTATGAACTACCCGGCCCGACAAGTGGGAGAAGTGAAAGAGACTGAGGACGACTCGCTGGTCTACTTCGCGAAACGCTTCGAGATGTTCCAGGGCAAGGTGAGTAACCTGCTGGAACGCATTGCCACTTCTGAAAACAAAGGCTCCTTTCTGATGAAAGTACTGCACATGAAAGAGCAGGTAGGCAATTACGATGCGCTCGGCGACTTTGAGGAGATCTACCATACGCTCAGCAAGGCAGAGGAAGAGATCAACGAGACGATCAAGCAGAACCGTGAGAAGAACCTGAGCATAAAAGTAGGGCTTACGCAGGAAGCAGAGGCTTTGAGCGACAGCATCGACTGGCAGGCCACGACAGACAAGCTGAAAGAGTTGCGTGCCACCTGGATCAAGACCGGACCAGTAGAGAAAGAGCTAACCGACGAGATCGAGGAACGCTTTAAAGCGGCCGTAGAAATGTTTTTTGAGCGCAAGAAGAACTTCTTCGAGGATAAGAAGCGGATGCAGAACCGCACCTACGAAAGATACAAAGAGCTCATCCAGCAGGCATATTCCCTGCAGAACTCCGAAGAGTGGGAGAGCACGACTGCCAGGCTAAAGGAACTGCAGAACCAGTGGAAAGAGATCGGCGGCAGCCTGCCTCGCAAAACGATGACCAAGCTGTGGGGCGACTTCCGGAAGGCAAACAACCATTTCTTCGAGCGCCTGAAGAAAAAGATCAATAACGAGAAAGCAGAGTCGCGGGAGAAGTTCTACGAAACCAACTATGCCCGCAAGCAGGAGCTGGTGAGCGAAGCCGAGCAGTTGCTACAGCGGCACAGCTTGGGCGAAGCCGTAAAGCGCGCCAAGGAGCTTCAGGCCGAGTGGAAGAAAGTGGGCCCTGTGCGCCACGAGGTGTCTGACGCAGTGTGGGAGCGCTTTATCAAGGCCTGCGACAAGGTGTTTGAGATGAGCAGCCTGGAGCACTACATCCGCAAGCGCCAGCAAGCCGCCAACGAGAAGCCATCTGAGACAGATGGCCTGCAGGCTCGCATCAATGCCCTGAAGGACTTCATCAAGTCGGACAAGAACGAGCTGGAAGTATTGGAAAATAACCTCGGCAAGCTAAGCGATACACCGGGCAATGACTCTTTCCGAAACATGCTGCAAGGTAAGATCAGGAACTTCAACCGCAAGATCAACACGAAGAACGAGCTGATTGATATGTTCCGAAGCCAGCTGAGCGCCATCTCAAAATAAAAGCCTGTTCTTTTAAAGAGCATATACAAGGGAAGCCCCTGTTATAAAAAAAGTGCCTGTAGGAGTGCCTACAGGCACTTTTTGCTTGTACAAAGCGGTTGTGGCATCATTCCTGCAACTGCTGTTATGGAGACATAAAAAACAGGCAAAATTTTCAAGCCGGTTTTGAACATTTGTGTTCTGTTTGCGTTGTTTTGGTAAAAACAGATAAAAAAAGCAATTTATTTTCGCGATAAATTTTTGTTTTTACTTTTATTTATACTTTTGCAAATTATTGAAAACGCCAATAAGTTAAAGGAGAAAATACTATGTACTGGACACTTGAATTAGCTTCATACCTGGAGGATGCACCCTGGCCAGCGACTAAAGACGAACTGATCGACTTTTCTATTCGCTCTGGCGCTCCGATGGAAGTTGTAGAAAACCTGCAGGCCCTGGAAGACGACGGACAGCCTTACGAGAACATCGAAGAAATCTGGCCTGACTATCCTACCAAAGAGGATTTCATGTTTAACGAAGACGAGTACTAAGATTAATTGTGAAGGATGAAGTAAGGCTGGGGAGGATTTACCTTCGTAATACCTTCTGTAGCACAAAACTCATAATTTATAATTAAGCAAAGCTTGATCATCGAAGTAAAAAACTTGGTTGCGGGTTACGGATCAAAAGTCCTTATCCGCAACCTTTCTTTTTCCATCCCCTCTCCTGCGTTTATTGCTGTTATCGGGCATAATGGCGCCGGCAAGTCGACGCTGTTCAAGGCCTTTCTGCAGAAAGTAGATTACCAGGGGCAGCTGCTGGTGCAGGGCAAAGACCTGAAGCAACTGTCCAACCCGGCCGAGCAGGGCCTCCTCTCCTATCTCCCTCAGAAAAGCACGGTTACCTTCCCTATTAAGGTGCGGGACCTGGTAGTCATGGGCCTTTTCCGGAAAAAGCGTTTCTTTGAAAACTACAGTACGACAGACTATAAGCAGGCAGACCAAACCCTGGAAGAGCTACAGCTAGCGCACTTAACGCATCAGGATTTCACCACCCTCTCTGGCGGCGAACAACAACTGGTCTGGCTGGCCCAGCTCATGCTGCAGGACGCCAACATTAATTTGCTCGATGAACCCACACAGCAACTGGACGTCTACTATAAGAACAAGGTGTTCGGCTTGCTACAAAGCTGGGTCACACAGTATGGGAAGACAGTACTGTGCATTACGCACGACCTGAATAACCTGACGCCCATGCAGGGCTACCTGCTTAACCTATCGAAGTCCAATCCTACTTTAGAGCCTATTACACCCGAGACCGTACAGCAGAACCAGGCCTTCCTGGAAGCCGGCCGGCAGCCAGTGGTGTAAGTTGGCAAAGAGTAAGGACACAAAGTCCTTACACAAAGGGCTCCCAGGCTCCCATTCCCATCTATAGCAGGGACTTACAAGAGCTTAAAAAAAACTGGCGCTGGCATCTGGCCGGTAACGTGTAGTGGACACGCGTCTCCAGACTCGCTCTTAGCAGTGGCAGGACACATTTAATTCACCCCCTCTAACTCCTACCTGGCAAAGGCCTCAGCAAGAATCAAATCCTCGGGGGTCGTTATCTTGATGTTCCGGTAGCTGCCTTCTACCAGTACTATTTTCTCCCCCGTCTGCTCCACAACGGAGGCATCGTCTGTAAAATACTCCTCTTCCGGCTGCTCATAGGCGCGCTTCAGGATATTGGCTTTAAAGCACTGTGGCGTCTGCACCAGCTTGTACCGGTCCCGCGGCACTGCCTGGCTCCCCTCCGGCGTCAGCTCCCGGATAGAGTCTTTTGGGGATACGGCTACAACGGCATTTCCATGCACGCTGGCAGCCTCAAAAGCAGCTCTGATGGTAGCTACATCTATAAAGGGGCGCACACCATCGTGTACCGCTACCAAGGCTTCGCCCTGCACTGCATCCAGGCCATTCTTTACAGAACCGAAACGCGTACTGCCACCGGGCACCGTCATGTGGAACAGCTTAAAGTCGTGCTTCCGGCATAAGTCCCGCCACACGCTCAACTGCTGCTGGGGTAGTACGACTATCAGGCGCACCTCCGGGTTATAAGCATAGAACCGCTCTATCGTGTGCATCAGAATCGGCTTGCCGGCCACCTCGATAAACTGCTTCGGAAGCTCCTGCTGCATGCGGCTACCGCTGCCACCTGCTACAATAATTGCATATTCGGGTACTGTTGCCATGGCTGCAAAGATAACTTTTTCAGGTAACCTTACTGCTCTTTGCCCGATAAGCCACCAGTTTCTGCTAATAGCGGCTAAGAACTATGCTTCCGGTAAGCGTAAAGGGCAGAAAAAAGCCCCGGTTCAAAACAACCGGGGCTCTCTTACTCTCAATATCTTTCAAAACGCTACAGGATCAGCATCACATCGCCGTAGCTGAAGAAGCGGTACTTTTCTTTTACGGCCTCCTCGTAGGCTTTCATCACCAGGTCATACCCACCGAAAGCGGCTGCCATCATTAACAGGGTGCTTTCCGGCATGTGGAAGTTGGTGATCAAGCTGTTCGCGATCTTAAAATCGTAAGGAGGGAAGATGAAACGGTCTGTCCAACCCTCGTTTGGCTTAAGACGGCTGCTAGCAGATACGGATGACTCCAGTGCACGCATCGTAGTCGTACCAATGGCACACACACGCTTCTTGCTATCCAAGGCTTTGTTTACCATTTCCGCTGTAGTAGAAGGCACCATAAAGTTCTCAGAGTCCATCTTGTGCTTTGTCAGGTCTTCCACGTCTACTGGGCGGAAGGTGCCAAGGCCTACGTGCAGCGTCAGAGGGGCAACATCCACACCTTTGATCTCCAGGCGCTTCAGTACCTCTTTCGTAAAGTGCAGACCTGCCGTTGGGGCTGCCACGGCACCTACATTTTTGGCATACACCGTCTGGTAACGCTCGCGGTCTTCCGGCTCGGCCTCGCGCTTGATGTACTTGGGCAGCGGAGTCTCCCCTAAGTCATTGATCATTTTGTAAAACTCCTCATCCGGCCCATCGAACAAAAACTTAATGGTACGGCCACGGGAAGTGGTGTTGTCTATTACCTCGGCCACCAGGTCGCTTTCGCCGAAGTACAGCTTATTACCCACGCGTATCTTACGGGCCGGGTCTACCAGCACGTCCCACAGGTGGATGTCCTTGTTGAGCTCGCGCAGCAGGAACACTTCGATCTTAGCGCCGGTCTTCTCCTTGTTACCGTACAGGCGGGCAGGAAACACCTTGGTATCATTCACTACCATCACATCGCCATCGTCAAAGTACTCGAGAACGTCTTTGAAAATGCGGTGCTCTATCTTGCCACTGTCACGGTGGAGCACCATCATGCGGGATTCGTCGCGGTTCTCGGTAGGATGGGTGGCAAGTAGGTTCTCTGGTAGGTCAAACTTAAATTCTGATAACTTCATAAGTCAAATATTACGGTATTTGTATTCGAGGGATATCCTCTGCTGCGATAACAGATAAATCGCGGGCTGAGGTTCATAAGCATCCGCCACTAAAAAACAAAAAATCAAGCCGCAAATTTACGCAGTTTGCCCGAAATATGCTTACTTTTAAGAAAATTACTTCAGCTCCCTATCCTAAAACCCGAAGAAAACTATGATTTACTTGCGCCTGATAGCAGAAAGTTTTCGGTTTGCCTGGCAGGCCCTGCGTGCCAACCTGCTGCGTACCTTCCTCTCCCTGCTAGGCGTTACGATCGGTATCTTCGCCATCATATCTGTTTTCACGCTGGTCGATTCGCTGGAGCGGAACGTGCGCGACAGCATGAGCTTTATCGGGGATAAGGTAATCTACGTGCAGAAGTGGCCCTGGACTTTTGAGGGTGACCGCCCCTGGTGGAAGTACATGCAGTGGCCGCAACCGAACGTGCGCGAGTTTCGCACGCTGGAACGCAACCTAACCAACGACGCCGGTACCGCTATCTTCGTTGACAAAGGGAACAACACCTTTAAGCAGGGCAATAACAGCTATTCGAACGCGGGCCTGATCGGCATTTCGTATGACTACAACAAGGTAACAGAGATCCCGGTTGAGCAAGGCCGTTATTTTGTTCCGCAGGAAATTGACGCGGCCCGTAATGTGATCATTATCGGGCATGAGGTAGCCAACACGCTATTCCCACACACAAATGCCCTGGGAGGAGAAGTTAAGGTGGCAGGACAAAAGTTTACCGTAATAGGTGTGATGGAAAAGCAGGGTGAAAACATGTTCGGCGCACCCAACTTTGATCAGATGGGCGTGGTGCCGTATGGCGCCTTCGCCAAGATGTTTGATGTAGGCCCCGATGGGATTGGCTCTACCATTGCCGTGAAAGGACGTGAAGATGACCTTGGCTTGCTGGAACTGGAGTATGAGATACAGGGCCTGATGCGCAATGTCCGTGGCCTGAGGCCCCGCGACGAAGATAACTTTGCCTTGAACCGGCCTGAGATGATCCGGCAGGCCGTGGGGGGCTTTTTTGAGGTAGTAGGGCTTGCCGGATGGGTGATCGGGAGCTTTGCCATACTGGTCGGGGGCTTCGGCATCGCGAACATCATGTTTGTGTCCGTTAAGGAGCGGACCAACATCATTGGCATACAAAAGTCACTGGGGGCTAAGAATTATTTTATTTTGTTCCAGTTCCTGTTTGAATCCGTGTTCCTCAGCCTGTTAGGGGGCGGCATCGGTATACTGCTCGTCTTCCTGCTCACGCTTATCCCGCAAGACATGATGAAGGTTACCCTCTCGGTAGGCAACATTATACTGGGCCTCGGCGTATCGGCCGTGATAGGTATGCTGTCCGGGATCATTCCCGCTGTTCTGGCCTCTAACCTGGACCCCGTAATTGCTATCCGCTCCAAATAAACGAGTTAATTACCCCTTCGGCGCTTGCAGTGTAACCCTTATGCTGTTAGCACTGTTTTTATGTTTTAGATGATGATGCCGGGCTGGCATCAGGGGCGCTGCCCCGAAGAAGATGAGAAGAAAGAATATGACGAAGCTTAGAAAAGAAAGTAAAACGAAATTACATAGAGAGACGACTAACTCGGGTAGTGGGCAAACAATCCTAAAGCCGGATGTAAACGATAACAAGGCCAGGTCGGTGACAGACCTGCGCGAAAGCGGACAGTCAACCGCGGTGCCTGCCTCAGAAGAAGACAAAAGAATACGCCAGGCTTTTGTAGACAAAGACTGGAACGAGATCAAGATTGCTGACTCCTGGCAAATATTCAAGGTAATGTCTGAGTTTGTAGAGGGCTTTGAGAAACTGGCCAAGATCGGTCCCTGCGTGTCTATTTTCGGGTCGGCCCGTACCAAGTCAGACAACAAGTACTATATCATGGCCGAGGAAATTGCTGCCAAGCTGGTGCGCCATGGCTATGGCGTGATCACTGGCGGTGGCCCGGGCATTATGGAGGCCGGTAACAAAGGTGCCCATTCCGAAGGCGGTAAGTCTGTTGGCCTGAACATCCAACTGCCTTTCGAGCAGTTCAACAACATCTACATCGACTCTGACAAGCTCATCAACTTCGACTACTTCTTTGTGCGCAAGGTGATGTTTGTGAAATATGCCCAGGGCTTTATTGTGATGCCGGGCGGCTTCGGCACGCTGGACGAGCTATTTGAGGCGATCACCCTGATCCAGACAAAGAAAATCGGTGCTTTCCCGATCGTGCTGGTGGGCCGGTCTTACTGGGAAGGCCTGATGAAGTGGGTAGATGACGTGATGCTACAGATGGAAAGCAACATTAGTCCGGAGGACCTGGACCTGGTGCACATCGTGGATGACCCTACAGAAGCCGTCAAGATCATAGATGACTTCTACAGCAAATACCTGCTGTCTCCAAACTTTTAATTACCTACAGTTTCTCCAATACAAAAGCAGGTACAGCAATGGCCTGCTTTTTTTGTTAAGCAGCAAAAGACCTGAAAAAGCTTTATTTTTAACGTACCTGAACATGGACATCGTAATAGTACACGCCTAATGTCTGATAACCGCTCCACCATCTTGCACTGCTCGCTCAGCTTGTTTGCTGCCAAAGGCTACGACGCCGTGGGAGTACAGCAGATAGTGGAAACAGCAGGCATCAAAAAGCCGACCCTTTACCATTACTTTGGCAACAAGCGGGGGGTACTCGAGGCACTCATGCAAGAGCAGTTTGCCCCTTTCCTGGCTACGCTTAGCCGGGCTGCCAGCTACGCCGGAGACTTACCGCTGACCATGCAGCGGGTCGTGGAAAGTTACTTTCAGTTCGCTGTGCGCCAGCCTACATTGTACCAGATGCACCTGGCCGCCTGGTATGGCAACCCCGAAAATGAGGCCGCCCAAGTCATCCTTCCCACGATCAGGGCACAGCACCAACTGCTGGAGCAAATGTTTCAGCAGGCAGCCAGGGACCACGGCAACATGCGCGGCCGCCATCAGGTGTACGCCGCAACTTTCCTGGGCATGATCAACACTTACATTGTGCAGGCCCAGCACCACCAACTGGCGCTGAATGCTGAAACCGTAAAGAAGGCCCTGCAGCAGTTCTCCTACGGTATTTACTCTTAAGACTTAAGGAACGCTTTCGTGCTCTATTTTGTATACCGAACGGTATGTACAATATTGTCAAGAAACGTAAATGAGTTTTTATTCCCTTTCTTCTTGGGCGTCAGAGGCAGTTTTCTACCACATCTATCCGCTGGGTTTGTGTGGTGCGCCCGCTCAAAACGATTTCACTTCGCCGGCAATGCCTCGCTTAGAGGCTGTTCATAACTGGGTCAAGCACCTAAAGCATTTGGGCTGTAACGCCCTTTACCTCGGGCCTGTGTTCGAATCCGGCACGCATGGCTATGACACTACTGACTACTTCACCGTAGACCGTAGGCTGGGGACCAACGCAACATTGCAGAAGCTCACTGCCGAACTGCACGCCAACGGCATCCGCGTAATTCTGGATGGTGTTTTTAACCACGTAGGGCGGGACTTCTGGGCTTTCCGCGATCTGCTGGCTAAAGGCCAGGATTCACCCTACCGCGACTGGTTCTCGGGGGTAGACTTTAGCCGCAGTGGCCCCTACGGAGACAAGTTTGCTTACGACGGCTGGAACGGCCACTATAACCTGGTAAAGCTTAACCTGCACCACGCTGAGGTACGTGCACACCTCTTTGCTGCCATCCAGCAGTGGGTGGAAGAGTTTCATATAGACGGCCTGCGCTTAGATGCCGCCGATGTGATGGACCTGGCCTTCCTCCGCGATATGGCAAGCTTCTGCCGCGGGCTTCGTGCTGACTTCTGGTTGCTAGGCGAGGTGATCCATGGCGACTACCGGCGCTGGGCAAACGCCGACACCCTCGACGCCACAACCAACTATGAGTGCTACAAAGGCCTCTACTCGAGCCACAACGACAAGAACTACTTTGAACTTGCCTACTCCCTTAACCGGCTATTCGGGGAGCATGGTATTTACAAGCATCTTAACCTCTACTCTTTTGCCGATAACCACGACGTAAACCGCATTGCGAGCACCTTACAAAACCCTGCCCATCTGTACCCCCTACACGTGCTGCTCTTTACCATGCCCGGTGTGCCCTCCGTTTACTACGGTAGTGAATGGGGAATCAGGGGTACCAAACTCCCCGGCAGTGATGCGCCGCTGCGTCCAAAGCTGATCAGCCCGGAAGCTGTGGGGCAGGCACCTCACCCGGCGCTGCCAGACACGATCAGCCGCCTGGCGAAAATCCGGAAGGAGCACGCCGCCCTAAGGTATGGCAGCTATCAGCAGGTGCACGTGGCGCACGAGCAACTTGCCTTTGCCCGGCGCACTGAGCAAGAGTACCTTGTGATCGTAGTGAATGCCGCCAGCTCGCCGGCCCGTCTTTCTTTAAAGGTAGACGTGCCTGACGGGCATACGCTGATCGACCTGCTGGAGCCACAGCAACAGTTCACTGTTCAGAATGGGCAGGTGCATGTAGGCGAGGTACCAGCTTGCTGGGCAAGAATTCTGCAGGTACAGTAAGCGGAAGCCTTCCGGGGCCCTTTATCTTTCCCCTCCGCCTTTTCGTACACTTTTGCATGGGTATTAGAGCAATGCTAGCCAAAAGGGCACGAAAAAGGTTAAAGAAAAAGTTAAAGCTACAGGAAAGGCACAACCTGGAAATAAGGGACAACCTGGCCATGGAACGGACCAAAATGGCTAATGAACGGACCTTTCTGGCCTACGCCCGTACGGCCATGGCGATGGTCCTGGCAGGCCTCACTTTTATCAAGGTATTTGAGGAGGATCCTTTTTATATCGGGGTAGGCCTTACGTTTATTCCTGTTGGCTTAGTTGTGGCTGTTTTTGGCTACTATAGGTTCTCTAAGAAGAAACAGGAGGTTGCCCTGCATGCCCGGTCCTACAAGCCTACCAGCCCCGCACTCGCCAAGGTGATTGAAGAAAAGAAGGAGGAGCAAGACGTGTCGCCCTAGCGGGGTGCCTGGCTCCTTCTTCTTATTATAATCCCACAAAACCTGCCGCCGCTAAACCAATTAGGGCTGATTACTGTTAAGATGGGTTAGGCTTTTGCTGCCGCAGATGCCTAAGATTATGTACCTTTGCTATTTAAGATCAACCCATTCGGAATGGCTTTTAACCAAGAGCAACAACCTACTATAACAGGCACTACTACTGATACTGCTGCACCCGGAGTAAACGGCGATGCACAGCAGATCGAAGTGTACGGTGCCCGTGAGCATAACCTTAAAAATATTTCCATCAAGCTGCCGCGCTACAAGCTGGTGGTGTTTACAGGCATCAGCGGCTCGGGCAAGTCGTCACTGGCTTTCGACACAATTTACGCCGAAGGGCAGCGCCGCTACATGGAGACCTTCTCGGCCTACGCCCGTAGCTTTATGGGCGGCCTGGAGCGCCCGGATGTAGACAAAATCGAAGGTCTCTCGCCTGTCATCTCCATCGAGCAGAAGACCACGAGCCGCAACCCGCGCTCCACGGTCGGCACCATCACCGAGATCTATGACTTTATGCGTCTGCTGTGGGCGCGTACGGCCGAGGCCTTCAGCTATGTGACGGGCGATAAGATGGTGCGCCAGAGCGATGACCAGATCGTGAACCACATCCTGGAGAACTTCAATGGCAAGCGCATTGTGGTGCTGGCACCGGTGGTAAAGGGCCGTAAGGGCCACTACCGAGAACTGTTCCAGCAGATCCGCAAGATGGGCTTTCTACGTGCCCGCATAGACGGCGAGTTAGTGGAAATAACGCCGAAGATGCAGGTAGACCGCTACAAGATCCACGACATTGAGATCGTGATCGACAAGATCGTGGTGAAAGAGGAAGACCGTTTCCGCTTGTCGGGCTCTGTGCAGAATGCCCTCACCCATGGCAAGGGCACCGTGCTGATACTGGATGCGGATGAAGACAGAACGAACTTTTACTCCCGCCACCTGATGGACCCGGCCACGGGCATTGCCTATGACGATCCGGCGCCAAACTCTTTCTCCTTCAACTCCCCTTACGGTGCCTGCCCGACCTGCAATGGCTTGGGAGAGGTACAGGAGATCACGGAGGAAACGGTGATCCCGGACAAGGAGCTGAGCATCCGCCGCGGCGGCATAGCCCCGCTGGGCGAGTACCGCGATATCTGGATCTTTAAACAGATCGAGGCGCTCTTTAAGTACTTTAAGGCTTCGGTGGCCACCCCCATCAAAGACCTGCCGGAAGAACTGGTAAAGGTGCTGCTGTATGGCCTGGAAGAGGACCTGGAAGTGAAAACGAAGAAAGGGACCCACACGGTAGAGTTTGAGGGCATTATCAACTTCCTGAAGAACCAGATGGAGTCAGACTCGGACAACATCCGCTCCTGGGTGGAGGACTTCACGCAGACAAACGTGTGTCCGGAGTGCAATGGCTACCGTCTGAAAAAGGAGTCGCTGCACTTTAAGATCGACGGCAAGAACATCGGTGAACTATCGGTGCTGGACATCAACAAGCTGGCCGCCTGGTTTGAGGGGCTGGAGGACAGGCTGAGCGAGCGCCAGAACGTGATCGCCCGGGAGTTGCTGAAAGAGATTCGCAAGCGCATCGGTTTTCTGCTGGACGTGGGCCTGGACTACCTGAGCCTGCACCGCCCGGTGCGCACGCTGTCTGGGGGCGAGAGCCAGCGTATCCGCCTGGCCACGCAGATCGGCACCCAGCTGGTGGGCGTGCTGTATATCATGGACGAGCCGAGCATCGGCCTGCACCAGCGCGACAACGAACGCCTGATCAACGCGCTGAAAGACCTCCGCGACCTGGGCAACTCCATCATTGTGGTAGAGCACGACAAGGACATGATCATACAGTCAGACTACGTGGTGGACATTGGCCCAGGAGCTGGCATACATGGAGGTCAGGTGGTAACGGCCGGCACCCCGGAGGAAATGATGAACGCCGGCACCACCACCGCCGACTTCCTCAGCAACCGTCGTGGCATTGCCGTGCCCCGCGAAAAGCGGCCCGGTACCGGCGAAATGCTCCGGCTGATTGGCGCCACCGGCCATAACCTGAAAGACGTAACGCTGGAGCTGCCGCTGGGTAAGATGATCTGCGTGACGGGGGTGTCGGGCAGCGGGAAATCCTCGCTGATCCACGACACGCTGTACCCGATCCTGAACACGCACTTCTTCCGGGCCAAGCGGGACCCGCTGCCTTATAAAAGCATTGAGGGCCTGGAGAAAATAGATAAAGTGATTGAGGTGGACCAGTCCCCGATCGGCCGTACGCCTCGCTCGAACCCCGCTACCTATACCGGCGTTTTCACGGATATCCGCAGTCTGTTTGCGCAGTTGCCGGAAGCAAAGATCCGAGGTTACTCCCCGGGGCGCTTCTCCTTTAATGTGAAGGGCGGACGTTGCGAGGCCTGTGAAGGCGCTGGCATGCGCACGATCGAGATGAACTTCCTTCCGGACGTGTACGTGCCCTGCGAGGTGTGCAAAGGCAAGCGCTATAACCGCGAAACGCTGGAAGTACGCTTTAAAGGCAAAAGCATCACCGACGTGCTAGACATGACGGTGGAGCAGGCGGTAGAGTTTTTTGATACCCAACCACGCATTCTGCGCAAAATACAGACGCTGAACGAGGTGGGCTTAGGCTATATTACGCTGGGGCAGCAGGCAACCACCTTATCCGGCGGCGAGGCGCAGCGCGTAAAACTGGCAACTGAGTTATCCAAGAAGGACACCGGACAGACGCTTTATATCCTGGACGAGCCGACCACAGGGCTTCATTTCCAGGACATCGAGCACCTGACAGAAGTACTCCACAAGCTAACCGACAAGGGCAACACCGTGCTCATCATCGAGCACAACCTGGACCTGATCAAGGTAGCAGACTATATCATTGATATCGGTCCTGAGGGCGGTGAAGGTGGTGGCACCATTGTAGCCGCAGGCACACCGGAAGAAGTGGCCGCCGCTGGCAAAGGCTATACCTCCCGCTTCCTGGCAGAAGAGCTAAAAACCAGCCACTACAGCGAGTCCGCTCCCGAAGAAAGTGCCTAAACAAGAAAAGGCCTCCGCAATGTGCTGCGGAGGCCTTTTTAATTATGGATTGTCGATTGTGTCTTCCAGTTCTTCTACCAGCTGTTGGTGCTGCCGTAGCAAAGGTAGCTGCTTGGAGGCGTACTGCTGCAAGGCAAGCACTTTTCCATTCTTCGCGATGTCCTCATAACGCTCCACCAGGTCCTGGTGCTCCCTCACCAGGCGGTTTACGTAGGCCAGGTCGAAGGCAAGCCCTGTTTTCGCTGTTATTTCCTGGTAAATCTCGTTATGCCTTTCACCCATTGTGCTAGGCAGTACAAACTGGCTTTCATCCGCCACTTCTCTTAGCTCCCCTAATAACTGCTGATTTGCCTGCACCAGCTCCTCCGCCAGCTCTTTTACCTCCGGACTCACCGCCCTTTCTAAGGCTACCTCCCCTAACTGCACCTCCAGCATGCTCCCGCTGGCTGCCTCAGCGGCAAACAGCGCGTCATTCTCCATGCCCTCTACTCCAGCCGCTTCAAATTGCTCCACGCTTTGCGCAGTCGCCTGTTCTATGCTGTCGTCATTCCCACAGGCAGTAATCAGTAAAAGGGTCAGTGCAACGAAACCGTTTCGTATAATTCCTCTCATATATGATCTTCCTTTAAAGTATAAAGCTTCTGCAAGATAAGGTTTACAGCTGCTTTATAAAACAAACTGAATATACGCCTTCGGTAGTCCCAAGTTATCGAAAAGGGCTATAACGCACAGCCATGGCCCTTTTTACCCACCCTGCTGTGCAGAAGCAAATAATCCTTCTTACTCATGCAACATTAGCCAGCTACTATATGTAAAGGAGCTAAACCTTATATTACCCTATAAATCCTTTACATAGTTCTACCATGATTCATAAGTCCTACCTGGTGCATGCCTGTTGGCTGGCTCTGCTCATGCTATCCTTTGTTCCATCTTTCGGGCAGCAGGATGAAGCTCCCTTTGTACCCCAGAGGGCCTACACCCACGTTATAAAACTGCACCCATTACAGCTTGGCGAGGTGTACCTGTCGTACGAAAAGATGCGGACAGAGCACATCTCCCATGAATTTGGCTTCAGCTATGTGTATAGCAGCTATGTAAAGGGCGACGACTATATACCGGACAATGTGAAGGTAAGCGGCTTGCATGTGCGCATGAGCCAACGCTGCTATACTTCCAAGAAACATGGCCCCGTACCACTAGGGTTCTTCCATGGGCCGCTTTTTGGGTATCAACTTCTGGCGTACGACGAGCACGTCTTCGGGGAAGCAGAGCAGGCGCCGAATCAGCGCGAGTTGGGCCGGATGTACCTCAACGCCCTGGAGCTCAACTACCAGGCAGGCGGGCAGTTCAAGCTGAACCAGCACCTGACCATGGAACTTGCTATGGCATTAGGTGGGCGTTTAAAGTACGTGCGGGCGGAAAATGCAGATAAGCTCCTGACAACCTATACCATTGGACATGCGCTTATCGCGGAGAAGAACTCGGCCATGTTCCTGGTGCCTTCGCCACAGTTAAACATATCCTTAGGCTACTCCTTCTAATACACCTCTATTAAAACACAAAGGCCGGAGTGTTAACTAACACCCCGGCCACTTCTGTTCTTGGCTAGCTACTCTACGGGCTTACTTTATTAAGCACACTATACGACAAAAGCTTGCCGTTTCGGTAAGTTTCGGAGCGTACTGTGCCTAACTCTGGCACATAATACTCTACCGTCTCGACGCGCATGCCGGGCATTTTCATTCCCATCGCCCGGTTCTCCATTTCAGTGTTATGCCGTATCTTATAGCTGTCGTAGGAGCCTGCGGGCACTTTTATGTTTTCCTTCCCTTCCACGGTGCGGTCCACTACTTTCATCACCATTGTCATCATGTCACGGCCACTGTTCTTATCCTTCATTTTCATGGTCATGGTGCCATCCCCCAGCTTTTGCCCTGCTTCCAGTTGATTCGGGTAAAGCATTTTATCGCCCTCCACCGTCAGTTCCATGTCTTTGTAAGACTCCATCATCTCTGGATTCATAAGCGAGCGCATGTCCATCCAGATACTGCCACCATCACAGCCGATCTTGAAATTACCCTCCGTTGTCAGCTTATCTTTTTGATCATACATCTGACTGTGAATGGTCGCCTCTGTTTTTCCACCGGACTTATCCACTTCCTTCACCTGGTATAGAACACGCCCGGTCTGCTTGTCCTTCTTGTCGTATGTAAGCAGTTCATACGAAGCACCATCCTTTAGTAAAATGTATTGGCTGCAGCCTGTTTGGGCAGAAACAAGTGCAGGCGTTACGAGTAGCAGGAGCAATAACAGTAACGGAGTTAAGTAACGACACACCATAGCCAGCAGGATAAGAGGTAAAACATTTATTGGAATAGGTATAAACATAAGAAAATACCCCCCTTTACCTACTACCAGTCGCCTGTTTAAAGTGCAGCCACTGGCACACTAGGTACAGCTCTTAAAATATTTAGGACAGGGAAACTCAGACCGCGCTCTTATCGCACAGCGCTCCAGCACCACTTCTGTCTGTGGCTTCTGCGGCTATGCCTGATAAGCTTTTGGGCAAAGGCTTACAGGGCCACGTAAGCGGCCACTAATGAGAGCAGTAAGCCGCTACCAAAACCAGCGTACACCTGGGGCGGGGTATGTGCATGCAGCGCCAGCCTTGCCGAAAGCACTGCTCCTGTAAAGAGGACAGCCAGCACAATAGGTCCCACCAGCATGGCCTCTGGGGCCAGCCTGTTCAGTACAAGTAAAAGCCCCAGCCCGCCTCCCATGCCTACACTGTGCGCGCTAACTTTCCAGAAAAATGAGATGAGGTAGGTCAGGAAAACAGAGGCTGCAATCACTCCCATTATAAAGTAGAAAAGGGCATCAAAGGCTGATTCCCGATAGAGTAGATAAGTGGTAGCCAGATAGCAAACACCGGTAAACAGCAGGGGCAACCCGCGCTGCTCCCTTCTTTCCATGGTCAGGGAGTCCAGCTGGCCGGTGCGCACCATGGTGTAGGCCCCCAGGCCCGGTATAACAAAGGTGGTAAAGAAGATCATCGCCAGCACAATCCAGCGGACACGCAGCGGCAGCGTGAGCATAGAGACGGGCATATAATAAAGAACCAAGGCAAAAAGGTAGGTCGGCAATAACAACGGATGAAAGACCACGGAAAGTAACCGTGCAAGCGAATGGTTCACTTTTTAGAGTTTGAATGACTGATGATGTAAGAACACAAAAGGAATCTTTGAGAAGTGAGGCTTTCCATAGTTAAGGCAGACAGCCACTGGCTCAAAGAACCGGTACAAGTTAAAGGATTTTATAAGTCCAGCACCTGTTTCCAGATCTCTTCATTTACTGGTATACCTTCTTTTTCATTTCTGTGGCGCGTGGCCAAGGAGCTTTCGCCCGGATACCTAATTTCGCCCTGACCACCCAGCGCCTGACTGCTTTTGGTGTACTCAATGATTCCCCTGCTGATGGTCTCATCCAGGTTGCTGGCATTGATGCACAGGAACAGTTGCGAAACGCCCGCCTCGTTTCCTGCAGCAGTAATTTGCGCGACGGAGCGCCCCCCGCTCAGAGAGGCAACCAAGGCGTCTATTACCAGTGAGAGTCCGGAGCCTTTCCAGAAACCAATAGGCAAGGGACGCTCCGTTTTCCTGATCTTTGCCGGGTCTTTGGACAGATGGCCTTCCTCATCGTAACCTCCCTCTACCGGGAGCTCTTTCCCCTGCAACTCATACTCCTGCAACTTACCGTACGAGAACTGCGACATGGCCATGTCCAGCACGATGTGTCCCTCCTTCCGCGGAATAGCAATCACCAGCGGGTTATTGCCCAAACGAGGCTCGGACCCGCCCCAAGGCGGCATGTTGGCGATCGTATTCGTGGCACAGATGCCAACACAACCGGCATCTGCCGCCTGCCAGCCATAGCTCCCGGCACGCATCCAATGGTTCGTGTTTTTCACCGCAACACCGCCCATGCCCTTTTCTTTTGCCAGCTCTATCGCACGCTGCATGGCTTTCGTGGCAGTATACATACCGGGTGCCAGGTGGCCGTCCCACCTCTCCAGCACGCCGTTCTGCCCTACTTTCTCCGGCTCAGCATCCGCATCGATCAGGCCCTCCTGTACCATCTGCACAAAAACCGGGAAGCGGTTTAAGCCGTGTGAGTACACGCCGTCTCTGCTGTTCTCGGCAAATACCTGGGCGCACAGCGCGGCTCTTTCTTCTGTAAACCCCTGCTTTAAGAGCACTCTTTTAAACTGTGCTTTTAACTCCTCAAAAGATACCTTCATTATTGTTGTCTATAGGATTGGGTGTACGTGGCCCCCTGCCCCTTTGGTTAGCTAAGGAGTAGAAAGGCTGGACAGAAGGCGGAAACGGCCCCTCTTGAAAGGTTGGGGCAAACAGGGTAACACGATAAGCACTCCTTCCCTGAAAAAGGAACTTACCTTTCTCAGCTTGATCGTAGGCGGATTACAGCTCTTTGCGCAGGCGAGCTACAGGTATGTTGAGTTGCTCACGGTACTTGGCCACGGTGCGGCGGGCAATGTTATAGCCTTTCTCGTTCAGGATCTTTTCTATCTTCTCATCCGACAGGGGCTTGCGCTTGTTCTCGTTGTCGATGATATCTCTGAGAATATTCTTCACCTCCCGGCTGCTGGCATCTTCGCCGGAGTCGGTGGCAATACCTTCTGAGAAAAAGTATTTTAAAGGATAAATACCGAACTCCGTCTGCACGGCCTTACTGTTGGCTACCCGGCTGACGGTACTAATGTCCATCCCGATCTCCTCGGCAATGTCTTTGAGGATCATGGGGCGCAGTTCGCTTTCATCGCCTTCCAGAAAGAAGTCGTGCTGATACTTGATGATGGCCTCCATCGTGCGCAGCAATGTGTTCTGGCGCTGGCGGATGGCATCAATAAACCATTTGGCCGCATCCAGCTTCTGCTTCACAAAAGTCACCGTTTCCTTCAGCTTCTTATCCTTCTTGTCTGACTTATCATAGGCATCAAACATATCGGCATAAGAGCGGCTGATGCGCAGGTCAGGTGCGTTGCGGGAGTTAAGCGACAGCTGCAGCTGCCCGTTCTCATTTGTCAGGATAAAGTCAGGGATGATGTACTGCACGCGCGTCATGCTCGCCCCGGCCCCACCCGGTTTCGGGTTCAGCCGGATGATCAGGTCCACTGCCTTCTTCAGTTCCTCCTCCGACACGTTAAACTTGCTCTGTATCTTCTGGTAGTGCTTCTTTGAGAACTCGTCGAAAGACTCCCGAATGATGCGTTCGGCCAACACCGTGATGGCGTCCTGCTCGTCTCTGCGCTCCAATTGCAGCAGGAGGCACTCCGGCAGGTCACGGGCGGCAATACCGGCCGGGTCAAAGGTCTGGATCAGGTGCAGCACCTGCTCTACCTCCTCCTCGTTGGTCTCGATGTTTTGAGAAAAGGCCAGGTCGTTGACAATAGCGCTCAGGTCGCGGCGGATATAGCCGTCATGGTCGATGCTGCCGATAAGCTGCATGCCAATAGAGTATTTCTTGTCGTCGAGATTCAGGAAGCCCAGCTGGTCCATCAGAGAGTCCGTGAGCGTGGAGGTCATGGCGATGGGCATCTCCTTGTCCTCATCGTCCCCGCCGCGGTCCCCCTGCATCTTGTAGCCGCTTATCTCGTCGTCGTTCAGGTAGTCGTTCAGGTCTACGTCATCGTCCTTGCCGTAGTCCTCGTCGCTGTCGTAGTCGTCCGACTCGCTGTACTCGTCGGAGGCCTCTTCGCGCCCCTCTTCTAAGGCCGGGTTCACCTCCAGTTCTTCTTTTATGCGCGCTTCCAACTCAGCAGTAGGTATCTGCAGCAGCTTGATAAATTGTATCTGCTGCGGCGATAGCTTCTGGGATAAAAGTTGTCTTAAATCGAGTCGCTGCATAGTTTTTTCGAAAAATCGGTGCCTCTTCGTGCACTTCCAAATTTAGGATAATTTTACTCGCATTTACAAAAAAGGTTAAAATATCGTTACTTTGAGGGATTTTCCAGAAACGACTTAAACAGAGAGAGCACAGGCATCTTCTGAAGTATAACCCGGAAGCCCGGCCTCCACGGGGTCTTGGCTCCCAAGCTCCTGAGAAGGACCAAAAGCTGCCCCTATAGGCAGCTTTCCTTTATACTTTTACGGATATTCTGTACCTTCAGAAGTGACAGGCTAAACAACAATTCCTATACATGCAACGCACAAAAGTTAAAGACCTGCTACAGGGTGCCGAAGTAGGCAAAGAAGTACTGCTGAAAGGCTGGGTGCGCACCAAGCGCGGAAATAAGTTTGTGAATTTTATCGCCGTAAACGACGGCTCCACTATAAATAATTTACAGGTAGTGGCCGATGCTGAGAAATTCAGCGAAGAGACGCTAAAAGACGTAACCACCGGTGCCGCTATTGCTGTGGTAGGAGAGCTGGTGGCCTCACAGGGCAAAGGACAGGCCTATGAGGTACAGGCCACCAGCATTGAGGTATTGGGCAAGGCAGACCCGGAAACCTACCCACTGCAGAAGAAAGCGCACTCGCTGGAGTTCCTGCGCGAGATCGCCCACCTGCGCTTCCGTACCAACACGTTCGGAGCAGTGTTCCGCGTACGCAACGCCCTGGCTTTTGCCGTGCACAAGTTCTTTAACGAGAAAGGCTTTGTGTACATGCACACGCCTATCGTAACCGCTTCCGACGCAGAGGGTGCCGGCGAAATGTTCCGGGTAACGACTTTAGACCTGGATAACCTGCCGCGCACCGAAGAAGGCAAGATCAACTTTGAAGAGGATTTCTTCGGCAAAGCCACTAACCTGACGGTATCAGGACAGCTGGAAGGCGAGCTGGCAGCCATGGCCTTCTCCGACATCTATACCTTCGGGCCTACCTTCCGGGCCGAGAACTCCAATACGACACGTCACCTGGCGGAGTTCTGGATGATCGAGCCGGAGATGGCTTTCTATGACCTGCAGATGAACGCTGACCTGGCCGAGGAGTTTATCAAATACATCATTCGCCACGCCCTGGAAAACAACCGGGAGGACATCGAGTTCCTGGGCCAGCGCCTGGCTGAGGAAGACAAGAGCAAGCCGCAAAACGAGCGCCAGGAGATGACGCTGATCGAGAAACTGGAGTTTGTGGTGAACAATAACTTTGAGCGCATCACCTACACTGAGGCTATCGATATTCTGCTGAACTCCAACCACTATAAGAAGAAGAAGTTCCAGTATGAGGTGAAGTGGGGCGTGGACCTGCAGAGTGAGCACGAGCGCTACCTGGTGGAGAAGCACTTCAAAAAGCCGGTGATCGTAACCGACTACCCGAAAGATATCAAGGCCTTCTACATGCGCCTGAACGACGACGGCAAAACGGTGGCTGCCATGGACATCCTGGCACCGGGTATTGGCGAGATCGTGGGTGGTTCGCAGCGGGAGGAGCGCCTGGATGTGCTGGTAGAGCGCATGAAAGGCGTGGGCATACACGAAGAGGACCTGTGGTGGTACCTGGACACCCGCCGTTTCGGGGGCTGTCAGCATGCGGGCTTCGGCCTGGGCTTTGAGCGCATGGTACAGTTTGTAACCGGCATGGGCAACATCCGCGATGTGATTCCTTTCCCGCGCACACCGCAAAACGCAGAGTTTTAACAACAGCTATACTTCAGCTAAAAGCCCGGTTTCACAGCCGGGCTTTTTTTGTGTACAGCTCACACTCTTTTTTCTGCAATTTTCGTTTTAAGTAAAAAAAAGCTTTTCCCCCTTTTTCCTGCAGCAAGCCCAGAAAAGAAAGGGTGCCGCAACAGGAGCTACTTAAAAACCAATGGGTTTGGCCATTCTTTTTCATACTTTGGCCAAAAATTTGCACGTTATAGGAGTATAGAACTTAAGCTTTTAGATTATGCGAAAATTACTTCTCAGTTTACTCTTGACGGGAGCCTTCGCGACAGGGGCAAATGCCCAGAAAGAGTTTGCAAACATAGACCTGCCCATGAACCGTGCAGAAGACCTGGTGTCGGTGGCAGACGATAATGGCAACGTAGCCATCTACTTTTACCAAAGCGGTCGCCTCAACTTCTCCCTCCTATCGCCCAATGGCGAGAAGATCGCGCAGCATGAGATTCCCTACCGCTATGCACAGGACCCACAAATACTCGGCACCCGTGTCTCGGATGAGGAGTTCATCTTCTATAGCCGCTATACGAATGGCCGCAGGGAGTTCTTGCGTCCCTTTGCCATCAACCGCAGAACAGGCGCTTTCAGAAGCCCACAGGACGAGCAGATAAAGCTGGGCCGTAATACGACTTTCCTGGGAGGCTTTGGCGACAAAGAGCACTTCTACATGCTTTATACTGATAAAGACGAGAACCTGCACCTATACCGCGACACAGAAGAGGATGTTGCCCACCTGGAGCACCGTGTGTTTAAAACGAACATGCCCCGCACCCGTGAGCGCTATGCCCGTGAGTCCGGACTGATTTATGTGCACGAAGACCTGGAGCACAACGTATTTACTGGCCATCATCGCAGCAAGATCTATACACGCGATGATAAGGTGTACATGATCTTCGACGGCTACGACCTGCGAGGTAAGGATGATGAGACAACGGAGATCCTGACACTAGATTGGAATACAGGAGAAACGAATTACCGCACCCTCCCGGCCATCGCCCAAAAGGGCAATACGCCTACTTTTAACTCATTCCTGTACAAGGATAAGCTTTTCCGCCTGCACGTGGAGAAAGACCAGCTGCAGCTGACAGCCTATGACTTCAACTCGCTGAAGCCTATAAAAGAGTACAATTATAGCGGCGATGAGGAAATCAGCATTAAGTCTACACCGGTGCAGCAGCGTGGTGCCAAGGCTTTGTTCTCTTCGGACGAGGATGTGATAGAAAAGCCCTCAAAAGTGATGCGGGCCCTGGCAAACGGAGTGCCTGCCATTACAGTGGATGCGTATAACGACAGTACCCTGCAACTGACTATTGGCTCATACAGAGCGCCGCGTGAAGGCAATAGCTTCCAGGACCGAAGTCGGATGGTGCGTACACCGGACCGCTATGTGCGTACTTCCAGAGGCTTGATGATGATTCCCGGGCGCTGGACGCCGGCCTATACCATCCCGAGCTATTACCTGAACTCGCCGTACTACAGCCGTTTCTTCTACGACCCTTACGGGCAGTGGGGAACAGGAGGCTATGTAGGCCCGGGTACCAGCACATACTTCCGTTCTATCCTGGATGCCAATGATCTCAGCAAGGCAGCCTCGGATAAAGAGCTGGTGGTGTTGCAGGATAAGATCGATGAGTTTGAGAAAGACCTGAAGCCGGAGCCGGAGTTTAAAACAGTTTACCGCTATGGGGATAAATTGCACTACGGCTATTACGACCGCAAGGCGAGAACCTTCCGCATCATGGAGTTCGCGCAAAACCAGGAAAAGGAGAAAGACCAACCGGAACAGCCCTAATAGTAGCATAAAACGCAAAAAGCCTCGCCAGGTAAATCTGGCGAGGCTTTTTGCGTTTTATGGTTTACCTATTCTTGCTGCATCATCTCAGCTACCCTTTGCTGTAAGGCCGGGTCCTGGCGGTAGGCCATCATAATCTGCTCATACTTCTGCATGCTGAGGCCGTCTTTCTGAATAGCCGCCTCTACCTCTTTCTGCATCGTTGGCTGCAACTCTATCATGCGCTGCGCAGCTTTGTTAAAGGCAGCCATTTCTTCGGGCGTTGCCTGTACTTCATTGAGCTTTTGCTGCTGGTGTGCCTGTGCTAACTCATTAAACTTGTCAACGCTTATCTTCTCTTCCTGCAGAATGTTCATCATAGCCTGCTCCCCTTTCTGCTGTATGCCCATCAACCGGTTATTGGCATCGGCGAACTGCTGTAGCTCAGCGTCCGAGAAATTCTGCTGCACCTGTCCTTGCTGTGCGGGCGGCGCAACCTGGGCCATAGCACTGCTTCCTAGTGTAGGAGTGCCCAATAAAAGAGCGGCTACAACTGTAGCTTTCAGTTTATTTACAAAATTCATAAGATTCTGGATTTAAGTTAAGAAGTGAAATAACAAGACCTGTGGCGGCGACTAACGCAATGCCGCTACTCTTCTCTTATACCTGTTCTGTTCCAGAATAGTTAGCGAAGCCCTGGCTCAGGCTGTCGTGGGCTGCCTAAGGCAAAACGGTAGACGAGTAAGCCCCTATGAGCAAGGCTTGTAAAACCAGCAGCAATCGGGACCTGGCTGTTTGCCCCACCTCCTCTGCTTACCGCCTTAATTTATCTTTCTTAAGGAGTTGCTTTTCCAGTAAGGCCTGCACTTCCGGCTTCTGAAAGTCGTCTACGTTTTTGATGTGCCTCATCACCTGCTTCATAATTTTGTCCTGCACTTTGCCGGTTTCTAGGGCGTAGGAGTACGGGAGGTCTGTGAAAGTAACCATGGAGTAAAGGGTTAACCACTTGCCCGGGTACTGCTCAGATATCCTGGCCTCGATTTTCTTGCGGAGCAGAAAGCGCGGGTCTGCTACTTTATCGCGCATTTCAATGAAGTTCATCACGGCCAAATCCGCAATGGCATCAGCATTCGGCTTCCGGGTGCGCTCAAACCGGTGGAACAACTCCTCCCAGTCCTCTCCTTCGAAGGTTTCCAGCATTTGGTCCAGTATGGTGATGTCTTCGAAGCCGGCATTCATGCCCTGCCCGTAGAAGGGCACTACGGCATGGCAGGCATCGCCTATCAGCAGGGCTCTTCCCTCATAGCTCCAGGGAAAGCACTTGATGGTCACCAGCGAACCGATCGGGTGAGCAAAGTACTCCTGCGCCAGTTCCGGCATCAGCGGGACAGCATCCGGGAACACGTTGTTGAAAAAAGCCAGTAAGTCCGCTTCGTTTTGGATGGAGGCAAAGGAGCGCTCACCTTCATAGGGGAAGAACAGGGTACAGGTAAAGCTACCGTCGATGTTTGGCAGGGCAATCATCATGTAATTACCGCGTGGCCAGATGTGCAAAGCGTTCTTTTCAATGGCCCATCCGCCGTCTGCTGTGGCCGGAATGGTTAGCTCTTTGTAGCCATACTCCAGGTAGCTTTGCTGGTAGTTAAAGCGCTCCGTCTTCTGCATAGCTCCCCGCACGACCGAATAAGCCCCATCGGCCCCAAACAGCAGGTCAGGCTGTACTGTTTCTGTCTGGCCGGATGTAATATCCCTTAGCAGCACTTCGTTGGTGCGCAGGTCTACATCCAGAGCTTGTTTACTGAAGTGATACGTAACATTAGGGTTCGGCTCTGCGAAGTTCATCAGCGTGGCGTTCAGGCCGCTCCGGGAGACAGAGTAGATGGCCTGCCCCTCCTTGCCATAGGGCTGGAAGGTAAGCTGGCCCTGCTCATCGTGCATCATACGGCCCTGCATCGGGACAGCCACTTTCCGCACCTCTTCCTCTACGCCTATCCCCCTTAAAGCACGCCAGCCCCGGTCGCTAAGTGCCAGGTTGATCGAGCGCCCCCCGTCCACCACCGTTTTGCGCAAGTCTGGCCGCCGTTCGTACAGGTCTACTTTATGGCCCCGCTTGGCCAGGTACAAAGACAGTAACGAACCGACCAGCCCGGCTCCCATGATGGCGATGTTCTTTCTCTCAGTCATAGTCTCTCAGAGGTCCGAACCTCCTGTTCGGGCAAAGGTACGGCTTTCCGGGTTGCGTTGGTAGGATTTGCTACCCTTTCACCAGGCGAAAGGTAAGGTTAATGCGTGGTTGTACGGGGTGTTTTGTCTTGGGGATATGGTGCAGCCAATGGTGTTGCGTGGCCCCCTGCATCAACAGCAGGCTGCCGTGGTGCAGTGTGATGCTTGTTGCTTTCAAATCTTTACGGCTCCGATGCTTGAAGCTAAACCGCCTATCTCCCCCTAAACTCAGACTGGCTATACTCGGTTGCGCGCCTAGCTCCGGCTCATCGTCTGCGTGCCAGCCCATGCTGTCCTGCCCCGAACGGTACAGGTTCAGGAGCACGCTGTTATACGGCTGCTTACTTGCCTGCTCGACCTGTTCCTTTAGTGCTAGCAGTACCGGCAGCCAAGGCTGTGGCTTGTTATAGAGGCCAGAGTAGGAGTACCCTTTGTCGCCGTACCAGGCGGTGAGACGCGGCATCGGCACCTGCTTCCCGAACAGTTGTACGCTTTCCTGCCGCCAGTTCACCTCCTGCATTAGCTCCTGAAAGTACAGGTCACTTGCTATGGGGCTAAAGAAATGTGGGGCATAGTAAACCTCGGCATCCGGAAGGTTCAGTCGTTCTAATGGAGGGTACATGGTGTAAATATAATACTGGAATCATGTAATTGAGTGCAGGGAACAGGATGGTTAAGGCTACCTTGTCTAAACTGCGTATCTAGCTTATCTTATAGAATCACTTAAATCCTTTTTCATTGTTCAAGTCTCAGCGCTCTGTGTCTGAGGTAGGGGCCTCACGAAAAATTGAGTAAGATTTTTCCTTTAATCAGCAAGCGGCTCTTTTCTGTTATCACTATCTACTGTGTCATCTCGGTTTTTTGCCGTTTCGAACTTAGCGAGAAAACCATCGGAGATTCCCAAAAGATCTCTCCCAGAGGTCGAGATAACAGGATAGTAAATGGTTTTAGATGATCTTGCCTTAAAACCGACTGGAGAAGCTGTAGCGTTTGTTTATAAAGCTTCAGGTTGCGGTAAGCAGAAGTTCAAAACCAAGTAGCGATAAAGAAAGAAAAAGCCTTGTAGCAGAATCACCCTTTCTTCACCACGCCCGGCACCTGCTTTTTACCACTGCGGCTACGGACGTAATCCAGGTAGCTCATAGACTTGGTGGCCGTGATGCCGTGCAGGATAATGGATACCATAACGATAAAGCCTACTACTGACCACAGCTGGTTGGCTTCGACAAGGTCTACTTTATCGAGCGCGAAGGAAAGGTAGAAGAAAGAGCCAATGCCCCGTATCCCAAAGAAGCTAACGGCCATTTTCTCCCGCAGGGGCATCTTTACTCCCCACATGCCTATTAAGGCAGCCAGCGGGCGGATGATAAACAAAAAGATCAGGCCAACTGCTATACCCTGCCATGTCAGATAGTTCAGCAAGCCGTACACCAGGCTACCGCCAAACAGCAGCAACAACATCACCATCAGGATGTGCTCTACCTGGTTTATAAAGTCATGCATTTCTACATGATACTCGTCTTCCGGCTCGCAGCTACTTAAAGTAATGGCCGTGACAAACACGGCTATGAAGCCATAGCCATGCACCAGTTCGGTAAGCCCATACGACACCAGCGTAACCGAGAGCGCCAGAAAGCCATCCTGCGCTTTGGGGAACCTTGTTTTTTGGGACACCTGAAAGATCAGATAGGCAAGGCCGCGCCCCACCAGAAAACCGACTCCTACGCCAGCCACTATCCGGTATAGCAGATCACGAAGCACCCAGTCCGTTATCCATTCGCTGTCTGTCGCCTCAGAGGCAATGGCCACGATCACAGCCAGCCAGGTAAACGGGAAAGCGGTGCCATCATTCAGGCCCGCTTCGGCAGTGAGCGAAAAGCGCACGTCGTCCTCTTCTTTCTCGTTGGGTGGTCCTACTTGTACCTGCTCGGCCAGCACCGGGTCCGTTGGCGCTAATACTGCACCCAGCAGAATAGCCGCCGCTGGGGCCATGCCCAACCAGCCCCAGCCTAGCAGGGCTACGCCCCCGATGCAAAGCAGCATGGTAATGCTTACCAGCCGCAAGGGCACACGCCAGTTCTGCCAGTTAACTTTTCTCCGAAGTTTCAGGCCGGTACCCATCAGCGAAATGATCACGCTCAGCTCTGTGAGGTGCACAACATAGTCTTCCTGCCACAGAGGGTCTGGATGCGGCAGCTCTACCGGTAGCATGTAAGCCCCTACCCCGATAAGCAGGTAAACAATGGGATACGACAGGAACGTACGCTTTAGCAACGACGGCACCCAGGCCATCGAGAGGGCGGCCAATCCGACCAGCGTTATAGAAACAATGTATTCAGACATAGCTTATTTTATGCAAAGGCCGTTCATACAACGTAAGGCCTCCCTTCCTTTGGCAGTCCTGACTTCATACGGTATTTCGTCATTCATGCCTATCTTTACAATCTTAACAAGAGATACACATCAGATTTGGAAGCGATAGAAAACTTTTTAGTTGCCTTTAGCAACACCGCCTGGGGCATGCCCCTGCTCATTTTACTCATGGGGGGCGGTTTCTTTTTCATGTTCTACTCTGGCTTTCTGCCCTTCCGGCACTTGGGCCATTCTGTAAACGTGCTGCGTGGTAAATACGATGACCCAAATGACCCGGGAGACATAAACCACTTTGAGGCGCTGTCGAGCGCTTTAGCAGCCACAGTAGGCATGGGTAATATCAGCGGTGTAGCCGTTGCCCTTGCTACGGGAGGGCCCGGCGTGTTGTTCTGGATGTGGGTGAGCGCCTTTGTCGGGATGGCCACTAAGTTCTTTACCTGCTCGCTGGCGATCATGTACCGTGGCAAAGACACCAAGGGGCACCCCCAGGGCGGCCCCATGTACGTGGTAACCGAAGGGCTGGGCAAGAAATGGAAGCCCCTTGCGGTGTTCTTTGCCGTAGCTGGCCTGTTCGGCACGCTACCGATCTTCCAGGCCAACCAACTCACGCAGGTCATACTCGAGGTCGTGCTGGTGCCGAATGGCCTGGTGGCAGGCAATACCTTTTGGCCCAGCCTGATCATTGGGTTTGTGCTGGTAATCATTACCTCTCTGGTGATATTTGGAGGCATAGAACGCATTGGGCAAGTGGCCGGTAAAATGGTGCCGAGCATGGTGGTGCTGTATATGCTGGCTGTTTTCTACATCATGGCCGTAAATTATACAGCTGTTCCGGCTGCTTTTGCCCTTATTTTCGAAGATGCTTTTTCTGCTGATGCTGTACTGGGCGGAGCCGTGGGAGCCATCATTATTGCCGGAGCCCGCCGGGCAGCTTTCTCCAACGAGGCTGGTATCGGAACGGCCTCTATGATGCACGGGGCTGCCAAGACCGACGAGCCGATCCGGGAAGGGCTGGTTGCCATGCTTGGTCCTCTTATCGACACGATTATTGTTTGTACCCTGACCGGTCTGGCTATTATTGTGACTGGCGCCTGGCAGAACTCAGACGGCAACGGGGTGACGATGACGGCCACAGCCTTTGATACCGCCATCCCTGGCATTGGCAGTTATATACTGGTATTGTGCGTGCTGATTTTCGCCTTTACCTCGCTCTTCTCCTACTCTTACTATGGCACCAAGTGCTTCAGCTTCCTGTTCGGGGCCAGGTACAAGCACTACTACAACTACTTCTATGTAACGACGATCATTTTCGGCGCTGTTGCCACCATTACAGCCGTTATTGCTTTAATTGACGGCATGTACGCTATGATGGCCATCCCGACCATGGTTTCTGCTTTGCTGCTGTCCCCTAAGGTTATGGCTGCTGCCAGAGCTTACTTTAAGCGAATGCGAGAGTTTAAGCAGGAGCATAAAGAGCTTAAGGTATAGTTAAAGCCTTAAGTAACCCATGACCATCAACCCTGTAAGCATAGCAGGAAACTTCCTGCTATGCTTACAGGGTTGCGTTTTTAGAAGGGAACTCAGTGTCCGCTTGGTACTCAAGGATGTCTCCTGGCTGGCAGTCCAGCTCTTTGCAAATGGCATCAAGTGTCGTAAACCTGATAGCCTTGGCTTTGCCCGTTTTTAGGACCGAAAGGTTGGCCATGGTTATACCCACCCGCTCCGATAGCTCCTTTAGTGGCATTTTCCTGCGGGCCAGCATGACGTCTAAATTTACTATGATTGCCATTATATAGTTAGTTGCTCTTCTTCGTAAAGCCTACTACCTTCTTCAAAAATCTCAGACAGGATAAAGGAAGCCAACATGAAGACTAAAGGCATGTAGTGAAGGTAAAAACCAAAGAAGCTATCGTTGTCTGTGTCCGCCCACCTAAAAGCCATCAGCAGAAAAGCGGCAAAACAATACCAACCAATTTGCCTAAACAAGCTACTGTTCCTGTTTCGGAAAGTTTGCAACTCCCGAACAGACTGAATAACACTTCCTATCCTCTGCACGATAAGCAACCAAACAGTTAGAAGTCCCATCGTCTGCAGGTAGAGCAGAGAAAAGGAAAGTAGGCTCAGGTCCTTCAACAGGATAGCCTTAGGGGCACTAGCTTCCCCTGCTTTGTTTACGTGGTCCCAAACTTTAAATTCAAAAAGGGTGGTGGTAGAGGCATGCATACTGACTTCACGCTCCATCCCTTCTATTTTCACAAAATCATACACTTCAGGACTAAGCCAGTTGTGAACCACCGCAAAGGAAATGGCTATCATAAAGCCGATCAGCAGCACCCTGATAACATGGCAGCATTGAAGGGCAACATTTAGCAATTTGTTCTTTTTCATACCCTGTTTCTTTAAGCTTAAGGCTAATGTAGCGAACGAATTACTAAACAACTAGCATTATTTATCGTATTTCAATAAATTTTTATTGTTACTAGTTTGTTCACTTATCCGTCCTGATAGCAGCAGCAGCGTCCACATCAAGCTAAGTATTTGTGTACTTTTTAAACTGCTGCTACTAAGAACCATGTTTCGCCATGAAGTGAGAAAGCGACACACTCTACTGGCAGTTTCTTCACGAACATAAATAGTAAAGCAACAGCGGCTGGCTCTACTAAAGAACCAGCCGCTGTTGTAATTTGTAAAGAGACTTATTTTTTCGCTAACAGCCCTCCAGGCACTCGTGCAGAATTTCTGAGAAGCGGTACACTTCTTCGTAGCTGTTATACAGCGGCGTTGGTGCTACCCTGATAACGTTCGGCTCGCGGTAATCTACGATAATGCCGGACTCCATCAGCTTGTCGAATAACTGACGCGCATTCCGCTTCACGAGTAGGGACAGCTGACAACCGCGTGCTTGTGGATCGCGTGGCGTGATCATTTCAATTACATCTTTCCCGACAGGCACTGCATCGATCAGGTACTCGAGGTATCCCGTCAGCCTTTCACTCTTCTGCCGGAGGTTCTCCATCCCCGCCTGGTCAAAAAGTTCAAGTGATGCCCGGTGCACCGCCATGGGTAAGATCTGACCGTTGCTTACCTGCCAGCCTGGCGCTCCCTCCATTGGCTTAAAGCCCTTTTCCATCAGGAAGCGTTCCTTTGCGTTGTGCCCCCACCAGCCGGCAAAGCGCAGGACAGATGGGTCTTTTCCAAAGCGCTCGTGCACGAATACCCCAGAGGTACCACCCGGACCGGAGTTCAGGTATTTGTAAGTACACCACACGGCAAAATCCACATCCCAGTCGTGCAGTCGTAGCAGCACATTACCAGCCGCATGTGCTAAGTCAAAGCCTACTAAAGCCCCTACTTCGTGACCGGCCTTGGTGATCGCCTCCATGTCGAATACCTGGCCCGTGTAGTAGTTGATGCCGCCCATCATCACCAGAGCAAGTTCCTCTCCGTGCTCTTGTATGCTTTGGAGAATGTCCTCAGTGCGTAGGGTATGCTCGCCTTCCCTCGGGAAAATTTCGATGATCGCCTCGTCAGGGTTATAGCCGTGGAACTTTGTCTGCGTTTCCAAGGCATACTGGTCAGAAGGGAAAGCCCCTCCCTCTACCATGATCTTAAAGCGCTTGCCTTGCGGCCTGTAGAACGACACCAGCATCAGGTGCAGGTTTACCGTCAGCTGGTTCATAATCACCACTTCGCTCTCTTTGGCACCTACCACACGTGCCGCTCCTCCTGCCAATAGCTCATGGTAAGTCACCCAGGGCTCCTCACCTTTGAAATGACCTTCCACCGCCAGGTTCGCCCACTTATACATCTCGTTATCAATGTACATCTGGGCCGATTTGGGCTGAAGGCCTAAGGAGTTGCCACAGAAGTAGATCGCATCCTGCTTGTTTACCTGTGGAAAGTAAAAGCGCTCCCGAAAATGATGCAGCGGGTCCTGCCTGTCCTGTTCCTGCGCAAAGGCAAGTGAATTTTGGTAGTCCATTCTTGTGTTCTAAACTCTAGTATCAGCGCTAAAAAGCATGTTGCTTGAGCTGGCTAGCTTATAATTTCTCTATAAAAATAATATGGTCCTTTCCTGCTTAGGCTCTCGTAGCCGTGAACTCCCGCTTAAGCATGCTGTAGTAAATCAGGTCGATGTAGTGCCCTTGCTTTACTTCCCGTTCCCGCAAGCAGCCCTCACAGGTAAAGCCCAGCTTCTGCAGCACCTTCTCAGAGGCAGCGTTTCCTCCCTCCACAAGCGCTTCAATCCGGTTCAGGCCCAATTGTTCAAAGCCATAGCTGATAACAGCACGTGCGGCTTCCGGGATGTAGCCTTTTCCCCAGTAGTCTGGCAAGAGCCAGAATCCGATCTCTGCTTTCCGATGCTCTGCCTCCAGGGCGCTAAAGCCACAGGCTCCAATCAAACGGTCCTCCCCTTTAAGTGTAAAAGCCCACCAAATGCCTGTGCCGGTAGCCAGTAAGTCTTCGTAAAACTGCATCTGCTCCTGTACTGCCTCTGGCGAATCGTGGTGCACGGCATAGTACCTGGTTACCCGCTCATCCGACAGCCCCTCCAGAATAAACGTCGCATCTGCTGGCTGAACAGGCCGTAGCTCAAGCCTTTCCGTGACCAGCCTAGGGAAAACATCTGTTTGCGGCATCTATTTAGCGGCTTCAGCAGGTTTGGCTGGTGGCTCCATTACCGTTCCGCACACGTCGCAGGTACGGTGCTCTATGCTGTCCCAGAAGTGGCTCATGATTACTGGCAGCTGCCCCACGATATCGGAAACATCCGCATACTCTTCATAAAGCTTGTTGCCACAGTTCTCACAGAACCACAGGAATCCGTCTTTTTCGCCGGGCTTACGGTAGCGCTCTACCACCAGGCCCACGGTATTGGCAGGGCGCCGTGGCGAGTGGGGCACGCGTGGCGGCAACAGGAAGATCTCCCCTTCTTTGATCGGAATATCCACTGGCTTTCCATCTTCTATGATCTTCAGCACAATGTCGCCCTCCAGTTGGTAGAAAAACTCTTCCCCCTCATCGTAATGATAATCCTTCCGGGCATTTGGCCCGCCTACCACCATCACGATAAAGTCATCATTGCCCTTAAACACCTGCTGGTTGCCAACGGGCGGTTTTAACAGGTGACGGTTCTCATCTATCCACTTTTTAAAGTTAAAAGGTCGTTGTACGGCCATAGTGTTTCTCTTTGGTCTTTTTGTTGAAGGTACGCAAAAGTAAGAAAAGATGGTATTGGCGCTGCACAAGCTCTGCTTCCGTCCGGCACCTTTTGCCGGTTTTACGTACATTTAGCGCATGAATCTGAACCTGGAAAACAAACGTGCCCTCGTGTGCGGCAGCACCCAAGGCATAGGCAAGGCAACAGCCATAGAATTGGCACAACTGGGCGCCAGCATCGTACTGGTAGCACGAAACGAAGCCAAACTACAGGAAGTAGCAAACGAACTGGACACCTCCAAAGGCCAGCAGCACGACTACATTGCGGCTGACTTCTCAGAGCCTTACGAACTGGACCTGCGGGTGCGCACTTACCTGGAGCAATTGGAAGAAGTGCACATCTTGGTGAACAACACAGGCGGCCCTCCCGGTGGTCCTATCACAGAGGCCGAGCCCGATGAGTTTCTGGGCGCTTTTAACCAGCACCTGATCTGTGACCACCTCTTGGTACAGGCCGTCTCCCCGCTCATGAAAAAGGCAGGCTACGGACGCATCATCAACATTATCAGCACTTCCGTAAAGCAGCCGCTGCACGGCTTGGGCGTGTCTAACACCATTCGGGGCGCTGTGGCCAGTTGGGCTAAAACCATGGCAAACGAATTGGGCCAGTACGGCATTACCGTGAACAACGTACTGCCCGGCTCTACCCGCACAGGGCGCCTCGATTCAATTATCGAAAGCAGGGCGCAGAAGAGCGGTACCAGCGTTGAAAGCATAGAGGAGGCGATGATGGCGGAGATACCAGCCCGGCGCTTTGCTACTCCGGAAGAGGTAGCCGCGGCGGCTGCTTTCCTTGCCACACCTGCTGCTGGTTACATCAACGGTACCAGCCTGCCTGTAGACGGCGGCCGGATAGGGTGTTTGTAGTAATTGCTTTAGAGAGACATGTACCTAGATAAAAAAGGAAAGGCTCGCCCAGTACAGGCGAGCCTTTCCTTTTTTCCTCTTAATGCTACTGATTCTTTTCCGTCTCTGGGTTGATCAGGTTGCGCTCCAGGAAGTCGGTCATCATTCTGAAGCGGTGCATGTAGGTGTTACCGCCGTAGATGCCGTGGTTGCGGTTCGGGTAGTAGAAGCTCTCGAACTGCTTGTCGGCATCAATCAGGGCGTCCTGCATGGCCACAGCATTCTGGAAGTGTACGTTATCGTCGCCGGTACCATGGATCAGCAGCAACTTGCCCTGCAACTGATCTGCAAAAGATAACGGGGAGTTCTCATCGTAACCCGCAGCATTCTCCTGTGGTGTTTTCAGGTAACGCTCTGTATAAATGGTATCATAGAAGCGCCAGTTGGTAACCGGAGCCACGGAAATACCGGCACGGAACACACCATCGCCTTTCGTCAGGCCTAAGAGCGTCATGTAGCCCCCGAAGCTATGGCCCCAGATACCGATGCGGTCTTGGTCTACATAAGGCTGCTTGCCCAGCCACTTGGCCGCCTCAATCTGGTCCTGGATCTCGTACTTGCCCAGGTTCGCGTAGGTCACTTTTTTAAAGTCTGCGCCACGGGCACCGGTACCACGGTTGTCCACACTTACCACTATCACGCCTTTATCAGCCAGTAACTGATGCCACAGGTAGTTGTTGCCACCCCAGCTGTTCGTTACTGTCTGTGAGCCCGGGCCACCGTATACGAACATCAGCACAGGATACTTCTTGTTTGGGTCAAAATCCGTCGGCTTGATCATCCAGCCATTCAGCTTAGTGCCGTCCTCCGTATTCATGGTAAAGAACTCCTGCTTGGCCAGGTCGTACTGCGCCAGCGTGTTCTTCAGCTTCTCGTTATCCTCCAGCACTTTAATCAGCTTGCCGTCTTTGGCTGCGTGCAGGCTAACAGTTGTGGGTACGTTCGCAGCAGAGTGATAATCCAGGTAGTATTTGAAATCATTACTCATGTTGATGTTATGCGTACCGGCCTTCTCTGTCAGGCGCTGCTTCTTTTTGCCTTTGCTGCTGATGCTGTACAGGTGGCGGTCCAGTGGCGACACCTCCGTGGACATGTAGTACAGGCGGTCGTTCTTTTCGTCGTAACCAATGAACTCGCTTACCTCCCAATTGCCGTCTGTGATCTGACGCACCAGCTTACCGTTCATGTTGTACAGGTACAGGTGGTTGAAACCGTCTTTCTCGGAAGAGTGGATAAAATACTTACCGTCTTTTAGGTAGGTCAGGTCGTCCGTTACATCAATGTAAGCTTTGTCTGTTTCCTTTAGTACTACGTTAGACTGCCCTGTGGCCGCATTGGCATGTAGAATCTCCAACGTATTCTGCAGGCGGTTCATTTTCTGGATCGACAGCAGGTTCGGATCGTTCGTCCACTTGATGCGTGGGATGTAGATGTCAGCCTCATTGCCGGTATCCATCTTCACTACTTTGCCCGTGTTTACATCATAAGTAGACACTTTTACGGCTGAGTTCGCCTCACCGGCTTTCGGGTACTTGAACTTGTAGTCCTGTGGGTACAGTTCACCCCACATTTGCATGTTGTACTCCGGCACCTCGCTCTCGTCAAAAGTATAAAAGGCGATCTTCTTGCCGTCCGGCGACCAGTGGAAGCCCTTGGCAAAGCTGAACTCCTCTTCGTACACCCAATCCGCGTAACCGTTGATGATAGAGTTGAACTTGCCATCTGTCGTGATCTGGGTTTCCTTCATATTGCTCAGGTCCGTCACAAACATGTTGTTGTCGCGGGCAAAAGCAACGCGCTTCGCATCCGGAGAGAAAGTAGCGTACAACTGCTTGCCACCGTCACTCAGCTTGGTCAATTTCTTAGTAGGAATATCGTAGATGTAGAAGTCTGCCTTGGAAGAGCGGCGGTAGATCTGCTCTGTGTCCGTAGCGAAAAGGACTTTTTGCTCGTCCGGGCTAAAGGTATATTCATCAAACTGGATAGGGGTACTGCTGCCGGCAGGAACCAGGTTCTCCCCCTCGATGATTGTGGCGACAGGCTTACCAGTGGTGACATCATACTTCACAATGTCGTACACCCGGTTTTGCTCGTCCGGCACAGTAGAACTGTAGTACTGGCCGTCCTTCATCCAGTTTACGCCATACACGGACTGGGCACGGAAGGTGCCTTTGCGATAAATGTCTTCTAAGGTGAGATCTTTTTTCTGCTGCGCCTGCGCTACGAAGGCAAGGCAAAGCAACACAGCAGCCAAAAAGTTAGCTCTAAGTTTAATATGCATGCGTTTAGGTTTAATGTTTAGCTCCCCTAATTTAAGTTAATAAAGTGGTTTCGCCATATTTCGTAGCCAAAACCGTACCTAAGGCAGGGCTTGGGTAAGGTTGCCTCAGCTAAAGAAAAAGCGGCGGCTCTTATCCGGAGCCGCCGCTTTGTAAGTTATTCTGCCCTAGGCTTAGAAGTTGTAGCCTACGGTGAGTACTGCAGAGTTTTGTACCTTCTCGATGTCTACCACCGGTTCGCTGCTTGCGTTTGCAAAAGGCGTGTAAAAAGAGTTGCTCACATAAGGGGCATACCCAACCTCTCCTACCGCGTGTACATAGGCCAGGTCTACAAAAAACTGCTGCAATCTAACCCCTGCACCAAGCGTGTAACTAGAGACAGAGCCAAACTTCTGGTTTATCGCACCAGCCTCAAAGTTGGTATCCGTATCCGGGTCGGCACTGAAAGCATAACCAGCCCTTACCCTGAAGATATCAAAGCGTCCTTCAGCGCCAAACCTGTAATTCCAGGTCGATTTCAGGTTGTTGATTCGGTTATTCACCTCGTCGAAGTAGTTACCAGCCGACCCCAGATCATCATTGTCCTCTCTAAAGCGCGCACTGCTGTAGTTTACATACTCTACATCGGCGGTCAGAAAGCCATACTTACCCAAGAACACAGCGGCGCCACCGGTTGCTCTGAAAGGTGTCGTCAGGCGGTAGGTAAACTGCCCGGGCAGCTCAGCGGCTCGCTCTGTCCCGCTATCATCAAAGTTCGCGTACAGGGTGCGCTGGTACTCATCAGTTAGCGTATAGGCTGTTGGTGTCTGTATGCTTAAGCCAAGGCGAAGGGCGTCCACTGGTCTGGCAATCACCCCTACTTTCAGGTTGATACCCGTACCCCTGGTCGTAAACTCATCGTACAGCTCCAGGCTTGTGAAAGGAGTGTTGGGGCTGTCCTCCACTTCCCGGTAAATGCTTTGCTGCGTAAAATTTGTGGTTACGATGCCCAAAGACGCCCCCAGGTACAACTTATCCCGGAAACTGGTACCTACGCCAAAGTCGACCTGGTTCTGGGCCCCTGTCCGGATAATGTCCTCCTGCTGCAGGATGCGTCCCTCCCGGTACTCCGGAAGGGGATTGCCCTCCTCGTCGAAGTTGAGCAGGTAAGCACCGTAGCCCAAGCCTTCTAATGTGGTAATGCCATCATTCAGTTCATCGTCCAGGTCTGCTTGCGTACGGTTCTTCAGGTAAGCCTGGTCTGCGAAGTACTCCACAATGGTAGGATCAGTTTCCCCACTGAAAACGCTGTAGGGGCGCAGCTGCTCATTAAAGTTATTCAGCCGAGTCAGGCCTATGCCGAAGCTAACACCGCGCCAGTCCCCTACTTCCTCATCGTCTTTACGATTGGCGAAAACGATCCCCAACTGGGGCAAGGTGAAATCGCTGCGGTTGTCTGAAAAACTGTTGCCGTTTATGCTTGCCTGTATTTTACTGCTCTGTATGGCCGGGGTAACGGTAAACTCTGATCTACGGAACATGCCCAAGCCTGCCGGGTTTACAAACAGCGAGGAGACATCCGATCCGAGTGCCGACTGAGCACCTCCTAAACCCTGGATACGTGCGGTGCCAGATACTCCTAAACGGGAGTAGCGCAAAGCGTCTACCTCTGTTTGGGCAAAAGCAGTCCCGCTCCAGCCTAGCGCAAGCGCCAGACTGGCCAAAACTATCTTCTTCATGTTAATTTAATTTATGCTAAAACTTATTGTCCTCTTGGTGGGCGACCGCCGCCGCTGTTGCCAGAGGACGACGAACTACTACTGCCGGAAGAGCTACGGGGCTCATAAGAGCGGCTTGGGAAGCTGTTATTTTGTTCGTAAGTGCGAATAGGACGACTCTCAATTATACGGGAACGTGTCTCCCGCTGCTGCGGCCTGTACTCGATGCGGCGGGGGCTAGTAGACTCGCGGCGTATTTCGCGGCTAGGAGCTACCCGCTGCTCTCGTGGCTGAATAATGATGCGTTCTCTGCCGGTCTGATTCTGGCTACCACGCGGACTGATGATCTCGCCACGGCGGGTGCGGGACGGCAGCACGCGTCTGCTCTCCTGGGTATCGGAAGAACGAACCGAAGTTGACTCGCCGCGACGTGCCGGACGTCCTACAGACTGGGAACCGATGCTTCCACCGTCAATGGATTCGCCTCGTACAGGTCTGCCTGCCACACCTTCGGTTACAACCCCTCCACGTGCATCCCGTGGTCCGTACTGCGCACGCACCGGTCTGCTTACGACTGTAGGCCTGTCATAGAAGCCATTACCGAAGTATGGGTTATAGAAGTACGGGTTGCTGGCGTACATGCCATTGTAAAAGCCATTGTAGTACCCGTATCCATAGCTATTAGGCCACCAGCCACGGCTGTAGAAAGGACGGTTATAGAACCCGCCACCCCAGCCAAGGCCATAACTTATGCTGATGTTCAGGCCGTTTCCATAGAGAGGACGGCTCCAGAAGGGATCGTAGAAGGGATCATAAAAGAAGGGATCATAGAAAGGATCGTAATAGGCAAAGCTATTCCGGCGTGGCAGGTAGGCCATGCCCCAATAAGGGTCCACAAACGAGTAGTTCGGCCGGTACCAGCTATCACGTGGGTCATAAGGGCGCCCGTCATAATACTCGTCAGAATAATAATTATTGGTAATAGACCGGTTATCCGAATACTCCGGGTTCAGCACCTCTCCTTCGGCCAGCGCCCGCTCTGTTTCCAATGCTTCGGAGCCTTCTTCGTATCTTTCGTATCTTTGATATGCCGGAGCTTCCGGCTCCACAAACTCGGTTTTATCCGATGAGCTGTAGTACATGTCATCGTACTCAGTAGACTGCATCGCTATAGGGCTGCTGCAACCTACCGCCATCAGCGCGAGTATGGGGGCAATGGCAAGTGTCGTGTATTTCTTCATGGCCTTCGTCTGCTAGTATAATTCCTCTATTTCATCCTATATCAAAGATAAATACACAATGGCGCAAAACCTTATCCATAGTATAATATATTAACGTATTTTTGAGCCAGAATGATATGTGGCTTTTTATATCAAAGCTGCAAAATCTATTCCAAAAGCATTAAGAATAAAGGATATACAATAAATTTAGTTACTAAAATGAGTAAAGGGTTACCAAAAAGAAGCGAAGATTACTCCTTGTGGTATAATGAACTGGTAAAAAAAGCAGGTTTAGCTGAAAACTCTGCCGTTCGTGGCTGCATGGTAATCAAGCCTTACGGCTTCGCAATCTGGGAGAAAATGCAGCGTGTACTGGATGATATGTTCAAGGCAACCGGCCACTCCAATGCATACTTCCCCCTGTTCGTACCCAAGAGCTTGTTTGAGGCAGAAGAGCAGAACGCCGAAGGCTTTGCGAAGGAATGCGCTGTTGTAACACACTACCGTTTACAGACAGACCCGGATAATGCCGGGAAGCTGCGCGTAGACCCTAACGCGAAACTGGAAGAGGAACTGATCGTGCGCCCTACTTCTGAGGCCATTATCTGGAGCACCTATAAAAACTGGGTACAAAGCTACCGTGACCTGCCGCTGCTGATTAATCAGTGGGCTAACGTGGTGCGCTGGGAAATGCGCACACGCCTGTTCCTGCGCACGGCAGAGTTCCTGTGGCAGGAGGGGCACACCGCCCACGCTACCGAGGAGGAAGCTGTAACAGAGGCTCGGCAAATGATGGAGGTATACGCCACCTTTGCCGAGCAATACATCGGCCTGCCAGTAGTACGCGGGGTGAAGACACCGAGCGAACGCTTTGCCGGTGCCCTCGACACTTACACTATTGAGGGCCTGATGCAGGACGGCAAGGCCCTGCAGGCAGGTACCTCTCACTTTCTGGGGCAGAACTTCGCCAAAGCATTCGATGTGAAGTTCGCGACGAAAGAAGGAGGGCTGGAGCACGTGTGGGGCACGTCCTGGGGCGTGAGCACACGCCTGATGGGAGCACTCGTGATGGCGCACTCTGATGACGAAGGTCTGGTACTGCCTCCAAAGCTGGCACCTATCCAGGTGGTGATCGTACCGATCTACAAAGGCGAAGAGCAACTGGCACAGATAAGCGAGAAAGTAAACCAACTGAGGCAAGAGCTCGAGGCAAAGGGCATCAGTGTGAAGTTCGACGACCGCGATACCGAGCGCCCTGGTTTTAAATTTGCCGAATGGGAGCTGAAAGGTGTACCTGTACGGATTGCCATCGGTGCCCGTGACTTGGAGAACGGCACAGCCGAGGTGGCCCGCCGCGACACGAAGGAGAAGAGCACGCAGTCTTTTGATAGCCTGGCAGCTTACATCCCTGCCCTGCTGGACGAGATACAGGAGAACATTTATAACAGGGCACTGGCTTACCGCGAAGAGTATACCACCAAAGTAGACACCTATGAGGAGTTTAAGGAGGTGCTGGAAACGAAAGGAGGTTTTGTACTGGCGCACTGGGACGGCACTGCCGAAACAGAGGAGCGCATCAAAGAAAAAACCAAAGCTACCATCCGCTGCATTGCCCTCAACTCTCCGGAAGAAGGAGGCACGGACATGTTAACCGGGAAGCCAAGCAAGCGCCGCGTATACTTCGCAAAGGCTTACTAGCAATACACCAGGCTTTTGTTAGCACTTAGCACCTCTAGCAAGACTAAAAGAAAGGGCCCCTGCCGTTGCGGCAGGGGCCCTTTCTTTTCTCCCGTGTTGATATACCAGAACACCCCTGCTGCGTAAATAGCTATAAGGTTTTATGCAGGGCATCTGCACGATAACTCCTGTAAACAAAGCTCCTGCCAGGGTAAAAGTGCAGAAGGCCGGCAATAAGCAGCGTCTTATTCGTAATTAAATCTTTAAATTTCTATATTTACCTATACAAGCTCCTTCCCTATGCTACTGGACTGGATAACAGTAATACTACTTATTGGCATTGGGCTACTGCTTATTGTGGTAGAACTGGTGTTTGTTCCGGGCACCACTGTTGTGGGTATCTTAGGGTTTGTGTTAACCGCCATCGGTATCTGGATCGGCTATGCAGCCCTGGGCACGGAAGTGGGGCATATTATTCTGGCCGCCACGGTAGTTACCGGAGCTGCGGCCTTTATCTATAGCTTTCAATCAGACAGCTGGAACTACTTTGCTCTAAAAGACCAGAACCGCAGCCACGTGAATGAGGAACACCAGCATGCCTTGGAAGTGGGAGCGGTTGGCAAAACGGTATCGGCCTTAAGGCCACAGGGCACAGCCATTTTCGCAGACCGGCACCACGAGGTGCAGACAAACGGAGAGTTCGTTTCGCCCAACAGACCTGTTCGCATTATCAAGCTTAACCAAAACAAGATTATAGTAGAAGAAGCCAGCTAACCAACCTTCAGATGGAAAACTTATCTCCCTTGTTCCTGATCGCAGGAGGAATTATCCTGCTCATCATCTTCCTGTACTTTGTCCCGATCAGCCTCTGGGTGACGGCCCTCTTTTCGGGGGTAAAAGTAGGGCTTGCCGAACTGGTGTTTATGCGCATCCGCAAGGTGCCACCCAGCCTCATCGTTAACTCCATGATCAATGCGACCAAGGCAGGCATCGATGTCACCACCACTGAGCTGGAAACCCACTACCTGGCAGGCGGAAACGTACCAAACGTGATCAAAGCGCTTATCTCGGCAGACAAAGCCAACATTCCACTTTCTTTTAAGCAGGCAACTGCCATCGACCTGGCCGGCCGCGACGTGTTTGAGGCGGTAACCACCTCTGTTAACCCGAAGGTGATTAACACCCCGAATGTGGCTGCTGTGGCCCAGGATGGCATTCAGCTGATTGCCAAAGCACGGGTAACGGTACGGGCTAACATCATGCAGTTGGTAGGCGGCGCCGGCGAAGAAACCATCCTTGCCCGCGTTGGTGAGGGCATCGTGACCTCCATCGGCTCATCCGGCTCGCACAAGGTCGTGCTGGAGAACCCGGATATCATCTCGAAGCTGGTATTACAAAAAGGCCTGGACGCCGGCACAGCCTACGAGATCCTCTCTATTGACATTGCAGACGTGGATGTAGGTGAGAACATCGGGGCCAAGCTGCAGATAGACCAGGCCAACGCTGACCTGAAAGTAGCCGAGGCAAAGGCCGAAGAGCGCCGTGCCATGGCCGTGGCTATAGAGCAGGAAATGCGCGCCAAGGCGCAGGAGGCACGCGCCAACGTTATCCAGGCGGAGGTTGAGGTACCCCAGGCGCTTGCCGCCGCCTTCCGCACGGGCAACCTCGGTGTGATGGATTACTACCGCATGCAGAACATCCAGTCCGACACCGATATGCGTAACTCTATTGCCAACCCCGGACAACAGAGCGGGCAAAACAAGCCGCGGGAATAGAAGAAAGAAAGCCATCCTGTTAATACCTCAGCAGGAAGAGCTACAGCAGGCAAGCACTATGTAGGAGGTGTAAAAAGCTGGCGGCTGCCCCCGTAACCAGGACAGCCGCCAGCTTTTTTTAAGATGTCACAGGCACCGGTCTTACGCGGCCGGCTTTAGTGTAATGGTACGGGTTACGCTGTTGTAAGGGCCAGGAATCAAGTTCCCCTCGTTGTCTACCAGCTCCAGTTGAATCGTGTTCTCGCCCATTGGCAGGCCTTCCAGGATGTGTGGCATCCAGCGGTCTAACAGGAACTCAGTACCGTTCACTGTTGCGCGTACTTTGTTGCCAGTAGGCGAAAGGTCCGTGTTCACCAGGTAAAAGTCCAGCATCACCTGCTTGGTCTCATCTCCTACATACTCCCCTTTCGGGCGGCTGTAGAACAGGTGCGGGGCATTGGTATCAAACTCCATGCGCTCCGATTCATCCGGAGTGCCTACGGTTATAGTGCGCAGGTCATAAGCGCCCTGGTGCTTTAGGCTTTCATGGTAAGAGCGCGACAGGAATGACAGCAGCACGTGATCGCCTTCCGCCAGGTCCTGCGTAAACTCCGTTTCATAGTGCGCTGTATAAGGCTCATTGTCCACGATCAGGTGGATGTGCTGGCCTTTGTGCGAGTTGGCCAAGTGCTCTGCATTCCCGTGTGGTGTCATGCGTGTGAGCTCATAGTTAGAGAGATCGTAGTCAAACTGCACAGGACCTGGCTCTACTACTCCTCCTGCCGGGGGCACATTTAAACGCAGCTGCGATTCTGGGTAGGTCGGAGAGTCGTTAAAAGCAAACACACGCAGACCATCCTTACTCATAATATCCCCTACAGGCGTTGGGCCATCCTCTGCAACTGCCGCTTCCGGATTTTCCGTTTCAGGATCCTGTGTCTGGCGGGCAGTATCACAGGCGGTAAAGCCTAGCATAAGGGCCGAAGCCAGGAGCAAATACGTTTTTCTCATTTATTTAGGATTAGGTTAGCAATGCAGCTAATTTAACGATTTTATTTTTTTCGTATATTGCGAACTACGCACAGTACACAAAAAAGTATACAGTTTAGAATATGAGCGAAATTTTGTTTGATGAGGTTCCTTCTCTGGACTTGGCAGATTTCACGTCGGGAGATGCGGAGAGAAGGACTCTGTTTGTGAAACAGTTAGGAGACGCTTACCAGAACATTGGCTTTATTGCACTACGTAACCATGGGCTCAGCGATGAGCTTACCGACAGACTGTATGCTGCAACAAAAGAGTTCTTTGCCTTGCCTGACGAGGTAAAGCAGAAGTACGAAAATCCGGAGTTGGCAGGCCAGCGCGGCTATGTAGGCAAGGGCAAGGAAAAGGCCAAAGGCTTTAACACCGGAGACCTGAAAGAGTTCTACCACGTGGGCCAGGACCTGGGCGATATCCCGGACAGTGACCCGATTAAGGCGGAGTACCCGGCTAACATCTGGCCGAAAGAGGTCCCTCAGTTCGAGGAGGTGACCCTGGAGGCCTATCGCAAGCTGGAGGCTGCCGGCAAGCAGGTGTTGAAAGCGATTGCCATTCACCTGGGCTTGGACGAAAACTACTTCGACGAGAAGGTGAAATACGGCAACAGCATCCTGCGCCCGATCCACTACTTCCCGATCGAGAATCCGGACAGTGTTCCGGCCAATGCGGTTCGCGCCGCTGAACACGGTGATATTAACCTGATCACCCTGTTGATGGGTGCCAGCGCCGACGGCCTGCAGGTACTGCGTCGTGATGGTCAGTGGATTCCGATCACGGCTTTGCCAGAGCAGGTGGTGGTAAACGTAGGCGACATGCTGGCGCGACTGACGAACAACAAATTGAAGTCTACGATTCACCGTGTGGTGAACCCTCCGCGTGAGCTCATGCACACTTCGCGTTATTCCATTCCGTTCTTTATGCACCCGCGCTCCGAGATGGACTTAACCTGCCTTGAGAGCTGCATTGACGAGCATAACCCGAAAGCCTACCCAGATGCTACCGCAGGGGAGTACCTGAACGAGCGTTTAGTGGAGCTAGGCCTGAAGAAAGCCTAATAAGCCAATAGCAAAACATTAAAAAGAGAGATAGCTAAAAGCTGTCTCTCTTTTTTTATTTTTATGGCTTCATGAGCCTGCGCTACTACATCTTTTTGAAAGATACGCTTCTTTTGGCCCTCACCGCATTCGGAGGGCCGCAGGCACATATTGCCATGATGTTCAAGCTGCTGGTAGACAAGCGGCGCTACCTGACGGAGAAGGAGTTGATCGAGCTGAATGCCCTGTGTTCCATCCTGCCCGGCCCCACCTCCACGCAAACCATCACAGCCATCGGCTTTAAGATTGGGGGGCCTAACTTAGCGTACCTCACCCTGCTTGTCTGGATTACGCCTGCTGCCACGATCATGTCCCTGGCGGCGCTGACGATCTCCTACCTGCAAGAACAAGGTGTCTCGCTGGACTTTCTGCGGATCATACAACCGATGGCCGTTGGCTTTGTGGCCTATGCCGCTTATATGATCAGCTTAAAGGTTGTTAACACCAAAACGGCCGTGGTACTCATGGTTATCTCGGCTATCCTGGCATACTTCTTTCACTCGCCCTGGGTGTTCCCTGCCCTGCTGCTGGCCGGCGGGGCCGTAACAGCCTTCCGTTTTAAGCAGCACCCTTTAGAAAAGCACAAGCACCTGCACATCCAATGGGCGAATTTTATCCTGTATGTTGGCGTGCTGGTTACCGCCGCGCTGTTGGGTGCCTACACCTCCTCGCTACCTGTGCGCCTGTTCGAGAACTTTTACCGGAACGGTAGCCTGGTGTTTGGTGGGGGGCAAGTCCTCATCCCGCTGCTGTACACTGAGTTTGTGGATTTTAAGCACTACCTCACAGGCGAGGAATTCTTATCAGGGTATGCCATTGTGCAGGCACTACCGGGCCCTACTTTCTCCTTCTGTGCCTTTATCGGCAATTTAGCCATGCGCCGCTTCGGCCTTATGGGCCAAATGCTCGGTTCCTTTGTGGCGACGGTAGGGATCTTTTTGCCAGGTACTTTCCTGATCTTCTTTGTGATCCGGTTCTGGGATGAGCTGAAAAAGTACAGGGTAGTCCGCGCCTCGCTGGAAGGCATCAGCGCGGTTAGTTCGGGCATGGTGGTAGCTGCCGCCATCCTACTTTACCATCCTGTCCCGAACACCCTGTTTAACTTTGGGATAGTCGTCGTTACCTTCTGTCTGCTGATGTTCACGAAAGTACCGGCACCGGTGCTGGTGCTTACCGGCTTGCTGCTGGGCTTCGCTATCTACTAAAAAAGCATCCGGACAGGTAGCCCCGGCCGGATGCGCAATAGTCTTGTTTAGCTTCGGTCTCTTACTTCAGGATCCGCAACAGGTACTCGCCGTAACCGCTTTTCCGGAGCGGCTCTGCCACGCGCTGCAGCTGCTCTGCGTTTATAAAGCCCATGCGGTAGGCCACCTCCTCTATGGCCCCTATCTTTAGCCCCTGGCGCTCCTCGATCACCTGCACAAAAGTGGCGGCCTGCATCAGCGACACGATCGTTCCCGTGTCCAGCCAGGCCGTTCCCCGGTTCATGATGCCCACCTTCAGCCTGCCCTGCCGGAGGTACTCCCTGTTCACGTCCGTGATCTCGTACTCCCCGCGCGGGCTTGGCTCCAGCCCTTTCGCAATGTCCACCACGTCGTTATCATAGAAATAGAGGCCGGGCACGGCGAAGTTGGACTTGGGCTGCCTGGGCTTCTCCTCGATCGATATGGCCCTGTTGTTTTCGTCGAACTCCACCACCCCATAGCGCTCCGGGTCCTGCACGTGGTAGGCGTACACCACGCCCCCGTCCGGGTCGCTGTTGGCCTGCAGCAGCTTGCTCATGCCTGAGCCGTAGAAGATGTTGTCGCCCAGCACCAGGGCCGCCTTGTCGCCCCCGATGAACTCCTCCCCGATCACGAAAGCCTGCGCCAGCCCGTTGGGCACCTCCTGCACGGCATAGCTGAAGCTGCAGCCGATCTGGCTGCCGTCGCCCAGCAGGCGCTCGAACAGGGGCAGGTCGTGCGGTGTAGAGATGATGAGGATGTCGCGTATGCCCGAGAGCATCAGGGTCGACAGCGGATAGTAGATCATCGGCTTGTCGTACACCGGCATCAGCTGCTTGCTGATGGCGATCGTAAGCGGGTGGAGACGTGTTCCGGAGCCCCCGGCCAGTATAATTCCTTTCATTTTGTTTTGTTGTTCGTTATCCTTTGCTCTTTGTTAGTTCAGCGTTGGCTGTTACCCGTTTAGTGCTGGTTACGGGTCCTTTCCAACAGTCCCCAAAAACGAATAACGATCAACGCACAACGATTAACGATGTGTGTACTGCTGCTCGTAATAGCTTTGGTAGTTACCAGAGGTAACGTTCTCGAGCCACTCCGGATTCTGCAGGTACCAGTCTACGGTTTTACTCAGCCCCTCCTCAAAGGTAACAGAAGGTTTCCAGCCCAGCTCGTTCATCAGCTTTGAGGAGTCGATGGCATAGCGTAAGTCGTGCCCGGCGCGGTCTTTCACAAAGGTGATCAGCTTGCGCGAGTGTCCCTCCTCACGCCCGAGTTTCTCGTCCATCTGGTCACAGAGCAGCTCGATCAGGTCGATGTTCTTCCATTCGTTCACGCCGCCGATGTTGTAGGTCTCCCCTACCTTGCCTTTGTGGAAGATCAGGTCGATGGCGCGGGCATGGTCGATCACGTACAGCCAGTCGCGCACGTTCTCGCCTTTGCCATACACGGGCACCGGCCGCTCATTCTTGATATTGTTGATCGCCAAAGGAATCAGTTTCTCCGGGAAGTGATTCGGGCCGTAGTTGTTGGAGCAGTTGGACACCTTTACCGGCAGGCCGTAGGTATGGTAGTAAGCCCGGACAAAGTGGTCTGAACTGGCTTTGGAAGCGGAGTAAGGGCTGCGCGGGTCATAGGGGGTTTCTTCCGTAAAGAGTCCCTCCTCTCCCAAAGAGCCATAAACCTCATCTGTGGAGACATGATAGAAGAGATGGTCCTGCAGGTTATCTGCCCAGTGCTTGCGTGCCGTGTTCAACAGATTTACCGTTCCGATCACGTTTGTCTGCACGAAGGCCAGCGGATCCGAAATGGAGCGGTCCACATGCGACTCTGCCGCCAGATGAATCACCGCATCGAACTTATGCTCCATGAAAATACCATCCAGATAAGCGGCATCTACAATATCGCCTTTCAGGAACGAGTAATTCTCCCGGTCCTTTACATCAGCCAGGTTCGCCAAATTACCAGCATAGGTCAGTTTGTCGAGGTTGAAGATCTCGTAGCTGGGGTACTTATTTACAAACAGACGCACCACGTGAGAGCCAATAAAGCCAGCACCGCCCGTAATAAGTATTTTCATCTCTTCTGTTTATCTTTTCTGAAGGGATACTTGCCAGTCCCAGGCACTTTTCATAGCTTCCTCCAAGGTGCTGGTTGTCTTGAAGCCCAGTTCCTCTGTTGCCTTCGTTACATCGGCGAAGATCTTAGGCACATCGCCCTGGCGCCGCTCACCTATCTTATAGTTTAACTTTTGGCCCGTAGCCCGCTCAAAAGCCTGTACCGCCTCTAATACAGAGGTCCCTTGTCCGGTTCCTACGTTAAAGAACTCCAGCGCATCTACCTTGCCTTCCAGCAGTCGCGCTACTGCCACCACGTGTGCTTTTGCCAGGTCTACTACATGCACGTAGTCGCGGATATTGGTGCCGTCCGGCGTATCATAATCATTGCCGAAGATGGTGAGTTGTTCCCGGATGCCAGCGGCTGTCTGGGTAATGAACGGCACGAGGTTATTCGGCACCCCTAGCGGCAACTCACCGATCTTAGCTGACGGATGCGCTCCGATAGGATTAAAGTAACGTAAAGCAATGCTCTGCATCTTGCTCCCACTGTTTGCCAGGTCTGTCAGAATCTCCTCGCATACTTTCTTGGTGTTGCCGTAAGGCGAGTTAGCCTTCTGCACGGGTGTTTGTTCCGTTACAGGCAACTGCTCCGGGATACCATACACCGTGCAAGAGGAAGAGAAGACAAGGTTATACATCCTGAATTCTTCCATTATCTGCAAGAGCGTTACCAAGGAGCCCACGTTGTTATGGTAATATTTAAGCGGCTGCTCCACCGATTCGCCCACTGCTTTATAAGCCGCAAAATGAATTACCCCTTGAACGTCCTTCTCCTTTTCAAACACCTGCCGCATGGCAGCTGCGTCCGTGCAGTCCACGCGGTGGCAGGGCACCTGGTAGCCCACGATAGCCGTAATACCTTCCAATGAGCTTTCCTCAGAATTAGAGAAATTATCAACAATTATAGGCTCGTAGCCTGCCTCTACCAATTCCACTACGGTGTGAGAGCCAATATAGCCCGCCCCTCCTGTTACTAAGATCTTTCCTTTTGCCAATGTTTTATGTTTTTATCTTGTAGCTTGTTCTAACGTAAATGATACCCCTGGGTGTCATGCACCTTGCTGTTTCACGTGCCATTGGGCTATTTTGCCCTTAAGCTGCCCACAATCCGCTCCTGATACTCCTCATTTAGGTGTGTTACAAAAGTACGTGTTTGTACTTTACAGACAACATGAAGCTCTTGCACCTTAATCCGCTTAGCTACTTTAGGGCCCGTACTATTCTGTCTTTGCCGAACAGGTCCTGCACGACGGTTGCTTCCAGAAAACCTGTCTGCAGTAATAATTCCTGCACCTGCTTTCCGTAGCGCTCGTTTATTTCGAAGTACAGCTTCCCTCCATCTTTCAAGAGTTCCCAGGCAACTGCTGCTACCCTTCTATAATATTTGAGAGCGTCGGTGTCTGGCACGAATAAGGCCAGGTGCGGCTCAAACTGCAGTACGTTCTGGCGCATCTGCTGTTTCTCCTCTTCCAACACATAAGGCGGATTGCTGGTGATGATATCCAGCGAATCGGCCGGGATACCGTGTACAGGGTCAAATATATCCTGCTGCAGCCAAGTGACAGACAAGTTGTGCTTCTGGCTGTTAGCCTTGGCTACCTCCAGGGCTCCTCCTGACACCTCCAGTCCATATACCTTAGCTGTTGAAAGACTTGCTGCCAAAGCCAGGGGAATGCAGCCGCTCCCGGTGCAGATGTCCAAGACCTGCAATACTTTCTGTCCTTGGTGCTCCTTTAGCACCAGGTCTACCAACTCCTCTGTTTCTGGTCTCGGGATCAGCACCCGTTCGTCTACCTCTAGTTCCAGTCCATAGAAATGGGCCACTCCCAACACGTACTGTACCGGTTCCTGCTTCTGTAGTCTGCTGATGGCCTGATGTATTTGGGCCTCCTGCGCTTCTGTGAGTTCTTCCTGTTGCTGCAGGCTCAGCTGTACCCTTGACTTTTGCAACACGTGCTCCAAGACTAACTGTGCAACAGCCCCCGCCTCTGGTTCAGGATAAGCATCGCGAATGCGTTGACGAATAAGCTGCTGTGTTTTCTGGATTGTAGCCACGAATGTTCTTTCGTTAGTTTTTAGGTATCTTTGCAAAAGTACGTAATACGACACAAGTAGCAAGATGACCTCTTCCGATGAACTGTACATGCGCCGTGCTTTAGAGCTCGCCAAGCTTGGCAGTGGCTACACGAGCCCTAACCCCATGGTGGGCTGTGTAGTGGTGCACGAAGGGCGGATTATCGGGGAGGGATGGCACAAAGCCTACGGTGGACCTCATGCCGAGGTGAATGCCATTGCTGCGGTTGAGGACAGGAGCCTGCTGCCTAAATGTCGTGTTTACGTTACCTTGGAGCCTTGCTCGCACTTCGGAAAAACGCCTCCCTGCGCCGACTTACTGGTTAGCAGCGGAGTAAAGGATGTAATCATCTGCAACACAGACCCCAACCCCCTGGTGGCAGGACGTGGCATTAAGAAACTGTTTGATACAGGAGCACAGGTAAAAGTAGGCATACTGGAAGAAGAGGGCTTTGAGGTGAACAAGCGCTTTTTCACCTTCCACAGCCAAAAGCGCCCTTACCTCTTTCTGAAATGGGCTGAGACAGCAGACGGCTTTATAGCTGCCGCTAATTACCGACAGTTACAGATCAGCGGAAAACTGGCACAGCGGCTGGCCCACAAATGGCGCTCAGAGGAGCAGGCCATTATGGTCGGCAGCCGTACTGCCCTGCACGACAACCCACGCCTGAATACCCGCTTGTGGGGTGGCAAAAGCCCACTGCGGATAGTAATTGACAAGCAACTTTTGCTGCCAGGACACCTGTACCTTTTCGACAAGAGTCAGGCAACGGTAGTGTACAACTACAAAAAGCAAGAGGAGCAAGAGAATTTGTACTACGTGCAATTGAAAGAGGAGGAATTAATGCTCCCACAAATCATGCAGGACCTGTACAAACGGAATATCCTGTCTGTGTTGGTGGAGGGCGGCACCTTTCTACTGGAAAGCCTGCTGCAAGCTAACCTGTGGGATGAGGCAATTGTATTTAAAAGTACAGCCAAAACCTTAGCAGCTGGCGTAAAGGCACCAGCCATGGCTTTCGGTAGCTTGCAGGCAATTCAAACATTAGGCGCTGACCAACTGTTGCACTACCGCAACGGCCCAATAGGCGAAAGACTCTCAGGCAAAGGATAAGTCCTTGCTTGTTGTCGATAAAGCAATAAAACAGTACACAGTCATACAAGATCAAAGATGGCAGAATCACTTATAGTAGACGCAAGTCTTAGCAAAGCGGAAAAATATAAAGCATTACTCCCACAGATAGAGGCACTCGTGACAGGAGAAACAGACCTTATCGCGAATATCTCTAACCTGGTAGCAGCCCTGAAGCAAGGCTTCGGCTTCTTTTGGGTTGGTGTCTATTTCAATAAAGAAGGGCAGCTGGTGCTAGGCCCATTCCAGGGACCTATTGCCTGTACCCGCATCCCTTATCACAAAGGTGTCTGCGGTGCCTGCTATACAAGGCAGGAAACTATTGTGGTACCAGATGTAGAGGCCTTCCCTGGTCATATTGCCTGCAGCAGCGACTCAAAGTCGGAAATTGTGGTACCTGTGATAAAAAACGGAGAAGTAAAGCTGGTACTGGACGTGGACAGCGACAAACTTAACGACTTCGACGAGACAGACCAGCGCTACCTGGAGCAACTCATGAAGCTGGTGGAAAGTTGGTATTAGCTTTTGGACGAAGGATTCCTGGATAGAAGACTTTTAGACAAAAAGCGCTGTATTCAAGTTAGTCAAAACAGGTTTCATATAATGAAGTCGCAAGTTTTCAGCTTACGGTAGCAAAATAAAAAGAGGTCGCTGCAGGTGTTAACTGCAGCGACCTCTTTTTATTTACAGAATGTCTTTAATCCAGGAGTCCTTTGTCTATCGCTATCCAAACAAAGTCGGTGGAGCTGTCTTCAACTGTGCAATTACCGTCTGGCCTCCTTTGGTTTTCTGACCTAGCTCTACTTTTATCTCGGTATCTAATGGCACAAACACGTCTACCCTGGAACCGAACTTGATGAAGCCGAACTCCTCGCCCTGGCTTACCTCATCTCCCTCATTCACATACCACACAATACGACGGGCCATAGCACCGGCAATTTGCCGGAACAGCACCTCCGGACCCGCAGTGGATTCTACTACCACCGTGGTACGCTCGTTCTGGGTGCTTGACTTCGGGTGCCAGGCGACAAAGTAGTTGCCCGGGTGATACTTAAAGTACTTCACGATGCCAGAAACCGGGTTCCGCGTAATGTGCACGTTAATCGGAGACATAAAAATAGAGATTTGCTTGCGCTTGCCCTTAAAGTACTCGGGCTCCTCTACTTCCTCAATCACCACTACTTTACCATCGGCAGGGGCTGTAATCAGGTCTTCGTGCAACAGCAGGTTACGGTACGGGCTGCGAAAAAACTGAAGGATCAGGAGAAAAAGTACAGCGGATACAACTGAGAAAATTCTGTTAAAGGTAACGTTCTCTTCGTTGAAATTGTAGAGCAATAAATTCAGCACCAGCAAGATCAACAGGGTAAAAAATAAGATTCTTCGTCCTTCCTTATGAATTTTCATTAGTATTTTAATTTGCCGCAGGTACTTATATAACTTACAATAGCCCATCCAGTTTCGTGGATGGGCTATTATCCGGCTCCAAAATTATATAATCTTTCTGTTATTCCCTTAAAAATTGTATTAGAAACCGCCGCGATACTTATAAGTCATCGCCACTTTATCGATGGCTACGATGTAAGCCGCGATGCGCATAGGCACGTTGTATTTCTGCGAAGCCGCGTAAACGCGCTCGAAAGACTCGTTCATGATACGCTCTGCCCGCGAGTTAATACGGTCCAGCGTCCACTTAAAGCCCATCCGGTTTTGCACCCACTCGAAATAAGACACCGTTACACCGCCGGAGTTGGCCAGAATGTCCGGGACCACCATAATGCCTTTCTCGTTGATGATGTTGTCGGCCTTGTAAGAGGTCGGCCCGTTTGCCCCTTCCACAATCAGGCGGGCCTGTATCTTATTCACGTTATGGATGGTGATCACGTCCTCCACAGCTGCAGGCACCAGCACGTCCACTTTAGCAGTCAGCAGCTCATCCGGGTTCATTGTCTCTGCCCCTTTAAATCCTTCCAGGCGTCCGTTGTGTGCATTTTTGTATTCTATGGCCTCCTCAATGTCAATCCCGTTGTCATTCCAATAAGCCCCGCTCACGTCACTAATGCCCAGGATCTTCACGCCACGCTCTGCCATCAGCTTGGCAGCCCAGGCCCCCACGTTACCGAAGCCCTGCACTACCGCCGTAGACTTGTTCGGGTCCATCTCCAGCTTTTCCATGGCAGCCATAGCCGACACCATTACGCCCCGGCCTGTAGCCTCCACACGGCCCAGGGATCCACCGAGAACGAGCGGCTTGCCCGTTACCACAGCGTGTACCGTAGACCCTTTCGTTTTAGAGTATTCGTCCATCAGCCAGGCCATCTCGCGTGGCCCTGTACCCATGTCCGGAGCTGGGATGTCCTGGTCAGGGCCAAAGATATCTACCAACGAAGACGTATAGGCTCTTGTCAGACGCTCGATCTCGCCGGCAGACATAGAGTAAGGGTCACAGATAATGCCGCCTTTGGCACCGCCGTAAGGGATATCCACCACAGCACACTTCCAGGTCATCCAGGCAGCCAGGGCCTTTACCTCATCCAGAAACACGTCCGGGGCATAGCGGATACCACCTTTGGAAGGGCCAAGGATGTTAGAATGCACGACCCGGAAGCCTTCGAACACGCGCACCTTGCCATCGTCCATGGTAACGGGCACGTTCACGATCACCTGCCGTGTCGGGGACTTCAGCACGTTGTATGTTTCCTCATCCAACCCTAGCACCTCGGCTGCTATGTTGAAGCGCGACATCATCGACTCAAAAGGGTTTTCCCTGTCCTTGATCGGTGCTGGCTCTTTATATAACATCATCTACTATTAGAAAATTAGTGGTGAGTAATCAATCAGTTATTAATTCCGCGGCAAAGTTGAGAATATTAACCTCAACCTCCTAGAGGCACTACGCAATTTTTTTAGAAGATTTTCAGGAAGGCCACAATAAAGGGAATCGCCATCAGCAGGCTATCGAAACGATCGAGGATACCGCCATGCCCCGGCAGAAGCGTACCTGAGTCTTTCACTCCCATGCTGCGCTTCAGCATGGATTCGGACAGATCGCCGAGTACACCGAAAACGGCCACAATAATGGCCATGCCAATCCACTGGTACAGCTCCAGGTCGATAAGCAAGAGCGACAGCACATAGCTCACGGCCACAGTAAACAGCGCACCGCCTACCCAGCCCTCCCAGGTTTTGCCCGGCGAAATGCGCTCGAACAGCTTGTGCTTTCCGAAGTTCTTTCCTGCAATATAGGCACCCGTATCAGAGGCCCAAATCAATAGCATCAGCCCCAGGATCGGCTGCCAACTGTACTCCCCCTCTAGGTAACCTAAGAGGTGCAGCAGGCTAAAGGGAACACCTACATAAATGGCACCAAGTACAGTAAACGCAATGTTTGTGTACGGGACTGTCTGCTTACGGTACATTTCCCGGATAAAGACCAGAAACAACACCGGCACCGAAAGGTAAAGCACTTCCTCTGGCATCACCTCCTTCTGTACCAGGAACATCGACACAAAGAACACAGCGCCCAACAACATGCCTAAGCTCTTGTTCGGAGCTACTTGCAGCACCCCCACCAGCTTGTAGAACTCGGCCATGCCTAAGAGCATGAGCACCAGAAAAAGCAGGAAATAAGTCCACTCGCTAAAGCAGATGCCTCCTATAAAAACGGCGGCACCCAGCACCCCGACAATGATCCGTTGACTTAAATTACTGAGGGTAGATATCTTTTTGCTCATGCGAGGGAACTGCGTCGGCGCAGCGACAAATGCAGGAATAGGGTTATTGGTAATTAAACTTGCTCATCGTTCGCTGCCTCGGCCATGCTTTCCTCTCTAACGGGCAGGGCTGCAAACTGCTGATAAAGGTAGTAAATGACGGCCGCACTTAGCACAACGGACAGCGCAATGGAGTACAAGGGCATCGCCTCTGTGCTTTCCACGTCTGCATCAATGGCGCCTGTCTGCTGCAGATACAGCATCAGCACAGTAAACCCGTTGTTTACGAAGTGGGCCATGATGGGAACGCTGATCCTGCCGGACCAGAAGTACAGGTAGCCGAAAAGGGCGCCAAGCAAGACCCTGGGCAAGAAACCGAAGAACTGCACATGGATAGCTCCAAAAATAATGGCAGCTACCCAGATAGCCGCATGGGTGTTACCTATCCAGCGGAACAACTGGCGCTGCGTGATGCCCCGGAACACCAACTCCTCCCCAATAGCAGGGATAAGCGCAAATACCAAGAGGCCTACCAGCAGCTGCGGCACCGTTTCAAAGCGGGTTATCATCCTTGTCAGCTCCGCTAGTTGGTCTTCCTGCTCCCGTGCCCAGCGCTCAAAGCCCTCCATAAAAGCCGGGAAGTCAAGCTCAGCGTTCCAGTTGATGATAACCGAATTGGCAGGCATAATCAGGACAATCAGCAGACCGCTCAGCAGCACCAGGCCCACCAGAGGGCGCACTTTCCAGTTGAGGTACGTGTCGATGCCGTAATTGACAGACCGAAGCAGGACAAGTGGGGCTACAATAAAAGAGAAAAACTGCAACACCCCCTGTAGCAAGAGCATTATGGCCGGCCCCTGCGGATGGGCAGCGGGGTTAGCCACGACATCCATCAGCTCAAAAACGCTCACTCCGTAGATCCAGTTTACCAGCAGGCTGTAGATGAAAGTGGCCACGAAATAGCCCCCTGACATGAACACAAGCAACAGCAGCAGCACCCAAAATGGATGTAGATCTTTGGAGATGAAACCTTTCATACAGAAGATTAGGTTTAATTGACGTAAATTTACGCGAAAAAATAGATTTTGCCTTGGTAAAGATAGCGAACATAGAGTTGGGTGAGTTCCCCCTGTTACTGGCACCGATGGAGGACGTGAGCGACCCGCCCTTCCGAAAGGTGTGTAAGGCGAACGGAGCGGATCTGATGTATACGGAGTTTATTTCTTCGGAGGGTTTGATACGCGATGCAGCCAAGAGCGTACAGAAACTCGACATTTTTGATTACGAACGCCCGATCGGCATTCAGATATTTGGCTCCGACATCGAGTCGATGCGGGAGGCGGCCATTGTCTCCTCGCAGGCTGGCCCGGACCTGATTGACATCAATTACGGTTGCCCTGTGAAGAACGTGGCCTGCAAAGGCGCCGGCGCTGCCCTGTTGCGCGATATCCCGAAGATGGTGAAGATGACGGAGGAGATCGTGAAAGCCACCAACCTGCCGGTTACGGTGAAGACCCGACTGGGCTGGGATGAGAATACCAAGTACATTGTGGAGACAGCTGAAAGGCTGCAGGACATTGGTATACAGGCCTTGAGCATCCACGGACGCACCCGCGTGCAGATGTACAAAGGGGAGGCCGACTGGAGCCTGATTGCGGAGGTGAAGAACAACCCGCGCATGAAGATCCCGATCTTTGGGAATGGTGATATTGACTCTCCACAAAAGGCCCTGGAGTACCGCAACCGCTACGGCGTGGACGGCATCATGATCGGGCGTGCCAGCATTGGCTATCCCTGGGTCTTTAACGAGATCAAGCACTACATGAAGACCGGCGAATTGCTTGCGGGGCCGACCTTGGAAGAGCGCGTGGAAGTGTGCCGGCAGCACTTCACGCACTCGCTGGAGTGGAAGGGTGAGAAGCTGGGCATCTTCGAGATGCGCCGCCACTATACAAATTACTTCAGAGGGCTACCGCACTTCAAGCCCCTGCGTATGCGCCTAGTACAGTCAGAGGACATCAACGAGATTTACGACACGCTGCACGAAATAGCGCAGACCATGAGCTACGCAGAAGCATAGCCTGCATTCAGAAGTTAAAGCACTAACAAAGACCGTTTTCTGCAGCTTATACAGAAAACGGTCTTTGTTTTCTGATTCCTGGCTTTTGCTACCACTGCCGTGGCAGCGATATTGATAACACATTACATCCTATAGCCATTAAAACAGCAACCAAACCCGCTCAGGTAAAGACATCAAACGCAACACTTGCCTGGTTCCTGATCACTGTGCTCACTCTTATCTGGGGCTCTTCTTTTATCTTGATGAAAAAGGGACTTGTGGTCTTTTCGTCAGGGGAGGTTGGCGCCCTGCGCATGGCCATCGCCTGCCTCTCGCTGCTTCCTTTTGCTATCCAGCATTTAAGGGCAGTTGCCCCTGATAAATGGAAGTACCTGGCCGGCGCCGGCATGCTGGGCAACTTTATACCTGCCTTTCTTTTTGCCTATGCCGAAACACGGCTGGCCAGCGGCCTGGCAGGGGTGCTGAACTCCCTGACGGCCCTATTCACCTTGCTTATTGGTGCCATGCTCTTTCGGCAGCCTATTACCTGGATGCGCATGCTGGGCATTGTCGTAGGATTTATCGGCACCGTTGTTCTCATTTTCTCCGGCAACGGAAGCACCGACTTAGACAACAAGTACTTCGGCCTGTACATCGTGCTGGCCACTGTCTGCTATGGCGCTAGCGTAAACATTATCAAACACCGCTTACAGGGCACAAAGCCAATCATCATATCCAGTCTGGCCATGCTGCTCGTGGGTCCGCTTGCGCTTGGCTACCTTTTCACAACCGAAGTAACGTACAAGCTACAGCATATACCCGGTGCCTGGGAGGCTTTCATGTACATTGCCATCCTGGCCGTTGTCGGCACGGCAATGGCCCTGGTGCTCTTTAACAAGCTGATCCACATTTCCACGACTCTGTTTGCAAGCTCCACCACCTACCTCATCCCTATTGTGGCACTGATGTGGGGAGTACTGGACGGCGAAACGATACAGCTGTGGCATTACGTAGGAATGGTCGTGATATTGGCAGGAGTGTATATCGTTAACAGGGCCAAGTAAAGGCTGTTCGCTACTAGCTCCACTTGCCTTCCGTGCTCCTCCTCCTTCGGCTAATTTCAGATTTTCCCTTTTTTTTACTTATTTAACGGATTACAAAATCCGTTCGACTTACTACATGAAGCACTACAAGTACTTCCTGAGCCTTTTGTTCCTCCTGCTACTGTCGCTTAAAACACAGGCCCAAGAGGCAATAAATGTGGCTGCCATTGAGGATCTGTCCTTACAGGCCATTAATGATACGGCCTTTAACCTACATACCACCACCGAAGAAGGGAATCTAGTCAAGTTCAGTGGCACTTTGCCTCTCCGAGTTAATGGAGAGCTGGAGGAGGTTGTTTTTATAGAAGGCGAAACGATATTCTCTCTAGCAGAAGAAGCGGAATTGATTCAGGTAACCGCAAACCTGGAAACCCGCAGCCTTGCCCGCCTTTACCGATTAGACGAAGAAGCCGTTGGCGGGGTCCGGGAGTTCCCGATGTGGCTTTCGATCCTGCCTCCGCTAATTGCTATTGTACTGGCGCTTATCTTCCGGGAAGTACTGTTGGCGCTCTTCGCCGGCATCTGGGTTGGTGGGTTTGTGATCTACGGTCTTTCCTTCACGTCCATTTTCACCGGTTTGCTTGCTGTTGGGGATACCTACCTGATGGAAGCCCTGACGGATGGGGACCATGTGTCGGTTATCCTCTTTTCGATGCTTATTGGGGGCATGGTAGCCATTATCTCCAAGAACGGCGGCATGGCTGGCGTTGTGAACCTGCTCTCCCGCTATGCCCGCTCTGCCAGGAGCTCGCAGGTCGTTACGTGGGTATTGGGCGTGGCTATCTTCTTCGACGACTATGCTAATACCCTGATCGTGGGCAACACCATGCGACCTGTTACGGACGGGCACCGCATCTCCAGGGAAAAACTGGCTTACCTCGTGGACAGCACCGCTGCCCCGGTAGCCGCTATTGCCTTTGTAACGACCTGGGTTGGCGCTGAGTTGGGCTACATAAAGGATGCTGCCACCTCACTCGGCATTGAAGAAGGGGCATACTCCCTTTTCTTCCATTCCCTGGAGTATGCTTATTACCCGGTTCTCACATTGGTGTTCATGCTTATGCTGATCCTGATGAACCGCGACTTTGGCCCTATGCACCGGGCAGAGGTGCGCGCCCGGTCTACAGGAGCCGTTACCGCCGTAAGCCTTGATCGGAAAGGACAGGAGAAGCAAGAACAGGAAATGCAGGAGTTCGAACCGATAGACCTTTCCCGTACACGGGCCGTTAACGCCCTCCTTCCAGTGCTCGTCGTAATTTTCGGCACCATGATCGGCCTTTTGTACACCGGCTACGACGCTGCTGTGTGGGCTGATGTTACCCTCGGCTTTTTCCGCAAACTTTCCATTACCATCGGCGACTCTAACTCTTATGTTGCCCTTATCTGGGCATCGCTCAGCGGGGTTATCGTCGCCATCGCCCTTACCGTAAGCCAGCGCATCATGAGCCTCACCGAGACAATGGAGTCTTTGGTCGTGGGCTTTAAAACCATGCTACCCGCTATCCTGATACTCGTACTGGCTTGGTCTTTAGCTGCGGTCACGCAACAGCTCTATACAGCAGAGTATCTGACGTCTCTCTTCTCTGGTAATATATCCCCCCACTTCCTGCCAGAGATTACCTTCTTCCTGGCTGCCATTATTGCCTTTTCTACTGGCTCCAGCTGGGGTACCATGGCCATTCTGTACCCACTAATGCTGCCTGCTGCCTGGTATGTGTGCCAGCTGCAGGGCTACAGTTTAGAAGAAACCATGCCGATCATTTATAATGTGATCTCCGTCGTGCTGGCTGGGTCTGTATTTGGTGACCACTGCTCCCCGATCTCCGACACCACGATCCTGAGCTCCCTGGCCTCAGGCTGTAACCACATCGATCACGTAAAAACCCAGCTCCCCTATGCCGTTACAGTGGCTTTGGTGGCAAACCTTATCTGCACGAACTTATCAAGTTGGGGAGTGCACTGGTTACTGGTATACCTGATAGGGGCGGCTTTCTTATGGGGGCTGATCAAGATACTGGGCAAAAAGAATGAAGCAGAAGTAGTGCCCACTACTACGGCAGAAGCCGTTTCGTAAACGAATAGCAAAACAGAAAAGGCTGCTCTTACCGGGCAGCCTTTTCTGTTTATCTTCCTAGAGCGCGAGTTCATAAAAGTCGTGTACCACCGTGCGCCCCCCGTAGCTTTCTTTGTTCCGGGCCAGCCCCTCGTTCAAGTACTGCCCCTGCTGCTCTGTCGACACGCCGAAGGAGAAGTACTTTTTATGGACATATACTTCTGTTAGTAACCAGTCGGTGAGTACATCCAAGGCGCCGATATCCAGCCCTCTCGCCGTGGCACCGATGTATTGGGCGTGGGCAACGGTAGGGGTTTCATAAATAACTATCCCAGCAACCAATACCCCCACCTCACTTGCCGTGTACAAGCTAATGTTATCCGGGAAGCAGGAGGCCAGGCGTAAGATTTCCGCTGTCGAATGAGCCGGCATGACTTGGTATTTTTCCTGCAGCAACTCCCGCTTTAGTTGCATAAAGCTGTCATAGGCCATACTTTTCTCTAACACTAGTAAGGGAGCCTGCTTTAGTTTACGCTTCCGCAGAACACTGTAGGGCAATCTGTTATTGATGTCCACAACACTGTTTACATCACGCCTGTAAAGCACGGCCTGGTAGCGAAACAAGGCATAGAGATCCTCCTCCGATGGCAGCTGGTGGTAAATGTGTGGGATGGCTTTGTACTTTATGTGCCTTACTCCTTGCCCCTGGTAGTAGGCAAGCATTGCCTCGAACACCTCCAGCATAATACCAGTTCTCATGCGGCCGTCGCTGATCACACCACCGTACGTCAGCCCCCCGTGGCTTTGCACCTCCTGTGCTGTTTGATTGGCAGGCAGCAAGGCAATTAACTTCCCCTTTCGGTAAAAAAGCAGCGAGTGGTCTGTAAACCGGTCTGCATGGTAGTCCAGGTAGTCCCGCTGCAGCAGAAAAGTACCGTTCTTCGAGCTTGCCACAAAGGCATCCCAAACCAACTGATGCTCCGGCGCGTACTTTACGGCTTCTACCATTTTATAAACAGAAGACTACTGAATGAAAGACAAAGGGTAAGGGCACTGAACGAAAACGGGAAAAGCTGACAGAGAACATAGTTCAGCACATTCCCTACCTGTTCAGCACAATACGGAAAGTGGTCCCCTTTCCTACTTCTGACCATTTTACAAATAGCTTTCCTTCGTGGTAGTTGTCAATGATTCGCTTGGCTAGTGCCAGACCCAGCCCCCAGCCGCGCTTTTTAGTTGTGAAGCCTGGCAGGAAGACCGAGTCGATCTTACTCTTGGGGATGCCCTTGCCCGTGTCCGTGATATCCACCGCAATGCTGCTCTTCCCAAGTAAAACCATTTGTATGTTAATACTCCCTCTCCCCTCCATCGCATCCACCGCGTTCTTGCAGATGTTCTCGATCACCCAGTCAAACAAAGAGACGTTTAGCTTGGCCGTGATATCAGGAGAAAAGGTGGAGGTAATGGTAAAGTCGACTTTGCGCGAAATACGGTTTTGCAGGTAATTGATCGCGTTTTGCGTTACCTGCAAGATATTCTCATCACGAAGCAAGGGTACGGAGCCAATGTTAGAGAAACGTTCGGTAATTATCTCCAGCCGCCGCACATCCTTGCCCAGCTCCTCAATAATCGGCTCTTTGTCGAACTTAGGGCTCGCCTTGATGTACTCGTACCAGGCCATGAGAGAGGAGAGCGGTGTGCCCAACTGGTGGGCGGTTTCTTTCGCAAGCCCTACCCACACCTGGTTCTGCTCTGCCCGGCGGGAATAGCTAAAGGCAAAATAAGCCATCGAAACAAAACAGGCGATAACAATCAGCTGCACGTAGGGGTAAAAGCGCAGCTGCGATAACAAAGCTGAATCCTTGTAGAACACATAGTTCACCGACCCTTCGGCCCAAGGCACCTCAATGGGCACATGCTGCGCCTTCATTTTCTCTATTTCACGCTGTAGCAGCTCATTCAGGCGCTCCGGTGAAATGTTTTCGGGCAAATCTATGTTCTTAGAGTCGAGTATGTTTTCGTTCTCATCGGTCAGGATAACAGGCACCGTGTGGTTGGAAGAGAGGATTTCCTCCTCAATAAATACAATATTGTCGTCGCTTGGCGCATTGATCATGTAGCGGAGGCCTTTGGCGTAGAGTTGCACCAACTCCTGCTCCCGCTCGGATAGCTTGCTGACTAGTATATTGGTGTAGGTAATAGTGGCTGCACCAATGATAAGGGCTATGATAACAAAAACAAGCTTTATCCTGTTCTTCTGAGAATAGATAGGAATCATGCAATATACACGTAATTTATTTGAAATTAGTATAAATTAAACATTGAGAGCAAGGAAGTTTTATTTAAAAAAATAGAAGTTTAACTTTGCACTCTAGTAGAACACACTTTACTATGCTTCAGAATTTCAAAGCAATCAGTCTCTCGCACAAGAAAGCGCCGCTGGATATCAGGGAACTGATTGCCTTAGATGAAACTTCCTGCAGACGATACCTACAGACACTCAAGAGCTTTATTCAGGCTTCTGACATACTGGTGCTTTCTACCTGCAATCGCACCGAAGTGTACTATAATGCCGATACCGACCACAGTACAGAAATTGTAAAGCTGCTCGGCATCACCAAAGGCATGGATAACATCTCCCAATACCTTGACTATTTCACGGTTTTCAATGAGCACGACGATGCTGTACAGCACCTGTTTGATGTATCAATGGGACTGGAGTCGCAGGTGGTGGGCGATATGCAGATTTCTAACCAGGTGAAGATGGCTTACCAGTGGGCTGCCGACAACGAAACAGCCGGCCCGTTTCTGCACCGCCTGATGCACACGATCTTCTACACAAACAAGCGCGTGGTACAGGAAACGGCCTTCCGCGATGGAGCTGCCTCTACCTCCTATGCCGCTATAGAACTGATCGAAGAGCTGACAGCCGATGTTATCGAGCCGAGCGTGCTGGTAGTGGGGTTAGGAGAGATTGGCGCTGATGTGTGCCGCAACCTGAAAGACAGCGGCTTTAAGCATGTGAAGATCACGAACCGCACCCAAGCTAAAGCACAGGCACTGGCTGAGGAGTGCGGCCTGGAGGTGCTTGCTTTCGAGAATATCGTGCAGGGGATGAAAGAGGCCGACGTGATCATTTCTTCCGTGGCCCGCGAAACACCTTTCTTCACCAAAGAAATGGTAAAGCGCCTAGATGTGCTCTCGTTTAAGTTCTTTATCGACCTGTCGGTACCACGGAGTGTTGAAGCTGAAGTCGAGTCCGTTCCGGGGGTGCTGGTGTATAACATCGACACGATCCAGAATAAAGCGTCGGAGGCGCTGCAGCGCCGACTGAGTGCCGTGCCTCAGGTAAAGGAGATTGTGGCGGAGTCTATCGAGCAGTTCAACGATTGGTCTAAAGACATGATGGTCTCCCCAACGATTCATCGGCTGAAGAATGCCCTGGAGGCGATCCGTCAGGAAGAGATGGCCCGCTACATGAAAAAGCTTGGGCCTAAGGAAAGCAAGCTCATGGACAACATTACCAAGTCTATGATGCAGAAGATTATCAAGCTTCCTGTACTGCAACTAAAGGCTGCCTGCAAGCGGGGCGAGGCAGAGACATTGATCGACGTGTTGAATGACCTGTTTAACCTGGAAAACCAGCCTGAAGAGGCAAAGCCTTAAAAATAAGCGAACGGCTATATTTTCTTAGTGAAAATTAAAGCAAAAGGCCTCCGTACCCTTCATAACTATATGAAATACGGAGGCCTTTTGCTTTTTACATGCCCAAGCAATCACACTCACACGCGCAAAAGACTTTCTTAAATGTCTATGCAGCACTCTTCCAGGCAGTCAATCACATCGATCAACTTCGGAATCGCCAAGGAGTAATATATCTTCGTTCCCACCTTAAACGAGGACAGAACGCCCTTGTCCTTTAGTGTAATCAGGTGCTGCGATGCGATTGCCTGAGGGAGGTCTAACTGCTTATATATCTCTGTAACAGTCATTTTATCCTCTTTCCCCAGCAAGTCCACTATCGCTAATCTCTTCGGGTGGGCCAATACCTTCAGCATGGCTGCCGCTTTATCTATCTTCTTCGATTCAACTCTTGACAACAAACTTTTCATAATTAATAATTATACCTAACAGTTTCTAAATCTATTTACAGTCTTATACACAATAAGATATATACGAGGTTCGCTCTATTTGGCTGGGCACAGGTTCCACACATTTCTTACTTTTGCCTATGGATACTTCTTATCATGTCATTGGGTTAATGTCAGGCACCTCGCTGGATGGCCTCGACATAGCGTATTGTAGATTTACGTATAATTCCAAAAACTGGATATATGATATACTAAATGCTACTACACTAACATATAGTGATACTCTTATTGATCAGCTCAGGAATGCCGAGACAGCCAGCGCCCTGGATCTCATCGAGTTACACCACGCTTATGGCAGGTTTACCGGTCAGCAAGTGCACGCTTTTGTTCAGCAACACGATATCCGGCCTGATTTTGTTGCCTCCCACGGGCACACTGTCTTCCACCAACCTCAGCGGCACATTTCGCTACAACTCGGGCACGGCGCCTACATTGCCGCACATGCCCAGCTTCCTGTCGTCTGCGACTTCCGCACTTTAGACATAGCCCTTAATGGGCAGGGGGCACCTTTGGTGCCGATCGGAGATGAGCTCCTCTTTAAGGAGTATGACTATTGCATTAACCTCGGGGGCATCGCCAACGTCTCTTTCTCCCAGAACGATAGAAGAATAGCTTTTGATATATGTGCCTGCAATATGTTGCTCAACACGCTGGCAGGGAGCATAGGCCTGCCCTATGATAACAACGGTAAGCAGGCGCGCTCAGGTTCCCTGCACAGGGGCCTGCTACAGGAATTGAACGCTCCGGCTTACTTTTCGGCCCCTGCCCCTAAGTCTTTGGGCAAGGAGTGGGTACTGGAGCACAGCCTGAGGACCCTTACAGCTAGCACAGCTCCTGTTGCAGACAAACTGAACACAACATGCCATCATATCGCCCAACAGCTCAAACAGGCCCTAATTCCACTGCACAAAGGACAGCATCGGGTACTATTAACGGGGGGCGGCGCGTTTAACGGGTACCTGGTGGAGCTGCTGCAGGGGTATCTGGGGGACAACTACAGCGTAGAGGTGCCTACCCCGGAGGTCGTGTCGTTCAAGGAAGCCCTGATCTTTGCCTTCCTGGGTGTGTTGCGCTGGCGCGGGGAGGCCAACTGCCTGCAGAGTGTAACAGGAGCCAGCCACAACAACGTAGGAGGGGCCATTTACCTTTGCTAAGCCGGCCTCACTTAACCATGGCCCAAGCCAAATTCGTACCTTTGCGCAGAACAGCATTCAACACAGCAAGATGAAAGACTTACTCCAGCAATTCGAGAACAAGCAACCCGAAATAGTTTTTGAGTGGAAAGACCCTGAAACGGAGGCCGAGGGCTGGGTCGTGATCAACTCCCTCCGTGGGGGTGCCGCCGGTGGCGGAACGCGTATGCGGATGGGCCTGGACAAGCGCGAAGTAGAGTCGCTGGCCAAGACAATGGAAGTAAAATTCACGGTGTCCGGCCCTGCCATTGGCGGCGCGAAGTCTGGCATTAACTTCGATCCGGCTGACCCCCGCAAGCGCGGTGTGCTGGAGCGCTGGTACAAGGCTGTTATTCCGCTCCTGAAAAGCTATTACGGCACCGGTGGCGACATGAACGTGGACGAGATACACGAGGTAATCCCTATTACAGAGGACTATGGCTTATGGCACCCTCAGGAAGGTATCGTGAACGGACATTTCAACGCCACAGAACCACAGAAGATCAACAAGATAGGGCAACTGCGCCAGGGCGTGAGCAAAGTAATAGAGGACCCTCATTTCTCTCCGTCCACGAACCGCAAATACACCGTGGCCGATATGATCACAGGATACGGGGTGGCGGAAGCCGTTTGTAATTACTATGATATCTGGGGCAGTCAGTTTGAGGGAAAATGCGCCATTGTGCAAGGCTGGGGAAACGTAGGGGCAGCTGCTGCTTACTACCTGGCAGCCAAAGGAGCTAAGATCGTGGGCATTATCGACAGGGCTGGCGGTTTAATTAATGAACAGGGCTATACCCTGGACGAAGTACTGGAACTGCTGCTCTCACGACAGGGCAATGCCCTGAACCCGGAGGGACTCCTGCCCTTTGAAGAGGTAAACGAGCGTATCTGGTCTCTGCCTGCAGAGATTTTCGTACCTGCGGCCGGCTCCCGCCTCGTAACGCGGGCACAGGTAGAGCAAATGATACAGAGCGGCATGGAGGTAATCTCCTGCGGAGCCAATGTTCCTTTCCAGGACCCGGAGATCTTCTTTGGCCCAACCGGGGAGTATGCCGACCGCAACCTGGCCGTGATCCCGGACTTCGTGGCGAACTGCGGTATGGCACGTGTGTTTGCCTACCTGATGGAAAGCGAAGTAGAGGTAACGGACGAGGCGATCTTTCGCGATGTGTCCCGTACCATTCGCACAGCCCTGGAGAAGGCCCACGAAAAGCGCACACAGGGCACCGAGATAACCAAAGCCTGCTTTGAGATAGCCCTGACTCAATTGCTATAATTCCCTTTTATGAAATATTTAGACTGGAAAGACATTCTTGAATATAGCTTTCTAGGTAACACTGTAGGCGAGTACTTGATTTCAGCTGGCATTCTGCTGTTCGGCTTTATCTTTAAGACGCTGCTGTCCCGTTTACTGTCTACCGTTCTGTACAAGCTGGTGCACCGCTTCTTGCAAGAGGCTGACCTGCCCGAGTTCCGGCGCCTGCTGATACAGCCACTGGAAGTGCTGCTCTTTTTGGTGTTCCTGTACCTCGCATTCCAGGTACTGGACTATCCGCTTGAGATAAGTGAGATACGAGAAGAGGACCCTTTCCTCAAGACGTTCTTTTTCCGCACCTACCAGGTGTTTGTAATTGTGGCACTGACCTGGGTGTTTCTGCGCTTCGTCGACTTCTTTGCCCTGATCTTGCGATATAGGGCCGAGAAAACGCCCTCTAAGCTAGACGATCAGCTCGTCCCTTTCTTCAAAGACTTTTCGAAGGTAGTGCTGGTTATCTTCTCTTTCCTGATCATGTTGGGAGTGGTGTTCGGCGTAAACGTGGGAGGCTTGGTTGCTGGCCTGGGCGTAGGTGGCCTGGCCATAGCTTTTGCCGCGAAAGAGAGCCTGGAGAACCTGCTGGCGTCTTTTACCATCTTCCTGGATCAACCTTTCGTGGTCGGTGACCTGGTACAGGTAGGCGATTTGGTAGGTGTGATAGAGAAGATTGGCTTCCGGAGCACACGCATCCGTACCCTAGAGAAAAGCTTTGTAACGGTACCGAACAAGAACATGATCGACAAGCCCCTCGACAACCTGTCGCTGCGCACTTTCCGCCGGGCCAAGTTCGACATCAACCTCACCTACAACACCACTTCTGAGCAGATCCGGGCTATCACCAACGACATACAGGAGTTCATCGACCACCACCCCCGCACAAGCCAGGAGGGCCGTATCCGCTTTTTGAACCTGGGTCCGCACTCGAAGGATGTGATGGTGCTTTATTTCGTAGACACCATGGACTGGAATGAGTACATCGACATAAAAGAAGAGATCAACTACAAGATCGTGGACATTGTGGCCCAGCACGGAGCTGAGTTTGCCTTCCCTACACAAACGCTTTACATGCATCCCGCAGCACCTGCGCCCAAGCCCTCTACACCGCGGATGCAAACGTTCGGGAACAGTACCGACTTGAAGTAAGCACAAATAAAAAAGCCGGAGAAGCTCCGGCTTTTTTTTCACCCTTATATCTTTAGATTCATCTAATTACGTAAAGCATTTCTCTGCTTAATATAACCTATTTAAGAATCTGTCTTTTTAGTAAACCTTAATCCCTTACAAAGAGCCTGTTAGTATCTTTGCAGTTTTGATTTGTAAAACGGGCCAACTTTAGCTTGGTTACAAAAAAAGTATAATTATTTGTTTTTTATGCCTATATTTTACCGTGAACGACTAATAACAACAAGTGTAGGTTAAAATATACTTTTTACGATATTACCTTATCGGTCAACTAATGTTAGGACAACGATGCTAAAGTAACAACATCGCCAGTACCACGGCCCTGTTAAAAGTCGAAGTACTCTCCTTCCTGGAGCTCTACTTTCTTCTCCTTTTCCTCCTGCGGCTTTTTCCCCCGAAGCAGATCCTTTAGTTCTTGTCCCTCCTCCTTCAGGTCGGTCTTTATTTTCTCCCGCACCCGCTCATTATCATAAGCTAGCTTAAAGTCACTCTCATTGCCTTTTAATGTCAGGAAGAGCATGCTGTTGCCGGCATCCCTATCCTCCGCCACTACCCCATATCGCGCATCTTTGTCTTCCCGCCGCTTCCTGAACACGGGGAGCTTGATGCGGTAATCCATGTACTGATCAAAGGTATGCTGCCCTGACACCGAAACCACAGGGGCTGCTGAGAGGTTGGAGCGGATGTCCATCTCCGGAATGTAGATGGTGCGTTGCTGGATCCAGAAACTATTGTGCAGCTCCGCAAAGTGCATGTTCGCGAGCTCTGCGCGCTTTACAAAGGCAGACATTTTCTGCATGGGGGCAAAGTTAACGAGCTGCCCATTGCGCACCGTCGCCACGATCTCGGCCTGTAGCAAATCTGTCTTTGGACTTAGCTGGCTATCGAAGAACACGTCTGAGGCAATGTTCGCTGTCAGCTGCCCCCTTAAATGACGGGCTTCTATAAAGCTCTGATGGAAATTCTCGAACACGAAAAAGAGGCTGTCTACGTTCATGTTCATCAACTTGGCTACCGTACTAACCTTAATCTGCTCGGGGGTGCGCGCGTCCAGGGTGCCTCGCACGGCAAATTCCCCTCCTACTGCCTGGAAAGAGATATTAGGCGTAGAGGCCACCTGGTTCCGCAGCTTTACCTCCCCACGTATATTCTTGCCCCTAAAGCGCCGGAACTTTAAGCGGTTGATGGAGGCACTCAGGTCAAAAGCAATGTTAGGCGACACAACCAGCCTATAGCTGCCCTCTTTTCCTGTACGAGCCTCTTCCGGCGTGTTGAGCTTCTCACTCAGGAGCTGGTCAAAGTTCAAGTAGTCGCTTTTAAAGTCGGCCTCCACCAACAGGCGCTGCCGGTCCAGGAGCAGGTAAGCCATTACGTTCCGGAACATGCCGTTTATCACAAAGTCAGACTCTCCTAGTTTTCCTTTAAAATCCGACACAGCCACATCGTTCTGCTTGAACATGAAGTTACCATTCAGGTTACTCAGAGGCAGCGGGAGCTCCTGTAAGGCCAGGGACACGTTGTGCAGCGTAATGTCTCCGGAGGTATTCAGTGTCGCATTACCAGGACGGGCCTCAAACTCATTCAGGTTACCGGCAAAGGCAACACGCACATCAGCCAAACCACTTCCGCTCTTTACCTGCTGTAGTTTGGCCAATCCTAAAACATAGCCCACATCCAGCATCCCCTGTAAATCGAAGGCAACGTAAGGGTTGTTGAAGTTACTGTACCGGAGGTTTCCTTTGAAAGACCTGCCGTTGAGGCTGCCATTGATGTTTTTCAGCTCCAGCGTAGAGGTACTAGCAGCTCTCTTGTCACCGTTGGTAAAGCTACCGGTCAGGTTGATCTTCTCGACCCGCTGTTTTACCTCGGGATGATAAAAAGAAGCATTGCGGGCCCCAAAGCTAAAGGTAACTTGCGGCGTTTCTGTAGCCGATGCGTTCCCTTTTACCGTACCGTTAAAATAAATCGCTCCCTCACTGCGATACTGGCTAAGACTCGCTGTCATTTGCTGGGGCAAGAGCGATAGCAGGGACTGTATGCTGGTGTTTTTGCCGTCCAGCTTCAGATCCAGGTTTGTGGGACCAGAATAGCTAATAGTCCCTCCCACCTCATAGTCGGCACCCTCTACCTGCACGAGGGATGGTTGAAGCAGGATCACCTTCAAGGCCCTGTCGATACGAAGGGCAGTGCCCAGGTTCACCCGCTTTCCTTTGAAGTACTCGCCAGTGCCCACCTTTATGGTATGAATCGTTGTGTTTCCGTTCGCCTCTATATCGATGGTCTCCGGAGATATAGCCAGGGCTGCTTCCAACTCATGCGCATCTACTTCATAGCTCTGCTTCAGCTGTTGGTCGATATAGTGTACAGCCACCCCCTTTAGAATGATGCGCTCCAGGTCAAAAGAGAAGGTGCTTTCTTCTGTAGAAGCAGAGTCTGTTCTGATGATCTCATAGTTTGCCGAACCATCCGGGAGTATCTTCACATACACTTCGCCCTGCTCCATGTAAAACTGCTTTACGCTGTACGCTCCCCGGAGCACGTCCAGCAGGCTAAAGGTAAAGTAAAGCTTATCAGCCCGCGCCAAAGACTCCTCGCTTTCCGGCAGGCTCTCGTGCACATTCACCTGGTCTAGCGTGACGGCTACATGCGGGAACTTTTCGAACAGCGAAAGCGAGATTTCCCCCACCTCCACCTTGGTCTTGATGTGCTTGTTGGCTTCGGAGACAAAAAGCTCAATGATTCTGTCCTGGTACGCATACACCACCGCCAGTGCCACACCTAGGGCGGATACCACCGCAAGGGTTGAATAAAATAGCACTTTTCTTATCACATCTCTTCTCACCCAGCAAAAGTTTCAGATTAATAGCATCTTATAAAACCTAAAGGTACTGCCACAAAAACGTGCTGGCAATAGCCGCTGATACTACAGAAAATTTTTTAACATTTTTTTCGCGAATGTTTTGCAGTTAAAATAATATGCCCCATATTTGCATCATCAAACGAGGACAGTAGGTCATCGAAAACAAAAAATGGGGTGTTAGCTCAGCTGGTTCAGAGCACCTGCCTTACAAGCAGGGGGTCACTGGTTCGAATCCAGTACGCCCCACAAAAGGACAAATTTAGATTTGTCCTTTTTTTATGTCACATGCCTTATTTTCTGTATCAGTAAAAGGGCATAAGGGCAAGAAAAACAACAACCGGGGTGTTAGCTCAGCTGGTTCAGAGCACCTGCCTTACAAGCAGGGGGTCACTGGTTCGAATCCAGTACGCCCCACAAAAGGACAAATTTAGATTTGTCCTTTTTTTATGTCTATACTTTCCGCAGCTGTTGCTCTGGCTCTACCTTCTTGTAGCTTTATACAACCCGTACTTTTGAAACGGACAGGCCATGGGCAATAGTGTACCTCCTCTGCTTTTAATCGTCTCGCAGGGGTCTCCGCTAGGTGACAATAAGGGTTAGGTTAGTTGTTACCGTGGGAAAGGAATTGCGCGTGAAGGGTTAACACCTGCGGGATAACAAGCCGCTGGTCATCATTATATACCACGTGCGCTGCCCTGGCCATCTTTTCCTCCTCGCTGAGCTGCTTGGCAATAATCGCTCTGATATCTTCTTCTGTTCGGTGGGTATCGCGCTGCAGCAACCGTTTGAGCCGTACATCCAGGGGGGCATAAACGGTAATAATCTGATCCATCTGCCTCCAGGCCTCTGACTCATACATCAGCGCCGCCTCTTTCAGGACGTAGGGCTTACCTTCCTGCGCTTTTACCCAGCTTTCAAAGTCCTGCCTTACATGCGGATGCACCAGCCCATTCAGTTGCTCCAGCCGCTCAGGGTTATTAAAGACAATACTGGCAACATAAGAACGGTTTAGCTCACCTGCCTCTGTAAAGGTCTCCTGTCCAAAGGCAGCTACTAACTCCTGCCGCAGGGCTTCGTCGTGGCGCATCACCCATTTGGCGCGGGCGTCAGAGTCGTACACAGGGATTCCGAGCAAGGCAAACATACGGCTTACCACCGTCTTACCTACGCCAATGCCACCGGTTATACCTATCTTGAGCATGTTTACCTTCTTCTCCGGTTATTCTCCTCAGGCTGCTGCCTGATGGCCTTTATGGCCTCTGGCCACACCTGTACGCCTCGGGCACCCCTGGCCTGCTGCACCACCTCCGGCACAAGCGTCGAGTCACTCCTATTGTAATTACGGTAATCCAGCACTACTTTAAAAGCTTCCCGGTTAAGCAAGGGTACCGAGTCCTGCAGCACCTGGTAACGCACAACAGCAATTGGAGGCCTTAAACTTAGCTCCACGCCTTCCGGCACATTTACTAGTTCGGGAATTACCTGGCGCTCTTCCTGTACCAGGGTTCCTACATTTACCTCTACCGCAGCTTCCTGCACTGAGGCCTGTATTAAAGACTCATAGTCGTAGTCTATGGGTACGGACACCTTGGTCGGGCCTGTAAGGTTTTCCTCCGGCAAGCGCAGCAGAAACGGGTCGGGCAGGCTATCGACCAGCGAGGAAGGCCCTACAAAAGTAACTGAGTCGGGTCGTACGCGCACAGGGCCCACTATTGTATGACCGGCATCTGTCAGGGTCTGCGATGGGTCCAGGAACAGAGGCACCCGCTTTACCACACGCTGGTCGAAGTCGAAGTGAATGGTATCTGTCACCACAAAATTCAGTTGCAGGCCGTCCAAGGCATTGACCAAGGCTGGGCGCAGGGCCGAGCCCAGGAGGTAATTGTTGCGGGGAAGGTTGCGGATAAACACCTCGGCTGGCTGTACCTCTAAGCGCAGGCTTTTGCGCAGCAGTTTCCATCCTTTGCCGGTTACGTTAATGGTAACTTCTTCTGGCAGGGGGTTAATAGGAACGAGGTTACGGGCATTATACACAAACCGGATAGGGTAGGTGATTTGTGTGGAGTAGCTTTTATTGAGCGCGTTGAGCAGCCAAAAGGTGGAGGCCGCCACGAAACAAAGCAATACGACACGCCAGTATTGCTTTGTTCGTGGCTGAAATGGCCTCGCAAACCATGAAACTATATTTTTTGCATTCTCAAGCGGCAAAGCTGCTATTGTTTTTGCACTCGCATGGTAGCTTCCATGGAGACAGCGGTCTTGTCAAACGTTAAACGTACGCCTTTATCGACCTCTAACGTAATGGTCTCATCTTCTATTGCGATCAGTCTGCCGTGTAACCCACTAATGGTAACAACCATCATTCCTTTCGTCAGCTCCTCGCGGAACTTCTTCTGGTCGCGCATTTTTTTCTGCTGCGGCCGGATCATGAAAAAATAAAAGACAAGAATAATAGCGCCAAACATTAGCAACTGAGGCAGCATGCCTCCGTCCGGCGCTTGCAGGAAAAGGGTTCTCATGTGGTGTATGCTCTATATAACGAAGGGGTCGATTAATTGCGGCGTACCGGACCGTCGGCTCCTGCCGTTGGGATGCTGCTCGTTGCCACATTACCCTTCATCGATACTTTTACGATGTTAGGCTGTGTATTTGCACGCACAGTAACGGTGGGTAACTGCTGGCCTACTTTACCGGTAGTATTGAACACAACACCGATCTGTCCTTTCTCGCCTGGGGCAATTGGCTCACGTGGCCACTCCGGCACGGTACAGCCGCAGGTAGCAGAGGCGTTCTCGATGATCAGCGGAGAGGCGCCGGTGTTCGTAAACTCGAACGTGTGCTTTACGGTCTCTCCCTGCTTTACCGTACCGAAATCGTACTCTGTTTCCGCAAAGGTCATGACAGGGGCATTCTCATCTGCCACTACCTCGTTTGCCGGAACGACATTAGGGTTTTCGATAGGAGCTGCTGCTACAGGCTCTTCTACCACAACCGGTGCCTCAGCAGCTACAGTTTCGTTATTGCCTGCGTTGCTGTCGCAGCCGGCCGCAAAAAGGGCTACCGCTAAGCTAGCTGCCATAAAAATGTTCTTTCTCATATCTAACTAGAAAAAGGGTTTAAATTAAAGTTTTGCGATGATGTTCTGCGCAAATTCCATTGTGCTTGCTTTCCCACCCAGGTCGCCTGTGCATTCCTCTTTATTTACCAGAGTTGCCTCCAGGGCCGCCTCAATGCGATCAGCCTCCGCTTTCAGATCCAGGTGGTGCAGCATCATGATGGCAGAGCGCAGTAACGCTGTAGGGTTAGCAATTCCCTTGCCAGCAATATCGGGAGCCGAGCCGTGTACTGCCTCAAAGATGGCCATGTTGTCACCGATGTTCGCACCGGCTACTACACCCAGGCCACCCACCAGGCCTGCGCACAGGTCAGACAGGATATCCCCGAATAGGTTTGTCGTTACGATCACATCAAACTTCTCCGGCTTCACAACCAGCTGCATGCACATGTTGTCGATGATGATATCGTCGGCCTGTATACTCGGATACTCTTTGGCAATCTCTCTGAACACATTCAGGAAGAGGGCTCCTGCTTGCTTCAGGATGTTTGCCTTATGCACGGCTGTTACTCTTTGGCGCCCTTGCTTCGAGGCAAACTCGAAGGCGGCACGCACAATCTTCTCACAGCCCACGCGGGTAACGCGCGAGATGGAGTCTGCGATCTGCAGGCGCTCATCAAATATCTCCAGGCCAGAGTACAGCCCTTCGGTGTTTTCACGGAAAAGCACCGAGTTCACGTTCTCAAAGCGCGTCTCGATGCCTTTCGTGGTCTTAGCCGGCCTTACGTTTGAGTAAAGATCAAACATCTGGCGCAGCTGCACGTTAATGCTTTTGAACCCTTTGCCAACAGGGGTCGTGATCGGCCCCTTCAGGGCGACCTTGTTTTTCTTAAGAGAAGCAATCAGCGTAGAGGGTATCAGTTCGCCAACCGCATCAAAAGTCGTCTGCCCAGCGTTTTCTTCTTCCCAAGTTAGGGGCACGTTAGCAGCACTAAAAATAGCCTTAACAGCTTCCGTGATCTCAGGGCCTATCCCGTCGCCGGGGATGAGGGTAACTTGTATCATGTTTTATAGTTCTTTCCTGCTATTAATCTCATTGATGAGTGAGTCTACATCGCCGAGCAGTTTTTCGGCTTTGTCTTTCGCGTCTTGTATCACACGCTGACCTTCTGACTTGGCGCTGGAGGGCAGGTTATCGCTTTTCGCAACAAGCTGCTGCGTTAAGTCTGCCAGTGTGTCACGATATTTCTCCAGCCGATAGCTCAGCCAGCTACGCGTCTCTCTTCCTTTATCGGGTGCGAAAAGTATGCCAGCCATGGCACCAACTGCAGCGCCAGAGGCAAAGGCAAGTAGTGTATTTGTCTTCTTACTCATAGTTGTTGTGTATGCTTAATATCTCAGGTACGAAATTTCCCTTCTTTTACGGCGCCTCCCCTACTGAGGCTACGCCGGGTGGAAAGAAGGGCTATTTGTTATCAATCAAGCCACGACCCGACTTACGTATTTCGCCTTTGGAGGTGAGCTCCTGCGCCATTTTGTCCAGCACGCCGTTGATGAACTGCTTGCTCTTTGGTGTGCTGTACAGCTTCGAGATTTCGATGTACTCGTTAATCGTTACCTTTACCGGTATGCTGCGGAAGATGAACATTTCGCTCAGGGCCATCTTCAGGATAATCTTGTCGAGCAGTGCAACACGCTCCACATCCCAGTTCTGCACGCTGGAGGCGATCATGGCCTCATACTTCTCATCTTCCTGCACCGTCTGGTAATACAGGTCCTCAAAGAAAGCCTTGTCATCTTCCCAGTTGGCCGACAAGTCCAGTAGTTGCCTGTCTTCCTCTGCCTCCTCACCAAAAATCTTGATGGTTTTGTTGACGAGACTTTTTACAATGGCCTTGTTCTCAACCCAGTTCAGGTCTTGCTCTTCAAACAAAGATTGTAAGTTTTTTTCTTTAAAGATAATGTTTTTGAAAATATGTTTCACCACCTCCAGGTCGTCCTCCAGGGTAGGTGAAGGCAATTTCAGGTAGCTCAGGAACACCTCATCCTGCTTCAGGATGTTCTTGTAAACGGTGCGGATCTCGCTGATGTCGGAACCCCAGCTAATGTTGCGGCGGATGATGCTGTCCTGGTAAGATTTGTTCTGGAGCAGGCGCTGTACCACGCGGTTCTGCAGGAAGCGTTTGGTGTCAGGGCCTGTGGCGGCAGTAAAGCGTTTCTCTTTCTTCTCTTCCTCCTCCTCTATCAGGCCTACCAGCACCTCTAAGATCTGAAGGGTACCCAGGTAATGGTCATAGATACGCTCTACCGCACTCAGCATCTGGTTGCCGTAGTACTTGTAGTCTTTCTTAACCAGGTTCTGGTAGTAAACGATGGCTCTGTTTACCGCTTGGAGGGTTTCCTTATCCGCCTCCTCTGCATCAAACTGCTGGGTTTCATACCACTCTTTAAAGAGTAGCGTGGCAATTTGCTTTCTTCCTTCCAGTAGCTTTCTGTCCTGTACCTCCATCGAGTTCAGGTCCGGTGCAAAGTCCTCCCCTATCTGGTCTAAGGCGAGCAGATAGTCTGAACCTACAGCTTGCATATAGGCATAGATGGCCTGCATTGCCTTAATTCGTAGTGTCCTGCGGTTGAGCATATTCTTATTTTAAAGAGCGTTTTTTTGTAAAATCTAATAACACTGACACCGGGTGTCCGCTATGTTTCTGAGCCTGTTTTTTTCAAAAGAAAAAAACCAGGCGATAGTTCCACAGGCCCCGAAACTTGAGCCTGCTTTTAAAACAAAAGTGCCACAGGTCGTGCAGCACTTTTGTACGTTATGTCCTTTGTTTACGCAGGCTTTGTCCCTTAATACGTAGACCGGACCTTACCGATGCTTTGAATACGCTGCTCGGCCATTCTCATGGCGGCCAATTGGTTGTGTATTCCTTCTTTCTCGGCCAGGTTAAAGATATCCAGGGTATACCCGTAAATACGCTCTGTCTGTGCATAAGCATTGTCGCGGTTGTAGCCTACCAGCTCAGAGTACACATTGATCAGGCCACCGGCGTTAATCAGGAAGTCTGGCGCGTACACGATTCCTTTCTCCACCAGTGCCGGCCCGTGCACGTTCTCATCGCGCAGCTGGTTGTTGGCGCAACCGGCAATAACCTGGCACTTCAGGCGGTTAATGGTGTTGTCGTTTATTGTCCCACCCAAGGCGCAAGGCGAGTAGATGTCCACGTCCAGGTCGTAGATCTCGTCCATGCTCACCACTTTGGCGCCGTACTTGTTAGACACCTCCCGCAGGCGGTCCTCATAGATGTCCGTGATATAAACCTCAGCATTCTCCTTGGCCAGCAACTCCACCAGGTAGCCGCCTACATGGCCTACACCCTGTACAGAAACTTTCTTACCAGATAGCGCGTCTGTGCCGAAAGCTTTCTTGGCAGCCGCTTTCATGCCCATGTAAGTACCGTAGGCCGTTACTGGCGAAGGATCGCCGCCACCGCCCATAGACTCCGGCAGGCCGGACACGTGCTCTGTCTCCATGCGGATATACTCCATGTCCTTGGTCGTCATCCCCACGTCTTCCGCCGTAATGTAGGCTCCGTTCAGGTTTTTAATGAAACGGCCGAACTTGCGCAGCAATGCCTCGCTCTTGTCTTTTTTGGCGTCCCCGATGATAACGGCTTTACCGCCACCAAGATTAAGGCCGGAGATAGCCGCTTTGTAGGTCATCCCCCTCGACAGGCGCAGCACATCATCCAGTGCCTCCGCCTCCGAAGCGTAAGACCACATCCGGGTACCACCCAAGGCAGGCCCCAGTACCGTGTTGTGGATGCCAATGATGGCCTTCAGACCCGTTTCTTTGTCATGGCAGAAAACAATTTGCTCGTGATTGTAGTCTGATATCTGAGCAAAGACGGCCTTGTCCTTTTTAGGCGCGACTTCTTTTAACTCGACCATTTATAGATTTGATTATGGGTTATTCTATCTTTGTATGTGAGGCCTTACCCCCACCCCCCGTTTCGCGGTGCGAAATTACTTCTTTTTTTTATTAATTCAATTTGTACTTTATATGTCTGCGTAAAAGCCCGTGGACCTGAAAATAAGCTGTGAAGTCACTAAGTTACCTTAATAAATACCTGCTTAAGTATAAATACAGGCTCCTACTGGGCCTGCTGTTTACGATTATTTCCACCTTCTTCCAGATCCTGCCGGCCCAGGTGGTGCGCTATGCCTTTAACCTCATCAAAGAAGGCATCAGCCTCCATAGTTTGTACGAGGGCCTGGCACAACAGGAACTCGTTTATGACATTTTTGCGAGAAGTATTCTGATTTACGGGGCCATTATCCTGGTCATGGCGCTGCTGCGGGGCCTGTTCCTCTTCTTTGTGCGCCAAACGATCATCGTCATGAGTCGCCTGATCGAGAACGACCTCAAGAACGAGATTTACGCGCACTACCAGAGCCTGCCGCTAAGCTTTTACCGGAAGAACAACACCGGCGACCTCATGTCGCGCATTGCGGATGATGTGAGCCGGGTGCGCATGTACCTGGGTCCGGCCATTATGTACGGCATGAACCTGGTGATCTTGTTCCTGATGGTGATCCCGTACATGCTGTCGGTAAACGTAAAGCTGACATTGTACACCCTGATTCCGCTACCCATACTGGCCATCAGCATCTACTATGTCAACACCATTATCCAGCGTAAGTCGGATGAGATACAGCGAAGCCTCTCGGGCATTACCACCTTTGTGCAGGAGGCTTTTTCTGGTATCCGGGTACTAAAGTCTTTTGTCCGGGAAGATGACTCCCACAACAACTTTATCACCTCCAGCAACACCTACAAAGATAAGTCACTGGAGCTGAACTTCGTTAACTCCCTGTTCTTCCCGCTGGTGCTGTTCCTGGTGGGCCTTAGCACGATCATTACCGTGTACATCGGCGGACAGGAGGTGATTAACGGAAGCATCACCACGGGGAACATTGCGGAGTTTATCATTTACGTGAACATGCTTACCTGGCCTGTTACCTCCCTGGGCTGGACGGCAAGCTTGGTACAGCGGGCAGCGGCCTCACAGAGCCGCATTAACGAGTTCCTGCACACGAAGAACGATATCGTCTCACGCCACAATGTTAGCAAACCCATTGAAGGCGACATCGTGTTCGAGAACGTTGACTTTGTGTACCCCGACACGCACATTCATGCCCTTAAGCAAGTTTCCTTTGGCATTAAGCATGGTGAGACGCTGGCGGTAATTGGCAACACCGGTTCAGGCAAGAGCACCATCGCTAACCTGCTTCCGCGGATGTACGATGTGACGGGCGGCCGTATCCTGATTGATGGGGTCGACGTGCGGGACTATAACCTGGAGAGCCTGCGCAGCCAGATTGGCTATGTGCCACAGGACGTGTTCCTCTTCTCCGACACTATCCGGAACAACATTGGTTTCGGGCTTCCAAGCATTACTGAGGAGCAAATGCTACAGGCTGCCAAAGACGCCGACGTGTACGAGAACATTGTCCGCTTCCCGGAGCAGTTCGATACAAAGCTTGGGGAACGCGGCATAACTTTATCGGGCGGCCAAAAGCAGCGGGTGTCCATTGCTCGGGCCCTGGTGCGCGAGCCTAGCATCCTGATCCTCGACGATTCACTCTCTGCTGTAGATACCAAAACAGAGAACGCCATCCTGAACAGCCTGCGTCGTATCATGCACAACCGTACTTCTATCATTATCTCGCACAGGGTATCGTCCGTAAAGCTGGCGGACAGGATCTTGGTGCTGGATGATGGAGAGATCGTGCAGCACGGCTCGCACGAGGAACTGATCAACCAGGAGGGCCTGTACAAAGTGCTGTACGAACGGCAGCTGCAGTCAGAGGATTCGGAATAGTCCCGCCAAACAAAAGCACCCCCTGGCCCTCGTCAGGGCTACACAGACCAGCAAAAGCGGTTTGAGGGATTTTTTTAGTACAGATTCTGTTATGCTTACGTATAGCTACTTTAATAACCCTAAAACCCCTAAATGTATGGCCGTAGACTTGCAACAAATCGGTAAGCGATTTAGATTTTACACCAATCTGAAAGAGCTGGACATGGAGCAATTAAAAACCATGACCGGCAGCCAAGAAGAAACCCTTGCCAACATTATTTCTGGCCAGAACTACTTGTTAGATGAGCTGGTGGCCATTCTGAAGCACTTCCAGGACCTGAACCCGCAATGGCTCATTTACGGAGAGGGCAGTATGTTTAAGCCCATGGACGAGGACGGGCACTGCCACGACCACCAAAAAGGCTGCCTGAAGAAAGACAAGGCCGCTTACTTGGGGCAGATGAAGAACATGTTGCAGGAACTGGATGCCGCAGAAGTAGCCAAAGGCCATAAGCCGGACGTAGAGGCCTTGAAAGCCAAGTTAGACGAACTGCGGGCAACAGAAAGCTAAGCGCTTGCTTATGAGGGCGAGCAGTTACTTAAGCCTTCGCAATACCATTCAGCACAAGGTTAACCGTGTAGAGCACGTCCCGCTCGATCTTTTCGAAATCAATAGAAGGTAGTTTGTGAAAGTCTGCCCGTTCGAACTCCTCGAACTGGATCAGGTCTTTTACGGTCATGATGGTGTATCCCACACGCTCGGCTTCGCATTCTTTGAAGGTGCCGTTAGCGACACCTTCTTTTATGACCGAGGCGTAGTAGTTAGACTCCTTGGCCCGCGACTCTTTGAAGAGCTCCTGAAAGGTAGCACGTGTTTCGACGAGAACCCTGATGGAAATGGTGTGCTGCGTTACGATTTCCTGATAGTAGCGCAGCGAGGAACGGATGTATAGTAACAGGCGCTCATGCGGGTCCTGCTCGTGCTCAGCCAAGTGTTTAATGTGGGAGAGCCGGCTTTTCCACTCCTGTGAGAAAGCCTCGACAAAAAGCACTTCCTTACTTTTGTAATAGTAGTAAAGCGAGGGCTTCTTCATGCCAATAGCCGCAGCAATATCGTCCAGGGTGGCTTTGCTATACCCAAGCCGCCCGAACACTGATTTTGCCGCCTCTAAAATCAGCTCTCTCTTTACCTCTGCTTTCTTACCCAAAGTGTTATTGCTGTAGAACGGGAGCGTGCAGGGAATATGCCTGAAAGCCTCCTCGCCCAAAGATAGGCTATATGTTGATACTTGCAACTACTGCTTGATGGGCACCTCTAACACGCCTATGTCCTCTTCCGGGAACCACTCCACGTAAAAGTCTTCCAGCTTCAGGTTCTCCGTATCTGCATAATCGAAGGCTGCCTCATACAGCTTTCCAGGCAATAGGGCAATGTTGGCGTTTGCCTCCACATGCACCACTTTTTTACCTCCCTGCACAGTGCGCAGTTCATACCCCTCTGGCAAAGTTACATTAGGGTCAGGCACAATTACCCCGATAAAAGCTCTCAGGCTATCACCACTCGTGTCCGGGTTATTATAATAAACGCTGCCCAGCACTCCTTCCAGTTCCTTCTGCTCTACTACTTTTGCTGCCCGCTGAAAGGCCCTACCCAGCGCCTCGTCCTCCACAGAGCCCTCAAAGGGCACGCCTGCCACGTATTTGGTCTCTAATTCAACGACCGTAACATCCGGGGCCGTGAAACCACCCAGATAGGTATATAACACCAAGATCAAAATGGCCACGCCAGCCATCACGTAGAAGAACTTTTTCATAAATCGATCATATTCTTGTATTGCATCTGATACAGTTGCGCGTAATAGCCATTATGCTGTAGCAGTTCCTCGTGGTTGCCCATCTCCTTTATCTCGCCTCTGTCCAGCACGATGATCTTATCGGCTTTCTGTATGGTAGACAGGCGGTGGGCAATAACAATAGACGTTCGGCCGTGCATGAGCTGGTCTATTGCGTACTGTATCAATTCCTCCGTTTCGGAGTCTACACTGGAGGTAGCCTCATCCAGGATAATCACTTCGGGATTGTACACCATGGCCCGCACAAAGGAGATCAACTGTCGCTGCCCAACGGACAAGGTCGACCCGCGCTCCATCACTTTGTAGTGCAGGCCGCCCGGCAAGCGCTCAATAAACTTACGCGCTCCTACCAGGTCAGCCGCCTGCCACATCTGCTCCTCTGTAATGGCCTTGTTGCCCAGGCTAATGTTATCGGCAATTGTTCCTGAAAACAGGAAAACGTCCTGTAGTACCACGCCTATGTGGTGGCGCAGTACGCTTAGGTCGTACTCCTGCAGGTCATGGCCATCGATGATAATGTTGCCCTTGTTAATTTCATAAAAGCGACTGAGCAGGTTGATCACGGAAGTCTTGCCAGCGCCTGTCGCCCCTACAAAGGCAACGGTCTGCCCGGCCTTCACGTCAAACGACAGGTCGCGGAGCACCCAGTCTTCGTCTTTATAGGCAAACCAGACATTCTTAAAGCTCACGCTGCCCTTTATCTTTTCCGGGGCATAGGTACCGTTATCAGGAATCATCTCCTTGCTGTCGAGCAGGCGCATTAAACGCTCCGTGCTTACCACCCCCAGCTGCAGGGTATTAAAGCGGTCTGCGATCATGCGGATTGGGCGGAAGAACATCTGGATGTAAATGATAAAGGCCAACAGGGTACCCAGAGAGGTTTCCTCGTCCAGCACGCTGTGCGCCCCATACCACACCAGCAGGCCCAAACCCGCCGCACCGATTATTTCAGCCACCGGATAGTAGATGGAGTAGTACAGGATAGAGCGAATGTTAGCACGCGTATGCTCTTTGTTGATGGCCTCGAACTTTTCCATCTCCCGCTTCTCGTTGTTGAATATCTGCACAATGCTCATCCCGGTAATGTGCTCCTGCACAAAAGAGTTTAGCCTGGCCACAGCCGTGCGCACCTCCTGGAATGTATCCTTTATCTTCTCTTTAAAGATGTAGGTACTGATGATCATCAGCGGAAAGGTCGAAAGGCTGATCAGAGTGAGTTCCCAGTCGATGTAGAACATGAAACCCAGGATAAAGACCAGTTGCAGCACATCGCCGATCATCGCCGCCAGTCCTTCGCTAAATACATCGGAGAGCGTTTCCACGTCCGACACGTTACGGGTTACGAGTGTGCCAATGGGCGTGCGGTCGAAGAACTTGAGCCGCAGGTTCAGGATGTGGCGGTAAAGCCGGATACGAATATCCCGCACCACGTGCTGCCCCAACCAACCGGCAAAGTAGGTGTGCAGGTACTGTACCAGGGCATGTACCACCAGCAACACGCCCAGGATGACGAACATCCGGTTCAGGCCCTCCCAGTCGTTGTTCAGTATTTCGTTGTCCACGGTATGCTGGATCAGAAAAGGACGGACAGCCGCCAGTATAGCCGAGGCAAAGGTCAGGAAAACGATAAAGTAGAAGGTCTTGACATAGGGCTTCACAAAGGTGAAAAGCCGCTTCAGCACGTCCGAGTCGAATACCTTTCCGCTATTTTTTGGTGTATCTTCCAAGATTAAAAGTAAGCCAGTTTGTGATCATGAATTTAAGAGGCAGTGCCTTTGGCAGGCATCTGGGGCACACACGCAGGCACAGCTCTTCTTTCACGGTTTCTTCTTTACGAGTGCCTGCGCTAACAGATTGCAAAGTTAACAGTTCCAGCGGGCTTTATGTTATCCCCGCTGGGGCAGCACGTGCTCCGGATACTCCACTTTTGCCAGGTACAGCCCCTCTGCCGGGGCAGCACCACTGGAGCGGCTACGGTCCTGGCTGGCAACAACCTGCTCAAAAGCCTCTACGCTTATTTTCCCGCGGCCCACATCCAACAAGGTGCCCACTACCAAACGGACCATGCCGCGCAGAAAGCGGTTAGCCCTGATCGTGAACACCAACTCCTCCCCCTCCTGCCGCCATACAGCTTCATAAATGTTACAGCGGTAGTGCTTTGTGTCGCCTTTTACCTTGCTGAAGGTGGTGAAGTCCTCATACTGCAGTAGTACCACAGCCGCTCTGTTCATTTGCTCTACATCCAAGGAACGGCTGTGATAGTAGGCATAGTATCGCTTAAAAGGGCTTTTGACCAGGCTGATGTGGTAATGATACGTTCGGGCAAAGGCATCAAAGCGGGCATGCGCCTCATCCGGGACAGCATGCAAACCTTTGGCAGCGATATCAGCAGGCAGGATTCGGTTCAGGCGGTACACTACCTGCTGCGTGTCCAGTTCTCCGGTCACGTCAAAATGCACGTACTGCTGGCCGGCATGCACCCCCGTGTCCGTCCGGCCGCTCCCTATGGAGCTGATGGGCTGCCGCAGCACTTTTGAGAGGCAATCATCCAGCACCTCTTGCACTGATAAAGCGTTTGGCTGTACCTGCCATCCATGGAAACGGGTGCCATCATAAGCTACCTCTAAGAAATACCGCATAGGGCAAATATAAACATAAAACCCGCAAGCACAGTGTGCTCACGGGTTTCTAAGGTCTCGCCGGCTTTACGCGCCTGTTACTCGGGACTGTCTTTGCTTACTTTGCGCCTCAGGTAGCGCAACTCTATCTCATCCATAACAATAGAAGCCAGGTTTACCAGCATCTTCTGGTCGCTTTCTGTAAACTCCCGCGGCTGCTTATCTATCAGGCACATAGTGCCAATATTCAGACCATCTGCCGTAACGAGGGGAGCACCTGCATAGAAGCGCAGCCCGAAATTGCCAGAAACAAGCGGGTTAGCCAGCAGGCACGGCTCATTGGCAGCATCCTGGAAAATGGTTGGGGCACTGTTTAAGACAGCCAGGGAACAAAGGCTTTCTCCGCGCGGCACACTCCTTACTCCCTCCAGGCCCACATTCGCCTTAAACCACACACGATCCGCGTCTACTAATGAGATAAGGGCAATCGGCACCTTAAACATATGTGTGGCCATGGCGGCTATATGGTTAAAGGCTCCTTCCTGTGGCGTGTCTAATATTTCGTACTCCTTTAATTTTTGTAATCTTTCCTCTTCGTTATCGGGAATAAGGTTAACCCCGATAAAGGTGTTGTGAATATCTCTACCCGTCACGCTCTTCTGTTTATGATTTGTCAAAGTTAACCACTGCTCGGGCTGAACTAAAACTTATAAGGCTTTTATGTAGGGTAAGGTTCCCGGTTTGCTTTTTTATGCCCTTAAGAGGTACTTCCAAAAGAGGCTGTTAGTACCGCTAGAAGGCCGTAACCGAACTTGTTCTTCGTTTCACGTGAAATCTGGTCCATTCTTCCATCATGAGTAAGGGCATGTACTGGCATGCAAGGCTGCATTATTTTTTGGTTTTACAGCTGTTTGCCTAATTTTGCACCTTCTTTATCAGTAAATCCAATTTCTTATGATACAAAGAATCCAATCCGTGTTTCTGTTTCTGCTGGTGCTAGCCATGGTAGCCATGCTCTTTTTACCCCTCTGGTCTAAAACCGACGCCACCACTGGAGAGGAGGTAGTGCTGACTGCCTGGAACATCAAGTCATATGCCACAGCGGAAAACACTGCTCCGGGTACGATCCCGCAACAAGGCACTATCGCAATCGGGATGCTGGCGATCGCGGCAGCTGTGATTGCCCTATACGAGATCTTCCAGTACAAAAGCCGCCTGACCCAAATGAAACTTGGCCTGCTGAATACGCTTGTAATTACGGCCCTGCTCGGTACTACTTTTTATTATGCGGCCTACGTGGGCGCAGAACTGGTAGAAGCCAATGATAACGGGGCGTATCAGGCAGGCTTTTATATGCCGATGCTGGCCCTGGTTCTAAATGCTTTGGCTAACCGTTTCATTAAGCGCGACGAGGACCTGGTTCGCTCAGCAGACAGACTGCGCTAAACCTAACCCTACTTACTTAAAAACAAAGAGGCTTCCCCTGCACGGTGGAAGCCTCTTTGTTTATGATCCTTTCTCTTTCTCCCTCTTCAGGCAAGTATTATCTTCTCCTGTCGGTATACTCTTCCAGCTCCCGCACGCTACTGTCAAACTGAAAGAGATCGTAGATATAGTAGAAGTGTTCCCGGTCGCAAAGGTAATCGTAGGCATACTTGGCGAACTCTATTTGGGTAGACTCATACTCGAACTGCTGCAGGATGCGCTTCAAATCGTCGGCCAGGATGCTTCCATGACGCACAGCATCACGGGCGATACTTAACTTGGTGCTCTCAAAATCGCGGCTGCCCATGGTCTGAACGAGGCGGTCTAGCTCCTGCTCCGTCATCAGCTTACTGCAATTATTACTGTAATCGTTGTCGTAACGGGGCCGCACTGGCTGCCGGTAAGGCTCCTGGTGATCTTCATAGCGATCCGGGTAGCGAGGCAATGGGCTGGCGACAACAGGCGGAGCTAAGGGCACCTGCTTGATCAGGCGCAAGTAAGCTTTGCCACTCCTACCTGCTGTGCGCACCAAATAGCTCGCCTCCACCCCTTCCGGCACCACAATCTTTTGCCCCATCCGGTAAATGCCGTGTCGTGTTCTCACCTTTACTTCCACGTAATGCCCTCCTGGCCTAACAGACGCGATGCGCACAAAGTTAGAAGCTATGGGATTCACCGTTCTGTCATCTAGTTGTATCTGGAACACCTCCCCCCTCTCGGCGGTAAAGGTTAACACAGCGGCTTGCGCAAAGGCCGGCACAACCAACAGCACAAGCAAAAGCGGTAGCAGTAGCTTTTTCATAGTAGTATAGGTTTTTCCTTATACTTCCGCCAAGCCAATTATTATGCCAGATTGGAACTTAATTTGTTTTCTACAGCCCCAGTCTGGGGCAGAAGGATTTTTTCTACAGTAGCACTATCCAACAAAAAAGCCTCAGGCTTACCCTGTGGCCTTACAAAACGTATTTTAGATGCTTTCTACCCTTCGTATTGAAACTCTCCGTACTCGCTGCGGATGGTGAGCTTATTCTTCTTGCTTTTCTTCACACGTCCTACGACCTGTGCCTCCACGCCAAACGATTGGGAAATGTCGATCAGGTCCTGCGCGTACTCCTCTGGCAGGTAGATCTCGAGGCGGTGCCCCATGTTAAAGACCTTGTACATCTCTTTCCAGTCAGTGTGGCTCTGTTCCTGTATAATGCGGAACAGCGGCGGCACTGGAAAAAGGTTATCTTTAATGATATGCACCTTATCCGTAAAGTGCAGCACCTTGGTCTGGGCCCCGCCGCTGCAATGCACCATGCCATGAATGTGCGGACGGTGTTCCTTTAAGATCTCCTTCACAATAGGCGCATAGGTACGCGTAGGCGACAACACAAGCTTACCTATCTCCAGGCCCGTTTCTTTATCCACGTCCGTTAAACGGCAGCTACCAGAGTAAATCAAGTCGGCAGGCACCTCGTGGTCATAACTCTCGGGGTATGAGGCCGCCAGGTATTTGTGGAATACGTCGTGACGGGCAGAGGTAAGGCCATTGCTGCCCATACCACCGTTGTACTCGCTCTCGTAAGTGGCTTGGCCGTAGGAGGCAAAGCCCACGATCACATCACCCGGCTGAATGTTATCATTGGAAATAACCTCATCCCGCCGCATGCGGGCAGTCACGGTGCTGTCCACAATGATGGTGCGCACCAGGTCCCCCACGTCGGCAGTCTCGCCACCCGTGCTATAGATGCCCACGCCATTGTCGCGCAGCATCTGCAGCACCTCCTCGGTGCCATTGATGATGGCTGCAATCACCTCACCGGGAATCAGGTGCTTGTTTCTTCCGATCGTGGAGGACAGCAGGATGTTGTCTGTCGCACCCACACAGAGCAGGTCGTCGGTGTTCATCACTACGGCATCCTGGGCAATGCCCTTCCACACGCTCAGGTCGCCGGTCTCTTTCCAGTACATATAAGCCAGCGAGGACTTGGTACCAGCCCCGTCGGCGTGCATGATGGCACAGTACTCCGGATCGCCGGTCAGGATATCAGGGATGATCTTACAGAATGCTTTCGGGAAAATTCCTTTGTCGATGTTCTTGATGGCGTTGTGCACATCTTCTTTGGAGGCAGAAACGCCGCGGCGCAAATATCTATTTTCCATGACTGGGGGTGATTTGCTTACAAATTTAAGAAAGGGAATGGCATTAACGACAGGAGAAGGCATTTATTCCGCTGTAAAAGGAAGGGCGCACTCCCTCTGCAATCCTTTCGCTAGTGTATGGGTTGCTATATATAAGTGCACCACAAAACAGATGTAGCTATGAAAAATGAACTTCTCCTTCCCCTGCTGGGCCTCCTCCCTTTTCTCGCTGTGCCTGCTCTGGCACAAGTCCCCTTTCTTCCTAACCACAAGTTGCTGCTCCTTATAAAGTGTCCTTTGGCTTCCGGACTTCCTTTGGCGGACCGACAGGGTTCAAATCAGCAGGAGCTCAAGTACAATATAGGCCCGGAGTTCGCCCTTGAACTACAGGAGGGCCAGTGGCATTACCGGAGTTCCTATTAAAGTCAGCAGTACTGCTAATCCAATCATCCTAATGATACTGACCTATAAAACAAAAAGAGCAACCCAAACTACCCGGGTTGCTCTTTTTAGCGCTACACTGATTTCTATTCGTCAATCTCCACTACCTTAAACTCGGTACGGCGGTTTCGCTGATGTTCTTCTTCTGTGGTTGCATTCGGTACGATAAGCCTGCTCTCGCCGTAGCCTTTGGCTGTGATGCGCGAGCGGTCGATGCCCTGTGAGATGATGTACTCCACGGCAGATTCGGCCCGTCGCTGCGACAGGTCCAGGTTATATGCCTCAGTACCCCGCACGTCTGTATGTGAGCTAAGCTCGATGGAGATACCAGGGTTATCCTCCAGAATCTGCACCAACTTGTCCAGTTCTATTGCCGCATCCGGGCGAATGTCTGCCTTATCGAAGTCATAGAAAATATTCTCGAGCACGATGGCTTTCTGTTCCACAATCTCATTCAACACTAAGGACGCATTCAGGCGCACTTCGTTCACTTGCTGCGTCAGTTGATCCTGAGGGGGCATTTTACCTTCGGTGGTAACAGACTGACGAGCAGTAAAGAAGCCCGGCTTTTCCGACACTAGATAATACGTAGAAGCAGAATCGAGGGCGAAAGTAAAATGACCGCTGGCATCGGTGGTAGCCGTTTCTATGGGCTCCCCCTCCTCATTTTGCAGCACGACAGGGTGGTTCGGCACAACAGTGCGTTTCTGCGCCCCCTCCCGGAGTTGATATAAGGTTCCGTCCACAAAGAAATTGACTTGCTTGCGAGCGTCTCTCTCAAAGCGATACAGGTCATCGCCTCCCTTACCTGCCTCTCTGTTAGAAGAGAAGAAACCAGCATACTTGTTTTGGAAAAAGATACCAAAGTCATCGCCCGGAGAGTTGATGGGTTGCCCCAGGTTTACAGGTCTTCCGTTCTCGATGCGGAACAGGTCGAGGTTGCCGAGACCCGGCAGACCATCAGAGGCAACATACACCGTTCCGTCCGGCCCTATGGACACGAAACTCTCGTTACCAGGCGTATTAATTTCGGGTCCCAGGTTTTCAGGTTTGGAAAACCTGCCGCTCTCATCTATCTCCACCTTATAGATATCGTTGCCCCCAAAGCCGCCTTTTCGGCTGGAAGAGAAATAGAGGGTTCTGCCATCCGGGGAGAAAGCCGGCGAGGAATCCCAGGCTTGGGGATCGTTGATGCTCAATAGCTGTGGCTCTGTCCAGGCGTTGCCGCGGAAGTTAGAGACAAAAAGGTCCACGTTCTGCCGCCCTTTCTTTGTTCCCTGGTTTCCACGGGCAAAGACAACAGTGCGGCCCTCATTGGCAAAAGTAGCCAGGGCATCGTGCAGCCCCTCTACGTTAATATTGTCGTAGGGACGCACAGCACCGCCCATTGCTGCAGCTGAGTCTGTCAGAGCCGTGGCGAAGATGTCCAGAAAGCCTTCGCCGTTGCCCATGTACTCTTTGCCTGCCCCCCGTGTAGAGGAAAAAATTAGGTCGTTGTTCAGCACGTAAGGCGCAAACTCAGAAGCCTCGGTATTGAGCGCCTCCAGGTTCTGTACCTTAAACCGCGGCGCCATGCCCAATATGTTAGACAAAGTACTGAAGCTTTCTACCTCGCGGGCTGCTACTGCTTTTAACTGCGGGTTGGTGCCCACACGCAGGTAATCCCGCAGCTGGTTCAGCGCCGCCTCATACTGCCCCTGTGCTTTCAGCGCCAAGCCATAATACAGGTAAGCATCTTCCTTCCGGAAACCGCCGTCAATAGCCGCCTGATAATAAGGTGCTGCCTCCGCCAAACGGTTAGAAAGGCGGTAAGCCTCGGCTATCCGGTAGTTTATCTCGCCTTTGTTATCAGCCTTGGCCAAAGCCTGCTTGTAAAACTCGATGGCACGCTCATACTCTTCCTGCTCAAAACGCTTATCGCCTTTACTGATGTAAGCCCCCGGGCCGCAGGAGCCGAGCAGCAGCGTTAACAGCAATAGAAAACCTATGAACCTAAATTGATGCGCCAGGGGCAGTCGTTTTAGCGTTAGATGCATGAACAAGTATATTAGGGTTTTATCCTTTTAGAAATAACGGGAAAGCCAGCTAGTTCCGGCAGGGCGAGGCCATGCCTCCTGTAACTCTCCGTAGTTATCTACCAAGGTATCAAAGTACAACGTATTTTTATTTATCTCGCCGGCCTTTACCTTTTCCTTTACCTCGCTCATGCCGACTAAGGTCACTTGTCCGTCCTGTAAAAAGGCAAGGCGGGTACGGTCAAAAAAGGTCACGCCAAAGCGCTGCTCCAACTCCCGGACAAAGTTCACTGACTTGTCGATAGAGCATCCGCTGGCGGCGGTGGCGGTTTCATTGTTAGCCAGTACCAGGAACCGGTTATGCAGCAACTCTGCCGAGGCCTGCAGTCCCTTGCCGTGGCTACTCCACTCAGTAGCAAAACGTTCCAGCAGTGGTTTTATTTCAGCCTGCTCCGCATCTGTCAAAGGCCTGTTGGCCTGATAAATCCAGAGACGGGCATGCGATGGCAGTTGATTAAATGGAATATACATTTTTAACGATGATTTGTTGTTTTTTGACTGCATGAATAACCACTTGTCCTTTCTATTGTTAAGGAGAAACGGCTTTCAAAAACCCGCGAAAAAACCGTACCAGAAAACCGTACCAGCTTAATCCTTATACAGTCATCAACAAAAACTACTTGCTTAGTCCCTCAGCCTGGGCGATCAGCTCGGCGATATCGAAAACTCTTACGTTTTCCTCCTGCTCCTTGTTCTTCACGCCATCGTTTAGCATGACCATACAAAACGGACAGGCGGTGGCTATGACGCTACCTTCCGCTGGGCCTAAAGTTGCCAGCGCCTCTTCTGTTCTTTCGATGTTCACGTCTTTGTTGCCTGGCTCCGGCTCTTTCCACATTTGGGCTCCTCCGGCTCCGCAGCACAAGCCGTTTGCCCGAATACGCTTCATCTCTACCAGGTCAGCATCCAGAGCGGCTAACACCTCGCGCGGTGCCTCATAAACGCCATTTGCACGGCCCAGGTAACAGGAGTCATGAAAGGTGATGCGGCGCCCTTTAAAGCTTTCCCCATCCTTTACGCGCACTTTCCCTTCGTTTATAAGCTGCTGCAGGAAAGCAGAGTGGTGTATTACCTCGTAGTGCCCGCCTAAGTCCGGGTACTCATTCTTGATCGTGTTAAAGCAATGCGGGCAGGCTGTCACAATCTTCTTCACGTTATAGCCGTTCAGCACCTCTATGTTCGTTAGGGCCTGCATCTGAAACAGGAACTCGTTGCCAGCGCGCTTGGCGGGGTCTCCGGTACAGCTTTCCTCCGTACCCAGCACAGCATACTTTACGCCTACATGTTCCAGTATCTGCACAAAAGAGCGCGTTACTCTTTTATAGCGGTCATCAAAAGCGCCAGAGCAGCCAACCCAAAACAAGATTTCAGGCTCCTCACCGCTTGCAGCCATCTCGGCCATGGTCGGCACTTTTACTAATCTTTTATTTTCTTCCATCTGAAAGGTATTCTCTACTTTATTTCTTGCAGCAAGCGCTGCTTTTTCTTTCTATTGAATTGTTTATGGCAAAACCATTTCATGGTCGGAAAGCCCCTTACAGGAGTTAGCAATTCACCAGGCAGTAAGCTAGCTTTTGCTTGGGACGTACAGCTCATCAGCCCAGTTAAAGCGGTCGGCAGGTGAGAAAGCCCAAGGTGCTCCGTTGTTCTCAATGTTCGTGAACATGGCATTTAACGATGCGGGAGCAGCAGACTCTTCCAGCACGAGGAAACGACGCAGGTCCATGATGGTGGACAGTTGATCGATGCCTACCGGGCAGGCTTCTACGCAGGCATTGCAAGTAGTGCAGGCCCAAAGTTCCTCTGGGGTAACATACCCACGCAACAAGGTTTTCTCCTCCGTTACCGGTACCCGGTCTACCCCTAGCTCTTTGTAGTGATTAGGGGCGAAAATAGCAGGCCGCTCGCCTTTCTCCTCCACCCTGTCGCGGGTATCCATCACGACCTTGCGAGGCGACAACAGCTTCCCCGTAATGTTGCCCGGGCAAACGGCGGTACAGCGACCACACTCCGTACAGGTATAGGAGTCCATGATCTGCTTCCAGGTCAGGTCTTCCACGTCTTTTGCGCCGAAGCGCTGGATAATAGGGTTCCCATCCGCATCTGTTTCCGGAGCAGGAGGCTGGTAACTTGGGTCCAGCATGGCCTTGATCTCGTTTGTAATCGCAGGGTTCGTGGTGAACTTGCCCTTTGGTAACAGCTTAGCGTAGTACACGTTCGGGAAGGCCATGATAATATGGAAGTGCTTGGAGCTTGGCAGGTAGTTCATAAAGGCCAGAATACCCAGAATGTGCACCCACCAGCCTACTTTCTCGATCACTAACAGGGTAGTAGGGTTACCGCCAAATACATTTACAAAAAGTTGACTGATAGGGTAGGCCCCTACGACCTCTTCCCCGGCGAGCTGTACCTGCCTCAGGTCGGCGATGTTGAAGGCGAAAAGAGCCAGCATCAGCACGATCTCCGTCACCAAGATAATGTTGGCATCTAATTCAGGCCACGCCCGCATCTCCACACCTGAAGCCAGACGAGGCAATTTCATAACATTTCTTCGCCACAGGAAAGCGGCGCAGGCAAAGATTACCAAAGCTGCCAGTATCTCGTTAAGTGCCGTTAAACCACTGTACAGGACTCCGACAAAGCCTAGCACCCGATGTGTACCGAAAATACCGTCGATCAGGATTTCCAGCACCTCAATGTTGATGACGATAAAGCCGACGTACACGAACAGGTGCAGCACGGCTGGCACCATCCGCTTAAACATTTTCTGCTGCCCAAAGGCAACCAGCAAGGTCTGGTTAATGCGCTCCTTCGGGTTGTCTGCAATCACCATGTCGCGGCCCATCAGCACGTTCTTCCGGATCTTGCGGATCTGCCAAACGAACAGGCCAATGCCAACGACAGCCACAATCAAAAATATGATGTTCTCGATTCCTATGTTATCCACTCTTATGAGGAAAAATTACTCGTTATACATACTATTTATAGATAAAGATAGCAGAATAAAGGTAAAGGAAGTACCTGAGGGCACTTTTTAAAATATTTTTCTGCAGAATGTTTGCACCTTAAAAGTTCCTTGCTACTTTTGCATACCCTTACGGAACAAGGGGACACAACAAGAGCTGGTGATGTAGCTCAGTTGGTAGAGCAAAGGACTGAAAATCCTTGTGTCGGTGGTTCGATTCCACTCATCACCACGAAAACCTCTCCTTAACCGGAGAGGTTTTTTTGTTTCCTCTGCTCCCAGTGGCTTTAGACAGCAATTTGAGACTTAGTTACACACCTAACAAAAAGCTTGGAGTAAATAACAGTCAAGGCTTTTGTAACTCTCCTAACGCATCCGTTGTCTCACTGGTTGTCTCACATTCCTCTACTACCTGATCTGGGGTTACTACCTTTAATTGGACAGAGAGTTAAGCGAAAGTTAACAACTTAACACTATGTCACAAGAGAGGAGAAATTTCGACAAAGAGTTCAAACTAATGACTGTAGGGCTCAGCAAGAGCAGGGAGAGCATACAGGAGCTAGCCAAGGAGCTGGATCCATCTGAGCTCATCTACCGCTGGCGCTCTAAGTACTTAGAAAAGCCAGAGGGTAGCTTTACAGGCCATGGAAAGCCTAGGCATACGCCAGAGGAAGCAGAGATAGCCAGGTTAAAGAAACAGCTCCGCGATGTGGAGATGGAAAGGGACATCTTAAAAAAAGCCATCAGCATCTTCTCCAGGGGAGACGGGAAATCTACAGGTTTATAGCCTATCAAAGCTCCAGATTCCCCGTGCTCTACCTGCCCTTCATGGAAAGCTTCTTCCGGCTGGTCCCTTTAGCGCTGGAAGACCTGCTTATCGCCCTCGCTGCAGGCAGCCTGGTCTTCGTGGTGGTGAAGCTGGACAAGCTGCTGTTTAAGCGGTAGGGGACTTTGGGAAGGGGAAAGTGGTTGTTGGGGGCAGGAAAATCTCTCCTGCGCTGCTCAAATAACTTCCCTGTCGTTTCGAGCTGAGCGGGAAAGCTGCCTGGGGATTCTGTTTGGTCTCACAAGGGATGAGATGACAGGAAAAGGGGTAGCCATGTGCAGGGAAGCAAAGCTGTTCCCGCTCTCCCCTAAGATCCTTTCGGGATGAGAGAGCAGTGAGCCGGGTTAAAGGCAGCACTGTGGGACGGCTAGGGTCAGGAGTGCCGCGCCTGGATAACACCAGAAAGGCCCTTCCCGGGTGGCTATAAAAGCAAACACCCCCTGCCGCATTGGCGGAGGGGGTGCTGGTTGTTGGGGTTGGCGGCCACCTACTCTCCCGGCTGTGACACCAG
>NZ_FZOQ01000028.1 GCF_900188175.1 Pontibacter ummariensis | reverse complement strand
CTGGTGTCACAGCCGGGAGAGTAGGTGGCCGCCAACCCCAACAACCAGCACCCCCTCCGCCAATGCGGCAGGGGGTGTTTGCTTTTATAGCCACCCGGGAGAAAACCTGGCCACGGCACTCCTGTCCCTGGCCGTCCCACAGCGCTGGCTTTAACCCGGCTCACTCTCTCATCCCGAAAGGATCTTGCGGGCGAGCGGGAACAGCTTTGCTTCCCTGCACAGGGTCACCCTTATCCTGTCATCTCATCCCTTGTGAGACCAAACAGAATCCCCGAGCAGCTTTCCCGCTCAGCTCGAAACGGCAGGGGAGTTATTTGAGCAGCGCAGGAGAGGCTTTTCCGCCCCCAACAACCTCCTTCCCTTTCCCAAGCGTCCCCCTACCGCTTAAACAGCAGCTTATCCAGCTTCACCACCACGAAGACCAGGCTGCCTGCGGCGAGGGCGATAAGCAGGTCTTCCAGCGCTATAGGGACCAGCCGGAAGAAGCTTTCCATGAAGGGCAGGTAGAGCACGGCTAGCTGTAGTAAGACAGCGACTACGACCAACGCCGCTAGCAAGGGGTTCGTCTTAATGGAGAAAACAGAGTGGGCCGTAGAGCGGAGGGCCAGGGCCTGGAAGACCTGCCCGAAGCCGACGGTGGCAAAGATCATTGTCTGCCAGGTGAGGTCCTCAGGGTTCGCGGGATTAAAGTAATAAATGCCCAGGCTCAGGGAGATAGCGGCAATGGTAACTCCCACGACCGCCATCTGGTAAAAGTCTTTCTTTTCCAGAGCGCCTTTCTCCGGGTCCCGGGGAGGCCTGCGCATGGTGTCTTCTTCCGCGGGCTCTGTGCCCAATCCCAGTCCCAGTAAGCCATCCGTTAGCAAGTTCAGCCAGAGCAGTTGCAGGGGTTGCAGGGCGATGACCATGCCAAAGAAGGGGGCAATCAGCATGATGAGCACCTTGCCGATGTTGCCGGCCAGGGAGAACTTGATAAAGCGGACGAGGTTATCGAAAATGACGCGCCCTTCCTTCACGGCGGCCACAATGGTCGCAAAGTTATCGTCCAGCAGCACCATATCCGCTGCTTCCTTGGCGACGTCCGTTCCTGTGATGCCCATGGCTACCCCAATGTTGGCTTTGCGCAAGGCGGGCGAATCGTTCACGCCGTCTCCCGTCATGGCGACTACCTCTCCTGTCTGCTGAAGGGCGCTCACGATGCGGAGTTTATCTTCGGGCGATACCCGCGCATACACCGAGGACTTAGCTGTATAGCGCAGCAGTTCCTCCTCATCGGTGCGCTGCAGCTGTTCTCCGGAGACGGCCTCGGAATGGTCTGTAAAGTGCAGCTCCCGGCCAATGGCGGCGGCGGTGAGCGGATGGTCGCCGGTGATCATGATAGGGCGGATACCGGCCTGCTTACACTCCTCCACGGCTGCCTTCACTTCCTGGCGGGGCGGGTCGATCATGCCGGCGAGCCCGGCAAAGGTAAGCTCCTGCTCGATGTCCGCGTCCGTCTTGTCCGTCGCCAACCGGCGGAAGGCCAGGCCCAGGACCCGTATCCCGTTTTCAGCCAACCGGGCGTTGGCCGCATGGATCTTCTCTTTCCAGGCAGCATTCAGGGGCACCTCCTCGCCCTTTACCCACACCGCAGAACATACCTCTAACAGCGAATCAGGGGCCCCTTTGGTACAGAGTAGGAAAAGACTGTCCTGGAGGGGCTGTAAATAAGCCGGCAGCTGGCCATCCACCTGGTGGATGGTCGACATCCGCTTTCGGGTACTGTCAAAAGGCACCTCATGTACCCGGGGCAGCAGCTGGTTCAGTTGGTCTTTCCCGATGCCTCTCTTGGTGCCGGCCACCAGCAGGGCGGCCTCGGTGGGGTCTCCGATCACCTGCTCTGGCGTGGCGTCTTTCTCCAGGGTAGCGTCGTTGCACAGCACAGAGAGCGAGAGGGCAAAGTCAAGGGCAGCGGACACCTCTGGCGCTGTTGCTGCGGTATCCCGGGCGTCCAACTCGACCGTATGTTCCGGCAGCTCTACCACCGTTACCGTCATCTTATTTTGGGTCAGGGTGCCCGTCTTGTCCGAGCAAATTACCGTCACAGAGCCGAGGGTCTCGACGGCGGGAAGCTTGCGGATGAGGGCATTGCGTTTGAGCATGCGCTGGCCGCCCAGGGCTAAAGTAATGGTCACCACGGCAGGCAGGCCTTCGGGGACCACCGCCACGGCCACACTGACGGCTGTCAGGAACATATCGGCAGCGGCCTTGCCCATGAGCAGGCCCACCCCGAAGATCAGGGCCGCGGCGGCGGCGCCAAACATGGCCAGCATCTTGCCGAGCTTGTCGAGCCTTTCCTGCAGGGGCGTTTTGCTTGTCTCCACCGAGCCGATCATGTTGGCGATCTTCCCCAGCTCGGTTTTCATCCCCGTCGAAACGGCAATGGCCACGCCCCGGCCATAGGTCACCACGGTGCCCATGTAGGCCATGTTCTTCCGGTCGCCCAGGGGAATGTCCTCCTCCCCGATAGGGGCCGTGTCTTTGTCGATCGGCTCGGACTCCCCGGTCAGGGCAGCCTCCTGTACTTTCAGGTTGTGGGCTTCGAGTAGCCGCAGGTCGGCCGGCACCACGTTTCCCGCCTCCAGCTCTACCACGTCGCCGGGCACGAGTTCACTGGCAGGCACTTCCTCTGCTTTGCCGTCCCGCCGCACCCGCACTTTGGGCACCACCATGCGGTTGAGGGCCGACATGGCTTTCTCCGCCCGGTACTCCTGTATAAAACCCAGAAACCCGAAAAGGAGCACAATGGCCAGGATCGCCACCGCCTCCGTGGTCTTGCCCAGGAGCAGGGAGAGCAGCGCGGCAATGATCAGGATCACCACCATCACCTCCGTGAACTGCTGCAGCAGCATTTTGAAAGGGCTCTTCCGCTTCGCCTCCTCCAGTTTGTTCGGCCCGTATTCTTCCAGGCGGGAACCGGCTTCCGCACGGGAGAGGCCGTTTGCCGATGTGTTCAGCTCAGCGAGCGCTTCTTCTTTTGTTTTGGTATGCCAGTTTTTCACCATATCAGATCCATGTGGCTGTGTTGGTCTACTTTAACGTTAACTTGGAAGGGAGAGGTACTGTTTAAGCGAAGTGGGCGTTGTGGCTGCCGATAATGTCCTTTTTCACTGTGTATTCATCTACCCTTTGTCTAAGCTGGCGTAGCTTCTGCCTATCCTTAGCCTTCTGAGCCTATTGTTTCATCTTTAACTACATGCGCTCCACGTCTGGGGTAGGGGCCCTTCTGAAGCGAGGGCGCGTTTTTCCGCTCAGCGCTGTGTGTCTGAAGCTGCTCCTCGCTCCGCTGCGGGCTGCCTTCACTTCGTTCGGCACCGCAACAGCCACTAGGCGCATCGCAGAAGAACTGGTTAAGTTTTTTTCTTCGATCAGTAGAGCGTTCTTTTCTGAATAGAGCCAATAGGAGAGAGGAGCTCCGGTTATGCCTGAAAGGGGAGGCGCATGCCGATATGAAAGGAGTTGTGGTAAAAGAGAGGGGGCTGTGCTTGATTAATATACCTTCCCCATATAGCAAAGCAATAACTCCGGCTTCTTTTACAGGAGCCGGAGTGCTGAAATTTCACTGTACCCAGACTTCGTGCTTCATGCGCAGCAATGGCAGCTTTCTAATGCCCTTGTCTGCGATCGCTCTCTTGTAAGAGAGGCAAGCCTAGCGGCTTACTCCGGTAAAACCTTGTCCAGCAAGTTCAGAGTGGCGTCCGTTACTAATCCTACCGCCAGGTGCCCGGCCAGGCCCCTGGCGTGCGCCTGCCAGGGATAAGCGGTAGGCGGGGAGGCAAGCCCTGTCAGAGGAGCCAGTGTTTCATCCTGTAGTACAAACAAGCCTACCCCGAAGAGCGAGCCTTTTCCCGCACTCAGCCAGTCCACCTTGTGCCGCAGCACGCTGTAAAGCATCGCCGGGGCAATCCCCAGGAAGTAGTGCACGCCCTTGTAGGCGTAGAAATATTGCTCGTCCGACAGTTCTACGCCCATTGCGCTTGTTGCCTTGTCTACCGATACCTGCGACACGTAATGCCCGTGGACCTGTGCCTGTTTCTCCTGCGCAAAGGCCTTACGGTCCTCGTTCCGGTACATGTACCAGGTTACCCTGTCCATTGCCCACACCGATACGGCCCCGGCAATGGCCCCTTTTAATAGTTCTAAGGCTGTGTTTCTTCCGCTCGCCATCCTGCTTTTGTTAAAGTATGAACATGTATTCGTCTGTTGTATACTACGCCCTTAGCGGCGAGTAGTTCAGGCAAGTAGCAAGGACGGAAGGAGTAAAGGGCACCCCACCTTCTTCTTTAACTTAAAACGCGGCAACCCGCTCTGGCAGAAGCAAGCATTTCTAAAATAAGACAGGAGATGAAGAAAAACAGGAAGAACGGTCAGGTAATGGTAATGACAGGCGTTAGGAGCGGCATTGGCAGAGTACTGTGCTGGCATGGGCAGGCTGATTTTACCTGTTAAGGTGTACGCGAAGTATACTAGCGGCGATGAACAGGAAAGGTCATAAAGAGCCAGGGGGCGATTTAAGAGCTTAGCAACTTTATAACACATAAAAGCCACACAGGAGGTTCTATGTGGCTTTTTACTATCTATTTGCTTAGAGAGGCCAGTATCGTCCTGAAGCTATCCAGTCCAGCCTCCAGATTCTCAATAATATCTTCTGCTAACACATCTGGATCGGGTAGGTTATCCAGGTCGGCAAGTGACTTATCCTTTAGCCAGGTGATGTCCAGGCTGGTTTTGTCGCGGGCGATGATCTCTTCATAGGTGAACTTGCGCCAGCGGCCTTCCGGGTTCATTTCGGGGTGGTAGGTTTCGGTGCGCTTGTGGCGGTTCTCCGGGTTGTAGAGCGTGATGAAATCGCGCAAGTCCTCCAGCTTGAGCGGGTTCTTCTTTAAGGTATGGTGCACGTTGGTGCGGTAGTCATATACCCAGATTTCTTTGGTCCAAGGGTCTTTGCTGCTTGGCTTGTTGTCGAAGAACACCACGTTGGCTTTTACGCCCTGCGCATAGAATATACCTGTCGGCAGGCGCAGGATGGTGTGGATGTCGGTTGTTTCGAGTAGCTTCTTGCGTACCGATTCACCGGCTCCGCCTTCGAACAGCACGTTATCTGGCAATACCACTGCGGCCTGACCGGTTGTTTTGAGCATGCTGCGGATGTGCTGCAGGAAGTTGAGCTGTTTGTTGCTGGTGGTGGCCCAGAAATCCTGCCGGTTATAGGTCAGGTCTTCTTTCTCCTGTTCGCCATCTGCATTGGTAAAAGTTTGGCTGCTCTTCTTGCCAAACGGCGGGTTAGCCAGCACATAGTCGTAGCGCACTCCGGCGTCTGCAATCAGCGCATCGGCAGGGGAGATAAAGTTGTCGCTGTCAATGTCGCCGATGTTGTGCAGGAACAGGTTCATCAGCGCCAGACGGCGGGTGCTGGCCACGATCTCGTTACCGAAGAAGGTGTTATACTTCAGGAACTGCCGCTGCTCCCGATCCAGCTGGTGGTGCTCCACCAGGTAATCGTAAGCAGCCAGGAAGAAACCACCTGTGCCGCAAGCCGGATCGGCGATGGTCTTCATCGGCTGCGGGTTCACGCACTCCACCATGGCTTTGATCAGGGCGCGCGGGGTGAAGTACTGGCCGGCACCGCTCTTGGTGTCTTCGGCGTTCTTCTCCAGCAAGCCTTCGTAAATGTCGCCTTTGTCTTTCACGCCCATCATCAGCCACTGCTCGTTGTTGATCATGGCGATGATCTTGGAGAGCTTGGCCGGGTCCTGAATTTTGTTCTGGCTCTTGGTGAAGATCTGGCCCAGTATACCTTTCTCTTTGCCGAGTTCGCGCAGCATGATGGTATAATGCGCCTCCAGTTCAGCACCTTTCATATCAACCATGCTTTCCCAGTTGTATTCGGCAGGTATAGGCAGCTGGCGGTTATGCGGGGGCTTGGTATACTCGTCTGCCATCTTCAGGAATAGCAGGTAGGTAAGCTGTTCTAAATAGTCTCCGTAGCCAACACCGTCGTCGCGGAGGGTGTTACAGAAAGACCATACTTTACTAACTATAGCGGAGTTATTGTTACTCATTTAAAGGAGTTATGAAATGTATTTATAGTGACTTTATTTATAGCTATCAATCAGGAATAGTGATTATAAAGTCAATCAAAACTTAACTAATGGTATCAGTTGTTAAGTTCGCTTTGTAATAGTATGATTTTTTTTTCCTTAAAAGCCTAGTTAACACTAGGTGTTAAAAGGGGAGATTTCTTACTATAATATTCATCGAACTTTTTAAGGATTTCAGAACTATAAAACCGTTTGACTTGGCTTTTAGGATTACCCGGATCTAGATGTCGCTCTCTACAATATTTAGGTTGTTTTTCTAATTCTCTTCTCCTTGTGTGATATTCGTTATTTTCTTTAAAATCTGAATATCTAGACTTTAGTCTAAAAGTAAGGTCTTTATATTGAAATGGAAATCTTTCCTTTATATCCTCATCTTTCAAATTAACTTCGATTGCAGTTGGGCTATCCCCATATTTAACTAGTAAATCTGAGGTAGAAGAGGATCTGATAAATTTTGTTTCGAGCTGAAGGGTTAAATTATATGTAGAGTTTTCATCCGACGGTATAATGTTCTCCTTTAGTTCAATATGCTTTAATAGATTTTGAACTTGCTTAGTTTTATTATTTACTGAAAAGCTTTCAATTGTATCAAAATCATGATAGAAAGATAAGGGCATTAGGTAAAAATTATACTTTGATAAGTCATAATTAAACCACTCTCTTACAGTAGTTAAATAGTTTCTTAAAGTGGCAGTTCCGATTTCAAAAACCTTTTTACTTAAATACAAATCATCATTTTGAAAATGAATTGCGGCATCTCTAATTTCGAGTAGCAATTCAATGTTTTCAATGCAGGTAGTGTCAAGATTGATAGGTGATAGCCTACAGATTTCAAGACAGTTATTTATACCTAAAGTCATTGGGTTTCCACTTCTGTTCAGTTTAGGTGTTTTCCTGCTGAGCTTATTACCGTTCTTTCCTATCTTAGGAATCATTACATATACCGATTCAACTTTATTTTTATTCTTAGAAATGACTTTAGCTTTTAAAAGAAGCTCCCAAGCATTGATCATCAGTATAGAAAATGTTTCTTCTCTATAATCAAAATTCGGCTTATTGTAGATTTCAATTGCCGACAATGCTGCACTCACAGATTTATCTACAAAAGGTTTATATCTAGGGCTTCTCATATTAAGAAAAATTGGTTTTTATCACTAATTACTCAAAGCTAATTTGAAACTGACCTACTTTGCTTGCCTCATTCTGAAGCTGTTCAATGGTACATTTTGCTTTACCTGTTGTCACCAGCTTCCCCTCAAAAGCCTGCTTCAAAATACTCTGCTGCAATGTCTCTGCCTGTTGTATACCTTTAGTTATAATTTCCTCCACTTTGTCGCAAACACTTAAACGGCTTTCTATTTCCTGAACGATTTGGTTTTGCTGTTCTAAAGAACAGATTTTAAAGGGAGCGTTCATCAAGGCGTTTTTTGTTAATTTTTTTCTCCCTGTTGTTCCAGTTGTTAGGGGTAGGAAAGGATAGTATGCCAATTGGTAATTTAAGAAATCGATATTCAACCCTTTCTTTGGTTTTAAAATATGTGCATGATTATTTACCCATGATTTACCTGTGATTTTGTATGAAAAAGGCAGTTCTCTTCCTACAAAAGTTTCATCTTCCACGACCAAAATTAAAGGCTCATCAAATAGATAATCATCTATCCAACCGGTCCTGCCGTTTGCTCCATAATAAGGTATATCCCCATGCCTTTTAAGACGTTCTTCTTTATTTATAGGCTTTCTGCGGTTATCTAGACTTTCAGCTACTTCCACCATATTTACATTTCTCCATCCATCTGGCATTTTACCGTCTTTTATTACTGTATTAGTAAACCTCCCATCAAAAGCCCACTTGAGTACAGCCCGACGGTATACCTTGAGTTGCTTCAGGGCTGTTTCTAATTGTTCTTTGCCGTTTTCTAGTTCGCAAAACAGTTCTTCTATTTTAGCAACTATCTCCTGCTGTTCGGAGAGGGGAGGAAGTATAATAGGTAATGGAAAAATGTCTTTTTGGTATAAGGCACATATGTTAGTTGTTGCCTTCTTCCCTTTTAAAAGTATTTCTTTAAAGTGTGGGCTGTTGATCTGGTAATTAATGAAAGTCGGGTCTACATAATTCTTAAATCTTAAGCGAAGTAGGTTATTGTTATAAACACGAGGTATAGAAGCGTTTTTAACTATTCCAGTTTTACCAACAAGCTCAAAGCTATTTCTTGTATTAAGAAGTAAATCACCTTCTTCTAGATTATATTTTTCTGCTTCTTCCGATGATACATTAACATAAGCAATATCATTGTACAAGTGCACATTGCCACTTGTATCTATATTGTTCATTTTGACATAAGGCACGCCTTGACCGTTAGAGTTCTGTTCTTTTGAAGATTTGACTAAACCAATTTTTGAGTCAGTTATGATTTCCTCTAATGTTGTAGCTGTCCAGCCTTCAGGTAATTTGGGTATTTTGTACATTATAACTGTTAAGCCTTACGCTGCTAACTCCTCGTTTAATTCATTCATAATTTCGTCAGTCTTCTCCTGGAACAAAGACCACATTTTACCCAAGCCACCGTGTGCGTTAAAAGGGCTTAGGTCAAAGTCATCGCGCTCAATCCGGAAGCTGTTGGCAACATAATCTTTAATCATGCGGAGCCACTGCATTTGCTCTTCGCTGAACTTCAAAGCGCCTGCCTGCTTTCGGAATACCCAATCCTGAAAATTGCGGTCCACGGTTTTGTCGTAAGCCGTCAGTTTTTCGTCCAGACCGCTCACCCGCCGGATCAGCGCCACCAAAGCCATAAGTTCATTTTTCGGCTGACCTTCCACTTTCTCCAGCTGCTCGTAAGCCCGCCAAATGTTGAGCGGGGCCATGGCAGGTTTGTCGGCTTTCAGTGCCTCCACCAGTTCCTTCAGCATTTTATAAGTGAGCTCGCGCCGCTGGTAAGGCTGACCGTAAAAAAGCTGCAAAGCTACGATTTCTGTTTTGTGTTCTTCTATCCAGCTTCTGAAATCGCTTACCAGATTTTCGGCCTCTGCCTTATTATCCTTCACCCAACCAATGTTCACCAGTTCGTCTGGGTTAATGTGGTCGATGATCTGGTCATACTTCCGGCGGATATCCACCACAAAATCGCGCAGCTCATAGTCGTTGAACACAGCTACTGCCTGCTCTACTAGTTGCTGGTGCTGCTCCTGTATTTTGGCTTCAATGGTGTCGGGCGCAGCGCCCGTGTTTTGGGCTTTTACCTGCTCTGTTATACCTGCAATGGTATCCGGGTCGTGGGCGTGCAGCAACTGCTTCACCACCTGGTTTAAGGTATAGCCGTTGGCCTTTTCGGCAAAAGCCATCTTCTCTTTTTCGCTTATCTGCTTGTCGAGCCTGATCAGGCGGTTGGCCAGCGTGGTCAGCATAGCCTCGTCGGTATTGCCCATGGCTATACCTTCCAGCACCTGCTTCAGCGAGAGCCCCGGTTTTTTCTCCAGCGGTCGGCTGTCGGTCTTCCGGCTTTTCTCAACGCCAATGGCATCGATGATCACAAAATGGTCTTTGGTAAACTTAGCCGACGGCGTACCCGAAGCCCGCAGGTCCTCCAAACTCAGGGTGCGCGTGCCACGGCCTTTCATCTGCTCGTAATAGCTGCGGCTCTTCACGTCGCGCATAAACAGCAACACCTCCAAAGGCTTGATGTCGGTGCCGGTCGCGATCATGTCTACCGTCACGGCCACACGCGGGTAGTAGCTGTTGCGGAACTGCGTGAGCGTGCCCTTGGGGTCTTCGGTGCGGTAAGTTATCTTTTTGCAGAACTTGTTCTCCTCGGCAAACTCCTCCCGCACAATGTTGATGATGTCGTCGGCATGGCTGTCGCTTTTGGCGAAGATCAGCATTTTGGGCACCTCGAAATTGCCATCCTTGTCATACCTGTCAGGGAACATGGCCGGCAGGTTTTCCTTCACCGCTTTGGTGATCAGCCTGATCTGGTTCACGTTCACCACCTTGTCGTCGAGTTGCTTGTTGTTATACTCTACCTCTTCGTCGAGCGTGTTCCAGAACTGCTTGCGGGTGAGCTTTTCGCGGGTGCCCACATACTCGCCCAGTTCTATTTTTGCGCCCTGCTGCGTTACCTTGGTTACAATCTCAAACACATTGTAAGGCACCAGCACGCCATCTTCCACGGCTTTCTGGTAGCCATAGTCGCAGACAAGGTTTTGGTTAAAGTAGCCGAAAGTGCGGTTATCCGGTGTGGCCGTCAGCCCGATCTGGAAAGCATCGAAATAATCGAGCACTTGCTTCCAAAGATTATAAATACTGCGGTGGCACTCGTCTATCACCACGAAGTCGAAAAACTCCATCGGGATTTTCTCATTGTATACCACCGGCATCGGCTCTTTGGGCTGCCACTTGTTGCCTTCGTTCGGGTTTTCCTCTTCGTCCTTCTCGTCGAGCGGCGTACCCTTCAAAATAGAGTAAAGGCGCTGGATGGTGCTGATGTATACCTGACTGTCGTCTGGCACAAAGGAGCTGCTGAGTCGGGTGAGTCCGTACAGTTCCGGGAAGAGCCGGTTATCATCCTGCGGCTGAAATTTCTTAAACTCCTGCTCCGCCTGTTCGCCTAAGTTTTTGGTGTCTACCAGAAACAGCACGCGCTTGGCCTTGGCAAATTTGAGCAAACGGTAAATAAAGGTAATGGCTGTAAAAGTCTTGCCCGAGCCCGTCGCCATCTGAATCAGCGCCTTTGGCCGGTTCTGACGGAAAGATTGTTCCAGATTGGTGATAGCTTCTACCTGGCAGTCACGCAAGCCATCTGTTGGGAGCTCAGTTATATCGTAGAAACGGGCACGAAGCGTTTTCTCTTCCTTTATCCACTTCTGAAAGGTCTCGGGTCTGTGGAAGGTAAAAACAGAGCGGGAGCGGGGCTTTGGGTCGCGGTAATCGGTGAAGCGGGTCACTACACCTGTGCTTTCATATACAAATGGTAGTGGTCCATTATCAATATACTTTATATTGGCCTTGGCATAGTCTGTTGACTGATCTTCGTGCACCGTCAGTTTATGCCCCTCTTCCTCACGCTTCGCCTCAATAATGCCAACAGGCTTTTTGTCTATAAACAACACGTAATCAGCAGGACCGATATCCGTCTGCCATTCCCTTATAGCTATACCCATGCCCGCACTCAGGTTAAATGTCTTTTTATCCTGGATTACCCAACCGGAAGCAACAAGCAACTTGTCTATCTGGTCACGGGCAATCTGTTCGGGTGTTTGGTTCATAGGTAAGATCTGGTCTAATGCTGAGATTGTGTTGTAACGCTAAGTGACAATAAATATATAGTATTTTTATGATTTATGCCTAAATGCGTAATGATACTTTTTATAGTTTAACTGAATTTAGTTCAAGGATTGAGGGGCTGTTGGCCTGCTGTTTTAGGAGATTGTGGCAATCTTATTTCGGCAGGCATACAAATTTTTATATATTAGCTAAATTGTATGTTGTAACATTTGTCAAAGGTGGAACGGCTGGGGTGAAATTCAACTCAGTTCTTTAAAAAGGCTTTTAACAAAAAATCTAACTAACAATGGCTGAATGTATCCAATGTGGTGGCTATACAAAGTTTAATGGAGGGCACTGCTATACATGCTATAAAAGTAAAGAAGGTAACACAGTATCGGTGATGGAAAGGAAAGAGGCGACACCCCCAGGCAAACCGAAACAGGACATAAAAGAAAACACATGGGTTTACAACCTGATTAAGGGTAAGATAGCAGAGACTCTGGTAGAGCAACTGTTCCTCACGCTGGGCTTCCAGGTATTTAAGTACGGGATGGAAAATACCATACCTGGAATTATGGACTTGCTAAAAGGGGTAAGAGATGAGGTAGCCATGGAAATAAGAAGAATGCCAGACCTGGTAGTTTATAAAGATGGCAAGGCTCATTTCATCGAGGTTAAGTTCAGGGCCAGCGGCACCTTTCAACTGAAGGATATTGACAAGAACAAAGATTATCCTTACCAGAATGCTTTAATTTTGCTGGTCTCCAGGAAGCATATCAAGTGCATCTCTTTTCAGGAGTTAACCGAGGGCAAGGAGATAACTCCTACGTGTCGTAATTATTTGGGAAGCCGGAAGGAGTTCGAAACCGACAAAGATAAAATTATCGAATACTGCCAGTACGCTGTGAAGTTCTTCGAAAATGTGTGATGACTGAAGTTGTCCAATGCATGTTTTTGAACAGGTACCCCTGACTAAACAAGTACATTCCAGGTAGCACAATTCAAGACGCCGCACGACATGGCAAGATCAGCGGCAGGAAGGGGCAGTACTTGATGGTTGCTGAATATCTTCTTTGCTTCTTTCAGCGCTTCCCTGTCCTCTGCCAAATCAAACTGTGGAAAGAGGATAACATCTCCGATCCAGGCGAAGTTGATGTAGCATCCATGTGCAGAGAACTCGCCTTCCTCATTTTTTATATCCGTGGTGACGCCCGGAAAGCTTATCAGCTGCAGCCCGGTGTTTTTATGAGCTCTGTCATATTTAGCCCTCCAGGAGGGGCTCTCCGAGTGATAACCTGCCACCAGTAAAGTATTATCGTCTAATAGCCTCACCATTCCGTCTGCATGCCCTGACGTTTCATAGGGTAGGGAGGGGATCAGGTGTACATTTTCTACCTGAAGCACCTGTCGCAATTCCTGCAAAACAACTTCCTTCGGTACTGACTTATTTTCCTTAAAGACTCTCTCTGTAAGTACTACCGTATTTCGTGAGCGGATCAGGTTACCACCATCCAGAAGGAGTGCAGAATGTTTTAGTTTTTCGTCCAGTGCGACCTCTGTTTTTATTCTTTTAGTATCCGTGCGTAGGTGGCGATGTTTCTTAGTTTTATAATAGGAGGGGTCAAATACAAACTGGATAAAACTTCCCTTAGTTACCTGCACGGGCATGTAGTCCCTACACCACAGGTCATTGGTGTTTTGAATAAAGTCGTACCTGATCCCAGCTTTTTGCAGCGTTTTTTCTAAATATTGCCAAAATTTACGCAGCCCTGGCCGTTCTTTTATCAGGCTGCTGAGGTAAACGAAATTAGTATCTCTGTCAGTTACCACTACGCTGTCCTCCAGGTTATATTCACTGTCTCCGTCACATCGATATCGTCCGGCTCAAAATCCGGCGTCGCGTCGTAGGTGCTCATCATCTCGGCTTCGTAAAGGGGATAGTCGTGGCGCTGGGAGCGGATGGTCAGCTCGCGGTAGGAGTAGTCGATGTGCAGGATTTCCTTCAGTTCCACACCTGTGGCCCCGGCGATCAGGGCGGCATTCTCCTTCGCTTTGGCGATAGCCTGCAGGATGAGCTGCTGCTGGTGCTGCGAGGCGTCCTTTACCCCGAAGGTGATCCGGAAGTCCAGGTTGTCCAGCTTCCGGGCGATCTGGCCCAGCAGCTTGTTGATGAGGTGCTTGTCCAGCGGCAATTCCAGTTCCAGGCTGTGGGAGGCCTTAAAGCCGTTGAAATCGTACTTCTCGGTCTTCTTGTTCCAGGTAGTCTCTTTGCGGATACTAAAGTCTTTTGTCTTCAGGCTGTTCCGCTCCACACCCACCGCTTCCAGGATAGATCGTAGTTCCTCTACTTTCCTGTTCAGGGCGCTGACGGTCTTTTCGTATTCCCATTCCTGTGCGGAAGCATCGAAGGAGAGAAGGATCGTATCGGGCGCTACAGCTAGCTTTCCCTTGCCGGTGATCTGTAGTTTGCGTTCCATAGCTTTTCCTGCTTGTATTGGAAGGCGCGGCTGCCAGGGATTTCAGATATGGTTTGCCGTGCCTGTTCGCTCCTTCTGTATATGCGTACTACAATATATTAAAAAAATTAAATAGGCCGTAACCAGAATGGTATCTTTCCGCTTTAAAATTAGTAGGACCCAGGTAAGACCTGCTTGCAGGCCTCATGGTAGGAGGAGGATCTTTCTCCACCCGAAATTTCTAAACAAGGCACTCCTGATTTCTGTAGTATTAACCTGGCCGGAACAACCGGCTACACTTGCTATAAGATTATAAGAAACGATAAAATGACCACACCAGAAGAACGATTGAAAGCCCTGGGCATCACGCTGCCTGCTCCTGTAAAGCCCGTTGCCAACTATACCACGCACCTGCAGGTCGGAAACCTCCTCTACCTGTCGGGGCACAGCTACGGCGGGGACAGCCCCAGCGCCGTAGACAACGGCAAGGTGGGAAGAGACCTGACCACCGAGCAGGGCTACGAGGCAGCACGCAATGTCGGCATCTGCGTGTTAGCCACCATCAAAGCAGCCCTGGGCGAGCTAAGCCGGGTGAAGCGCATCGTGCGGGTGCTGGGCATGGTCAACAGCACCGACGACTTTCAGGAGCACCCAAAAGTGATCAATGGCTTTTCGGACCTGATGGGCGAGGTGTTCGGCGAAAAAGGGAAACACGTGCGCTCCGCTGTCGGCATGGGCTCCCTGCCGGGGGGCATTGCCGTAGAGATAGAAGTAACCCTGGAAGTAGCAGATTAGGCCCATAAGGAGAGCATCGCTCACAGACAGAGAGCGGCTTCAAACGTAAGATGCAGCGGATAGAAATCCAGCAGATAAAAAAGATAAAACACCTGTATATGTACAGTAAAGAAACGGATTGTGTGTACAATCGGCAGCAGCACCAGGGGGTGAATACGCCCATCTACACCTCCACAGCCAACAGGTACATCGGCTATGAGGAGATCCTGTACCCCCGGAACTTCAATACCGAAAACCAACTCGCCATTGTGGAGAAGCTCTGCCGCTTAGAGCAGGCAGAGGCAGGCATGATCTTCAGCTCAGGGGCGGCGGCCATCTCTACGGTGCTGTTCTCTTTCCTGAAAGCTGGCGACCACGTGCTCTTTTCGCAGGAAATCTATGGGGGCACCGTAAAGCTGGTGGTAGAGGAGTTCGCCAAGTTTAACATCGCCTACGATTTTGTGTCCGGCGCTGCCATGGAGAACATCGGGGCCATGATCAGGGAAAACACCAGGCTTATTTATACCGAGACGCCCTCAAACCCACTGCTTTCGGTGGTGGACCTGGAACAGGTGAGCAGGGTGGCCAAAAAGCACGGCATCCTCTCTGTGGTGGACAATACCTTCGCGACACCCATCAACCAGAACCCGATCGCGCTGGGCATCGACATCGTGCTGCACAGCGGCACTAAGTACCTGGGCGGGCACCACGACCTGTGCTTTGGGGTAGTGGTGACCTCGCAGCAGTTAAAAGACGCGATCTACCCGAGCGCGCTGAACTTCGGGGGCAGCCTGAACGGCCTGGACTGCTACCTGATCGAAAGGAGCCTGAAGACGCTGGCACTGCGGGTAGAGAAGCAGAATAACAATGCCCTGCAGCTAGCCAAAGCCCTGCAGGAAAACCCGGCGATCGGCAGGGTCTATTACCCCGGTCTGCCGGAGCACCCGAACCATGCCATCGCTGCCCGGCAGATGAAGAAAGGCTTTGGCGGGATGCTTTCCTTTGAATTAAAAGACACGAGCCGGACAGCGGCCTTTCTGAACAGGCTGCAACTCATCATCCCGGCCCTGAGCCTGGGCGGGGTGGACTCCACCATCTGCCAGCCGGCCACCTCGTCCCACGCCAGCTTATCGGAGCAGGAACGGCAGGAGCAGGGCATCACCGAGGGCTTGCTGCGGCTATCAGTAGGCATCGAAAGCGCAGGCGACCTGCTGCATGACATAGAGAGCGCACTGGCCTGAGGCCTTCCAAAATACTTGCTGCAACAGGAGCATACAAGGTGTTTAAAAGCGGCTTTTTTGTTTCCTGCCCCGCTGCGCCCGTTCTTTGCATTTTAAAGAACACGAGTACACATGGAGAATATACTGGATAAGGCCTACTCGGCGGAAGATTTCCGCCGGCAGGGCCACGCACTGATTGATATACTTGCCGATTACCTGGCGGATGCCACTACAGACAGGGAAGAAGTAAAAGCCATGCCCTGGCAGGACCCGGACAAACAGCTGGCCTACTGGCAGCAGGATTTTCAGAAACCTTTGCAGCAGCCACTGGACCTTTTCCGGGACGTGATGGCCAAGTCGATACAGGTGCACCGCAAGCGCTACATAGGGCACCAGACCACGCCTACCTTGCCCGTGACCATTCTGGCCTCTGCCGTAACGGCTACCCTGAACCAGGGGATGGGCGTGTACGAGATGGGGCCGGTGGGGAATACCCTGGAGAAGGTGATGACAGAGCACCTGGCCCAGAAGCTGGGCTATAGCTCCGAAGCCTCCGGCTTTGTGACCTCCGGCGGCTCCCTGGGCAACCTGACGGCCTTGTTGGCGGCGAGGGCGGCGGCTACGGATATCTGGAACGCGGGCTATGCGCAGGGGCAGCGCCTGGCGGTGCTGGTGTCGGAAGAGGCCCACTACTGCATCGACCGCGCCGCCCGCATCATGGGGCTGGGCGCAGACGGCATCATCAAAGTGCCGGTAAACGAGCAGTTTCAGCTGCGCACCGACCTGTTGGAGGAGTACTACCAGCAGGCTGTGGCGGAGGGCAAACAAGTGATCTGCGTGGTGGGCTGTGCCGGCACAACCTCCACGGGTTCTTATGATGACCTGGAGGCCATTGCAGCCTTTAGCGAGTCGCACCAACTCTGGTTTCATGTGGATGGGGCGCATGGCGCGCCTGCCGCTTTCTCGCCGAAATACAGGCACCTGCTAAAGGGCATCGAAAAGGCGGACTCCGTTGTAGTGGATTACCACAAAATGATGATGACCCCTTCGTTGTCGACGGCGCTGATTTTTAAGCGCGGCGGCGATGCCTACAAGACCTTTTCGCAGCGGGCACAGTACCTCTGGACGGAGCAGGAATCGGAGGAATGGTACAACGGCGGCAAGCGCAGCTTCGAGTGCACCAAGGCCATGTCGGTGCTGAGCGTGTACACCATGTTCAGGACCTACGGCGAAGACGTGTTCCGGGAGAACATAGAGCGACTGTATGGCATGGCCACTAGCTTTGCCGGCTTGATCAAGGAGAGGCCTGGTTTTGAATTAGCCTACGAGCCCGCCTGCAACATCGTGTGCTTCCGCTACAAGGCAGAGGGTGACGTGAGCAAGCTGAACCAGGAGATCAGGCGGTTGCTGCTGGAGGAAGGACGGTTCTACATCGTGCAGACCATCCTGAACGGCGAGCTATACCTGCGCGTGTCCCTGATGAACCCGCTCACCACGGAGAACGAATTACAGGAGCTGCTGGAGCAAATTGTGGAGAAAGCCGCTTTGGTAAGAGCAGTAGAGGCCTAAGTCTCTTTGCTTCTGCGCTTGCCTGTAGGGTACATGTAAATGGGAAGCTAACAGCAGGCGGATAGCCTGTTGATTTAGCCACACCTGACAAGCCCGGGTGAAGGATTGTCTTTTAGACCACTCCCATGCCCGGGCTTTTTCTGTTCTCATGTCCGTGATATACGTTTGCTGCCTGCACGCAACAGCTACACCATCTTGATTCCGTTTTTATCTAACAGGAGTCCCGGATAGATCTCCAAAGGTCGAGATGACAGAAAGATAAGAGAAAGCGGTAGAGGCAGTGCTCCATCCGTATAGTTAGAAGTATGGCTTCTCATAACTATTTCGTCTATGCCACGACGAACACAAGTAAAAACACGCTTTATCACAAACAATTTAGCCCGGCACATTCGTTAGCTCCCGCTCATAATAGATCAAATCCTTTTGCGGGAGTCCCGCAGGTTGCGTGCAGTAATAAATACGTTTTATATAGCGCCTTACCGTTAACTGGAGACCTGGATTCGCTTTCGCATAGACCGTGGATCCTTCAGGATACACGTTGTCCCTTATATTAATTTCTTTCATACTATAGGTACGCAGGAAGGGGGCCGGGCACCGGATAATACCCATCTATTTTCAGTCTGGCAGCCAAGTTCATTGGGTACAGTACCTTCTTGCTGGTCACTTGCAAAGACAACCCTTCTCCACCTGAAGGTTTATTGTGCCAATTTAAAGCCATATAACCTCTTCACAGCTAAAATAAAGTAGCGCCTCGCCCGCTTCCAGCTGCCAAATATGGAGCTGACTGGTTGCCCATCTGGCCTTCTAAGCGTATAAGCACACCGGTTAATAGTGTCAGCATCTTCTTTTTCTTAGTGAAAGCCTTAACCCCGGGGGGGCGACCTAGTATAATAACACAGGAAATACCATAACGCATATATAACAAAAAATCAGGAAAGCTTTTACAGGAAGCCTTGACGCTCGCTTCGCCAGATAACTTGCCTGTACCGCCTCCACCTTTTACGCTCCTAAGGTGGGTGTCATGTGTTTGTTCTAGTTCAATTTTAACCGATAAACGTTTTACTTATGAAACATGCTCTACAAGTGCGCAGGTTCGTGCGCTCCATGCTATTCAGTGCTGCCGTGGTAGCGGCAGCGGGTACTTTCACAGCCTGCGAACGAGAGATAGAAGAAGTAGTGGCTCCAGAAGAGGCCCTGCAGGCAAGCACTGAGAACGGCGCCATTATACCCGGTCAGTACATCGTGGTGTTTAAAGAAACGGGAACGCTGCGCTTAGACGCTACAGTGCCCTATGCCGAACGGGTAGACGCAGTACGCAACTTCGGGAAAGACCTGCTGGCTGCAAACGGTGTACAGGAAGTAGCCATAGCGCAGGCCTATGGCAAAGCGATCATGGGGGTGGCTGCCAGGCTCTCCGAAAGCGAGGTAGAAGCGCTCCGCCGTGACTCCCGCGTGGCCTACATCGAACCTGACCGCATGATGGTGTTAGGCAAGCCCAGTTTCGCCGGCGGTGGGGGGAAAGACGCTACTGTTCAGGAAACACCTTGGGGCATAACCAGAGTAGGTTCAGGTGTCGGAACAGGAACAGGAAAAATTGCCTGGGTGATTGATACAGGCATTGACCAAGACCACCCAGATTTAAACGTAAACACAAATCTCAGTTATTCTGTGTTTACAACTGGCCGGGACGCAACCCCGGATGATGGAAACGGACACGGGACACATGTCGCGGGTACCATTGCAGCTATAGATAATGAGATTGGTGTGATAGGGGTTGCCCATGGGGCGACCGTTGTGGCTGTAAAAGTACTGGATTCGCGTGGTAGTGGTTCCTATTCTGGCGTGATCAAGGGGGTAGATTATGTTGCTGGAAAAGGGAAGTCTGGTGATGTGGCAAATATGAGCTTGGGAGGGCCAGTGTCGCAGGCACTCGATGATGCGATCACAAGAGCTTCTGCAAAAGTTAAGTTTGCCTTGGCAGCTGGGAATGATGGCGCTGATGCCAATAACTCTTCTCCGGCACGTGTGAATGGTACGAATATCTATACAATTTCAGCGATAGATGTAAATGATAAGTTCGCGAGCTGGTCCAACTGGGGAAACCCACCAGTAGATTATGCTGCGCCAGGTGTTGGGGTTAAGTCTACCTGGAAAGACGGTGGCTATAACACGATCAGCGGTACATCTATGGCAACGCCGCATGTGGCAGGCTTGTTACTTTTAGGCGCTGTTAGAGAGGATGGGTTTGCATCAGGAGATCCGGATAGAAACCCTGACCCGATTGCTCATACAAATTAGTTTTAATATAAACAGGAAGGGGCAGCTGTTTGGCTGCCCCTTCCTGTCATTTCGAGCTTAACGAGATACCTAACTAGAACTCCTGATAGATTTCTCCTTTTGTCGAAATGACAGGAAGAATGGTATTCGGGAGGACACGAAGGTAGTGTAGGAGTCTCATAGCTTACGTGAATGCCGTTGCCTCTATCAGGAAGTGAAGCTGTCGCTATAAGCCACAAGACCCTTTCAGGTGACGGAACAATATGACCGGATCTGGTAAAATTGAAATGAAACGACCCCATCTTCAAGGGGAACAGTTGTTCGGGCCAGGTGTTCCTGTTAGCAGGTGTTTTGTAGCTGCACCAGTGGAACTGCTATATAACCAAAAGCTCCAGCAGTAAGCTGGAGCTTTTGGTTCTTATAAGAACGATGTCCACTAAAAGTAAACGGCTGGTTTCTGTATATTTAGGGACTTGTTGTTTACTATTCCGGCAACTCTACCGTGCCCAGGTCTTTTATCTGGTTCTGTGAAACGCTTACGTTCTCCACGGTCTGGTTGTGCGCGTCGTCCTCGGTGTAAAACTTAACCGTGTAAGTACCTGCCGGCACACCTTTTATCAGGAAGTCGCCGCTCTCATTGGCAAAGCCGCCGATGGTGTCCTGTTCAGCAGAGATCACGTAAATGCCCGGCTCGTATTCGGCAGGCGTCACTTTTCCTTTTATGCCTCCGGCTACTGCCTGTGTAATGGTGCGGATCACGGGCTTCAGGTTGTACTGGCCGTTGCCTCTTGGCACCACAGACTTGGCCGCGTCGAAGTCCAGCAAGAGCACGTAGGTTACGTCGCTCACCAGTTCGGCGTTAATGTCCAGCTTTACGCCTGACTGCTGCCCGCTTGGTGTCTTGAGCGGCGTAACGGTTCCATCCTTTAGCTTAAGGGAGTTGTTCTCGCCCAGGATAAGGCGGATCTGCGAAATCTTACCTGCCGGTAAGGTAGAGCTGGCCAAAAGCGTGTCTTTTCCGTTGGCAAAGTCGAGCAGGTTATACACGCCCGGGTTTATTTCGTCCAGGGTAATCCAGCCTTCTTCGTCCCCATCAGCCTCTTTGTGCACCTGCACGGACTGCACGTCGATGTTAACTTCTTCGTAGTCACCAGGCGAGTCAGTCATGCGCACCTGCATCAGCGTTGTGCCGGTGTTTTCGCTGTCGCTGTCACAGGCGCTGAAGCCCATGAGGCAGCCGAGCATTAGCGGGAACAAAAGTTTTCTTTTCATAAGAATTGTACGTTTAGGTTATGGGGCAAATATCCTACACGAAGATGAAGAGAAGATGAAGAATTAACAAACAGCTATATTTTTATTCAGGAGCCGCCTGCACAGAATCTTTTTCGGGGCAGGCAGGGGCAGGATGACTTTGGAGTGCTAGGAAAGAAATTGCACAAAGAAATGTATTTGCCAACTGCTTAAAAGAGACAGGTACATTTCTCTTATACATGCTCCAGGGAGCGCAGCCGGGCAGAATGGTGTGTGGCTTCGCATAAGAGCTCTTCGCCTCGAAAATACAGGGCCATGCGTACCCAACCCAGAGCTGCCGGCAGGCTGGGTTCTGCTTCCAGAATCCCCGATCGTACCTTCAAGCCGAGGTAGTGGTGCTGTAGCATGGTCAGGGTACCGGCCATGGCTCCTAAATGGATGCCTTCTGCTGTCCCTTTGTCTTTCGGCGACAGGTCCACCTGTTGCGTCTGGTCAAAGATATGCCAGGAAGCTGTCGGGTCTAAAGCGGCCAGTGCACCTGCAAACACGATGCGGGAGAGGGTGGACTCGTGTGCCGCATGGGATAGGTGGCGCGTCAGGGTGCGTTTAAGGGTATCAGTACTGAGGGTGTAGCCAAGATGATCGAACAGGCGGATCAGCTCCTCTGGTGAAAACAAATACAGCAGGAGGGGAGTGTCCGCCTGCTTGGAGACCTGATAGCGCTCTACCGAGTCGCCCATGGCGTACAGCGTCCAGTCCAGGCGGTGCTGCCCGTGCTGTTTCCGGAAGGCCTCCAGGTCCAGCTTTTGCAACTGCTCGAATCCCTCGAACTGGCTTAAGGTACCGTCCTCCAGAAAGACTACCCGTAGCTTCCGGCTTATCCTGTCCCACTGGGCAAGCTCATCTGTGCCCAGGCTCAGTTTCTTCTGTAATTCCTGCTGGCGCTGAGAAGAAAGTTGTTCCAATACCTCAGGCACCTGTCGGAGCACCCAGGCCGCCATCACGTTGGTGTAGGTGTTGTTTCGGATGCCGGGAGCCGGGGCATTAGGGTACTGCGTGTGGTACTCATCGGGCCCCACGACCCCCTGTATTTCATAACGGTCCAGCGACGCGTTGTACTGGGCGACACTTGCCCAGAAGCGGGCAATTTCCAGGAAGAGTTCTGCTCCGTAGTCTTCCAGAAAAGACTGGTCGCCGGTAACCTGCGCGTAATACCAGATATTATAGGCAATGGCTGCCCCCACGTGGCGCTGCAGGCAGGTATTGTCCACCATCCAATGGCCGGAGAGCAGGTTTAGTTGAATCGGGGGTGTCTCTTCCTCGCCGTCACTGGCACTGCGCCAGGGAAACATGGCCCCGCGGTAGCCCTGTTGCGCTGCCAGTTGCCGGGCCGCCTCCAGGCGGCGGTAACGGTAGTGCAACAGGGCCCTGGCAGAAGCGGGAAAGTGGAAGGTCAGGAAGGGGAACACGAACAGCTCATCCCAGAAAACCTGCCCGTGGTACTCTTCTCCCTGCCAGCCGCTGGGAGGCACGCCTACGTCCATTTCTGTGGTGTGAGGGGAGAAGTTCTGCAGCAGGTGAAAAATGTGCAGGCGCGCATAACAGAGCTGTTCGGTATTATCCATCTCGATCTGGCAGCGCTGCCACAGTTGTGCCCAGGCACTCCGGTGCGCCTGAAAGAGGACATCAAAGTTATCAGCAGTTTGAACCGCTTCCCGGGCGGCCTGGCGGCATTCTGCTGCGGGTAAATCAAGCGAGGTGTAGAGGGCCGCCACTTTCTCGATGCCTGCCATATCGCCTTCTCTCAAAGGCACGTGCAGGTAACTGGAGACCCGCTGCGGCTCTGTCTTTGAGGTGCGCGTGCCAGTACCTGTGCGGCCATTTACCTGCAGCCTTGTGCGTGCGGCCAGGGCAATGGTGCTGTGGGACTGGTTTGTTTGGGCGAGCAACTCCAGATTATCCTCTCCCCAGGTACCTGCATGCTGCGTTTCCAGGTGGTGCCGGTTGTAAGGGGCATAGCGCTTTACGTTGTTGTTGATGATGTTGCCGTCCAGGCCGGTACAAACCTCCAGATCGCCCGACCAGTTTACGGCGGTAAGTTCCAGGGAAAGTGCCATCAGGTTAGGCTGTGCCATGCTCACGAAGCGCCGTTCCTGCAGCAGGGTCTCCCGCCCCTGTTGGTCCCGGAAGCGCACCATACGGGTGAGTAGCCCCTGTTGCAGGTGCAGTGTCTGCTCATAGGCCTGTAGCTGCACCTTATCCAGCGAAAACCAGTCGCCCTTATCTAGGCGGAAGGTGAGCGGCAGCCAGTTCGGCAAGTTCACCATGGACTCGTTTTTCACTTCCTGCCCTTGTATGTGGCTGGTCAGTTCGTTGTAGCAGCCCACGCGGTAAGTGCCAGGGTAGTGAATGCGATCATCCTGCGACTCGGGGGCAGCAGCACGGGAAACGAGGCATCCGTTGCCCAAGGCCATCAAAGCCTCCCGGCGTCCCTCATCGGCCGGATCATAATGATCGAAATGAATGCACCAGTTATGTATGACCTCTTTGTTCCTGTCCCTCATAGCTTCCGGACCTTGTCGATGGTTTGCGCATAAAAGTGCCGGATCTGGTCTCTGTCAGGGTAGGCGGGTTGGGACCCATAGCCGGTCGTGGTGGCCAGGGAGGCCGCCGAAGCAAAACAGGCGGCTTCCTGTAGCGGGCGCTTTTCCAGCACGGCAACGGCGAGGGCACCGGCAAAGGCATCGCCTGCCCCGGTGGTGTCTACTACATCTATGGGCAGCGGCGGTACGTGCAGGCAAGTGCCCTCGTTCGCAGCCAGACAACCGCCTTCCTCCAGTTTTACCAGCACGGTCTCCAGCCCTTGTTCCAGTAGCTGGCGGGCTGCCTGGGCTGCCTTGTCTACCGAGTCAGGGCGAATGCCGGTCAGGCCCTCCGTCTCGGAGGCATCGGGCACGAGGTAATGGAGCTTCGCGAATAAATCCCGGTTTACCCGGTCGGTAGGAGAGGGATCCAGGATTATGCGGAAGCCCTTTTCGTGGGCAGCCTGAATGGCGCTATCCACGATAAAAGGGGCTACTTCATAGTCGACGACGAGCACGGAACCAGCGGGTGCCTGTTGGATAGCCGCCGCTACCTCCTCGCTGTCCTCTTCCTGCCAGGCATCGTTGGCATTGGGGGCCAGGATGATCTGCTTTTTTCCATCCTTAGGAACGGCGATCATGGAGACACCCGTCGCTACCTGATCGATGGCCCGGACATGCGAGAGATCAACGCCCATGTCCCGCAGCGCCCCGAGCGCCTGCTCCTTCAGGTCGTCGTTGCCCACGTGGGCAATAAGCGAAGCCGCCACTTCCAGCCGGCGGGCCAGAAAAGCCACGTTGGCCCCCTTGCCACCGCTCAGCCGCAGAAAGTCGTGCCCCAGCATCGTGGTCGTACTGCCCGGCTTTTGATCCACGCGGACCTGATAATCCGCATTCACGCTGCCGAGTGAAAGAATAATCCCTTGCGCCATATCTTGCGTTTCGTTGTCAATGCCCCAGCAGGGAAGGCTGCTGAGGGAAGGACGGAGAGCAAGCTCTGCCCTCCTTTTCCCTGTCAGGAAAAGCACATTTGTTTACGCGACAACGGCGAAAAGTTTTTTTAACTGTTTTGGGGATGTTTCCGGAACAGGAGAAAAAAGACAAGGGGCTATCATTTCGAAAACGATAGCCCCTTCATAAAGCTTATAAAAAACGGAAGCGGTAAGGACCGCGAAAACAGACAGGAAAAGGAGAGAGGCTCTCTACTCCAGCTTTTTGATCTTTATATCCCGGAACTCAATCCCCTGCCCCTCGCTCTGCAGGGCGATGTACCCTTCTGTCAGGCGTTTCCCGTCCTGCTTGATGGCTGGATCGTATCCATTGGCCACGTCGCCCCCTATTTGTGGGCGGGTATATTGTAAAACGGTGTCGCCGTTGATCAGGTGCGTGACGAGGGAATCGCCGTGTACGATCAGCTCTGCTTTTACCCATTCATTCCACGCGTACGTGTCGGAAGAGGAGTTAATGCAGTGCCTCGGGTCCATTTTGCCTTCATAAAATACTTCTGTTCCCGGAGAGCACATGTTGCCTGTGGGGCGGGGATTGCCGTCGCCGGCATCTGCCAATAACTGGAATTCAACGGAGATGGGCCAGTCCTGCTCTTTGAGAATAGTGCCGGGGGCCTGTGCGTGGAACATCACGCCGCTGTTTCGATACGTGTAGTCCGGGGCGTCCTCCAGCCATTTGTCCGTGAACCGGTATTCCCAGGTTAAATGGAAAGAGGAAAAAGGCTCTTTGTAAAACAGGTGCCCGTAACGGTTCTCAAAGTCCTGGTACCCGTCATAGTTCACCTGCAGCACCCCGTCATTCACCCGGAACGTTTCGGCATAATTGTCCCCCACCTCATGGTGGTGGATTTTAGGCGTCCAGCCGTCGAGGTCCTTGCCGTTGAATAAAGTCTGCCATTCATTTTCCTGCGCATGTGCTGTTTCGGGAGAACTTGTAGAGCAGGCCGTGCCTGCCAGCAAAAAGGCGCTGCACAGGAGCATGTTCAGGTAAGAGGCAGGGGTTGCTAGGGGTGCCGCAATCATAGGTTTTTCAGGTTAAGGTGAGGGAGAGCTTCTGCATCAGCCGTTCTTTTCAAAGCGCTCAGCGTGGCTTTACTTCCTCAATATAGGAATTTTGAAACATTTATACGCTGCTGTTTTCGTCTCAGAAAGCAGCTTTTTTGTTCTTGAACTGACCAAGGGTATGCTTTGTGCTAGCCTGCTCTAGGGTAGCTTCGACAGGTGGTCTCTTGTGGTGATACCTTTCTTTAACAGTGCCAGGGCCTTTTCTAGCTGCGTGTCTTTTCCGTTTTGCACGTCCTTTATTTTTAAGGGAACCTGCACATCGGGCTGAATGCCATAGCCCACAAACTGCCTGTTATCCCAGAACAGGTCGCGCTTGGCGCACACGGCGCCAAAGCCGCCACCGGGTAGCATAAAGAAAACAGGCTGCCCGGTGCTGCCCCCGGTTGCCTCGCCTATGACCAGGCCACGGTCTGTGCTGAGAAAGGCCAGGGTGAAGTCTTCTGCCGCAGAATAGGTCAGGGGGCCTGTTAGCAGGAAAACGGGCTTGTTATAGCGCTTGTCTTTGTAGGGCTTCCAGTCATAACTGGAGACCTCCGTGGAGTAAGGGTTATTGCCCCACGGCCGCTGCACGCCCTGGTACTGCAGTATATGGGTTTTGCCCGTCTGAAAGGGCTTATCGGTTAAATAACCCAGTATCTCATGGCCATAGCCTCCGTTACCGCCGCCATTTGTGCGCACGTCTATGATCAGGGCATCCGTTTTCGCGATCTGTGAAAAGACACTATCAAACTGCGCCACCACCCGCGGATCGTTAAAGGTGTGAAGCTGCAGGTAACCTACATTGTTTGGCAACACGCTGTACTCGAGAGGGGTTTGGAACATCGGGCTCGGGAAAAGGTTGCCTTTATAATAGTCGGCGCGTGGGACGTCGAAGCTTTTCGCCTTCCCTTTTTTGTCCACCACCTCTAGCTTTGCCTTTTCGGCTACGTTACCGGCCGTCAACCAGTAATACATGACCCGGGCAGCACTGTCCTGCGGGGTGGAGTAGCTTGCCTTACGCGCCCGGTCGGCCATTCTGGCCGCCACCGGTATCCCATCTACGGATGTGATTTCCATGCCTTCCCGTATCCCGAGGTCCCTTAAGCGCTTGTCCAGCACTTTCCAGATAACCGGCTTGCCCTCGATGGGGTGTACCAGCATCGGAACCACTGCCTTTGTTTGTGCCGTCAGCTGGGTGGGGACAAGTACCAGGCTGTGCCCGTCCTTTAGGTGATGGTAAAAAGACTGGAGCTCCTCATAGTAAGCCAGCGTGCTTTTGGTGTGCTGCACCTTGGGGATAAAAGCCAGGTAGAGGCTGTCGAAGTCCAGGCGAGGCACCAGGTCAAAGTTCGCATAGTTCAGCTTAGCCTCCATCCACAGCTTCGAAAGGCCCGCTATTTTCTCCTGTTCGCTTATGTTGTCCTGGTAGGGTGTCTCCAGCGTGCGCGACTGCCAGCGGGTAGCATAATGCGCTAAATAGGCAGTAGAATCGAACACAGGCGTTTGCGCCGAAGCGGTTAGGGTGAAAAGGCAGCCGGCAGCAAACACTGCCTTGCGGACCAGGGATGTAACTTCCATAAAACTGAACTTAAGTTGTAAACCTATTCAAGGTATAAACTCTGCTGCACTGTTGCTACAGAAGGGGGGAAATTAAGTTAAAGGGAAAACAGGAAGGGGGGCCTGCCCCGCTGACCGGGCCTGTCTTTACCGAAGAGTGCTAGGTTTTCAAGAAAGTATAACGCAAAAGCATGGAAATCAGTAAAGTAATAACAAATCTTTGCTATTTTCTATATGCTGACACTCGGAATCAATGCCGCTTACCATGATTCGGCGGCTTGCCTGGTTGAAGACGGACGTGTAATTGCTGCTGCTGAAGAAGAACGCTTTACCCGCATCAAGCATGGCAAACGCCCTGTGCCTTTTTCAACCTGGGAGTTACCCTACCATGCCATTGATTATTGTCTGCGCGAAGCCGGGACAGGCTTAGAGGATGTGGATCACGTGGCCTATTCCTTCGATCCCTACGTCATGCTAGGCAAGCACGCTCCGGATGACTTCGTGCACTTGCCTATCACCAAAGCGGCCCGCCGGAAAAAAGGGGACTGGGATTCGATATACGACCCGCTGTTTCTGGCCTATATCGTAAACGCCCCCAACCAGTTGGTGGACGGCTACCCGCACCATCTACAGGAAAGCTTCCGTGCAGCAAAACAGAAGGGCAAGTTCAAGTGGCACTTTGTAAAGCACCACCTGGCGCATGCCGCAAGTGCCTTTTATGCGTCGCCTTTCGAACGTGCCGCCTGCATGACCCTGGATGGACGCGGGGAGGACGCCACGACCACTTACAGCTACGGAGAAGGCAAAAAGCTGGAACTGCTGGGGCAGGTGAACTTCCCGCACTCCCTGGGGCTTCTGTATGAAAGCGTTACAGCCGATCTGGGTTTCTTGCATTCCTCTGACGAGTACAAGGTGATGGCCCTGGCCTCTTACGGGGAGCCGTGCTTTTTGAGTGACTTCCGGGAAATCATTCAGCTGGGCGAAAACGGGAACTATGAGCTTGGTGAGCTGCGGTTTGAGGAGCGTTTTGGCAAGCGACGCAAAAAGGGGGAGCCCTTCGGAAAGCTGCATTTCGACATCGCGCGTTCCTTGCAGTTTGCCATAGAGGAAGCTGCCCTTGCCTTAGCCGATCAGCTGTACGAAAAAACAAAATCCGATAACCTGGTGATGGCCGGTGGCGTGGCGCTGAACTGCGTGATGAACGCCTATATCCGGGACAAAGGAAAGTTCAGGAACGTGTGGGTGCAGCCCGCTGCCGGAGATGCCGGCACTGCCCTTGGCGCCGCCCTTCGGGTAGATGCGCAGGAAAGGGGAGATACAGCGCGTTCGTGGGAAATGACCCACCCTTACCTGGGACCCGGTTTTTCGGATGAGCAGATCGAGGAGTTCTTAAAGTGGTCGAAACTACCGTACCGCAAGGCGGAAAACATTGCGGCGGAAACCGCTAAAATCCTCGCCGAAGACAAGATAGTGGGCTGGTTCCAGGGGCGCATGGAGTTCGGTCCCCGTGCCCTGGGTGCCCGTTCTATCCTCGCTTCACCGATCAATCCGGACATGCAGGCAAAGCTAAACGACATCAAAGACCGTGAAGATTTCCGGCCCGTGGCACCTGCCGTGCTGGAGGAAGAGGCGGCCGAATGGTTTGTGGGGGCCACGAAGCCCTCGCCCTTTATGCTGTTCGTGTTTGACGTGCGCGAAGACAAAGCCGAACGGCTCAGCGCGGTGCGCCACGTGGACGGCACAGCGCGCGTACAAACCGTGCGCCGGGAGCAGAACCCCGTTTATTACGATCTGATAAAGGAATTCCAGGGCAGAACAGGGGTTCCGGTACTGGTTAATACATCATTTAACACAAGAGGCGAACCGGTTGTCTGCACACCGCGCGATGCGATCGAGTGTTTCTGGACGTCACCGCTGGATGCGCTGGCTATCGGTTCTTTTTTGCTGGAAAAGAGATGAAAGTTTCCGTTGTCATTCCAACTTGCAAACGCCGCCACCTGCTCGAGCGCTGCGTGAAGGCGCTGATGCGGCAAAAGTTTGCCGCCACGGCGTATGAGGTGATCGTGGCAGACAATGCGGGCGAAGCCGGGTTGGAAGGGTTTATCAGCAGTTTAGCAACACAAACGGATGTGCAGCTGCGTTATGTGTGGGCCGCTTCCAAGCGAGGGCCGGCGCACGCCCGGAACATCGGCTGGCAAGCTGCCAAAGGGGAGATTATTGCCTTTACAGACGATGATTGCATCCCCGACGAGCATTGGCTGGCCGAGGCAGTGAAGCTGTTCGAGGACCGGGAGGGAATAGCGGTGGTGACGGGCAGGACGCAGGTCCCGCTTCCTCCCTTTCCGACCGATTATGAGCTGAATGCCTCTTATCTGGCAACGGCCGAGTTTATTACCGCCAATTGCTTTTGCCGCCGCCATTGCCTGGAGGTAACCGGCGGGTTCGACGAGCGGTTTGTGGCGGCCTGGCGCGAAGACGCAGACCTGCACTTCAAATTGCTGAAGCACCGCTTTACTATTGTGCGCGCGCAGGAGGCCGTTGTCGTGCACCCCGTACGTCCGGGACATTTTGGGATTAGTGTGCGGCAGCAGCGCAAAATCATGTTCGACGCGCTTTTGTTTAAAAACCACCCGGAGCTTTTCTGCCCGAAGCCCAGGGCGTGCGTGCGTCGTTACTACTACACGCTCGGCGCTTTCCTGCTTGCTACCCTCCTCACTTCGGTCGGGTACGGGGGGGCTGCCACCGCTTTCTTTTGCTTGAGCCTGTTCTGGACGGCCATGTTTTGCTATGAAAGGCTGAAGGCCACATCGCGCTCCCCTTTACACATATTTGAAATGGTGGTGACCTCCATCCTGATTCCTCCTACCGCCATTTTCTGGCGTATCTACGGCGGAATCAAGTTCGGCGTATTCTTTTATTAATTCTCATCTTAAAGACTTCAGAAATGAGTGAAATGCCAAATTTTTTGCAGATCGAGCCGGTAGGCCAGTGCAACCTAAAATGCCAGATGTGTCCTATTCAGTTTCGCACCGACGGAAAAGATGGAAAGCCGCTCGCGTTCATGAAGTTCGATGATTTTGTGAAACTGATCGGGGAGTTTCCGGAGATACAGGAGTTGCACCTACAGGGCCTGGGGGAGCCGATGATGCACCCGCAGCTCTTCGAGATGGTGGCCTTTGCCGCGAAGCGTGGTATAAAGGTCAGCACCAATTCCAACATGACGCTGTTTAGCCAGCGGCGGGCCGAGCACTGCGTTACGAGCGGGTTGGACAGCCTGCATGTGTCAGTGGACGGGGCAACGGCAGAAACCTTCGAAAACATCCGGGTAGGCGGGAAGTTTGAACGCGTGATCTCCAATGTCGAGATTTTAAAGAAAGCCAAGGAGAAGCTTAAAAGCGAAACACCGCACTTACGGCTGATTTATGTGCTCATGCGGCAAAACTTGCACGAACTGCCCGACTTTGTGCGGCTGGCCGAAAAGCTTAACGTGCACGAGATTTTTGCACAGCACCTCTGCCACGATTTTCAGGAGTCCACCCTTCCGGAGCACTATAGCCCCATGCGGGACTTTGTGAACGAACAGACCCTGCTGCATGAGGCGGTAGAGCGCGTGCAGCACTTCTTTGACGAGGCCCGTGCCCTTGCCCAAGAGCACAAGGTAAGCTTGCGCTTGCCAGCCGTGCGCCCTTCCGAGAGAACCACCACTGCCCGGGGGCGCAAGCGTTGCAGCTGGCCCTGGGATGGCATGTACTTCAGCTACGACGGCCAGTCCATGCCCTGCTGTATGATTTCTACCCCGGATCGCTTTAGCTTCGGCAGTGCCGTAAAGCAAGGGGCGCGCCAGCTGTGGGAGGGGGAGCGATACGAAAGCTTCCGCCAGAGCTTAGACTCTGAGGAACCACCGGAGATCTGCCGCTCCTGCGCCATCTACCAGGGGAGGTTCTAAGCTTGTTTTAAGCCTCACTTCGTTTTCCTTGCCACGATCAGGCGCCCCCCGCTGCTGGGTGGCGCGGAAAGGTCGACGGTAGAAGCGTAGTGGGCCAGGCGCTCTAAAACGCTGTCGGGCAGCCGGCGCCAGACCTTCCCAAACACACGGTGGCGACCGAGCTGCAGCATTTGCATCAGCTCCAGCATGTCCCAAAGGCGGACAAGCGGCAGACGCAGGTAGGGGCGCACTGTTTCTAGTTCGAGGCCGACCGGTGCTAAGCGCTGTGCCCACTCTTCCACCGACCACAAGTTCAAATGCTCGAAATGGCGGTTTCGCTTGTCTGCGTATCGTTTCAGGGGCAGTGCCAGGGCTTTGGAAAAGGCTTCGGTAGGAGAGGTGGTGATCAGGCGGCCACCGGGTTTCAGTGCTCGTGCGATGGCGCTTAGGGCATCGTTTATCCGGGCCACGTGTTCCAGTGCGGAGTTAGAAAAAATAGTGCTGATGCTTGCAGGGGGCAGCGCTGCTTCCTCTACTGGCGCGGCGATTCGGCGGGCGTAGAGCTGGCGGAGGACAGCCCGTTCCAGTGCCTCCTGGTCCGGGTCCAGGCCGACCTCTATCTTCGGCAGCACCATGGCCGATAAAAATCCATCCCCGCAGCCCAGATCAAGAACGGGTGCCTCATACTCCTGCTCGCGCAGGGCGGCTATTTCAGCGGCGCGCCAGAAGCCCAGAGACGGCCCGAGCTTTTCGAGCAGGTAACGAAAGTCGTGGGCGTTCATGTACAGAGGGCGGGTGTCGAATCGGGCCATATCAAGAGCAGCTTTACGTAGAACAAAAGAAATTGCAAAACCTGGTTTAGTCTTAAAGCAGTTCTGAGTGGCGCGAGCGTTTTATCACTTTTTCGGCTGCTGCCAGTACCTCTGAAACCGTGATGCTTTCCATGCAGGGATGCCCGATCGGGCAGGTGCTATGCGTGCAGGGCCGGCAGTCCACTTCGTGGGCAATGATGCGGAAAGGGCCGGGGGTTAAAGCGCCGTAGCGCAAGAGGTCGGCACCACCGAACAGGGTGACGGTAGGCGTTTGAAGCGCATAAGCGATGTGGGCAGGACCGGTATCATTTGTCAGCAGCACATGGAGGCGCATTAGGACGGCTCCCAATACGGGCAGCGAGGTGCGGCCCACCAGGTTGAGGGCCGGAACATCTAAAAGCTGCCACATGCTTTCTGCCGTTTGCTGCTCGGCCGGTTCGCCCAGCAGAACAACCGTTCCCCCATGCCGTTCCTGCAGGGCGGTTGCGACTTCGGCATACCGCTCCAGGTGCCAGCGGCGTGCCTGGTCACGGGCAGCAGGATGCAGCCCTATAAAGGGCGGATCTGCTTCGCTAAGGAGGGCTTTTGCCTCCTGGTGATCCCCGGGCCATAGGGTAAACTCGGTGTGCTTGCCCTGCTCGGGTGCGCCCAGAAATGTCGTCATCGCCAGGACCCGGTTGATCTCGTGCCCCTCCAGTGGGATGGGCAAGGCGGCATCCAGGCGACCGGCACCGTCGTTTTGCCGCACATAGCCGGCCGTGGCTCCAGCGCCCAGCATCAGTGTGAAGGGATTGGTATAAACGCCGGAGCCCTGCAGCTGTATCGCTAAGTCAAACTGTTCTTCCTGCATCTCCTGAAAGAAAACGAGGGCTTGGCGGGCATCGAAAAACTGTTCGGCGAGGCCCGGAAAACCGGGAAAGGCAGCGTAGCGGTCAACATAAGGGCACCGCACAGCAAGATCACGCAAAATAGGCAGCGTGATCATGGTGATTTCTGCCGCTGGCAGGGCTTCCCGTAAGGCACGCAGCGCAGGGGTGGCGCAAACAAAATCACCGATGCGGGATGCCCGTAAAACAGCCACTTTGCGGGGTGACTTGGGCAGGCGTTTTAACAGGCCGGGTGTGAAGGGGAGCTGTGCGTCAGTCATTGGTATCTAACAAGTTATAAGAGGAAAAACCGGGGTGCTGCATCTCCTGCTTGTACTGGTGTTCCCAGCAAAAAGATGTTTTTAGACGGCCTGTTCCCTTGTTAAACAGCCAGGATGCTTCTCTAAGGTAAACGGTCATCTGTTGCGCGTGCGCATTCGGTCGGCTATTCTAGCAGCTGGCTTGAGTGGGGGAACGGAAAGCAGCACAAGGCATCACAGCCGCTCTGCTGTGGTCCTGAGGTAATCATGGCGCAGCCATCTTTAGTTTTTCCTGACACGATGAACCCAAGAGCGGGCAGGCAGGGTGTCCTTCTGTTAAAAGGAGTGGGACATTTTTGGACTGGAATTTTAAGAGCTGGGCAAAATGGCTTAACTTACTGCTACGATCGCTTTCAAATCAGGCTGGATAACCGTTCATCCTGCGTTCTGATAACAAAGCATAGATACTTTAGCAATCCACCATCAACAGACATGCATAAACCTTTGAATGCCTTACCGGGCAAGCGGTTCTTACACAGAACGGCATTCCTATTCGCGACTACCTCCTGCCTGTTCTTCCAGGTTTCCTGCCAAAAACCTCTGTCTGCCGAAAATCAGGTGGTGCGTACGGCGGGTTCCAACATTGTGGAACTGGAAATAGACCAGCTGCAGCAGAAATACAAAGAGGGCACGCTGACTGCCAAAGAAGTGGTGCAGGCCTACCTGAGCCGCATCGAGGAGATTGATGATAACGGTCCGTCGCTTGGCTCTATCATAGAGGTAAACCCGGATGCGCTCCAGATAGCAGAAGCACTGGACAAAGAGAGAAAAGAGGGGAAGGTGCGGGGGCCGCTTCATGGGATACCGGTCGTGCTGAAAGACAACATCGACACGCACGATAGAATGGCCACCACTGCCGGTTCCAGGGCCTTGGCCAACTCCTACCCGCTGCAGGACAGTTTTGTAGCCAAGCAGTTAAGAGAGGCCGGTGCCATTATCATTGGCAAGGCTAACCTGAGCGAGTGGGCAAACTTCCGGGGCGAGCTCTCCACGAGTGGCTGGAGTGGCCTTGGCGGACAAACTAAAAACCCTTACGTCCTGAGCCGTAACCCCTGTGGGTCCAGCTCAGGCTCTGCCGTGGCCGTGGCGGCTAACCTGACCGTGCTTGCCATTGGCACAGAAACAAACGGTTCTATTGTCTGCCCGGCGCATGCGAGTGGGGTAGTGGGCATCAAGCCAACTGTGGGGCTCATCAGCCGGTCCGGTATTATCCCGATCTCTTATACGCAGGACACGCCAGGCCCGATGGCGCGCACGGTGCGCGATGCGGCCATTGGCTTAGGCGCCATGGTAGGAGTGGACGCTGCAGACGAAAAGACGCTGGCCAGTGAAGGGAAGGTTTACAAGGACTACACCCAGTTCCTGAAAGCAGACGGCCTGAAGGGCAAGCGAATCGGTTTTTACAAGGCACCACTCGGGGCCAACTATAAAGTGGATTCCCTCATGTACCAGGCAATCGACTTCCTGAAAAGCCAGGGTGCCGAGATTGTGGAGATCGATGCCATAGGAAGTCCTGGGGTCGGAAACCACTCGTTTGAAGTGATGCTGTATGAATACAAGCACGGGCTAAACGAGTACTTCAAGTCCCTGGGGCCAGATGCCCCGATTAAAAGCGTAGAAGAATTGATCGCTTTTAACAAAGCAGACACCCTGGAGTTGAAGCACTTTAACCAGCGCTTCCTGGAAATGGCCCAGGAAAAGGGAGACCTGAATTCGAACGAGTACCAGGAGGCCCTGGCCAAGTTGATGAAAGGCAGCCGTGAGGAGGGCATAGACAAAGTGATGGATACCCATAAGCTGGATGCCATCGTGGCCCCAACTGGCGGCCCTGCCTGGAAAACAGACCTGGTAAACGGGGATAGCTTTCAACTGGGAAGCTCTTCACCTGCCGCTCATGCCGGCTACCCGTCTATTACAGTTCCCATGGGCTTTGTAGAAGAGTTACCCGTGGGCATTTCCTTTTTCGGAAAAGCCTGGAGCGAGCCGGTTTTACTGGAAATTGCCTATGGCTATGAGACCGGGACGAAACACCGGAAAGCACCTAAGTTTCTGCCATAACAAGCTAAATTCCTACCCTGCACCGGACGAATCCTTACTGCAGTAAAGGGTTGGGCCGAACAGGAGGCAGGCAGTAGCACTGGCAAATTGTGATACAGAAAGCCGCTCTATGCATGTAGAGCGGCTTTTCTTATCTACAGGAGATCCGGGTGGTGGGTAACAGAAAGGGGAAGACCTGCTGCCTTCCCCTTTCTGACAATAGCTTGCGCATCTTTTAATACTTTACTTTTAGTACTTTTCCTTCTGCCAGGTTGGTAACATAGGCATTTCTGGCTCCGACCAGTTCCATGTCAGAGGCAAAGCTAAGCCCGGAACGTAACACGCTTGCCTCATCGCCTGTCGCCTGGATGATCTTGCCTGTGCCTGGCATCCATCCCGCTTCGCCGGAGGCAGCATATTGTAAAACAAGCGGTAAGCCGGGCATGCCCATTTCTATGTCCACCAGCGTCGTGAAGCCTTCCTGGTACAGGGACACGTCGCCCGCTGCGCTAACTTCATAGATCCTTGCCTGTCCTTCCGGAAATGGAAAGCCAGTGAGCGTGGTTACAAGAAAACGGCCCTCTTCATATACAATGCCTGTGGGCACCGGATCAATAAACTCAGGCCCTACAGGAGTAGGGTTCTTTATCTTATCAAAGGTCACAAAAACACTCAAATCACCGGTTTCGGCATCGCGGCGAATGATAGAGTTGGCTCCTGCGTCTACTATGAACAGGTCTCCTTCAGGTCCTCTTGTCAGCTTATACATGTTCGACTCCTCAAAGCCCTGCCCCGTAACAAAATCTCCTATTTCATAATAGGTCAGGTCGCTTGCCTGAATAGGTATATCGCCAGGTACAAAGTTAGCGACATTGGCCTTGTAAAGCCTGCCTGATATACCGTGTAAGATCCAGAGAGAGCCGTCTTCATACAAGAGATGGTTTAAGCCGGCTGGGTCTCCTTCAGGACCTATCACAGATGGAAAACCTTCGATAGCGGTATAAACTTTTCCGTTTTGCGTGATGACAGATACTTCGCCGTCATTCATGCCTGTTCCGGCTTCCGTTACCCACAGCCTGTGGTATTTGTCCATCTCCAGGCCAATGGGAGTGGAGAGCCCCGTTGCAAACTCTTTTACATCTGGCTTTGAGGGGTCACGGTCGTCCAGGTAATCGCTTAGGTGCTCACAGGAGCTCAGCACGAACGCTAGCAAAAACGCCAAAAGAGGGAAAGTTGATTTTTTCATAGCAGATATTTAATAAGTTAAACGATTGTAGTTGAACTAACGGAAGTCTAAAAAGGATGTTTAGCCATATGCTTATGTTTTTTATTTGAATTGGATAATATCATTGGTGTGAATGTATCAGGGCTTGCACTGTCCGGATGAGTTCCTGTACAGAACATCCTGAACATGGTGGAAAGAGACACCAGCTAAACAGTGTGTGGAGCCGGTTTGAGCGGCTGTGCCGGCCCTGTTACAGGCCTTGCTCAATTTTGTAATAGGCTATGGGACGCTGCTGGTGCCATCAATCCTCTGCACTGTGAAGCCGGAGGTGCTTTTGCGGGCTTTGTTCCATTGCGCTAACTCTTTTCACATGATCTGGCAGCTTTACCTACTACTGAGCAACCTGATCTCCCCCTGGGGCAAATAAGGCTCCTGAAGCTGACTGACGATGACTGAATGCTGCAAGGGGATCCAAAGAGCAGGCTCTGGGGCTGATAGTACCGGGCAGTTCTAACGATGCAGAGGGCGGGTGAGAAACAGCACCTGGTGTTGCCATAACGGGTGCGGAGAAGCATTTTTTGGGCAAAAGCCGGGTGGTAGGAGACAAAGGAACTGCGTGAAGCGATAATGTGCCCCCGCGCGATGCCCGGGCACACAGCCTGGTAGGAGCCAGCCTCTACAATACAGAGGGGCTACCGGCGTCGCCTTCGGAGCAGACGGTTGGGTGGCAGAAAGTGAAGCTTACTTAGCCTGTCCGTTTTAAACGCAGCGGCCTTGGCGGGTTTTGTTCGTGCATAGCCCAGCTGGCTAATTAAAAGGGCTCTTCTACCCATAGCTTTCGGGCTACCCCCAGGCCTACAAAATTTCCCTGTCCGCCGCCTCTTAATAAGATGGCGACGTTTTGGCCCTGCCGCAACTCGCTTAGGCTAATCGTACGACCCTCTGCATCCACGATCTGGGTGATGGGTTCCACCAGCACAAAGGCCCGGTTAAAGCGGGAGTCCGGCGAAGGTAATCCTTCCACCTCCAGTATAACCTGCCCCTGGTTGTACTGGCTTCTAATGATGCTCCCCCTCACGTCCACGCGCTGGGGCGCCATGCTTTTATAGGTTTCGGACGCTGTTTCGACGGTGCCTGCTTCGTTGCTGGTCCGGCAACTGCTCATCCCCAGGGCAATTAAGATGCAGAAGACCATAAGGCCCTGCTGTATATGTTTCATCCCCATCTGCTCATCTTTTAGGTTTGCCTTTTATAACGGGAGCAAGCCCTCACGGGATGTATTGTTGGGGCTAAGAGGCTGTAGGGAAGGGCTGGTACAGCAGGACAGGGAGACTATTTTTGGCTCCCCGTCGTAGTAGTGGTGCCTGTGTGGTTGATTAAGATTTCCCCGTTTTTTGCCACAAAAGCAGCCTTGTTGAAGATGTTGTTAAAGTCTTTCTCCAGATCCCCTTTATAAGCGACGATGTCCGCGATGGCATTTGGTTTTAGCACACCCAGCTTATCTTTAGCACCGATAAACTCAGCGGCGTTACTTGTGGCGTACTGTAGTATCTTATGCGCGGGAATGCCGGCGTCGAGGTAAGCCACGAAAACATTTTTAGCTGCATCACCACGGGACATTCCGAAATCTACATAAATGTCAGAACCGAACACAATCTTTACCTGCTGCTTCTCGGCAGACTGCAGGCGCTTATTTAAAACCTGCTTAAAGCTGTTTGCCTGTTCGTCTGTCCACCCGCCGTCTTTGTGGTACTTGATCCCGATAGGGGCGACGTGGTAATCTGTTGGCACTAAATAAACATCGTGCTTGGCCATCAGGGCCAGCGAGGCATCATCAATTCTGTAGCCATGCTCGATGCCGTCTACGCCTGCCAGCACGGCACTGGTGATGGAGGCTGGACTGTTGGCGTGCGCTGTGACCTTTTTCCCGAAGCCATGCGCCATTTCCACAATGGCCTGCATCTCATCCCGTGTTAAGGCAGTGTTGTTAGGAGAATTATCCGCACATATTTTAATGAGGTCGGTACCGTAGTTAATATGTTCTCTTACTGCAAAGCGGGCATCATCGGGGCTTTTGATGATACGGTATTCTGTTGCGGCCAAATGCCCGTAATCATGTGAAAGACCAAGGAACTGCCCACCGACAGAGCTCAGGATGGGGCCTGAAGCGAACATTCTGGGACCTCTGATAAAACCTTCGTCAATCGCGTTGCTCAAAGACACGTCCAGGAACATGCCGGAGTTGCCCAAGTCTTTCACAGTGGTAAAGCCAGCGGCTAAATAAGACTCCAGTAGCTTAACGCTCCGCAGTGCGCGATAGGCGCCATCCTGGGTGGTAATGTATTCTACGGTACCGCCAATGGTGTTCTTGTCTGGCGCTAAGTCTGTCAGTAAGTGGGTGTGCGAATCTATCAGGCCGGGAATAACCGTATGGTCTGTCAGGTCGATGACCGTAACGCCCTTTCCGGGTTTTAGGTTTCTGCCCATCTCCTTGATCACTTTGCCTTCTACGAGTATGTCCCGGGACTCCAGAAACACGCCTTTCTCTGCGTCAAATATTTTCCCGGCTTTTATTATGTAGGTTTGTGCCTCCTGTGCGTGCAGCAGGAAGGGAATGGCTAAGAAGGTGAGGAGTAAAGCAAAGAGTTTTTTCATGATGTAGGGTGTTGCTGACTGCAAGGCCTTCTGAGTTGGCGCTATAGTATCGAAAGTACGACAGCCCGGCTTTCATGCAGAAAAATAGCATCTACCTGAAGTAGATCCAAACGCCAAATACGAACGACAGTGCTGGCCTGAAAGGTAGGACAGAGATGTAATAAGGAAAGAGGTCGTACCTTGCCAGGGGCTAAAGGGTATCCTTCTTTTTTATACAAACTGAAAAGGGTTTCCGGTTGCAATATGACTTACCCTGGTGCCCGGTACTTTAGGCTGCAACCACTTGGCGGCATATTCCATACCGGCTTCTTCGCTCACGGCATGGCTGAGCACCAGTAAGTTCGTTTTCTGCCCCATTCGTAAACCATCCCGTACGCGCTCCACTGTTTCCCACTCCCGTGTCTCACCACTTAGGATTAAATCGGGTTTGTACTCCTGGATAGCAGCTATCTGCCTTTTACTGTCCATGTAGCCAAAGGCCAGGTAAACTGTACGGCAGTTCTGGTTTAGGTTACCTACCACGCGTACCGAAGGAATACCCAGCTTTTCTTTCGTAAGAGCCACGATGGCTTGTAAAGGCATTGGCTGGGCTAAGGTGATTATTCTTGGGTTGTCTGCATTATAATGATTTTCCCAGCCTAGTTTAATTAAGTTGCCCATGATGATGCCGTCTGGCTTGTGGGCATGCCAGTAATCGTGGAAGCGCCATATCGCTATTTTGTGTTTATCAAGCAGCGCTGCTTTGTAGCGGTAGGCATCGTCCTGCATGAGCCAGTCAATTTGGTCCTCGTTGTTATAAAAAGGTGTTTCATGTGCGATGATAAAGTTTGCCCCGGCTTTGGCTGTTTTCTCAATCACCTCCACAGTAGGGAACATGGTCGTTACAATTCCCGTCACTTCCTGCTCCAGGCTGCCAGACCGTAGCTGATCGACGGTTTTAGCGAAGGGAGCACCAGGGATTTCTTTCAGGATGGTGTCAATGACCTGCCCTACAGTGAACCTCCTTTTTACCGGTTGCAAGCTTTCGGCAAGACCGATACCCGGCACAGCCATGATCATGGAGGCCCCTGCTATTTTCGTGACATTGTTTAAAAACGCTCTTCTCCCGTTCAGGGGATGTCTGTTGTTCTTCTCCATAATAGACCAGGTTTTTAATTTTAGATAGACAGAACTGAAAGTAGCATATTTTATGCAGGGCAGCAAGCGCTGTATGTGGCTTTCCTGCGCGTTTGAGTTGCCTGTACCTGCTGCCAGCAGGTGTACCCGTGGCCCGCCGTAACCAGCTCCTGTCCTTTGTGATAAGTAGATCCTTAGCACCTGCTGCCTGCTCTGGTCCTTTTTTCTATTGACAGGCAAGTTTGGGTAGCCGGGTTTCGCCGGGCTTTTGGAACTAATAATCATGCAACACGCAGCCGAAATTGTGTAACAGCTCCGGCAACTCCGCTATTTACCTTTGTCATGTTCAAAATATGTAACAAAAGAAACAAGAACATGAAAGACCTACAATTCAAAACGAACATCAACTGCGGAGGCTGTGTATCTAAAGTAACTCCAGTGCTGAACGCCAGCGAAGGCGTCTGCGAGTGGAACGTGGACACGTCCAACCGCGACAAAGTACTTACCGTGAAAACAGATACGCTGTCTGCGCATGAGATCATTGCGGCAGTAGTGAAGGCTGGCTTTAAGGCAGAGGCGCTTTAGCGAAAAGCCCACAGTTCGCCAGCGGCAACCTTTTTTCCCTCCCACCTGCTGCGAAGACTCTTCTCTGAGCCTCTGATTTCATTAAGACTAGAATTATCACCATAAGGTAGCTGCCCCTGAAAAGGCGGACGGCCACCTTATTGCCCATACCATTAGCTACAAAATAAAACCATGAAAAAAACAGTACGAACCGCTATCGGTGTGGCAGCTTTAAATGTGCTGCTGCTCCACCAGGCTAACGCCCAGATCGACCTCCGCTTCCCGGCCACGCCGGCACCGGACACTACGCAGGCAGGCAAGCCATACTTCAAGTCAAGCATCAACGGGATTATCACGGCGTCAGGCTTTGTGCAGGATGGTACCTTTGGCCTGGGCGACGGTGCCATTACCATGTGGGCCAGCCCCCAGCAGCCTACCCAGGAGGAGTACCAGTTTGGCGGCGACCTGCGCAAGACCTGGCTCATTTTTAAAGGCACGGCCTATCACCTGCCCCACGGCATCACCGCCACCGGTCGTGCCGAGCTAGACTTCCTGGGAGGCACGGCAGGGGGAGGGGGCTTTGCCGACGAAAACCTGCTGCCGCGCGTGCGCCTGGCTTACGTGGAGGTGCAGAAAGGGCAGACGAGGCTGCGCCTGGGCCAGAACTGGACACCCTTGGTGGCGCACTTTCCGAACTCCGTTACGCACTTTGCCATGGGCTATGGCTCGGCAGGCGGCATCGGCTTCCGCAACCCCGGCCTATTCCTCTACCAAGGCCTGAGCAGCCCAACAGCCGCCACCAAAGTACGCCTCGACCTGGCTGTGTTCCGCGGCTCCTGGACCGGCCCTAAAGCCGAAGCAGACGGACGTGACGAAGGGGAGATAGGGACACCGCAAACAGAAATTGGCCTGAACATCAGTAACCAGACCCAGCCGCTGAAATGGGAGGTGAACCTGGCCGGCCACTACGACCGCAAGCGCCTGGTGCAGGGGGATACCCGCAGCAACCTGGAGGGCAAAGCTGTGCAGGCAGGCACAAAGCTGGAATACGGTAGGGCCATCCTGCAGGGGAACGCTTACTGGGGCCGCGCCATCGGCCAGAGCTGGGGCCAGTTGCTGCAGTTCGGTGACATAGCAGGCTACGGGGCCTGGGGGCAGGCCGGGTACAAATTCGGCAAGCATATAAGCGCCTGGGTCATGTATGGCCAGGATAACCCGAACGATGGTGATGTATTGGCAGAAGTATCCGGTAACGCCCGCCTCAAGAATGAGATCATCGTGCCCATGCTCCGCTACGACGCGGGTCCGCTGGGCATCGCCCTGGAGTGGTACCGCGCCAACACCACCTGGAGACTGCTGGAGAACGGGCAGGAAGTCTACGCAACCAGTTCGGCGAATCAACTTGCTTTAGGTGCCCAGTTCGCCTTCTAATTCCTATCAATCTTTAAACGCAACAAAAAATGGAAAAATCATCTGTTCGAAGCTTTATCCTGGTAGCCAGGATACTCATTGGAAGTACGTTTTTAGTGGCAGGCCTGCACAAGGTCCTGTTCTGGGACGGGCCGGCCATGTGGATGGCCTCGAAAGGCTTGCCCTTTGTGCCGTTCCTGTTGGGAATCGCCACGGTAACCGAACTGGCAGGGGCAGTACTCCTGTTCGCCGGAGTTAAAGTGAAGCAAACGGCAATCGCGCTGATCCTGCTGTTACTGCCCATGACCCTGATGATGCACACCTTCTGGAACATGGAAGGACCGATGCAACAAACCGCCGTCATGGACTTCATCCAGAACCTGTCCATTATGGGCGGACTGGTGGCGCTGGCCGCTGTGGTGCATCTTTCAGCGAAACTTTCCTTAAACGCAAGATAAGTTCTCCACCAAGCCGTGTTTCCTGGATACGAAGGAGCACGGCTTTTAAACTTTTAAGAAATGGGACATCACCACCACCACCACCACGGACCCCACCATTACAATCCTGCTACAGGCAACATACGTTTCGCCTTTTTTCTTAACCTGGGCTTTGCCCTGTTAGAGCTGATCGGAGGCTTCTTCGTCAACAGCATGGCCATCATGAGTGATGCCCTGCACGATTTTGGTGACGCCTTTGCCCTGGGCCTAACCTACTTCCTGCAGCGGAAGTCGGGACAGGAGGGCAACGAGAACTACACCTATGGCTACAAACGCTATTCAGTTGCCGGGGCTCTGCTCACCTCGCTCATACTGCTAGCCGGCGCCGGCTTTGTAATAACAGAGGCGGCCCAGAGGTTGCTGCAGCCGACCATGCCAGAGCCCCTGGGCATGCTGCTGTTTGCCGTGTTGGGGATACTTGTAAACGGGGAGGCTTTTTTCAGGCTAAAAGGCGGAGGCAATTTAAACCAACGCGCTGTGTCGCTGCACATGCTCGAAGACCTGTTGGGATGGCTGGCAGTGCTGGTGGCTAGTATTGTGCTGCTCTTTTTTGAGTTGCCGTGGCTCGACCCGCTTTTATCTCTGGCCATTTCGGTTTACATGCTGCTGCACGCTGTGAAAAGTGCCTGGGCTGCTTTAAAGGTCTTTCTGCAGGCAAACCCCTTAAGCAACCGTTTAGAAGAGGTAAAAGGTAAGCTGTTAGCACTGGACACTGTGCGGGATGTACACCAGCTCAGGGTGTGGTCGCTGGATGGGGAACACCACGTATTGTCTGCCCACGTGGTCGTTTCAGAAGCTCAAAAGCCTGCCGCCGTAGCAGCCCTCAAAAGTGGGATTAGAAATGCCCTGAAGCCTTTTGCCATTACCGATGTAACCCTGGAACTGGAGTTGGAAGCAGAAAGGTGTGCACACAGGGTGTGAGGGACTAAAATCATAAAAGGAAAGCCTGGCAGGATGTTGAACTGCCAGGCTTTCCTTTTTTATCAGCACCTGTTCAAAGTACCTCCAGGTTTCCCATCATGCCTACATCTTCGTGCTCCAGTATGTGGCAATGGTACATCACCTTGCCTGTGTACTTCCGGAAGGGTATTGCTATACGGACAGTACTATTGGCAGGCACGTTTACCACATCTTTCCAGGCGCGGAAGGGGGCCGGCTCTCCGTTTAGGGATATAAGCTGAAAGGGGAACGTGTGCAGGTGAAAAGGGTGGTCCATGCCCATGGGGTTCACAATGTCCCACACTTCCAGGGTGTCGGCACGGGCGCTGAGGTCCGTGCGGTGGTGATCGAAGACCTTGTTATTGATCGTAAACTGCAAAGGCTGCATGGTCGCGCCAAAGGTTAAGGTCTTATGGTCTGTTGCCGTGGCTAAGTTCAGTTCGGGTATTTCGAGCAGTTTCTCCGGGAGATGCACGGTATTGGTATCGCCCTGCACCTCAAAGGTGGCCAGCAGGGCACCCTCCACCGGGGTATCCTGGCTGGGGCCCATCGGCGTTCTTTTGTAAGGCAGGTTCAGGAGACTTAGCGTGGAAGCTTCTGTGGCTTCAAGTAAAATATCTGCCCTTTCGCCAGGGCTTAGCAGCAGGGTGTCCACCGAAACAGGCTGCTCCAGAAAGCTGCCGTCCAGCCCGATAACCTGTAGTTTTTTGCCCGGCACTCCCAGCTTATAGTAACGCGCCGCAGAGGCATTGACAATTCTGAGCCGCAGCAGTCCTGTTGGTATTGGCAGAGTAGGCCTGCTTTCTCCGTTTACCAGCACCAGGTTTCCTTCCTTGCCTCTGCCCCAATCCATCCCTTCGTGCGGGGCTACCTTCCCGTTTTCGATTTGAATGTCATGCAGCACCAGTACTTTTTCTGTAGCGGATGCCAGAGGTTCGATGCGATCAAGGGGGCCTCTGATGATCATGGGGCCGGACAAGCCTTCGAACAGCTGACGGGTGACGCTGCCATGGGCATGCGGGTGATACCAGTACATGCCGGCGCTCCCGGCCTGTGCTTCAAACGCGTAGGTAAGCGTAGTGCCTGGCGCTACGACCTCGTGCGGCTTGTCATCTTCCGGCGACATAAAAATACCATGCAGGTGCAGGTTAGAAGGCACTTGCAACTGGTTATGGAAGCGAACCATTACCTGGTCACCTTCCTGTGCTTCGAGCAAAGGGCCCGGGAAGCTGTTGTTGTAGGTCAGGACTTCAGCCTTTTGGCCGGCGATCGTTAAAATGCTTTTCCTGGCAGTCAGGTCAAACTGTAACGTTTTACTACCGGGGTTTGTAAGTGCGTTCATAGTTTTGCTTGTTTACGGTAAGCAAAACTATGAAAGAGCACAGGGGTAGGTGTTACAGTATTTCTGAAAACAGTTATAGATTTTACAAAAGCGATGATCGTTTATCGCGAGGAGTTGCGGTGCGTCTTTCGGGGCTTTCCATCTCTTTCATCGCTGCTGTGGTGTTAAAAGGGGAATGTGCCAGATCCTGCCAAAACGGATGGCCGCGACTTTACGGGAAGCCTGAAAAGCCCCCAGCCTGCAAAGACTTTGTTTGCAGGCTGGGGGTTAATGTATTCTTTTATTCCTTTTGTCCCTGTTTCCTATAGCCCTTCCCGGAAGAAAAAGAGGTGCGGGAACGCAGGGCGGTTTATTCCGTTTTAGAAGCGCCCTGGAGGGCATCAGCTACAGCGGCCGACAGTGGGGTAGTAGGCCTGTCTATAAGCTTGGAGAGCTGTTGGCTATCATCGTACAAAGCACCTTTTGATGCGGCAACGTCCCATCCGGCAATCGCCTGTGCCAGGCCTTCGGGTAAGCCAAAGCTGGTAAGCGCAGCGGCATACTCGTCGGCTGGCAGGTTCTTGTAGGGAATATCCCTGCCCGTCTGCCGGGAGATTTCCGCAGCCAGCTCACGAAGGGTATAAGCTTCGTCGCCTGCGAGTTCATACGTCTTGCCCTCATGACCCTCTCCGGTTAAAACAGCAGCAGCGGCCTCCGCATAATCGGCACGGGTAGCGGTCGACAGTTTACCGTCGCCTGCACTGCCGATAAAAGCACCGCCAGCCAGCGCCCCCGGGATGGAGTTGGTGTAGTTTTCGGTGTACCAGCTGTTGCGCAGGAGCGTGTACGGAATGCCGGCATCTTTTATGGCTGCTTCCGTGGCACGGTGCGATTCTGCCAGGTCTATCGGTGAGGTATCCGCATGCAGGATGCTGGTATAGGTAATCTGCTTTACACCGGCCTTTTTGGCCGCCTCTATTACATTTTTATGCTGCCCGGTGCGCTTCTCTACCTCACTTGCAGAAATCAGTAACAGGCGGTCTACGCCTTCCAGCGCACGTTCAAGCGTTTCAGGCTTGTCGTAATCAGCTTCGCGGGCCTCTACGCCCAGGTCAGCAGCCTTCTGTGGCGAACGGGCAAGGGCAACGATGTTATCAGCAGATTCTTTTTCTTTAAGTTTGCTTACCACGAGGCGGCCAAGTTGCCCCGTTGCTCCAGTAACTCCAATTTTCATAGGCATCACTTGTTTTCGTGTCATTCTTATTCTTTACGCAAGATCCGCTCGCTCTAGTTGGGCAGGGACGGAAATTACTGCCCAGTGGGGGCTATCCGCTCTGCACAAATAAGGGTAGAGCTGGGCGAGGCAACTGGCTGTGGAAGACTTATTTGGAGGCTAAAGCTTGCTGTGCTTCCACGTACAGCCTTTCGACTTCAGACCAGTTTACCACGCTCCAGAAAGAAGAAATGTAGTCGGGGCGACGGTTCTGGTAGTTGAGGTAATAAGCATGCTCCCACACGTCCAGGCCCAGCAGCGGCTGGCCTTGCTTTTCAGCTACGTCCATCAGGGGGTTATCCTGATTTGCGGTGGAGGTAACGGCTAGCTCTCCGTTATTGTCCAGAATCAACCAGGCCCAACCCGATCCGAATCTGGTGGCTGCAGCTTTCTCGAATTCTGCTTTAAAAGCATCTACACTGCCAAACGTGTTGTTAATGGCCTTTTGTAACTCACCGCTCAGGGTGTTTTTGCTTTTGTCGTTGGTGAGCAGTTGCCAGAAAAGGCTGTGGTTATAATGGCCACCTCCGTTGTTACGCACGGCGACAGGAAGCTGCGATGCGTTCTTGAACAGATCACCAGCGGGAAAGCGCCTAAGTTGTTTTCTTCTGTTGCCTTGTTCAGGTTGGTCACATAAGCGTTGTGGTGCTTGCCATGGTGTATTTCCATGGTCGGAGCATCAATAGCAGGCTCCAGCGCATTAGAGGCATAGGGTAAGTCTGGTAATGCATAAGGGAATTTCGTCTTGCTGTTCATATCAGTTATTTTTTGGTTCTGTGCAAAGGTCCGATTTAGTACCGCCGGCTTCAATACCAATACCCCTTAAAAAAGAACCAATTGTACGCATTGTGGCGGTTGTGAGTCATTTGTTTAGGCTTTAAAGCATGTAGTTGCTTGTAGAAATAACCTAAAGCACTTCTTGTTCTGTTGTTAGGAGCAAGTGTGATCTGCGCCGGCGGAAACATCCGAGAAGCTTTGTTCCCATGCCTATCTCCCGCAGCACCCGTAAAATTGGTTCTTCTTTCGGAAGAATGGGAATTGATGCCCCTGCAGGGCCACACTAATTTTGCACCCGAAAACGAGTACCAGGAGATAGCGCTTATCTGTTCCCTGTGTATTTGTCAGCGTAAAACCAAGATTTAACATAACGCATGATTACGATTATTGCAGGCACCAATCGCCCAGACAGCAACGCCCTTAGGGTAGCGAAATACTATAAAAGAAGACTACAGGAGAAAGGGCAGGAGACGAACCTGCTGTCGCTGGCGGAACTTCCGGCTTCTCTTATAGAGAGTGACCTCTATGGTAGCAGAAGTGAAGCCTTTGCCAAAGTACAGAACCTGGTCTCTGGTTCAGAGAAGTTCCTGTTTGTTATTCCTGAGTATAACGGCAGTTTTCCGGGTGTTCTTAAAACGTTTATAGATGCCTGCGAATTCCCGGCGAGCTTTTACGAGAAGAAGGCTGCCCTGGTAGGGGTTTCCTCGGGCCGACAAGGGAACCTGAGAGGAATAGACCATTTTACAGGCGTTGCCAACCATATGCACCTGCACATAATGCCGCTTAAGATCTATTTACCAAGCGTTGAGGCAGAACTGGACGACAACAGCAACCTGCATAAGGAAGGTACGGTGCGGTTCACAGACGAACAGATTGAAAAGTTCATGGCCTTCTAACAGGCCCTAACTGTATCAGCCATCGTCAGCTAATAGTACTTTCAGGCGCAGCCGCGAAGTAAGCCCTAATAAATGCCTTCCATGTAACACCACACCCTAAAATCTTTTCCTATGTATGATGTAAGCAGCCTTGTTCGCTTTGAGCTAGCCCGGCTTATAAGTAAACGCAGGCAGAAGGACCTTTCCCAGGTACTGTACAGCAGCTCTTTCAGTCAGTTAGAGCTTGGCCTGGTAGATGTGATTGACCTGCTGTTTGAGATAGAACAGCAGTACTTCATCCACGTCCCGGACAAGTACCTGGTCCATTCCCTGGAGGATGTTGTCAGCCTGATATGTGGCAATTCCGCTCCTGAACCATTTTCCTATCAAAGCAGTGCCGCAGGAAAAGCTTTGTGCTTTTAGGCAGTGCACTCTTCTTCGCCTCTATCAAAAAGAAACATGACCACAACCAAATGGGTAATAGACCCCGGGCACGCTGATGTACAGTTTAAAGTAAAACACTGGTTATCTCCACGGTCACCGGCTCTTTCAGAAATTTCAGTGGGGGTGCAACCTACCACAACGATGGCTTTGAAAATGCAGAGATCCATTTTACAGTAGACGTGAACAGCCTGAACACGCAGGTAGAGCTGCGTGACAATCACCTGCGGTCCGCTGACTTTTTTGACGCGGGTAAATCCCCCACAGCTTTCAGTCTACCTCCTTTCATAAAGTAAAGGGCAACCTGTATCGTCTCTCCGGGCGCCTGACGACCAAGGGGATTACCAAGCCTGTGGAGCTGCATGCGGAGTTTGGGGGCTTGCACAGGATGCGGAGGGAAACACAAAGGCTGGTTTTGAAGTGAGCGGCCTGGAAGTTTGGCCTAACCTTTAACCCCTTATCGAAGGCCGGCGGGATGGTCTTGAGTGAGGAAATAAAACTGGAGGCCAACATGCAGCTGGTGCAGCAAAAAGCGACAGTTGTTAGCCTACAATGACACCCCCTGCTGCTGTTTAGAGCGTAAGCCCTAACTTAGGAGCTGGAAAGCACAAAAATAAGGAATCAGGAACATGGCGGACATCTCTACTCTCCCCTCTGAAGTGGCGCCGATGTTAGACATTAAGTCTACCATCGGCTATTATTTGTCGCAGAAGAAGAAGGCGCAGCAGACTTTCGGGATGAATAAGTACGAAAGCCTGGACTATGGGGGGGATTTTGCCGTGCTGAGCAATGAGGGGGGAACAGCCAGCGGGCCGCCAATCAAAACAGACCATTATGCCCTGATCCTGTGCCTGAGAGGAAGCAGCACAAAAACAGTAGGCCAATTCACTTTTGCAGTACAGCCTCAAACGGTGCACCTGGTGTCACCTGGCGTTATGAACTCCTTTGAGAACTCCTCGCCCGACCTGCTGCTCTACATGCTGCTCTTCAAGCGGGAGTTTCTGGATGAGAGCTTTATCAGTGGTTCTGTAGTGGACAACCTGTTAGAACTGAATCCGGATTACCCACCGGTTTATAGCCTGGATGCGAACAGCTTTAACTCCATCAAGGGAGGCTTGGAGAGAATCAGCGAAGAGTTTGACAGGGGAGCTCCCTTTCACCTGAACATCATCCGCCTGCAAACGCTGCAGCTGCTCTATGAAATGAACAGAGCCTGCGAGGTCTGCCTGCTGGGCTTCTCGAAGCACATGAACCGGCAGTACCAGTTAACACACGACTTCAGAATGCTGGTAGAGGAAAACTTTCTGACGAAGCGAACGGTAAGCGAGTACGCCGACTTGCTGAACATCTCCGCGAAGCACCTGAGCGAATCAGTGAAAAGGGAAACAGGGGAGAGTGCGCTGGAGATCATCCACCGCAGATTGCTGCGGGAGGCGCAGTACCTACTTTCCTACTCCTCCCTCAGCATAAAGGAAATAGCCCTACACCTGAGGTTCGACACCGCCTCCCACTTTAGCCGCTTCTTTAAACTGAAGACAGGATTAAACCCCAGCCAGTATGGCAAAGCTATTGCCTTGTAGCAGGCTGGTACGGCAACCTATATTATATTATGATGAACCATACAAAGCTGAAAGCATGAAACATATAGCCGTGCTCTCCACGAGCGTACGAACCGAGCGCAACAGCCATCGGGTAGGCCTGTACTTTAAGCGTTTTATTGAGGAGCATCATTTGGCTACTTGCGATCTGGTGGACCTGCTGGATTATAGCTTCCCCATTTTTGAAGAACGTTTACGGTTTATGCCCGATCCGCCGAAGCAGGTGCTTGAATTTGCTGACAGAATAAAACGAGCAGATGGGATTGTGGTAATCACACCGGAGTATAACGGCGGGTATCCTGCCAGTTTAAAGAACGTGATCGACTTATTGTCAGAAGAGTGGAAAGGCAAACCTACCGCCCTGGTCACCGTGTCGACAGGCCCATTCGGAGGTGCCCTGTTGTTGCCTTCCCTTGTGTTCTCCTTATGGAAAAAGAAAGTGTGGACGGTGCCGGCCCGGTACCATGTGCCCAAAGTACACGAGGCCTTTAGTCTAGAAGGAGAGCCGGCAGAGCAGGAGGCTGCCGACAAGCGAACAATGGCTTTCCTGGAAGAACTGGAGTGGTGCATGGAGGCCAGGAAACGGATGCAGGAAGCCCAATAGCACTAAGCAGAGCCTTTCAGTCCCCACTGAAAGGCTTTTGTTTTAGATAAAAGGAGCAGGTTAGTACTTCTTCCGTATCTGTACGGCAGCGGGTAAAGTTTTGACCAGGAGCTAACATGGCAGGGCTTTTCAGCTGTAGTTTCATCACTTTTAGCAGGATAACAGGAAACTTTAGTTAGTTTTTGTTACTTTTAAGATAGTGTCCAATACTTTTTACCTTAAAAGCTTATTTCCAGAAGCAGTGATTTCAAGATGTTCCGGCTTTTCTTGCTGCTGCTCGCGCTTTTAAAAAAATAGTAGCATTTTGAAGTCAGACAAATGCTAACGCAACCTGCTACCGGTCTTTGTCCACTACCCGAATAAATGTATACACCCTATAGTTCTATATAATGCCTCATAAACGAATTGTACCCAGAAAATTAAGCTTCATTTTTCTTGTAGCATGCTGCCTTCTTGCCTATCAAGCAAGCAGCCAGGTAAAACTACCCAGCCTGGTGAGCGACGGTATGGTCTTGCAACGGGACGCGAAGACGAAGGTCTGGGGCTGGGCGGCACCCGGCGAAAAGGTGACTGTAAATTTTAAGGGCAAGTCTTACAAGACAAAGGCCGACGCAGATGGGAAGTGGGCAGTAAGCTTGGCTCCTATGAAAGCAGGCGGACCCTATACCATGGAGATCAAAGCCAGTAACCAGATCACGATCAAAGACATATTGCTGGGCGATGTCTACTTTGTATCCGGGCAGTCAAACATGGTGCATCAGATGTCGCTGCACAATGTAACCTATGCAAATGACATTGCCACGGCCAACTATCCTCAGATAAGGCACTTCTGGATTCCTACCACCACCAATCTGGAGGGGCCTGCGAAGGACTTGCCGCAAAGTGCGTGGAAGACCGCTAATCCACAGGATGTGAATAATTTTTCAGCCGTCGCTTATTTCTTTGCCCGCAAGCTTTACGAGCAGTACCAGGTTCCGATTGGCTTGATCAACGCCAGTGTAGGGGGAACGCCGATCGAAGCCTGGACAAGCAAAGAAGGGCTGAAAGAATTCCCTGCTGCTTTGGCTACGATAGAGAGGAACAGCGACACGAGTTATGTGAACAGTATCAAACGTCGCGCACAGGCAGCTGCTCGGGCCAACCAGAAAAAAGTGGAGCAGGACAAAGGGCTGACGGAGTCCGTGAGATGGTATGAAACTGCTTACAAACCGAAAGGCTGGCGAAACATCAACATCCCGGGTTATTGGGAGGACCAGGGCATCAAGGACCTGAACGGTGTGGTGTGGTACCGGCGCGAAATAGATATCCCTGCCTCCATGACAGGTGTGCCGGCTAAAGTACATTTGGGTAGAATAGTAGATGCTGACGCCTTGTATATAAACGGAGAGCAGGTAGGCAACACCACCTATCAGTATCCGCAGCGCAGATACAGCGTGCCTGCCGGCGTGCTGAAGCACGGGAAAAATACTTTTGTTGTACGGGTAACCAACCAGGGGGGCAAAGGTGGCTTTGTGCCGGACAAGCCTTACTTTATTGAAGCAAACGGACAAACGGTGGACCTGAAAGGCTACTGGCAATATAAGGTAGGGGAAGTCTTTCGTCCAGCTACTGGCGGAAATGGCGGTGATTTTTACTTTAACGCGCAAAATCAGCCCACAGCCCTTTATAACGCCATGGTGGCACCAGCCACTGATTATACCCTTAAAGGAATCCTGTGGTACCAGGGAGAAAGTAATGCGGGTAACCCGGCGGAATATAAAAAGCTCTTGCCCGCTTTAATCAACGACTGGCGAGATAAGTGGCAGCAAGGCAATATTCCGTTCCTGTATGTGCAGCTCCCGAACTTTTTGGAGGTGAATTACCTGCCTTCTGAAAGTAATTGGGCGCTGATGCGGGAGGCCGCCCTGGAGACCTTATCTGTGCCCAACACCGCCATGGCCGTTACCATTGAACTCGGCGAGTGGAATGACATTCACCCTGATAATAAGAAAGATGTAGGAGAGCGCCTGGCGCTGGCAGCACAGGAACTAGTTTACGGCGATAAGAAAGTCGTTTCATCTGGTCCGCTTTTCCAATCCTCCACCATCGATGGCAACAAGATTATCCTGAGCTTTACGCATGTGGGAAGCGGTTTAACCTCGCTTGATGGGGAAGAGCTGGAATGGTTCGCTATTGCCGGAGCCGACAAGAAGTTCGTTTGGGCCAAAGCCAGAATCGAGGGAGATAAAGTAGTGGTGTGGAGTGAGGAAGTACCCGAACCCAAATATGTACGCTATGCCTGGGCTGATAACCCGGCTGGTGTTAACTTCTACAACAAAGAAGGACTGCCGGCCTCCCCGTTCCGGACTGACAAGTAAACCCTAAGATGTGAAAACAATCATCGTATGAAAAAAGCCTTTTATCTACTATTCGCCCTGGCCCTGTCTTCCGCATCAGCGCAACAGGCAGTGAAGTTCTCAGCCTCGGGGCATCCTGCGGTGGTTCATTTTACGGCACAGCAAGACCATCAGCACATGATGGAACAGTTAGGCATACAAGCGCTGCGGCCAGGACCCAGTGGGGATGAAAAGGCGCCCAACCACGCCAATTACGACGAAGCCCTGGCCAACCCCTATCCCAACCTGCCGGAGGTGCTGACGCTCAGGAACGGCAAAAAGGTAACTACGCCCGAGGCTTGGTGGAAAAAGCGCCGGCCCGAGATTGTGGAAGACTTTGAGCGGGAGGTGTATGGCCGGGTACCCGAAAAGGTACCCAGTGTAACCTGGAAGACCCTGATCTCAGAACGGGAGTATGTGGGTTGGATGCCGGTAAACGCCAAGAAGTTGGTCGGCGTGGTGGATAACGCAGCATACCCTTTACTGGAGGTAAATATTGCGATGACGGTGGTGACGCCGGCCAATGCCAAGGGGCCGGTACCGGTCCTGATGATGTTTGGGCCCAGTGCGTTGCCAGCCCCTGCACAGCCTCCCAAGGAAAGCCTGGAGAAGATCAATGCGGCGTTAAAGGAGTTGCTGGTACAGCAGGACCCATCCCTGAAGGAAGTGTTTGAGAAGTACCCGGCTTATAATCCCATTGCCTCACAGGTGCCTCCTTTTGGACCGCCGCCTGCCGGCGATCCGCCCACCACCCATCAGTTGTTAGCGGCAGGCTGGGGCTATGCCCTCATCGAGCCGGGCAGCATTCAGGCCGATAACGGGGCCGGGCTTACCAAAGGGATCATCGGACTGGTAAACAAAGGGCAGCCACGCAAGCCCGACGACTGGGGTGCCTTAAGGGCATGGGCCTGGGGCGCTTCGCGGGGCCTGGACTACCTGGAAACAGACCCGGCGGTGGATGCAAAGCATGTGGGCATAGAAGGCGTGTCCCGCTACGGCAAAGCAGCCCTGGTTGCCATGGCCTTTGACCAGCGTTTTGCCCTGGCCTTGGTTGGGTCTTCGGGGCAGGGAGGGGCCAAACTGCACCGTCGTAATTTTGGCGAAGCAGTAGAGAACCTGACCAGCAGTTACGAATACCATTGGATGGCCGGAAACTACCTGAAGTATGGCGCTGAAAAAGCCTCTTTCGGTTCTAAAAACGCCAACGACCTTCCGGTAGATGCCCATCAGTTAATTGCCTTGTGCGCCCCCCGTCCTACCTTTATCAGCTATGGCATACCGGAGCAAGGGGATGCCAAATGGGTAGACCAACAGGGGAGCTACATGGCCACCGTTGCCGCTGGTCCGGTATTTAAACTGTTAGGCGCCAAAGACCTGGGGGTAGGCCATGAGTACAAAACAGCTAAAATGCCGGCTGTTAATGTGGGCCTGCTGGAGGGAGAGTTAGCCTGGCGCCAGCACGATGGCGGCCATACCGACGCCCCGAACGTGAAACACTTTATTCCGTGGGCAAACAAATTTATCAAAGGGAAGGCTGCAGTTACGCCTTAACCACCAGCGGACGGCCTTTCGGGAGGTGAGCCGGCAGGTAAGTTATGATATAAATGCGTTTGCGGAGCCAATGTTTGCTTAAATAAGCAATGGCTCCGCAAATTCTTTTTTATAGGCCTTGGGTGTCCGGCCGGTGAAGGCCTTGAACTGCCGGTTAAAGTTGGAGAGGGTTTGAAAGCCACATTCGTAGCAGGCCTGTGAGACCGTCAGGTTGGTTTCTACGAGCAGCTTACAGGCATGCCCAATGCGGATCTCGCAGACGAAGCCGGAGAAGGTCTTGTTCGCATGGGTTTTAAAGTAGCGGCTAAAGGAAGCCGGGGCCATGTTGGCGATGGTGGCGGCCTCTTCCAGGCTGATGCTGCTTTTGAAATTCTTCATCACATAGGCATGCACCTTGTTCATCCTTTCTGTGTCAGAAGCCTTTAGCGTATTGGTATAGCCCAGGCTGGCAATGGGCTGGCAGCAGTTAGCCTGGGCGAGCACGTGCAGGATCTGCAGAAACTGCAGCACCTTATCAAAGCCATCCAGCTTTAGCAGCTGCCGTAACAGGCTTTTCACCTTTTCGGCTGTGCTGCCCACTACGTCTACGCCCCGGCAGGCCATCTGGAAAAGATGCTTGACCCGGTGCATTTCTTCTTTCTGCAGAAAAGCATTGCCCAGAAAATCTTCCTGAAAGTACACGACGATGCCTTCGGTCCAGTAATCCGCCCTGCCTTCAAAGTACTCGGCATCACTGCGCCAGAGGTGGGGCAGGTTTGGGCCGATAAACACCATGTCGCCTTCACGGAAAGGCTTTACCTGGTCGCCGATAAAGCGGGTGCCACTGCCGCGAAGCACCACAAAGAGCTGGTACTCGGGGTGAAAATGCCAGTTCGCGTCGAAGTGCGCTTCTTTCAGGTACTTCACCACAAATGCTTGGCTGGCAGGGATAGGGGATTTTTGAAGTGCTAACTTCATGTTACACTTTTTTGTCTGGTTAGGCGCTTGTTTTTCCGCTAAATGTTAAAATTCAGTCATAATCTGCAAAAAAAGAGTGAGTTTTTCAAACGTAATATGTTGAAATTGAGCAGTCACTAACCATTTATGCTGCTTATGAAAAACATAGCGCCTAAAATCCTCCTGCTACTGCTTGGAGGCCTGCTGTTTTCTTGTAATGCCCTTCGCGAGCAAGATGATACCGGACCCAGGAGATTAGAGCTCCTGTTCCTGGGGCACAACAGCGAGCACCACAACTCGGCTGCTTACATGCCCCTGCTGGGAGGTTCCCTTGCAAAGGAGGGGATTAACCTGACCTACACGGATGACCTAAGTGACCTGAACGAGGAGAACCTGGCGCAGTATGACGGGCTGATCATTTATGCCAACCACGAGCAGATCAGTCCTTCGCAGGAGGAAGCCCTGGTAAACTTTGTGGAAGAAGGGAAGGGACTCGTACCGGTGCATTGTGCCAGCTTCTGCTTCCAGAATTCAGAAAAGTACATCGAAATGGTAGGGGCACAGTTTCAAAAACACGAGACAGGTGTTTTTCAGGCCCACATCACGAACAAAGAGCATCCCCTCATGAAAGGAGTAGAGGAATTCTCTACCTGGGATGAAACCTACGTGCACCAAAAGCACAACCCTAACCGCACCATTTTAATGGAGAGGGTAGAAGGCGAGCACAGCGAGCCCTGGACCTGGGTGCGCGAGCAGGGCAAGGGCAGGGTGTTTTACACGGCCTACGGGCACGACGAGCGCACCTGGAACCATCCTGGCTTCCACAAGCTGATGAGGGAAGGCATTCTCTGGGCGGTGGGCGACCAAGCCAAGGCCCAGTGGGAAGAGTTTCGCAAGTCTATGCCCAACCTGGTGTACCGGCCCGAAGCCAACATCCCGAATTACGAGAACCGCGACCCCGCCCCCTTATACCAGGAGCCCCTATCGCCGGAAGAGTCCCAGAAGCTGATACAGGTGCCGGCTGGCTTTAAGCTGGAGTTGTTTGCTTCGGAGCCAAATATCATCAACCCCATCGCCATGGAGTGGGACGAGCGTGGCAGGCTTTGGGTGATCGAAACAGTGGATTACCCTAACTCTGTGCGCGACGAAGATGGAGTAGGCGATGACCGTATCAAGATCTGCGAGGATACCGACGGAGATGGCAAGGCAGACAAGTTCACGGTGTTTGCCGATAAGCTGAACATCCCGACCAGCATGACCTTTGCCAGGGGAGGGCTTATTGTAGCACAGGCCCCGCACTTCCTCTTCTTAAAGGACACGGATGGCGATGACCGTGCCGATGTCAGAGAGGTTTTGATAGACGGGTGGGGTACGTTCGACACGCATGCCGGCCCTTCTAACCTTAAGTACGGCATCGACAACCAGATCTGGGGGGTAGTAGGCTATTCAGGCTTTGATGGCACCATTGCAGGCCAGCCCCGTAAGTTCAGCCAGGGCGTCTACCGCTTTGCACCCGATGCCTCCACTTTCGAGTTTGTAGGCAAGACCAGCAACAATACCTGGGGCCTGGGCTTTACCGAGGCAAACGACGTGTTTGCCTCAACGGCAAATAACGTGCACAGTGTGTTTGTGGGCATCCCCAGCAAACACTTCCAGGACGTGGAAGGCATACCGGCAGATGGCAGTGCCAAAATAGACGGCCATTATGCCATGCATCCCATTACAGACAAAGTGCGGCAGGTAGATGTATTCGGCGGCTTTACCGCTGCATCCGGACATAACTTTTATACGGCCCGGAACTACCCGGAAGCATACTGGAACAAGGTAGCGCTGGTGTGCGAACCAACCGGGCACCTGGTGCACATGGCAAAAATAGAAAAGGAGGGCGCCGGCTTTGTGGAAAAAGACGGATGGAACCTGCTGGCCAGCGCCGATGAGTGGGTGTCGCCGGTAGAAGCCAAAGTCGGTCCTGATGGGGCCGTGTGGGTGCTGGACTGGTACAACTTTATTATTCAGCATAACCCTACTCCTTCACCGGAGCGCGGCGGCTACCAGGCAGAGAACGGGGCGGGCAACGCTTACGAAAACCCACTGCGCGACAAGTCGCACGGACGCATCTGGCGCGTGGTACACAAGCAGGCAAAGGATCACGAACCTATCGAACTGGACAAAGAAGACACCGGGCAACTGCTTGAGGCACTGGGGAACGACAACATGTTCTGGCGCCTGACCGCCCAGCGCCTGTTGGTGGAGCGGGGCAAAACAGACGTGCTGCCGGCCCTCTATGATCTTGTGAAAAACAGCCAGGCAGATGCACAGGGCTTTAACCCGGCTGCCCTGCATGCCCTCTGGACCATCCAGGGCCTGGGTGCCCTGGAAAAGGGTGATAAGGAAGCCGTGGCGGTGGTAAAGGCGGCTCTCAAAAATGAGGCCACTGCTGTACGGAAAGCAGCCTTGCAAACACTCCCGAATGCTACATGGGCGAACGAGGCCTTTCTGCAGTCGAACCTCATCAAGGACTCAGACCCCAACACCCAACTGGCCGCTCTGCTGAAACTGGCAGAGCAGGAACCCTCCGATGCCCTGGGCAAAACGCTGTATGCCCTTTCTAAAACAGATGAAGTGAAGCAGGACGTTTGGCTTTCGAAAGCTGTTTATGTGGCGGCGAACCGCCATGCGAAAGGCTTTATGGCTGCTTTCCTGCAGGAACATCCAGACTACGGAAAGCAGCGGCAACAACAGGCCAAGGCAGAGTCCATAGCAAGAGAGCAACCGGCAATGGACGATGCCCATTGGAAACTGATGAAGCTGCCGACCTATATTGAGAATGCCGGCCTCGACATGGATGGAGAAGTGTGGTTCAGGCGGGTAGTGGATGTGCCGGCAGGCATCGCAGGCCGCAAAGCCATGCTGTCGCTGGGCCCGATAGACGATACTGATGAGACCTGGGTCAACGGCGTGAAGGTGGGCGGCATGCAGAGCAGCTGGGACAAAAAGCGCCTCTACCAGGTGCCGGCCGGGGTACTGAAAGCTGGCAAAAACGTGGTGGCTGTGCGCTTGGAAGACACCGGTTCGGCAGGGGGCTTTGGCGGTAAAGCCGAAGAGCTGTTCCTGGAAGCCGGCGGGAAGAAGCTTCCGCTTTCCGGTGACTGGAAATACGAGGTAACCAACGTGCTGAACGGAGGAGACAAAAACATCCTGCTGGAGGAAGGCGTTGCCGAGGTCTTTGCCAAAGCTAACTGGAACAGGGCAGCGCAGAGAGCGGCAGGAGCGACTGCTTCGGCTGAGGCACCCCAGCAGATCCGGATTAGCGTGATCAAAAATGAAATGAAGTATAACCTGAAGGACTTTACGGTGGAAGCCGGCAGACCGGTGGAGATCATTTTTGAGAACCCGGACTTTATGCAGCATAACCTGGTGATCACCAAGCCGGGAGCACTGGAAACGGTAGGTGCCGCTGCCGATAAACTGGCAAGCGCCAAAAATGGGGCTGACCTGCAGTATGTGCCCCAGATGCCGGAGGTTCTCTTCAACACCAAGCTGGTTAATCCAGAGGAAACCGTAAAGCTGACGTTTACCGCTCCGGACAAGACGGGCGACTACCCTTACGTTTGCACCTTCCCTGGCCATTGGCGCATCATGAACGGTACCATGAAAGTGGTGCCGGCGAAGAAGCCTTTGTAAAGAGAGCAGGGAGTGTGGCAGGTGCACCAGTACAAAGCAGCACCCGCCACACCTCCTGTGCCTAAAAGAAAATCAGATGATAACCGACCATCTGCCGCGACTAGTCCAGCGAGGCAGGCTGCTTTTATCCTGTAGCGGAAGTCGCCGGAAAAGAAGCCTTGCAGGTGAGTCTCAAGACAAATACACAACATGATGAACGTACGCTTTGGAGTAAGCACCTGGCTGTGGACCTCTCCCTTCTCTACCGACAGCATCCGTCTTTTCCCTAAGATCAAAGCCATGGGCTACGATGCCGTGGAGATTCCGGTGGAGGACCCTGCGCTGATAGATGTAGGAAAAGTAAAGGAAGCCCTGATCGAAAACGGCTTGGAGGCGCTTGTATGCGGTGCCTTTGGAACCAGCCGCGACCTTACGCATGACGACCCGGCCTATCATAAAAACAGCTTCGACTACATCAGTGCCTGCCTGGCTATATGCGAGGGGCTGGGGGCAACGTTTTTCGGAGGCCCCATGTACTCGGCCGTCGGCAAAGCACGCCTGGTGTCGCCCGAGCAGAAGCAGCGGGAGTGGGAGCGGGCTGTGGTGAACCTCCGTAAAGTAAGTCAGCTGGCTGCGGATAGGGGGCTGGAGATAGCCCTGGAGCCACTCAACCGCTTCGAGTCTGACCTGGTGAATACCGCAGCCGACGTGATGCGGTTGATCCAGGATATCAATCATCCGGCTGCCAAGGTGTTGCTCGACGGTTTTCACATGAACATCGAAGAGCCTGACATTGAAAAAGCCATCGTGCGGGCAGGCGACAAGCTGTTACACGTGCAGGTCTCCGAAAACTACCGGGGCACGCCGGGCACGGGGCAAACCCGCTGGGATGCTTACAAGCGTGGCCTGGAGGCCATCCATTACGAGGGCACCATCTCCATCGAAAGCTTTACTCCAGAGGTGAAGGAGTTGGCGGGGGCTGTATGCATCTGGCGCCCGCTCGTACCCAGCCAGGATGGTTTTGCCCGGGAAGGCCTGGCTTTCCTGAAAAAATGGGCCGGTGTGCCTAGTGCTCCCCTGAAAGTAGAAGAGGTGTAGCGCTTTTATTCCCCAGCCCGGGGCCAAGAAATCAGCAAAGCCCTAACCTGGGAGGCATGAAGCTCGCCAAGCTGATTCCTATCCCTCAGACGATTTAATTCTTGTTATAAGCAATTTTAAAAGACAAAACCCATGAGCCAGAAGAAAATAAACATAGCCATTGTCGGCTTAGGCTTTGGTGCCGAGTTTATTCCAATTTACCAGCGCCACCCCCATGCCAACCTGTATGCCATTTGCCAGCGCACCCGCTCAAAGCTGGATGAAATTGGCGATGCCTTTGGCATAGAAAAGCGCTATACTTCTTATGACGAACTGCTGGAAGACCCGGAAGTGGACGCGGTGCACATCAACACGCCTATCCCGGACCATGGGATTCAGTCGATCAAAGCCTTGAAGGCCGGCAAGCACGTGGCCTGCACAGTGCCCATGGCCACGACTGTGGAAGAGTGCCAGCAAATTGTGGAACTTACCCAGCAGACAGGCCTTACCTACATGATGATGGAAACAGTGGTGTATGCGCGGGAATTCCTCTTTATGAAGGAGCTGTATGAAAAGGGGGAACTGGGTAAGGTACAGTTCTTAAAAGCCAGTCACCAGCAGGACATGGACGGCTGGCCCAACTACTGGCCGGGGCTGCCCCCTATGCATTATGCCACCCACTGCGTTGGGCCCGTACTGGGTTTGACCCGTGATGAGGCCGAGTACGTTTCCTGCTTTGGCTCGGGCACCATTCGCGAAGAACTGCAGGGGCACTATAACTCTCCTTATGCTGTGGAAACTACTCACATCAAATTCCGCAATTCTGACCTGAGCGCGCAGGTTTACCGTTCGCTGTTCGACGTGGCCCGCCAATACCGGGAGAGCTTTGAGGTGTACGGCTCTAAAAAGTCTGTGGAGTGGCCTTTGATCGAAGGGCGGCCACTGGTTCTACACACTGCCAAGCGGCCTGAGCCGGAGATACCGGAGGAGGTAGAAAGCCCGGATTATGCCCACCTGCTACCCGAGCCTATCCAGGGCTTTACGCGTGGGGGAGTTTACGACTCTGACGAGCACCAGCACCTTTCCTTTACGCAGGGAGCGGGGCACGGCGGATCGCACCCGCACCTGGTGCATGCTTTTGTGAGTGCCCTGGTTACAGGAGAAGACCCTTACCCGAATGCCCGGCAGTCAGCCAACATTACCTGCGTGGGCATACTGGCCCATGAGTCGGCCAAAAGAGGAGGGGAGATCATTCGCCTGCCAGAGTTTACCCTTACCCCACAGATGGAAAGCGCGGTGCTATAAGGCGTGGACTATCCTCCGGTACAGAAAACGGAATGATTATAAAGAAAAGCGTTGGAAAGACTCCAACGCTTTTTATTTCCCTTCGGAGTACCTCCTAGCTTCTCATTCTAACCTTGGTTGGCGGTAAGAGACAAAGACAGAGGTTGTCGTAGGGCTACTCAGCCATGGTTGGCCTCTTTGCTTTCGAATGTCCCTTTACCATCTCCAGCGGCCTCTGTTCTTCTTTTTCTCTGTCTTTTTTTCCTTTCCAAAGACCCGGTCAAAAAGCCGGTCCAGGAAAGAGCCCTCTTTTTCCTCAGGGGCCGGAGCGGGGGGGCGATAGGAGTCACAGGCCAGGCGGGCTTCCACACCGGGAGGCAAGGGGTCAAACCGGCTGTAAAAGTAACCCGGAAAAGCAGGGTCGATGGCGATGCGCCGCATAAAGTCGCCCCACACGGGCAGGGCCGTGCGGGAACCCTGGCCCAACTCCAGCGACCGGAAGCCCACCTTCGGGCTCTCCGCACCTACCCATACACCTGTTACCAGCTTAGGCGTGATCCCGATAAACCAGCCGTCGGCGTGCTCCTGGGTGGTGCCTGTTTTGCCGGCGATGTCCATCTTCAGCCCGTACTCAGCGCGAAGTCGGGCAGCGCTGCCTTCTTCCACCACACCCTGCAGGAGTTGCAGCATGATGGCCGCATTCGTCCTGGAGAGTACTTTCTCCCGCTGCTGGTGTATCCCGTGCTGACGCAGAACCTTGCCCTTCCGGTCTGTGATTTTAACCACATAAACCGGGGGCACCCGGTAGCCCCCATTGGCGAAGGAGGCGTAGGCGCTCACCATTTCCAGCAGTGAGAGGTTGGCGGTGCCTAGCGCAAGCGAGGGCACCTCGGGCAGCTCGCTCTGAATGCCGAGCCGGTGTGCCATGTCCACCGTTCGGTCTACCCCCGTTTCCATGATCAGCTGGGCAGAGATGGTGTTGACGGAGTGCGCCAGGGCTCCCCGCATGCTATACTCCCCGCCATACTGCCCGGTGGCGTTTTGCGGCGACCAATCCTGGTAGTCTGTATAGGTTCTGCGTTCATTCGGGAAATACGTGCAGGGGGGGATGCCTTTCTCGAGGGCGGCGGCGTACACGAAGGGCTTAAAGGTGGAGCCTACCTGCCTGCGCGACAGCACGTGGTCGTATTTAAAGGCCTCGTGGTTGATGCCACCCACCCAGGCCCGGACGTAGCCAGTCTGCGGCTCCATGGCGAGCAGCCCGGTATTGAGCAGGCGAGCGTAGTGGCGCAGCGAGTCGAGGGGGCTCATCTCTTTTTTGGTGCTGCCGCCCCAGCTAAAGACACTCATCGAGACAGGCTTCTTAAACGCCTCTAGGATGGCCTCTTCCGGCAGGCCGGCCTGCTGCATTTTTCTGTACCGGTCAGAGCGCTGCATGGCATGCTGTACCACGGCCTCGTCTTTTCCCCAGGGAGCCCGGCCCTTCCAGTGTTTGTCGAACCTTTCCTGCAGTTGGGCCATTTTGCGGCACACCGCACGCTCGGCATGCACCTGCATCCCGGCGTCGATCGTGGTATAGATCTTTAAGCCATCGGTATAGAGGTTGTATGGCTCTCCGTTCTCTTTCTCCTGCTTGCTGCACCAGGCTGCCAGCTCCTGGCGCAACTGTTCCCGAAAGTAGGGGGCCAACCCATCGTGATGCGTCGTGTAGTTGTAGTCCAGGGCAAGCGGTAACCCCTTCAGGGAGTCAGCCTCGGCAGGGGAGAGGTAATTATACTTGGCCATCTGGCTCAGCACCACGTTGCGCCGCCGCAGCGCCGCCTCCGGGTGCAGCCTGGGGTTATACGTGGTGGTAGCCTTCAGCATACCGATGAGCACGGCGGCCTCTTCTGCTTTCAGGGAATCTGCCGAAGTGTTGAAGAACCGCCGGGCAGAGCGCTCGATGCCGTAAATGTTCCCACCCATGGGCACCGTGTTCAGGTACAGTTCCAGGAGCTCTTTTTTCGAGTAGATGCCCTCCAGCTTATGGGCAGTAACAATCTCGCGCAGTTTGTTCATGGGCGTGCTGAAGAGCCCGTAGTCCCGGCGGGGATACAGGTTCTTGGCCAGTTGCTGGCTTAGGGTACTCCCGCCGCCGCTTTCCTCCTGCAACAGCAGCGATTTGATCAGCACCCGGGAGGAGCTGCGCACGTCCACGCCGCTGTGCTGGTAGAAACGGGCATCCTCGGTGGCGATCAAAGCGTCGACGGCTACCGGGGAGATGTCCTCGTACCGGACGTTGGTGCGGTCTTGTATATAATAGCGGCCCAGCAACTCACCCCCCGCCGCGTACACCTCCGAGGCCGTATTGTTCTGTATCGCTTTTAAGGCATGACGGGAAGGGACACCCCCCAACAAGCCCATATAAACAGCCAGGTAAATGACAAAGAAGCACAGGGCCAGGAACAGTAGCACCCGGCGAGCACCGGGCCAGAGGAACATAAAGTCCTGCAGGCGTGCCCTGCGCCAGTCGAACTCCCGGAGCCGGTCTTTTTGCCTTCTCCAGTAGTGGGCTGTCAGTTTGTCCTGGTGGCGTTCGTAAATCCTGTGGCCTCCTTTCCATAAGAACAGGACAACAGGCCGCAGCACGTACAGCATCAGGACTTTTAGGATAAAGCGCAGGATGCGCAGGAAAAAGTGGAATATTTTCAAGGTATACAGCTTGTGTTCCTTCGCTCGCTATACTCCGAAGCAAAGGGGCTGGTTACGGATAGCAAACTTCATTCCACTAGGCAAGCAGTAAAAATCGAAGAGGGGAAGAAGCCTGCACCCACCGCTTAGCAAGTTTCTGTTTTTTGTAGCTATCGTGGGAGCCTCCTGACGAAAGGGCGCTGGCCGCTCAGCGCTGCTCTTGAATTCTGCTAAAGGCAGGTCGCATGGTAAGGGGTGAAGCTCTTTGGTTTGCTGGGAGAGGACCAATTGAGTATGGTCCTGTTCTTTTTGTCTTTCAGCTATATACACCTGCGGGCTTCTGCTATTCCTCCTTATAGGCTATATATCTACTTTTTGCTATAGTTTATAATTAGTCTAAATAGGTTTAGTTTTCTCTCTCTTTCTTCTATCTTTGCCATAGTTTAAAATCATTCTAAATAACCTTCGTGCTTTGCAACAGCATCTCAAAGATATTAAAACACGTGTAGGCCTGCTGGTATTGCTTTGTTTCGTTCAGACTGCTTTTGGACAGGTGCCGAACAAGGCAAGCATTTGGGGGAAAGTAAGCTCCCCGGCTGGCGAAGGCTTAGCTGGCGTGACCGTGGTGTTAAAAGATACCAGGACCGGCACCACGACCGATACCCAGGGCCAGTTCCGCTTGACGGGGCTCTTGCCGGGGACTTATGTGCTGCAGGTAAGCTTCCTGGGTTTCGAAACACAGGAAAAGGCGCTTCTGCTAGAGGCCGCGCAAGAAGCAGAGCTAAACATCAGGCTTCAGGAAAAGGCTTTTGAAGTGCAGGGGGTGGAAGTGATCGGCAAGTCTGCTACCACACAGGTGAATGAGCAGGCCTATGCCGTTACCGCTATATCCACCAAAGAACTACAGAACAGTACCTCCGATGCCAAAGAGGTGCTGAACCGGGTGTCCGGCGTAAGGGTGTCAGAAGAGGGAGGCCTGGGGTCTGACTTTAGCTTTTCCCTCAACGGCTTTTCAGGGGACCAGGTAAAGTTCTTTCTGGACGGGATTCCGATGGGAAGCTTTGGTTCTTCGCTTAGCCTGAGCGATATTCCGGTAAATACCATCGAGCGGATAGAGGTGTACAAAGGTGTGGTGCCGGTGTGGTTAGGTACGGATGCACTGGGTGGGGCGGTTAACATCGTCACGAACAAAAAGAACAACTTTCTGGATGCTTCTTATGCGGTTGGCTCCTTTAATACCCACCGCCTGTCGCTAAACGGAGCCCACACGAACCCGACTACCGGCTTTACTTTCAGAGGAAACGTCAATTACAACTATTCCGACAACAACTACAAGGTGTGGGTGCCGATTAAGGAAGGGGGGAATGTGATTGACTCGGCCGAGGTAGAACGGTTCCACGACCGCTACCGCTCTGCTAACATCAAGCTGGAAACAGGGTTTATCAACCGGAAGTACGCTGATAACCTCCTGCTTGGCCTTATGGCATCCGGAAACGACCAGCAGGTGCAAACAGGTACCACCATGGGCAGTGTGTATGGGGGCATTACCCGAAATAGCCGCTCTATGGTGCCTACCCTGAAGTACAGCAAGGAAAACCTTCTGGTGGATGGGCTGAACGTAAGCCTGTTCAGCTCTTACAGTAAGACCGAAAGTGAAATCGTGGATACCCTGCGTGGGGTCACCTATAACTGGTTTGGGGAAGCCACTTATACACCTGGCTCTAAAAATGCCGAAGGACCTTCCAAAATCCCTACTTTCACCACCCTGTACGATGACGAACTGAGCAGCCAGTTTAATGCGGGCTATACGATAAGTCCAAAGCACGCGCTTTCCTTTAACTATGCCCTAACGTATTTCCACAGGAGAGCGTTTGATGCAGAGAACCCGGAAAAAATACAGAACAGGTTCCCGAACTCCCTGAACAAGCAGGTGCTGGGCCTTGCCTATAAGTTTGACCCTTCTGAAAAATGGAGTGCCACGCTCTTCAGCAAACTCTACTTCCTGCAGGCCAAGACCAGCAAGGAGTATGATTTCGGGACAGACACACGCCGTGTTGATGCGTTTGAGTCGAACAAGGAAAGCTTTGGCTATGGGGTGGCCACCTCCTACTTCCTGCTCCCACAGCTGCAGCTGAAAGCCTCTTATGAGCATACGTACCGCATGCCCTGGGCATCGGAGATCTTCGGGGATGGCCTGTTTGTGCTGCCTAACCCGGAACTGGGGCCGGAGCAAAGCGACAACCTGAATGCCGGGGCCGCTTATAGCTTCAGCCTTCAGCAGGACCATCAGTTTATGCTGGAAAGCAGCTTTATCTACCGGGAGGCAAAAGACCTGATTTATCAGGTTGTGAGCGGGAGCCCGGAGACATTCTACAATAACCTGAGCAAAACACGCACCCTGGGCGTAGAGGGAAGCCTGAAGTACAGGTGGAAAGAAAGGCTGCACATGGGCGGCGGGTTAACTTTTCAGGACATCACAGACCAGGCTGATTCCGTTTACAGCCTTTACTCCGGCTACCAGCGAAACTTCCAGAAAGGCTACCGCCTGCCAAACACGCCCTACTTGTTTGCGAATGCCAACGCCGGTCTTACTTTCAAAAATTTTCTGGCTAAAGGGGCTGTCTGGAACATGAACTACTATTACTTCTTTTCGGAGCAGTATTTCCTGAGCTGGGCAAAGCTTGGTTCTCAGGATTCTAAGAAGATCATCCCAACGCAGTCGTCGCACAACCTCGAAATCTCCTGTAGCCTAAACGAGGGGAAGTATAACCTCTCCGCTGAAGTCCGCAACCTGACGGATGCGCGGCTTTACGACAAATATTACTTACAGAAACCCGGCCGTGCTTTTTACCTGAAGCTACGGTACGTCCTTTAAACCAACTCTATCCTTTTCATAAACAAGTAATAGCATATGTTATCGATTAAAAAAGCAAGACAGCTGGCATTACCTATCCTGAGCCTTGGTGCTTCTGTTGCATTTACCTCCTGCGACAGCGAGTCGGAAAGTCCGAGCCCTGTTGAAGAAAACCCCTATGTTGTGTCGCTTGCCATGGCAGGCAGCGATGGTACCTTTACCTATTATACCGTTCCGTTTGAAGATGTAATGACTGGAACCCTTTCTGCGGTAGGGCAGGGCATAGAGCAGCCGGGTTATTATGACTTTACACAGATCGACAACACCATTTACAGCATTGGCGGCCTGGATGATGTGGATGTGGTAGGCATTTCGCAGGGTGAAGACGGGCAGCTCAAGCGTATCGGGAACGTTTCTTTTGATAACAGCCTGGCAGACCTTATAAAAGTAGATGACAACACCCTGTTAGGCCTGGAGCTTTCCGCAGCCTCAGACGTGGTGAAGTTTCACACCATCGATGCCAACACGGTAAAGGTCACCAGCACCAAACAGCATCCTGTTTCCGACATTACCGAATTGGAGGGGCCCTCTTACGCTGGCATGCGCATCAGCGGCAACCACCTTTTTCTGAGCTATTATATCAGCGATCCGGTTACTTTTGCAACCCCTTACACGGATGCCGCACAGGTTGCCGTTTATACCTACCCCGGACTGGAGTTTGTGAAGGTGATAGAAGATGACCGGACAGGTCCGATCGGCGGTTTCAACACGAAGTCTGGCCTAATCAAAGACGAGAAAGGCGACATCTATGCCCTTTCTCACTCTAACCCGGCAAACGGCTATAGCCAGACAACACAGGATGGGGGCATCCTGCGCATTAACAGTGGGCAGACGGCGTTCGATCCCAACTATTTCTTCGATGTAGAAGCGGTGACGGGGGGCAAGAACATCGCTCACTTAAAGTACCTGGGCAACGGAAAGGCGCTGGCAGAGATAAACGCTGTAGAAAACGCGGCCCAGAAAATGTGGTCTGATGGCCCCTTGCGGACAGCGATTGTCGACCTGTACAACAAGACGGTTACCTACATCGACGGCATTCCGGAGCATGGGGGGCAGGGAAGAAGGTTGTCCGCCCTGCACGAAGGAAACTTTGTTTACATGGTCATTCCGGAAGAAAATAAGCGCAACTATGTTTACAGGATCGACCTGGGAAGCAACACCGCTACCAAGGGCGCTGAAGTGGAGGCCAATTTTGTGGCAGGATTCTTCAAACTTTAGTATAGACATCAGGAAGACCGGCTTCATCCAAAGGGTGAAGCCGGTCTTATTTCTCTTTCTCTCTCAACTCGCACCTCAGGTTAAGATGAACAGCAAAAAGATAAACGGCAAGAGTGCCTTCAGACGACTGAATGATTGGCTACACCTCTGGCTGGGCCTTGTGTCCGGGGTGGTGGTGTTTATTGTCAGCATCACAGGGTGTATTTATGCTTTTCAGCAGGAAATAAAAGATGCCCTGGAGCCCTGGCGCTTTGTGGAGGTGCAGGACAGAGCCTTTGTGCCACCCAGCCAGCTGCTGGACACAGCTCAGGTATACATGGCCGGCCACACGCCCACCGGACTCACCTACAGCAACAAGGAAGGTGCGGCGGCAGTAGGATACGAGGGTATGGAAAATGGGAAGCGCAGCTTTACGGCGGTGTTTATGAATCCTTATACCGGGGAGTTTTTACAGAAGCAGCAGGCCATAGGGGAGGGTGAGTTTGATTTTTTCCGTTTTGTGATCGACGGGCACCGCGCCCTTTGGTTGCCCTATGAGATCGGACGGCCAATTGTGGGGGCATGTACGCTCATATTTGTGGTGCTGCTGTTCACAGGGCTCATCATGTGGTGGCCGAAGAAGTGGAATAAGTCTAATGTCGACAAGAGTTTCAAGGTCAAATGGAACGGTAACTTTAAGCGGGTGAACTACGACCTGCATAACATCCTGGGGTTTTATAGTCTGACTTTAGCTTTTGTGCTGGCCGTTACGGGGCTGGTTTGGAGCTTTGAGTGGTTTGCCGATGGCCTGTATTACGTCACATCGGGAGGAGAAGCCATGCCGGAACACAGCCACCCACATTCCGATGTTTCCCAGGCAGGCGTACTTGCACAGGATACAATCCCGGTGCTTGACCAAGCCTGGTACAAAACGCTGGCACAGGAGCCGCATGCGCAAGGATTTTACATGGCACCCACGCTGGAGCATGAAGACGATGCCATCGAGGTGATCGCCTACCAGGACCATGGCTCCTGGTATAACCGGAACGAGTATTATTACGACCAGTACACGCTGGAGCGTTACCGGGTAAAAGGAGACAAGTACGAGGAGGCGAGCTTTGCCGACCAGCTCTACATGCTCAATTATGATGTGCATATAGGAGCGGTCTGGGGCCTGCCCGGTAAGGTCCTCGCTTTCTTTATCAGTTTGATCTGTGCCAGCCTGCCCGTTACGGGTTTTCTGGTGTGGTGGAACAAAAAGAAGAAGCCCCGGAGAAAAGCCGCTTCGGCAGGTGCCGAAAAGAAGAGACCGGTGGTTACCCAATAAGGGTGGCCGACAGTCTGCCGGGTAAGCGCCCAAGGGCTGCATTGAGTTGACGCAAAAAACACAAACGCTCTCCAATGGATTCGCTGTAACAGTAGCTATCGGTACTTCTTACGTTAGCTCTCCCTGTTTCTCGCGGTAAATAACAGACCTGGGATGAGGTAGCTTATGAAACCAGGTTGTTGCATAAAAAGCCCCTCTCAGTTGCAACTGAGAGGGGCTTTTTATGTTGGCTGAAGGGGCAGTCCCGAAGCCTGCTCTACAAAAGATTGCTATTCGAAGTAGACTCCCTCGTCCTAACCGTTTACCTTTCTTCTAAAACGGCTGGTTGTACGTTCTGGTTGAGGCGGAAAAAGTTCGTCGGGTCGTAGGTTCTCTTCACCTCCACCAGCCGGTCGTAGTTCGCTCCAAAAGCTGCCTTGATGGTGTCATGGCTTTCCTCACCCAAGGCATTGAGCAGGTACGCCTCACTTGAGAATGAAGTTGTTGCCTGTACCAGGTCACGCGCCCACGCTATATGGCTTTGAGACTCTGCCGGGTCTTCCCACTGCGCCATAACAATTAAGTTGAATTGCTCCTGGCGTTGCGCAAAAGCTGTCTCCGTCGGTTTCACACGGCTGGCTGCCCCACCATAAAACTCCAGGAGTACGGCACTGAGGGGAGATGCAGCCCGATTGGCGTGTTCTATGATCACTGCAATGGCGTCATCGCTGAGTTCGCGCAGGAAAGAGGACTTCCAGTAATTCTGGTTCCCGTCGGGGCAGGCAGGATCCAGCAAGGTTTGCATCTGCGGGAAAGGAATGGGTTGGATGGCATCTACGATGGGAGAGCCGAACTCCCTCAAAGGCCTCAAGACTTCCTCGCCCTCTGCCAGGTTCCCGCAGTAACAGGCAATAATGGCAACAGCAGGCGTGCCGTCAGGCATGTGCAGAAGAGCGGCATAAGCGGTTAATTCATCTGGCGCCGACGTAGTGAAGTCACGGAAGAACCGCAATACCTCTGTGGCGTGATCCCTGGGGTACAGTATCAAGCCTCCCAACACAGTGCTTACCGGGTGGAGGCGGTACTCAAAAGAGGTGACTACACCAAAGTTGCCACCACCCCCACGAAGCGCCCAGAACAGGTCCGGATGCTCTTCAGCACTGGCCACTCTTGGTTTCCCGTCGGCTGTTACTATATCAAAGGAGAGTACATTGTCGCAGGTCATGCCGTATTTCCTTACCAACCAGCCTACACCCCCTCCCAGGGTGAGTCCGGCAATGCCTGTCTTGGAAACAACGCCTGCGGGCACTGCCAAACCAAAGAGATGGGTTTCCCTGTCAACCTCTCCCAGTAAGGCGCCTCCTTGTACGCGGGCCGTGCGCTTCTTGCTGTCTACATGAATGCCCTTCATGAGTGACAGGTCAATGACCAGGCCGCCGTCACAGAGCGCCCTGCCGCCCACGTTGTGACCGCCTCCTCTAATGGCGACCAGCAGTTGCTGCTCCCGTGCAAAAGTTACGGCGGCCACCACGTCTGCCACACCCTTGCAACGGGCAATAAGGCCAGGGTGCTTATCGATACTGGCGTTCCAGATCTGACGGGCTTTTTCATAACCGGCATCTCCCGGACTGAGCACTTCTCCGCTAAACACGGATCTAAAGGCAGCAATGCTGTCCTGTTCCACCACCAATCCGTTCGTGTTTATCAGCTGGCGAATGGTTAAGTTGTCTTCCATAGCTTTACATTTAGGATAGAGATATAGTTGGGAAATTGCTACAGGGATAATTTGTTGGTATTTATCTACGTTTAACTTGAATTTTTGTGCTATAGTTCTAAAGAAATTATTTCCAGTATCATACTATTAAGGTGGGGGTGGAAAGAATTACAACACTTATCAGGATGTGCGGAGTACAGTACTTTTACTTTCTCTGCCTGTTAAAGTGTTGGTAAGTATATCGGGTAGCGGGCTAACGGTATGAAGCCAAAGAATACAGCCGGATGTTGGGGGTGCTTGTGTTGCAAAGGAGGTATGACCATCACACAATCTGTTCTGACCACATTGTGGACTGACAAATCGGGTATGCTTTGTGTCTCGCTGCATAAAACTTACCGGCGAAGGCCATAAAAAAAGCTCCTCAGTTGATCTGAGGAGCTTTCTGGTAGACCGAAGGAGTGCACTATTGGACCACATACACAAAGATTTTATGGCTGTGGAAAATTATCTGCAGTTGGGAGAGGAGCAACAGAGGCAGTCAGCAGTTCTTCGGGTACAGGTATGTACGGAAGCAAAACTGTAAACTCAGACCACTCTCCCTCTTTTGAGGCTACTGATAGCTCTCCTCCATGGCCCTTGCTAATGATATCATAGGAGAGGGAGAGTCCTAATCCTGTTCCTTGTCCTGTGGGCTTTGTGGTGAAGAAAGGTTGGAAAATCTTGGACTGCACACCCTCTGGTATGCCGATTCCATTATCACGGACCCGGATCTCTACTTGTCCTTTCTTCCTTTGCGTATCGACCGTCACCTTCGGCTCGTATTTCGGTAAGCCCAGTTTCAGCTTTTGCTGCACAGCATAGAAGGCATTATTGAACAGATTGAGCAGCACCCTTCCCAGTTCCTGCGGCACGACCTCCACCTTCTCCAGATTTTGGTCAAGGTTTATTTCAAGGGTACAGGTAAAGGCCTTGTCTTTGGCTCGTATGCCATAGTAGGAGAGGCGCAGGTACTCCTCAATAATTATGTTGAGGTTTGCCAGTTCCTTTTCTCCGGTGTTGCCGTGGGAGTGCTGCAACATGTTCTTGACAATGGCGTCGGCACGGCTCCCATGGTAGTGTATCTTCTGCAGGTTCTGTTTTATATCCACTGATATGGCTTTGGCCTCATCAATATCCCCTGTGTCCAGCTCTTGCTGCAGTTCTGTTATCATCTCTTTGCTTACCTCAGAGAAATTGTTGACAAAGTTCAGGGGGTTCTGAATCTCATGCGCAATACCGGCGGTAAGCTCTCCCAGCGACGCCATCTTTTCTTTTTGCACGAGTTGAGCCTGCGTTCTTGTAAGGCTTTCAAAAGATTCCCTTAGCTCTGCGGTACGCTCGCTTACCTGCCTTTCAAGAGTTTCATTCTGTAGGGCCAGAATTTGTTGTTTTTCCTTTTCCTGGGCAATACTCCTTGCTGACAGTTTTTCTACTTCGTTTAACTGGTGTCCAAGTTGCTTATAAGCTCGGGCAGTGCGCCGGGCAATCAGCACAGACATGGCAAGGGGAATAGCAAGACAGACGGGGTAAAGGAACAAGAACCTGTAGTAGTTGTCCATCGAAGGAAACAAATAGGCAACCAGCGGTATCTCACTTAGCAGTATCCCAACCCCAATAATCCAGGCATCCTGTTGTCTGTGCAAAACCGCCCGTACGACTACACGAAAAATGTCAACCACACTGAGGAGGGCTATAGTGAACGCTACTTGTGAAGTTATGGGATGGGTGTTATAGAAAGCCCAACCATACGCAAGAATGGGGGTGGAAAGATAGTAAAACCACACATATTTTGGAATCCTCTGATAGAAGAGAGAGTAGATAGCCAGCATCGATACTGGTAGCCAGACTGCTCCAACAAGAACATTGACAATGTTACTCCACATTACACCCTCAAAAGTCAATGTAGCATAGCTGGGCAGAAACTTGGTGAAGGAATGAACGGCAAGCAAGGCCGTGAAAATTGACAGATAAAGGTTATACTTCTCCCGGGAATAGAAGCGGTACAACATCAGGTGAAAAAAGCTTATCAGGAGCAGTACTCCTAATATGATCATCGCGGTGGTAAGATTTTTAGTTAGGGACTCCCCATAAAGAGATATAGCTTTAGAGGGTGTGTCAATGTGAATTAAGAATCCAGCAGTGCTATTCTGATCATTAACCTTGGTTAGCTTCCCATACTGGCTGTGAATTTCTTTTGCCCGATGAAAGGAGTAGCGAACAGCAAGCAAATGTTCAGGTTTATCATCCAGAGCCAGAATGACAGGCTGTCCGAATAAGGGACGTTGTACTTGTTCCTTTTCTGGATCAGCGCTTACCCTTCCGTATTGATGCACCCGTTTACCGTCCAGGTATATTTCTGAAGCTCCATAGTGTGTCATGACAAGAGCAACAGCTTGATTCCTTAAAGATTTATCGATCGTGAGTTTGAGGCGGAACCAGCCAATGCCCTGCCATTCTACGGGAGGGTTAGTGAAGGTAAAGTCAGTATCCAATAGAGCCCACTCCTTATCATCATATCCCAAGCTTCTCCATTGCTGATTATCTCCTGGGCGGAACTTCCAGCCTTTGCTTATAAACCGTTCACTGCTCTTCCATTCATAACGGTGTTGGTCCAGTTCGAAGCCATAAGAGCTTTCACTTAGCTTTTCCAGGGAAAGGAACAACTCCCCATTATTCTGAGCTGAAAGTAAATATGTGTTCAGGAAGAAAAGCAGGAAGATGAGGAGTAACTTGCTCATACATTTTTAATCTGCTGAATTGAGACTCTAATTCATAAGTTCTCTTTCTGAGTATCTGCTATTAGTTTAACACTTGGCCTTTAGGTATTGAGGTTACAAGTGAGTAACAATAAAAGCTTCGTCTCTTAGGTGCCTTTCTAATGTTCCTTCAGTTAACTTAGACAAACCTGCGCTGGTGCTTTTGCCACACTGCATCGGTAGGAATTGTTCTAAATCAGTAGCATGAGAAAACATAAAGCTTAATGAAGCTGTACAGCGACTTTCACTGTAAAACCTTTTCTAAAATTTTTAGATTCTGGTTTACGGTGGTCACAAGTTCTGTATAATAAGAGCCTTTAACTGCCTTATAACCAGTGTTTTTATACGTTATAATTATAAAAAAAGGTAGTTTATTTATAATGCCCTGCATGATTTATTAAATGAAGAGAAAGACAATTGAGATAGAGAAGTTCTTTCAGTGGCAGCTTTGCACATTACCTTGTAAACCTCCTATAGGGAGTAGCCAATGTTTTGATGAAAAAAATAAGCAGACTAACTGTATTAGTGCCCGAAGCAAGTAAAAAATGCTTCCAAGTAGCTCTGAAGGCGTATTGTGTAGCCCGTAGGAGGAATTATCGAACCATTTCCATAGGGATTAGGTAGCTTTTGCAAGCGCTCTATGGGCCGTTTCCGCTTCGCTGTAGAAAGTTATGCTGGCAAACAAAGAGTCCGTGCCAGGGCATAGCCTTACAACACATAGCACTTCTCCAAAGCAGAACAGGAACAGGCTGTAGCATCATGGCAAAAGGACTTGTTCTGTGTCTGGCATCTTTTATACCCAAGAGGTCTTGTCGCTACTATTAGGGTAGCCTTTTGGGAGCCATCTTTTACATAGTTATTGTATGTACTTTATTGTTGTTTTTTTACACTAAAAATATATTGATTCACACCATTAACCTGCGGTGAGTAAGTAACATAATGAGTAACAATTAGTTAATTTTTTATCATGTTTAACTAAAATCAGACCGTATGGGAAAGGTTGACACAGAGGCGGAAGTACGATGGAGAGTAGGTCCGCTAACCAACGCTGAAACAGTCACCGAAACGCAGCCTCCTGCCCGCAAAGGCGACGTGTTAGACAAACCCTTCTTCAACATAGGCACAGTTCAGCGTCTGCTGGCCTGCCTGGCCCTTGCCTGTGCCATGACCGCAGGTGCCACTCCTGACGGCGGTGGAGGTATTAAGCGCTAAGCCATTTGCCCCCCAGGACCTGAATATGTTTCCACAGTTTTACTTAGGCGCAAGCCATCCTTATCCGTCAGGCCAACCTGTTGGCATAGCTCAGGCTGAGCAAATGTTGCGGGAATACGCGGATAAGGATCCGCTGGTGGACACGCAGAAGGCGCTAAGTATTTTTAACAGCCAAGTGTTGCGGGAAAAGGCTGGTCATCCTTCTATTGGAGCGGCAATGGCAGCTTTGACAGGTTACCCCGGGGTAACGCGGCGTTAGACTTTTACTTTAACGCCAAAACGGAGACCGGCGCTCCAAAGGTAAAAGGCATCTTTTACGCGGCCGAACCATTTAGTGCTGTTGCTAAGGTTGTACCCACTAATGAGTTGGAAGGTCAGATGATGGTGCTAATTAATCCCGAGTTTGTAGGTGAAAGCCCCTTTGCTTTTGTACCTGCGTTAATTCATGAGGCTATTCACCAGGATCCTACTGTTGGGCTACAAGAGGAACGGACGGCTAAGACGTTTGAAGCGTTAACAGCCTTGCTTCAAATAAAGTACCATCCAGAGGTGGTGAACAGACATACCAGGCTGTCAGGTTATAACAATGAAGTAAGCTTGGCTATGTTTAACTCAGGTGTTGAACCTCGTATGCATATCATCAATAAAACTGGTAGTGGTAATGTTTTTCCACAGAGCCAAAAGCACAGAGAAAGCTTTTTGGATTATGTAGACGGAATCTATTCATCTGCTCCGGCGATAGCCTCGCCTGGAAACTTGATTCTACAACAATACATCCAGGAGTTCCTGGAAACGAACGCACTGCCTTGTTCTCCCGCAGAATTTAATGAGGAATTGTTGAACTGCCTTGATAGTGAATTAGGCTTTGTCTGATGAATCAAACAACAGTTCATCTTGGCTTGTTAGTAAATCATGAGACGATACGAGTTAAGTGATGAACAGTGGGGGAAGATATCGGATTTGTTTCCTGATAGTGAAGGACAGCGCGGGGGGCAGTGGAAAGATCATCGCATGGTGCTGAACGGAA
>NZ_FZOQ01000060.1:0-3259 GCF_900188175.1 Pontibacter ummariensis | reverse complement strand
AGAAGTTCTTTGACATGATGGGAGAGAGAATAATAGTTTAGGTTACAGTTAATTCTGTAACTCATGCAATAACGAGAAAAGAGGCGGGCCGCCCTTTGAGTAGGGCGGCCGAGAACGCAGAGAAGGGCGCATGGGGAATGCCTAGGCTCTCAGAGGCGATGAAGGACGCGACAAGCTGCGATAAGCTGCGGGGAGGGGCACATACCCTGTGATCCGCAGATTTCCGAATGGGGCAACCCGGCTACTTGAAGAGTAGTCATCCTAAGGGAGGCGAACCCGGGGAACTGAAACATCTAAGTACCCGGAGGAAGAGAAAACAACAGTGATTGCGCAAGTAGTGGCGAGCGAACGCGCAGAAGCCCAAACCGCAAGTGTTACGGCACTTGCGGGGTTGTAGGACCACGTGGTGGGACCAAGTATTGAAGCTTAACTGCCTGGGAAGGCAGGCCGGAGCGGGTGACAGCCCCGTGAGCGTAAGCTGCTTGGCCCTAGTGGTATCCTGAGTAGGGCGGGACCGGAGAAATCCCGCCTGAATCCAGCGGCACCATCCGCTAAGGCTAAATACTCCTGAGAGACCGATAGTGAACCAGTACCGTGAGGGAAAGGTGAAAAGTACCCTGAATAAGGGGGTGAAACAGACCCTGAAACCATGCGCCTACAAGCTGTCGGAGCCGCTTTGTGCGGTGACGGCGTGCCTTTTGCATAATGAGCCTACGAGTTACTCCTCCCTGGCAAGGTTAAGTGTTTTTAGGCACGGAGCCGCAGCGAAAGCGAGTCTGAACAGGGCGCAGAGTCAGGGGGGGTAGACGCGAAACTTTGTGATCTACCCATGGGCAGGATGAAGGCTGGGTAAAACCAGTTGGAGGTCCGAACCAGTTTACGTTGAAAAGTATTTGGATGACCTGTGGGTAGGGGTGAAAGGCCAATCAAACTGAGAAATAGCTCGTACTCCCCGAAATGCCTTTAGGGGCAGCGTCGCGGTGGAGTCATGTGGAGGTAGAGCTACCGATTGGACTAGGGGGAGTCACATCCTACCGAATCCAGACGAACTCCGAATGCCACTTGATATACGCGGCAGTGAGGCTCGGGGTGCTAAGGTCCCGGGCCGAGAGGGAAAGAACCCAGACCGCCAGCTAAGGTCCCTAAATTTAGACTAAGTTGAACAAAGGGGGTCCAGTTGCTTAGACAGCCAGGAGGTTGGCTTGGAAGCAGCCATTCCTTTAAAGAGTGCGTAACAGCTCACTGGTCGAGCGACAGGGCATCGATAATAATCGGGCATCAAGTCTAATACCGAAGCTGCGGATTATAATTTATTATACTGGTAGGGGAGCATTCCCTTTGCAGTGAAGGCGGGCCGGCGAGGCGCGCTGGAGCGGAGGGAAAAGCAAATGTAGGCATAAGTAACGATAATGCGGGCGAGAAACCCGCACACCGAAAGACCAAGGTTTCCTGATCAACGCTAATCGGATCAGGGTTAGTCGGGTCCTAAGGCCGAGGCGAAAGCGCAGGTCGATGGACAGCTGGTTAATATTCCAGCACCGGCCATGCATAGCGATGCGGTGACGGAGAAGTGAAAGGACCGCGCACTGACGGAATAGTGCGTTTAAGGCCGTAGGTATAGGTTTGGTAGTGAAGTACGCCGGACCTGCTGAAAGCCGAAAGTACTCCAACCCTTCGGGGGCGGAGACAGTGTCCCTAATCAGGCTCCCGAGAAAACCCGCTAAGCGTTATGACTGCATGGCCGCCCGTACCGCAAACCGACACAGGTGGTCGAGGAGAGAATCCTAAGGTGCTCGAGTGAATCACGGCCAAGGAACTCGGCAAAATGGCCCTGTAACTTCGGGAGAAGGGGCGCTTCCTTGCAGCAATGCAAGAAGCCGCAGTGAAAAGGCCCAGGCGACTGTTTAACAAAAACACATGGCTTTGCGAAATCGAGAGATGAAGTATAAGGCCTGACACCTGCCCGGTGCCGGAAGGTTAAGAGGGGATGTTAGCCGCAAGGCGAAGCATTGAATCGAAGCCCCGGTAAACGGCGGCCGTAACTATAACGGTCCTAAGGTAGCGAAATTCCTTGTCGGGTAAGTTCCGACCTGCACGAATGGTGTAACGATCTGGGCGCTGTCTCAGCCGTGAGCTCGGTGAAATTGTAGTCTCGGTGAAGATGCCGAGTACCCGCAACGGGACGGAAAGACCCCATGAACCTTTACTATAGCTTAGCATTGACGCTGGGTAACTCATGTGTAGGATAGGCCGGAGGCTTTGAAGCGGCGTCGCCAGGCGTCGTGGAGCCATCCTTGAAATACGGCCCTTGAGTTGCTTGGCGCCTAACCTTACAAAAGTGGGGGACAGTGCTTGGTGGGTAGTTTGACTGGGGTGGTCGCCTCCAAAACAATAACGGAGGCTTTCAAAGGTTCCCTCAGCACGCTTGGTAACCGTGCGCAGAGCGCAATAGCACAAGGGAGCTTGACTGTGAGGCCCACAAGCCGAGCAGGGCCGAAAGGCGGATATAGTGATCCGGTGGTTCCGCATGGAAGGGCCATCGCTCAAAGGATAAAAGGTACTCTGGGGATAACAGGCTGATCTCCCCCAAGAGCTCATATCGACGGGGAGGTTTGGCACCTCGATGTCGGCTCGTCACGTCCTGGGGCTGGAGAAGGTCCCAAGGGTTCGGCTGTTCGCCGATTAAAGTGGCACGCGAGCTGGGTTCAGAACGTCGTGAGACAGTTCGGTCCCTATCTGTTGTGGGCGTCGGAGATTTGAGGGGTCCTGACCTTAGTACGAGAGGACCGGGTTGGACGAGCCTCTGGTGGACCTGTTGTGGCGCCAGCCGCAGCGCAGGGTAGCTACGCTCGGACGGGATAAGCGCTGAAAGCATCTAAGTGCGAAACCCGCCCCAAGATGAGATCTCCCTTAAGGGCCGTCAGAGACGATGACGTTGATAGGCCGCAGGTGTAAAGCTAGAAATAGCAAAGCCGAGCGGTACTAATTGCCCGAGCGCGTTCTAAAGCCCAGGCACTATGCCCTGGCAAGTGCGCAAAGCACAGGCCGAACAACGGCCCGCCCCTTACACTCGCTCTCTCCCTTTTCATGTTAAAAGACTTTACAAAGCATCCGGCACGGCACACTCCGTGCGAAGATAATGGTGGCTATGGCTCCGGTGAGCACCTCTTCCCATCCCGAACAGAGAAGTTAAGCCCGGACGCGCCGATGGTACTGGTGTCACAGCCGGGAGAGTAGGTGGCCGCCAACCCCAACAACC